>JANNXU010000104.1:0-28511 GCA_031409715.1 Gemmatimonadaceae bacterium | reverse complement strand
AGGAACTGCTGCTCGATGCGGCGGGCCTGTGTCTGCACATTCTGTTCGAGTCGCGTCTGGTACTCCCGGTTCTCCAACACGAGCCGTCGGCGTTCGAGCACCGACGTGATCCGCGCCCGGACCTCTTCGAGGTGAAACGGTTTCGTCAGGTAATCCATCGCACCGACGGAGAGGCAGCTGACGGCGGTTTGCACGTCGCCATTGCCGCTGATCATCATCACGGCGGAGTCCGGCCACCGCAAGCGCACTTCACGCAGCAGCGAGAAACCATCCATGTTCGGCATCTCGATGTCCGTGAGAACGAGCGTCGCCGGCTGGGCCTCCATGGAGGCCACGGCCTCGAGGCCGTCTCCCGCCTCATCGACCTCGAAGCCGTCGGCGCGCATCACCCGTGCGAGGATCCGGCGGATGCGTGGTTCATCGTCGACCACCAGACAGCGCGGCACGCCCGATGATTGCAACGGGTCGAGTCCGGCCGAGGGCAGAAGGTCGCGGGCCTGAATTCCGGTCACGCCGCGTCCCATGGACCGTCGTGCGACGGGCGGCACGGGCCGTTACGATTCCACTCTCCCTCACTCCGATTCCGATGACCCGCATCTTCGACACCGACCTCCGCGACGGATTTTCCACCCGCGCGATCCATGCCGGCCAGCAGCCTGAGGCCACGACCGGCGCCATCATGACGCCGCTCTACCTCACGAGCACGTACGTGCACGAGGAGTTCGGCGTGCATCGCGGCTACGAGTACGCGCGGGGGAAGAATCCGACCCGTGAGGCGCTCGAGCGGAACGTCGCCGCGCTCGAGGGGGCCACGCACGGCTTTGCGTTCGGCAGCGGCATGGGGTGCCTCACCAGCCTGATGCTCCTGTTCCGATCGGGTGATCACGTGGTCGTTGGCGAGAATGTCTACGGCGGCACGTACCGCCTCTTCGACAAGCTGCTGCGGCAGTTCGGGCTGACGTTCACCTACGTCGACACGCGCGATCCGCAGCGCATCGCCGACGCGGTCACGCCGCAGACCCGGGCGCTGATGCTGGAGACGCCCACGAACCCGCTGATGCGGCTCACCGACCTTGCCGCCGCCGCCGAGATCGCCAGGCGCGCCGGTGCGCTCACCATCGTCGACAACACGTTTGCGACGCCGATCTTCCAGCGTCCGCTGGAGACGGGCGCCGACATCGTCTGGCATTCCAGCACGAAGTACCTGAACGGACACAGCGACATGATCGGCGGCATCGCGGTCACGTCCAGCGACGAGCTCGCGACTCGACTGCAGTTCATCCTGAATGCGGCGGGCGCGGTGCCCGGCCCGTTCGATGCCTGGCTCTGCCTGCGCGGCACCAAGACCCTGGCCGTGCGCATGCGGGCGCATGACGAGAACGGTCGCCGCATCGGGGCGTGGCTGGCCGAGCGGCTGGGGCATGAGCGGGTACTGTATACCGGCCTCGAGTCGCATCCGCAGCACGCGCTCGCGAAGCGACAGATGTCGGGGTTCGGCGGCATGATCTCGATCGAGCTCGAGAATCGGGAACGTGTGAAGACGATGCTCGACCGGGTGCGTCTCTTCAGCCTGGCCGAGTCCCTGGGCGGCGTCGAAAGTCTGATCAGTCATCCGGCCAGCATGACGCATGCGTCGGTGGAGCCTGAGCGGCGGTCAGCGTTGGGCATCACGGAAGGGCTCGTCCGGTTGTCGGTCGGCATCGAGGACGCCGATGATCTGCTGGAAGACCTGGAGCAGGCGCTCCGCGGTCTGTAGTCGGTGCCGTGGTCGCGCCTGACACCCGGCGGCACCATCCCGCGTAGGGGGATGGACCCGTCAGGGTGACCGGCGCAGGCGGTGCCGTTCGGTGCCCCTCCGAGTGTCGGAGGGACGTCGACGGCGCTTCACTGCCGCTCGCGTTCCATCACGCCAATCCGCCCCGCGGGGCGAACGAGGATCATCATGCCCGTGACACCCCTGCCACGCATCGCATCCACGTCGTGGGAGCACCCGGCCGATCGGGCGGCACTCAACACCCTGCGGGCCATCCCCGGCTTCGACGAGATCATCCGCAAGGTCGCCGGCTTCTTCGGCGAGCGCGGGCTGCGACACCTCTTCCTCGCCAACGCGGTGCGGACCGGCCCCACGCAGCATCCCAAACTGTACGCGATGGTGCGTGAGGTCTGCGAAGTGCTGGACGTGACCGAGGTTCCGGACCTCTACGTCACCCAGACGCCCTTCCTGAATGCCGGCGCCATCGGCTTCGAGCGGCCCTTCATCGTCATCAACACCGGCACGATGGCCGTGCTCAGCGACGACGAACAGCGCGTCGTGATCGCCCACGAGGTGGGCCACATCGCCAGCGGCCACATGGTCTACCGCACCATCGCCGTGATCGTGAGCACGATCGGCTTCAGTGCGCTGCCCTTCCTCGCGGGGCTGGCCCTGATGCCGTTCCAGCTCGCGCTGCTGGAGTGGAGCCGCAAGGCGGAGCTGAGCTGCGACCGCGCCGCGCTGCTGGCGGTGCAGGACACGACGCTCGCCATGCGCACCTTCTTCCGCCTCGCCGGCGGGTCGGGCGTCCCGGGCGAGGGAGATCTGGACGCGTTCCTGCGGCAGGCCGCCGAGTACGAGAGCGAGGGGAGCGCGTGGGATGCGCTGCTCAAGGCGATCAACACCGCGCTGCGTGAACACCCGTTCAACACGGTGCGTGCGGCGGAGCTGCAGCGCTGGGTCGCGACCGGTGCCTACGCCCGGATCGTCGGCGGCGAATATCCCACGCGTGACGGCGCCGGCCCGCAGGCCACCTACGGCGATGACGTGCGCACCGCCGCCGACTACTACGGCCAGCAGGCACGCGAGACGTTCGGCAAGGTGGGTGACTCGTTCGCGCGCGCGGCGGACGCGTTCCGCCGGAAGGCCGGCAGCTGACCGAGCGGCGCGGAGTAGATTCCGCGCCATGAAGCTCCTGCTCGTCGGCGGCGGTGGCCGCGAACATGCCCTCGCGTGGCGCATCCGCCATGAATCCCCGGACGTCACGCTCCTCGCCGCGCCGGGCAACCCGGGGATCGCCGCACTCGCCACCTGCCTGCCGGTCTCCGTGTCCGACGTGCCTGCGCTGGTCACGCTGGCGCAGGACGAGCGGGTGGACGCGGTGATCGTCGGCCCCGAGGCGCCGCTCGCCGCCGGACTGGTGGACGCGCTCTCGACGCACGGCATCGCCGCCTTCGGCCCCACCGCCGCGGCGGCGCAGCTCGAGACGTCGAAGGCCTTTGCCAAGGCCCTCATGCGTGATGCTGGCGTGCCGACGGCGCGCGCCTCGATCCATACGACCGTCGCCGGCGCGCGCGCCGCCGCGCGCGAGTTCGGCGCCCCCGTCGTCATCAAGGCGTCCGGCCTCGCCGCCGGCAAGGGCGTGGTCGTGGCCATGACGCTCGACGACGCCGACGCGGCCATCACGTCGATGCTCGAGGACGACCTGTTCGGTGACGCCGGCGCCGAGGTGCTGGTGGAGGAGTTCATGACCGGCGAGGAGCTGTCGCTGTTCGTGCTCACCGATGGCGAGACGGCGGTGCCGCTGCCCGCCGCGCAGGATCACAAGCGCGTCGGCGAGGGTGACACGGGGCCCAACACCGGCGGCATGGGCGCCTACTGCCCCGCCGACGCCGGCGACCCCGCCTATACCTGGCATGACGGCTCGGTGCCCGCCGGCATCCGCCACGTCATGGACGTGATCGTTTCGCCGACGCTCGCCGCCATGCGCGCGCGCGGCACACCATTTCGCGGGCTGCTGTACTGCGGCGTGATGCTCACGCCTTCCGGGCCGCGCGTGGTGGAGTTCAACTGCCGCTTCGGTGATCCGGAGACGCAGGCGGTGCTCACCGCGCTCGCCGACGATGCCCCACTGCTGCGCGTGATGCTGCAGATCGCGCGCGGCGAGCGCATCGACCCGGTGCCGGTGTTCGCCCCGGCGCGCAGCGTGGTCACCACGGTGATCGCCGCCGAAGGCTACCCTGGCACACCCCGCAGCGGCGATCTGATCACGCTGCCTGAGACAGCGGCCGGTGAGTGGCTCTTCCACGCCGGCACCAGGGCCGTGGGCGAGACGCTCGTCACGAGCGGTGGTCGTGTGCTCGCCGCCACCGCCACCGGGACCACGCTCGCCGACGCACGGCAGGGCGCCGGTGCGCTCGCCACGCGCGTCACGTTCGCCGGCGCCTTCCACCGACGCGACATCGGCTGGCGCGCACTGGCACGCGGTGCCTGAACTCCCCGAGACGGAGACCATCGCCCGCGACCTCGATGGGATGGTCTCCGGCGCGGTGATCGTGTTCGCATCGGTGCGGCGGGCCGACGTCCTGCGCACGGTCACCGCTGCGGACTTCGAGCGTCGCCTCACCGACGTCACCATCGTCCGCGCCTGGCGCCGCGCCAAGCTGATCATCCTCGACCTGAGCTCGACCGACGCGATCGTGGTCCAGCCCCGCTTCACCGGTGCGCTGCTGGTCGAGTCGTCCACCGGCGACGTCACCCCGCGTGACCGCGAGTACATCACGCTCACGCTCCACCTGCGTGACGGCCGCCAGCTCCACTACCGCGACATCCGCCGGCTCGGCACGGTCGCACTGCTCACCGCCGACGGGCTGGCGCGTGCGCTCGCGCCCCTCGGCCCCGAGCCGCTTGACCCGGCGCTGACCGCGGAGCGATTTTCGGCGTCTCTTCGGACGTCGCGGCAGGCCATCAAGAAGGTGCTCATGGACCAGCGTCTGCTCGCCGGTGTCGGCAACATCTACGCGAACGAGGCCTGCTGGACGGCGGGGATCGACCCCTCGCGACCGGCGGCCACGCTCTCCGCCTGCGAGGGCGCGACGTTGCTGACGGCACTCCGTGGCGTGCTCACGGCCTCGATCGCGGTGCGGGGCACGAGCTTCCGCGACTACGTGGATGCCCGCGGCGGTCGCGGCGGCTTCGTGCCGCACCTGCAGGCGTACGGCCGCGGCGGACTGGCCTGCACGCGCTGCGGCACGACGCTGGTGGACAGCAGCGCGATCGACGGACGCACGACGGTGTTCTGCTGGCGCTGCCAGCCATGAAGGCCGCCGCCGAGGCGCAGCGCGACCTGTTCGCGCTGTTCGGGGTCACGCCACCGCGTGGTCGCAGTGACGAGCGGCTGAGCGTCGAGCGCGCCGTGACCCTCGCCGAACTCGAAGCCGCGAGGGCCGCAGCATCGCTCCCGGAGCGCGAGATGAGCGTGGCCGTGGACATCGCGCTGGATGACACCACCGATGGCCCTGCCGCCGCCCGCAGGCGCAAGGGTCGCCGCCGGCCGGTCACCGACCTCGATGCGCTGCGTGAGCTGGTGAAGGCGGGCACCCAGGATCGCCCCGGCATCTACCGCTTCCTCGGCGGTGAAGGTGAGGTGCTGTACGTCGGCAAGTCGAAGCAGTTGCGCACGCGGCTGCTGAGCTACTTCCGCGCCGAGTGGCCACACGACAAGGGGGCCCGGATCCTGTGGCGCGCGGCACGCATCGAGTGGGAGTATCAGCCGAGCGAATTCGGCGCGCTGCTGCGCGAATTGCGGCTGATCAAGCAGCTCCGCCCGCGGTACAACTGGATGATGAAGCGCGACGCACGGCACTACTGCTTCGTGAAGCTCACGGCGGGTCGCGCACCGAAGCTCCTCGTCACGCGCGACGCCGCCGGCGATGAACGGGGCACGTTCTACGGCCCGTATCTCAGCGCCGGCCGCGTCGGCGAGGCGCTGCGCGAGCTGAGCGACGTGCTCGGCTTGCGCGACTGCGGCATCGATGTGCCGATGCACTTCAGCGATCAGGCCGAGCTGCCGGTGGTGGCCCTGCCGCGCACACCGGGCTGTATCCGCCACGAGATCGGGAAGTGCCTCGGTCCCTGCGTCGGCGCCGTGGCCGAGTCGGCGTACACGGCCCAGCTCGCGATGGCACGGGCGTTTCTCGACGGCAGTGGCGATGGCCCGCTGCGTGCGCTCGCGCACCGCATGGAGGCCCACAGCGAGGCGCTCGAGTTCGAGCGCGCGGCGCAGGTGCGGGACAAGCTGCAGCGGCTCGAGATGCTGCGGACCCAGTTCGAGCGCCTGCGCTTTGCCGTCGAGACGCTCACCTTCGCCTATCCCGTGACCGGGCATGGCAACGAGACGCGCATCTACCTCGTCAAGCGCGGGACGGTGCGCGCCGACCTGAAGCAGCCTGTGACGCGGCGCGAGCAGCTCGAATTCGCCGAGTGGGCGCGACGCGTCTTCGATGGCGCGGACCGGCCGGGACGCGCCATTCCCACCCATGAGATCGACGAGTTGCTGCTCCTCTCGAGCTGGTTCCAGCGCCATCCCGACGAGTTCGCGCGGACGCTCGCACCGGAGGCGGCCGTTCGCGCCTACGGCGCATGACCGGGGTCTTCGCCCTGCCCGACTGGGTGATCGCGCTCGAGGTGGTGTGGGTCATCCTCATCTCCTGCTACATCCTGCTCGAACGCCGACCGCCGCTGGCGACGCTGGCGTGGATCCTGGGCCTGACGTACCTGCCGGTGCTGGGCTTCGTCGTCTACTACTTTCTCGGCCCGCGCCGCCTCGACCGCAAGCAACGCCGACGCATCGTCGCGCGCACGGCCGCGCGCAATCGCGACCAGCGCACGCGACCCGAGCGCGGCGGGAGGACGGAGGAGCTGGGGGTGACGGGCAGCCGCCTCGCCGCGATCGCAGCCGGCACCAACCAGTCACCGCCGCTCTGTGCCCAGGACGTCACGCTGTACGACAGCGGACACGCCGCCTACGATGCGATCATCGAGGCCATCGCGGCGGCCGTGCATCACGTGCACCTCGAGTACTACATCCTCAACGAGGGCGTGGTTGCGAACCGCATCCGTGATGCGCTCATCGAGCGCGCACGGGCAGGACTCGAGGTGCGCCTGCTGCTCGACGGGCTGGGCACCTCGCGGCTCGGCGCGTACCTCGCACCGCTGCGTGAGGCCGGCGTCGCGGTGGCGCGGTTCGGCCCGCGAATGCGCCCCGGCTTCGTGAACTTCCGCACCCACCGCAAGATCGTCGTCTGCGACGGCACCACCGGCTTCACCGGCGGCATGAACATCGACGACTGCCACGACGAGAGCGTCGTCGGACGCGCGGAGGCATGGCGCGACACCCAGGTGCGGCTGCGCGGCGATGCCGTGGCACCGCTGGCGCTCGCGTTTCTCGAGGACTGGCAGTACGCCACCGGCGAGATGCTCGACGGACCACGCTACCTGCCGGCACTCGACGGCCAGGGCGATCACCGCGCGCAGATCTGCGCCGCCGGCCCCGATGCACATCCGCAGAGCATCCACGCCGTCTACTTCGCCGCCATCACCAGCGCTCGCGAGCGGGTGTGGATCTCGACCCCGTACTTCGTGCCCGACGAGCCGATGCAGTCGGCGCTGACCGGTGCCGCGCTGCGCGGGGTGGATGTGCGCGTGCTCGTGCCGGGCAGCAGCGATCACAAGCTGGTGGATGCCGCCGCGCGCAGCTACTTCCCCGAGCTGCTCGCCGCGGGCGTGCGCATCCACGCCTACGGCCCGCCCGCGCTGCACGCAAAGACGATGGTGGTGGATCACGATGCCGCCATCGTCGGCACCGCCAACCTCGACAACCGCAGCCTGCGGCTCAACTTCGAGGTGGTGGCGGTGTGCTACGGAGCGGCGGCCGTGTCACGGCTGGCCGGCATGTTCGAGACCGACATCGCGAACGCACGCGAGGTGACGCCCGCCGACATCCGCCGCGAATCGCTGCCGATGCGGCTCTTCGAGGGCCTGGCGCGGTTGTTCTCGCCGATGCTCTGACGGTCGCGCGCCGCGCCGCGCACACGGCCGAGATTGACGGCAGCGCCCGACGCGGCCAAGTATCACGACGCAGGCGCGCGACCCAGCACCTGCGCCGCCGGCGCTGCCGCCTCCCACTCGCTTCCGATGAATGACCTCACGCAGGGCCCCATCCTCCGCCACATCATCCGGATGGCGGTCCCGATGGCGTTCGGGATGCTCTTCCAGACCGCCTACCTGCTGATCGACCTGTACTTCGTGGCCGGCCTTGGTGACGCGGCGCTGGCCGGCGTCAGTGCGGCCGGCACGCTGCAGTACATCGTGATGGCCGCGACCCAGGTGCTCGCGGTCGGCACCACGGCGCTGATCGCGCAGGCCAGCGGCCGCCGCGACCGGGAGGACGCCACGCGCGTCTTCAACCAGAGCCTGTTCCTCTCCGCCGTCGGTGGCGTGGTGACGCTCGCACTCGGCTTCACGCTGAAGGGCACCTACATGCGCACGATGGCCGCCGACTCGGCCACGGTCACTGCAGGCAGCCGCTACCTGCTCGCCTTCGTCCCGGCGCTCGCGCTGCAGTTCGCGCTGCTCACGCTCGCCTCGGCGTTGCGCGGGACCGGCGTCGCCAAGCCGGGCATGATGATCCAGATCGGCACCGTCGTGCTCAATGCCATCCTCGCGCCGGTGCTGATCGCCGGCTGGGGGACGGGGCACCCGCTCGGCACGTTCGGCGCAGGGCTCGCGTCGCTGATCAGCGTCGGTGCAGGTGTCGTGGCGGGGTGGATCTATTTCCTCAGCGGTGACCGGTTCGCACGGCTCATCCCCTCGCAGATCGCACCCCACCGCGCCACGATCATGCGGCTGCTGAAGATCGGCCTGCCGGCCGGCGCCGAATTCCTGCTGCTGTTCGTGATGACCGGATTGATGTATTTCATGATCCGCCCGTTCGGCGCAGCCGCGCAGGCAGGGTATGGCCTTGGTGCACGCGTGATGCAGTCGATCTTCCTGCCGGCGATGGCCGTCGCCTTCGCGGCCTCGCCGGTGGCGGGGCAGAACGTCGGTGCCGGCCTGGGCGCGCGCGTGCGCGAGACCTTCCGCAGCGCGGCGCTGCTCGGCAGCGCGGTGATGCTCACTGCGACCATCCTCTCGCTGTGGCAGGCCGACCGGATGCTGGCCCTGTTCACGAAGGAACCCGAGGTGATCGCACTCGGCGCGATGTTCCTGCACATCGTCTCGTTCAACTTCGTCTCGCAGGGGCTGATCTTCACCTGCTCCGGCATGTTCCAGGCGCTCGGCAACACCATCCCGTCGCTGCTCAGCGGAGCCACGCGTCTGGTGACCTTTGCGCTGCCGGCGCTCTGGCTGTCACGGCAGCCGGGCTTCACGCTCAAGCAGGTCTGGTGGCTTGGCGTGATCACCGTCACGATGCAGATGGTGCTCAGCGTCTGGCTGCTGCGGCGTGAGATGAACACGCGCTTCCCGGCCGGTGTCGTGGCGGCGGCGCAGCCGGAACTCGCGACCTGATCGGCACGTCGCCGATCCGTGGGAAGGCGATCAGTCCAATCGCGATCAGTCCAGCGGCACGAGGTCGACGCTCGCGACACCATTGGTGATCGTCAGCCGTGCGACGCTCGGCAGCAGGTCGAAGCGTCGCGCGCCGGCGGCGCCGGGATTCACCACCAGCCGGCCGTCCACCTGCGTGATCAGCTGCCGGTGGGTGTGCCCGTACACCAGCACCTGGTGCGGATAGGCCGCCAGCAGCGTGGAGGGTGTGGGACTGCCGAGTTCGTGGCCGTGGCTGACGTGGATCGTCACGCCGTCGATCTCCAGCTCGAGTGCGGCGCGCAGTCGCGGATTGCCGGGGCGGTCGGTGTTGCCGAACACCGCCTGCACCGGCGCGATCACTTCGAGTTCGGCGAGCACGTCATCCGGTCCCACGTCGCCGGCGTGCAGGATCCGCTCCACGCCAGCGAGCGCAGTGAACAGGCTCGCCCGCACCATGCCGTGCGTGTCGGACACGAGCCCGATCACATGCGACGCACCCATCACTCGACCGGATCGCCCCAGCGCGGTGCGATGTCGATCTCCACGCGCAAGTGGTCGAGGATGCGCTGCACCACGAAGTCCACCAGCGCCGCGATGTCGTGCGGCCTGTGGTAGAAACCCGGCGCCGCCGGCAGCACCACGGCGCCCGCCTCGGTGATGCGCAGCATGTTCTCGAGGTGGATGCGCGAGAGCGGCGTCTCCCGTGGCACCACGATCAGCGGACGTCGCTCCTTCAGTGCCACGTCCGCCGCCCGCTCCACCAGCGAGCGGCTCGTCCCCGCCGCGATCGCCGCGATCGTCCCCATGCTGCACGGAACGATCACCATCGCCCTCACCTTCGCCGAGCCGCTGGCAGGCGTGGCACCGCGATCGGCGTCGTCGAAGACCGTGACGTGCGCATCCCACGCCGTCGCACCGACCCGTTCGCGCAACGAGACCAGGTCGCGCACATCGCTCTCCGTCTGCAGCAGCCGCCACCCATGGGACGACACCACCAGCCACACCGGCTGTCCGGCCTGCACCAGCGCCTGCAACAGCCGCACGGCATACGGCGCACCTGAGGCGCCGGTGACCGCCATCACGATCGGCAGTGATGCGCTCATCACGCGGCCCGCGTCAGCAGCGTCGCCAGTGACGGCAGGTGCAGCAGCCGCTCCAGCAGCACGAACGTGAAGAACGTGATGCTGATCACGCCGTTCATCGTGAAGAAGGCCGCGTCGAGCTTCGAGAGGTCATCGGCCTTCACCAGCGAGTGCTCGTACGCGAGCAGCAGCGCCACCACCGCCACCCCCAGCGCATAGAGCACGCCCCCGCCGGTGGCGAGGCCGACCAGCGCCAGCAGCAGCACCGTGCCCGCATGCAGCACACGCGCCACACCGAGCGCGCGGCGCTCGCCGAGGGCCGCCGGCAGCGAATGCAGGCGGTTCGCGCGATCGAAGGCCACGTCCTGCAGCGCATACAGGATGTCGAAGCCGCCGGACCAGGTCATCACCGCCGCGGCCAGCACCGGCAGCATCCACGCAGGATCGCTCCACGCACCCGTGACCGCGAGGTAGCCGCCCACCGGCGCGATGCCGAGTCCGAGGCCGAGCGCGAGATGGCTCCAGCGCGTGAACCGCTTGCAGTAGCTGTAGAACAGCACCCACACCAGCGCCACCGGCGACAGCATGCCACAGAGCGGATTCAGCATCCAGCTCGCGGCCATGAACACGAAGCCCGCCACGGCCACGCTCAGCTTCGCATGCCGCAGCACCAGCAGCCCGCTCGGAATTTCGCGCATCCGCGTGCGGGGATTGATCGCGTCCACGTCACGGTCCACGATGCGGTTGAACGCCATCGCCGCGAACCGCGCCGCGGTGAACGCGAGGATCACCCAGCCCACCTGCCCCACCGTCGGCAGCGCGATCCGGCTGGCCAGCACGACGCCCGTCAGCGCGAACGGCAGCGCGAAGACGGTATGTGGCAGCTTCACGAAGCTCGCCCATCGCGCCAGTGACGACGTGCCCTCGAAGGTCTGCCCTTCGCGACGAGGTGCGGTCATCGCTTCCACGCCTCGGTGATGCCGAGCGACGGGAAGAGCGCATCCACCGTCGCCTTCGTGGCCGCATCCATCTCGATCACGCGCGGCCACGGCCGCGTGAAACCTTCCTCGGGAAGCTTGCGCGTCGCGTCGATGCCCATCTTGCTGCCGTAGCTGAAGGCACGGCTGGAATGATCGAGCACGTCCACCGGACCCATGGTGAAGCGCACGTCGCGCTCGGGGTCGATGTTGTTGAGCGTCGCCCACCACGTCTCCTGCACGTTGCGCACGTCGATCTCCTTGTCCACCACCACGATCACCTTGGCCAGCGACATCAGCCCGGCGCCCCAGAGCGCATTCATCACCTTGTAGGCATGGCCGGGATACTTCTTGTCGATGCTCACGAACACGAGGTTGTGGAATACCCCTTCGGCCGGCATGTGATAGTCCACGATTTCCGGCGTGGTGAGCTTCAGCAGCGGCAGGAAGATCCGCTCCGTGGCATGGCCCAGGTAGTAGTCCTCCATCGGCGGCTTGCCGACGATGGTGGTGCCATAGACCATGTTGTTCCGCATGGTGACGGCGGTGACGTGCACCTTCGGATACAGGTCGGCCTCGGAGTAGAAGCCGGTGTGATCGCCGAACGGCCCTTCCACCACCATCGCCTCGCTCGGATCGATGTAGCCCTCGATCACCAGCTCGGCCGTCGCCGGCACCTCGAGGTCACAGGTCACGGCCTTGGTCAGCGTGACCGGCTCGCGGCGCAGGAAGCCGGCGAAGATGAACTCGTCCACCGCCGGCGGCAGCGGCGCACTGGCGCTGTAGACGCTCGCCGGGTCCGCACCGACGACGATGCACACCGGCATCGTCTCGCCCCTGGCCGCCATCTCGCGAAAGTGCTCGGCGCCCGTCTTGTGGCGCTGCCAGTGCATCGCCACCGTGCGCCGGTCGAGCTTCTGCACACGATACATGCCCACGTTGCGGATGCCGCGCGCCGGGTCCTTGCTGATCACCGCGCTGAGCGTGATGTACGGGCCGCCATCCTCGGGCCAGCAGGTGATCACGGGGATCCGGTCGAGATCGATCTCGTCACCGCGCCACACCACCTCCTGACACGCCGGCGAGCCGCCCTTCACCCGCGGCGGAAACTTCGACACCTCCAGCAGCCGTGGCAGCAACCCGAGCTTGCCCATGAAACCGTCGGGCACCTTGAGGTTAAGCAGCTCCGTGATGCGCGCGCCATGCGCGTCGAGGTCCGTCACGCCGAGCGCCAGCGCCATCCGCGCCATCGATCCGAACAGGTTGATGCCGACCGGATACGCCGACCGCGCCCCATTGTCCAGGATCACATGCTCGAACAGCAACGCCGGCCCGCCGCCGGGCAGCTTGGACGCGCGGTCCGCGATCTCGCACAGCTCGAGCTTCGCCCGCACCGGCTTCGACACGCGCACCAGCTCACCCATCGCGTCGATCGCGCTGATGAAGTCCTGCAATGAATCGAGTGCCACGTCAGCCCTGAATTCGAATGTTCACTGATTGAGTCGGCGCAGCGACAACGGCAACAGCAGCACGCAAAGGCAAGAAGGAACTGAGAGGCGCAACGAGTGCGGTGCGCACAGCAATGGTCAGTGCTGCGTGCACATCGAACTGATCTGGGAACGGCATGTGTGCACGCAGTTCCCAACGCCGTTGCGCTGTTGTGTGCGGCGCCGACAACAGCGCCGACGCACCGACCGCTCGGCGCCTTTCAGTTCCTTCGTGCCTTCGCGTTCTGCTGTTCCCGAACCCGACGACAGTCACGCCACACCGACATGAATCGCCGCGATGCCGAACGACCGGGCCGTCCACGTCACGTCGTGGAACCCAGCCGCCGTCATGCGTGACGCGAGTTCCTCCTCCACCGGGAAGTGCGCGACGCTCTTCGGCAGGTAGGTGTACGCCGTCTTGTGCCCGCTGATGAGGCGCCCGATCGCCGGCAGCACCGAGTGGAAGTAGAACTGATAGCCGGCGCGCACGATGCCGTTGCGCGGCGTCGAAAACTCGAGGATCACGAAACGCGCCCCCGGCCGCAGCGCGCGCCGCACCTCGCGCAGCCCCGCGTCCAGCGCCGCCACGTTGCGAATGCCGAACGCCACGATCGCGCCGTCGAAGACGCCGTCGCCCACCGGCAACTGGAGCGCATCGGCGGCCACCGGCCCCAGGTGCTCCGGCGCCGCCTTGCCCTCGCCCATGCGCAGCATCGGCTCGGCGAAGTCGGCGCCCATCACGTAGCCCGCGAACCCCGGCTGCTTCACCAGCTGCGCGCCCACGTCGAGCGTGCCGGCGCAGAGGTCCAGGTACCGGCCGGCCGGCGCAGCGCGCCACGCCAGCGCCTCCAGGGCGTCACGGCGCCACCCCTTGTCCACGTTCATGGACAGGACGTGGTTCAGGAGGTCGTAGCGCGGAGCGATCTCGGAGAAGATCTGCTGGACGTAGGCGCGCTTCTCCGCGCCGCCGGCAGCGGCCGCATCGGCACGCCGGTGGTCGGCGTCGAGGGTGGTGGGCATCAGTGGGACAAAGCTCGCGGGACAGCGGCCGGTGCCACAAGCAGTCGCCGCGATGCCGCCCGCGCCCCGACCTCGGGTGCACCACATTTCGGGGCCGTTGCGCTAGCTTCGCCCAACCGCACCGCGGGCGCCGCACACCGGCGCGGCCCGAGGCTGCCTCCCCGACGCATGACCAGGCTCCTCGACGCTGCCAACCTCCCGGATGCCGACCTCGTTGCGCTGGCCCAGGACGGCCGCGACGAGGCGTACCGTGAGCTGATCCGTCGCTACGAGCGCCCGGTCTTCTCGCTGGTCTACCGCATGGTCCGCGATCGCGAGGCCGCCGAGGACCTCGCTCAGGAGACCTTCATCAAGGTCCTGAACAACATCGAGAAGTACTCCCCGGAGTTCAAATTCTCGAGCTGGCTGTTCAAGATCGCCAACAACCTCGCCATCGACTCGCTGCGGCGGCGCCGCCTGACCACGATCAGCATCGATGGCGCCGCCGGTGCCGCCACCCAGGCCGAGATCGAGGCCACCAGCTTCGAGATCGGCGACCGCAGCGAAAACGCCCTCGACGAGCTGGCCAACAAGGAGCTCGGCGCCGCCATCGAGGTGGCCATCGCCACGCTCCGGCCGCTCTACCGGAGCTGCATCCTGCTGCGGCACGTCGATGGTCGATCCTATGAGGAAATCGCCCAGCTCCTCGATCTCCCACTCGGCACGGTCAAGACCTACATCCACCGCGCCCGGCACGAGCTGCGCGAAGCCCTCGAGGACGTCCGCTGATGCCCCGCCGCGATGCCGTCACTGCCCTCACCGGACCGCTCGGCCCGGGTCCTGAAACCATCCCCGCAGGTCGCCCGTACGCGCCAGAGGGAATCCAATGACACTCACTCGCCACCTCCTGCCGGACGAACTCGACCTACTCCTCGATGGGGAGACGGGCTTCGGGGTGCAGCAGCTCACCGCCCACCTGCGCGACTGCGCTGCGTGCCGCGACGAACTGGCGGCACTGCGCGCGTTCGTCGCCGACATCGAGACCCTCCCCGAGCTGGTCCCGTCGAGCCGGTTTGCCGACAGGGTCATGCACGAGGTGCACGTCTTCGAGCCGTGGCACGTGGCCATCCGGACCAGCCTCGCTGGCTGGATGCCGACCAGCCCCGTCGCACGGATCGCGACCGGGACGGCACTCACCGGTGCCGCATCGCTGGTGACGGGAGTGGCGGCGTGGGGCTGGGCGCACCGGGAGACCACGGTCTTCGTCGGCGGCCTCGTCACCGATCGCGCACGCAGCGGGCTGTTCGAGGGGCTCACGACGACGGCGCAGGCCCTCGTCGGCCCCCTCGGCAGCACGCTCGGGAGCGGCCTGCCGCTCCTCGGCGTCGCCGGCGGAACGCTGCTGGCCGGTGCCGGTCTTGGATTCCTCGGGCTGCGCGCAGTCGCTGCGCGTGCCCGACGTTTCGAGGCCTGACGCCGTGCGCTGTCTCATCCGTCTGGCCGCCGTCATCGGCGTCGCCATCACCGCGGCTTCCGCCGTCGTCGCCCAGGCTGCCGGCGACATCGCCCTCAGCACATTCAAGGGCTGCGGCGCCTCCGACATCACGAACGTGAGCGCCTCGCAGTCGGCATTGCTCGTCCGCGCCGCCCGCGACCCGATCATCGGCTGCGACGTGGTCAAGGCCACCCACCGCACCGGCGACTTCACCGTCGAACTGCGCGATACCGTCCGCGGCAACCTCGTCGTGCTCGATGGCACCCTCCGCATCGCCGGCACCGTCACCGGCTCGGCCTTCTCGCTGAACGGTGCAATAGTCATCGACTCCACCGGGCATGTGACGGGCGACGTCGTGTCTGCCGAGCACGGTGCGGCCATCGCTCCCGCCGGACGGATCGACGGCGAACTCCGCACCCTCGATGCCGTCGCACCACTCGCCCCCGCCGTCACCACCACCGCCGTCGGCAGCACCGTCGCGAGCCTCAAGCGGACGGCAGCCTGGTTCGGCCTCCTCATCCTGCTCGCCGTCGGCGTGCTGACGAACGCCGGCGATGCGATGCAGCGCATCACGTCCACGCTCAATGCCGGCTTCGGCCGCAACGTCGTGGTCGGGACCCTCGCACAGCTCGCACTGCTGCCCGTGCTGCTCGTGATCTGCCTGCTGCTGGCGCTCACGCTGCTCGGCATCCTGCTCATTCCGTTCGCGATCGTCGCCTATGTCGTGGCGGTGCTCGGCCTCGTGGTGCTCGGCGGATTGAGTGCGATCCAGATGATCGGGTCGGGGCTCACCGCGCGGCGTCCCGGGCTCACCGAACGCGGCGCGCGGCTGCAGGCGCTGGTGATCGGCATGCTGCTGCTGTCGCTGCCGTGGCTCGCCGCAGCGGCACTTGCCTCGTCACCGGTGGTTGCGGCATGGACCCGCACCTTCGCGATCGGCCTGACCTGGGTCGGCGTCACGGCGGGCCTCGGCGCGGCCGTGCGCACCCGCGGCGGCACACGTTCACATGCCGAGCCCTGGGGCATCCGACGCCCCGCGCCCAGCGGCACGCCGCTCCCCGTCGAACCGACGAAGGCCGAGTGGCTCACCCCCACGCCGCTCACCGGCGTGGTCGCGGTGAAGCGCACCACGACCACGACCACCACCAGCAGCAGCGGGAGCGGGCGATGAGCGCGCGCGGTGCGGCACTGCTCGCGGTGCTGCTGACGACCACCGGCACGACGCAGGCCGCGGCGCAGCACGTGCGCACGCTCGAATCGTCGCGGCTCCTGCGCGACTCGACACCCGTCACGGTGCACCTCGAACTCGGCACCGGTACGCTCGGCGTGGGCGCTGCGGAGGCGCCGTTTCTCTATCGCAGCATCCTGCGGTTCGGCGATTCGTACGCCGCGCCGACCAGTACCTGGAACGCAGCACAGCGAACGCTCACGCTCACGGCCGGACGGCGCGGCAGCGCACCGGTGCGCCACGAGGATGCCAACGGTGACGAGCCGGCGCAGGACTGGCGCGTGCAGCTCACACGCCGCGCCCCGATCGAGCTCACCATCGATGCCGCCGCCGCCAACGCCATGCTCGACCTCACCGGCCTGCCGCTGCGACGCTTCGCGCTGAACACCGGCGCCGCCGCCGCGACCGTGCGCTTCGACGCCCCCAACGCCGAGCCGATGTCGGTGTTCGATGCAGAAGTCGGCGCCGGTGGTCTGAACCTGATCGGGCTTGGCAACGCCGGCGCCAGCGAACTGCGCATGCACGGCAGCGTTGGCGACCTGTCGCTCGACCTCGGCGGACGGTGGCAGCGCGACATGCGGCTCCAGGTGTCCAGCGAGTTCGGGAGCATCAGCATCACCGCCCCGCCGACCATCGGCATCGAACTGGTGTCGGGCGGGATGCTCTCACGCGCGAACGTCGAGGGGGCGTTCACGCGGCAGGGCAACACCTGGCGCAGCGCCGGATTCGATGCCGCCGCCGTGAAGGTGCGCATTGTCGCACGCTCGATGCTCGGCAAGGTCTCGCTCTTCCAGCGCTGACCTGCGACGCGGCACTGACGCGGTGCACGCATCGCATCAGGCGAGTCGCATCGGGCACGTCACATCGGGCGCGTCACTCCGTGCACGTCACATCGGGCACGTCACTCCGTGCACGTTACACCGTGCGCATCACACCACCGACCGCCGCCACCCGCCAGACGCCCACAGCGCCATCATCGCCAGCGCACGCGCGATCGCGGTGAGTGAGATCACCCACCAGATCCCCGTCGTGCCCCACTGCAGCGCCGCCCATGCCGCCAGCGGCACACGCGCCAGCGTGATCACGGTGGACGTGATCATCGGCGGTAGGGTCCACCCCGCACCGCCGAGTGCCCCTTCCAGCACCGTCTCACCACTCACGACGAGCTGCGCAAACGCGGCGGTGCGCAGGTAGCGCGTCGCTTCCGCCACCACCGCCGGCTCGGTGGAGAAGAGGCCGGCGAGCAGCGAGGGAATCAGCAGCAGTGCCGCGCACGCGATGACCCCTGGTACACCGGTCATCGCCAGCGTCAGCCAGCCCGCGCGCGCCGCGCGCTCGGGCTGCCCCGCGCCGAGGTTCTGCCCGACGATCGCAGCGGCGGCGGCACCGAAACCCACACCGAGCATGTACATCCAGCTCTCCACACGATGGCCGAGACCGAGCGCCGCCAGCGCCGGCGTGCCGAACTGCGCGGTGGTGCGCGTCATCACCACGTAGATCAGCGAGAAGACCACGCCCGTCGCCGCCGTCGGCAGCCCCACGCGCACGATGGTGCGGATCCGTGGCCAGTCGATGCGTCCGAACGCGATCAGACGGCGGTGCCGCAGCAGCAGCACGCCCACCACACAGAGCGAGCCGCGCACACAAAGCGTCGCGATCGCCGCGCCACGGATACCAAGCTGCGGGAACGGTCCCCATCCGCTGATCAGCGCCGGATCGAGCAGCGCCGAGAGCAGCGTCGCGCAGAGCAGCATGATGAACGGCAGCTTCGTGTTGCCGGCCGCGCGGAACGCCGCGTCCACCACGAAGTAGCCGAAGATCAGCGGTGACCCGGCCAGGTAGGTGCCCAGGTACTGCATGCCGAGCGCCGTCACCTCGGGCGGCGTGCCCATCACGGCGAAGAGGCGCGGCAGGAAGGCGAGGCCGCCCAGCGCCGTGATCACACCGAGGATGAGCGTGAACAGCAGTGCGTCACCGACCGCGCGCGCCGCCTCGTCATCGCGCCGCTCACCATGTCGTCGTGCGGCCACCGCCGTCAGCCCCACACTCACCATCTCGGCCAGCGACACGATCACCCAGATCCAGAAGATCGACGTGCTGACCGCCGCCAGTCCCGCGCCGCCGATGAAGTGGCCCACCCACGACGAGTCGAGCGAGATGAACATCGTCAGCAGCAGCGCACTCGCGACGGCGGGCAGTCCCAGCCTGATCACGACCCGCAGCAGCGAGTCGGTGGCCAGGTTCACATCGGCGGTGTTGCCCGCGAGGGCCGCGCCGCTCAAGCGCGGGCAGCGATCGCGTTCATGCCCTCGACCACCCGCGCCGCGAGCGCCGTGATCACCTTCGACGCCGGCGCCTCGGGCTCCACCGCCACCCGCGGCCGGCCGCTGTCGCCGCCCTCGGCGATGCGCGGGTCGATCGGGATCTGCGCCAGCAGGTCGAGTCCCACCTGCGTCGCGAGCTGCTGGCCGCCACCGCTGCCGAACATCGCAATCGGCTTGCCCGTCTCGGGATTCTCGAACCAGCTCATGTTCTCGACGATGCCGAGCACCGGCACGGCCACGCGCTCGAACATCTTCACGCCGCGCAGCGCGTCGCCGGTGGAGACCTGCTGCGGCGTGGTCACGATCAATGCCGCGCTGACGAGCGTCGTCTGCACCAGCGAGAGCTGCGCGTCGCCGGTCCCGGGTGGCATGTCCACCACGAAGTAGTCGAGCTGGCCCCAGTCCACATCCTTCAGGAACTGCCCGATCAGCTTCATCACGATCGGGCCGCGCCAGATCGCCGGCTGATCCTTCTCGATCAGGAAGCCGAGCGAGATGAGCTTCACGCCGTACGCCTCGAGCGGGATGATCTTGGCGGCCTTGTTCACTTCGGGCTGCTGGTCGAGGCCCATCATCAGCGGAATGTTCGGCCCGTAGATGTCGGCGTCCATCAGGCCCACGCGGTAGCCGAGCTTGGCGAGCGCGATGGCGAGGTTCACCGAGACGGTGCTCTTGCCGACGCCACCCTTGCCGGAGCTGACCGCGAGGATGCGGCCGAGGTTGGGCAGGGCGACGGGGGTCGGCGCGGCGACTCGCGGGGCGGCGGCGGGCGCGGCGGCAGGCGCCATCGGCAGGGCGCGACCGGGGCGGGCGGGGGTCGGCGCCTGCTGGCGTGGGTCGCGGACGTTCACCTTCACGTCAGTCACCCCGGGCACCTCCACGACCGCCTGCCGGACATCGCGCACCAATGCGGCATCATCGCGACTGTCCAGGAGCAGGGTGAACTGCACCTTGCCATCCACCGTGGTGGCGATGTCCTGCACCATCTCGGCAGTCATGACGTCGGTATCGAGGCGCGCGTTGCGGACGCGGCCGAGGGCGGTGGTGATCTGCTGCGTCAACGACACGGGAGCACGCGCGAGGGCTGAAGCGGACGGGACAGCAAGGTTTCGGACGACCGGCGTGGTCGGCGCCACCTTGCCGCAAGAACAGCGTAATCTAGCCGCTCAGCCCAGTGTTGCACCGCCACGACAGGGTCGTCCTCTCGCTGGAACGAGGCGCCGCATCCGTGACAAGCCATTGTGAGATGGCGGGTTAGGTGTGGCCATCCACTCTCCGGTCGTCGTATCTCGCTTGCGCCATTCGCCTATGTACGCGAGACTACTCCCGCCCGCCGATTCCCGTTTTCCTCCGCTGATGGAGGTCTGCGGCCGGCACCTTCTCGAGGCTTGCATGAACCTTTCGACCACCCAGCGCCGCATGCTCGGCAGCGTGATGTACCTCGCCGCTGTGACGCTGATCATCAACGCATTCGCCCTCCTCGTGATCAAGGTGTGGCCGCTCAAGTTCGGGGAGCTCAACTGGCGCGTCGGTGCCGCTGGACTCTTTCCCGAGGCGTTGCTCGCCACCGTGTTGCCGCAGGTGCTGATCTACACGGCTGCATTCCTGAACGAAGACCGCAAGTTGCTCGGCCTGCTCCGCTGGGTCTCACTCGGCGTGGGCATCTTCGTCATCGGGCTGCTCGGCCTGTTCGCGCTCGACTCGGTGCAGATCCGTGCGTCGCTGCCGCAGAACGTGAAGTCGAACTTCATGAAGGTCGCGCTGCAGGCCGCGCTGATGGGAACGTTGCTCGCCGCGCTGCATGTCTGGGTCGGCACGTCGCTGGGCAAGGTGCTGAAGAGTCAGGGCACCGTGCGCGCGGCTGGCGCGAAGGAGGCGCAGGATGGCATGCTGATGGTCGGCGGTCGTGAGCCGTCGCGTCCCGCACTGCGCTCGATCGATGCCGACGGGCCGAAGAAGGAAACGAAGAAGGAAGCCACCAGCGGACTCACGCTGGACATGTAGGGCCCGCGCGCATCGCGCGTCGTGCCTCGCGGCGCCCGACCGGTCAGTTCCGGTCGGGCGCTGTCAGCATTCCGGCCTCGAGCGCCAGCGCGGTGAGTCCGGCTACGGTGCTCACCCCAAGCTTCCGCATCAGGCGCTCGCGATGGGTCTCGACCGTGCGCGGGCTGATGCCGAATGCCCCTGCGATCGCCTTGTTCGTCTGCCCCGACGCGATGCCGCGCAGCACGTCGCATTCACGCGGCGTGAGCTGGGCGATCCGCTCCCACGCTGTCGGCCCCGGCAGCGCATCGGGCGCGGCGGCATCGACCCGCGCGCCGACGGCCTGACGCAGTTGCGTCGCCAGCGTCGTCGCCGCGCTGTCCTTCACCACATAGGCGCTCGCACCGGCCACGCGGCTCTCGCGCGCGTACTCGGCGTCGTCGTACATGCTCAGCATCACGATGGTGAGCTCCTGGCGCTGCGCCTTGAGCAGCCGCACGAGCTCCAGCCCCGACATGTCGGGGAGGCCCACGTCGACGACCGCGGCATCCGGAAGGAGACGCGCCGCCATCGCCAGTGCACCGGCGCCGTCGCTGGCCTCACCCACCACCTGCATGTCGGGGGCGGCCTCGAGGATGCGCCGCACGCCCTCGCGGACGATCGGGTGATCGTCCACCACCAGGACGCGCAGCGCCGCCACCGCGCTCATGTCGTCACCGCGCTCGTGTCGCCCCACGCGCTCACGCCGTCACCGATGCCGCAGAAGCGTCCTGCACCGCCGGCGACGCCACCGGCAGGGTGATCGCCAGCCGGGTGCCACCGATGGGGGCGCGCTCCAACGAGACGCGTCCGCCGAACGGCACCAGCCGCTCACGCATGCCCACCAGTCCCACATGACCTCCCCGTTCCCGCTCCACCAGGCGGGCGCGCGACGGCGGGCCGATCCCGTCGTCGTCCACCAGCAGTCGCACCGTGTCACCCTCGCGGCCGATCGTCACCTGCAGGCGGGACGCCGCGGCGTGCCGCAGCACATTGGTGATCCCCTCCTGCACGGCGCGAAAGAGCACCAGCTCGTGCTCACGCTGCAGCACGCCGAGTGAGTCGGGTGCGTCCAGCACGGCCTCCACCGGCCCCTCACGGGCCACCTGCGCCACCAGCGACCTCACGGCACTCAGCAGCCCCAGATCGTCCAGCAGCGACGGCCTGAGGGCCGCCGTGACCCGCCGCAGGCTGGTCAGGCCGGCGTGCACCAGCGCGTCCATCCGCGCCGCAACGTCGCCCGCACCGGTCACCTGCTGCAGCGCACCGACCTCCATCCGCATCGCACTGAACAACTGTCCCGTCTCGTCATGGAGTTCCCGCGCGAGGCGCTTCCGCTCGTCCTCATGCTGGGCCACGAGGCGCGTCGAGAGCCGCGCCAGCTCCCCGGTGCGCTGCTCGAGCTGCGAGGTGAGTTCGGCCTGCTGCAGCGCGCTGCCCACCTGCCGGCCCAGCGCGCGCAGGAACTCCTCGTCGAGGGCGCTGAACGGGTCGCGCACATCACCAGTGAGCACCAGCACGTGCGTGACGCTCGACTCGCGGTAGATCGGGAGTGCGGCCACGAAGCGTTCGCCGCCGCGCGCGGCGCGAGGGGCGGCGCTGACGCTGCGGCCATGGCGCACGGCCTCCGCGATGATCGACCCGATGGCCGGCGGCACCCCGTCGTCGCGCCATGCACGAGCGCGGCCGGCACCGTCGAGGACCTGTGCCGCCGCCACGTCGTAGAGCGCGGTGCCGCTCACGCCGCGGAGGCGGAGCGGGCGCTCCAGCAGCGCCGCCACCACCGCATCACCCCTGCCGCCCGCCTGCACGTCGGCCGAGAGCCGTGCCAGCGCCTCCAGGCCGCGGCGCAGGTCGTCCACCACCAGCAGCCCGATCCCGCCCAGCACCGCCAGGATGAAGAGGATGTCGAGATAGTAGCCCCACGGCACCCACGCCCCGCGCGCCCGCAGCATCGGATAGTCGAGATGATGCACGGCCCAGAGCGTGAACGCCCCGGCCAGCGTCCACGCGCCGGGCGAGCCCGTCCGCTGCGCGTGACGCGCAAAGCTCACGCCCGTGATCAGCGTCGCGGCGCTGAGAAACGCGATCGCCGGCACCACCGCCAGCAGGAAATTGTCCAGCACGAAGATGGCGATGTAGCTCCACACCACCGGAAAGAGCGCCAGCAGTGCAAGGCGTGGCGTCCACGTCAGGCCGCGCGCGAAACTGATCCCGGCCGCGAGAAAGCCCAGCGCCGTCCAGCCGGTCAGCACCTGATGCCAGAACAGCCAGCCGCTCTGCTGCGTGCGGATGAAGCCGATGATCACGCCAACACGAACGGCGTACAGCAACCAGCTGAACGACCACCACGCGTAGTAGCTCTTGCCGAAGCGCGAGAAGAGCCAGCCGCAGTACCCCGCGCCGCCCAGCGCAATCACCGCGAGCAGCAGCGCGGCGGCGAACTCCGTCACCGAATGGCCCTATTCCATCACCGCGCCGGTCGCATGCGGCGCGGGGGGCACGTTGTCTGGCGGGGTCTCGGCGAGGGCCTGCCGTGACGCGGCCAGCACGCGTGTCTCCACGTCCTGCAGCGACCCGATCACCAGCGCACCGCTCGCCTTGGCATGGCCGCCGCCGTCGAACTGCCGTGCCAGCGCATTCACGTCGATGTTGCCGCTGCTGCGGAAGCTGATCTTCACGCGGTTGTGGCCGAGGTCGCGAAAGAAGACGGCGAGACGCGTGCCGGCGATCGAGCGTGGATGCTCGACGATGCCGTCCATCTCCTCGCTGGTCACGTGGTAGCGCTCCTTCGCACCGGCCGCGAGCGACAGCCAGCTCAAGCCGATCGACTCCTCGACCCCCAGCGACTGCAGCGCCTCGGCCAGCAGCCGCACGCGGCCCGGGCTCTGCGACGCGTAGACGCGACGGTACATCAGTTCGGGGTCCACGCCGCGCGCCAGCAACTGCGAGGCGATGGCGTGCACGCGCGGCGTGGTGTTGCTGAAGCGGAAGCCGCCGGTGTCGGTGAGGATCGCGATGTAGAGCGCGACGGCCGTGTCCATGTCGATCGTCAGGCCGAGCACGTGCGCGAAGTCGAACACCAGCTCGCCGGTGGCCGACGCCGTCGTGTCGGCGACGATCAGCGGCGCGGGAGGATCATCGCTGGGGATGTGGTGATCGATGCAGAAGCGCGGCACCGTCGCGGCGCGCACGGTGTCGGCGAGCGTGCCGAGTCGCTTCAGGTCGCTGATGTCCACCACCATGATGGCGGTGACGTCGGGATCGCGCAGTGCGGCGGCACCGCGGTGACTGAAGTCCTGCACCGGGCCACCGAGCAGGAAGCGGAACATCGTGGGCCACGGCGTGGGGTTCACGATGCGCGCGTCGATCCCCATCTGCACCAGCAGCCGTGACAGCGCCGCCTCCGAACCGCAGCCGTCACCGTCGCAGTTCATGTGCGTCGACAGCGCCATCGTCATGCCGGGGTGCAGTCCGGCGGCGAGGGCGCGGATCGCGGCAGCGCGGTCGGCGGGTACTGCGAGAAGATCGTCCATGCCTTGCGTCAATCCATAGAAGAGCGGCGCCCGGGGGTCCGGGCGCCGCCTGACAACTCCGCGAGCCGTGCGGTCAGTCGCCGGACGCGAGCTTGTCGTCGATACGACCCAGCTTCGAGTGTGACTTGCTGTACCCGAAGTACACCACGAACCCGATGGCGAGCCAGATCACGAGCCGGAGCTTCGTGTCCATCGGCAGACCAAGGATCTGCACGCCACAGATGAGAATGCCGAGGATCGGCACGATCGGGACCAGTGGGGTGCGGAACGGACGCGGCAGGTCGGGCTGCTTGTTGCGCAGCACGATGATGCCGACCGACACGAGCACGAACGCCAGCAGCGTGCCGATCGAGACGAGCTCGCCGAGCAGGCCCACCGGCAGGATGCCGGCCACCGAGATCGACAGCAGGCCACAGATGACCGTGGTGATGTGCGGGGTGCGGAACTTCGGGTGCACCTTGCCGAAGATCTCGGGCAGCAGGCCGTCGCGGGCCATCGCGTAGAACACACGCGTCTGCCCGAAGAGCATCACCAGCACCACCGAGGCGAGGCCGGCAATGGCGCCGATGTCCACGAAGTACGCCAGCCAGCCCAGCGCCGAGTACCGCGACACGGCCACGTCGATCGGATGTGGCACGTTCAGGTCCTTGTAGCTGACCATGCCCGTGATCGTCAGCGCCATCGCGATGTAGAGCACCGTGCAGATGGCCAGCGACGCGAGCATGCCGATCGGCATGTCCTTCTGCGGATTCTTGGCTTCACCGGCTGCGGTGGACACCGCGTCGAAGCCGATGTAGGCGAAGAACACCACGCCCGAGGCACGCAGCACGCCGCTCCATCCATACTCCCCGAACACACCGGTGTTGGCCGGCACGAACGGGTGCCAGTTGGCGGTGTCGATGTACTTGAAGCCGAAGCCGATCACGAGCAGCACGATCGTCATCTTCACCACGACGATCACGTTGTTGAAGCGCGTGGACTCCTTGATGCCGATCACCAGCAGCGTCGAGACGAGCGCCAGCAGGATCACCGCCGGCAGGTTCATCACGCCCTGCACCACGTTGTACGGCGCCGCGCACTGCGCGACGTCCATCACCTTGCCCGCCGCATCCAGCACCTTCCCGCCGGTGGCCGGATCGATGCAGAACTTCGCCGGAATCAGCGTGTGCGTGCCGAGCACCGCGAACGGCGCCTCGGCGAACTGCGCCGGGATGTGGATGCCGAGCTTCGTCAGGAACGCGACGAAGTACCCCGACCAGCCCACTGCCACCGTCGCCGCACCGAACAGGTACTCGAGGATCAGGTCCCAGCCGATGATCCAGGCCATCAGCTCGCCCATCGTGGCATACGCGTACGTGTACGCGCTGCCGGCCACCGGAATCATGGCCGCGAACTCGGCGTAGCAGAGGCCCGCGAACAGGCAGCCGAAACCGGCGATGATGAAGGAGAAGACGACGGCGGGACCGGCGTACTGTGCCGCAGCGCTTCCCGTGAGCACGAAGATGCCGGCGCCGATGATCGCGCCGATGCCCAGCAGGGTGAGGTTCAGGGCGCCCAGCGACCGCTTGAGCGTGTGTTCGTTCTCGACCGAGGCTTCCGCCTGCAGATCCGTGACGCTCTTACGTGACCAAAGTCCCATGCAGGGCTCCCTGTCGGGGTCGGGGTGGTGCAGATCGTGGGTGACACGCCCCCGCGCGCAGTCGGCGCGCCCGTGGGTGAACCCGCGCAAGCTGACATGCCCGTGACCGGTATGTCAATCGCGGGCCGGAGACCTCATCGTCCTTTCACCTGCGCTATTTCGTGTAGTTCGGGGATTCGCGCGTGATCGTCACGTCGTGGGGGTGGCTCTCGCGGAGGCCGGCCGAGGTGATGCGGACGAACTGGCTCCCGGTCCGCAGCGCGTCGATCGTGTCGCAGCCCACGTAGCCCATGCCGCTGCGGAGCCCGCCGACCATCTGGAACAGCACGTCGGCGACCGACCCCTTGTACGGCACGCGCCCCTCGATGCCCTCGGGCACGAGCTTCCGCGCGCTCATCTCGCCCTCCTGGAAGTAGCGATCGGCGCTCCCGTCCTGCATCGCCGACAGCGATCCCATGCCGCGGATGGTCTTGAAGCGACGCCCCTCGAGCAGGATCGTCTCGCCCGGGCTCTCCTCGGTGCCGGCCAGCATGGAGCCCATCATCACGCTCGAGGCGCCGGCGGCCAGCGCCTTGACGATGTCGCCGGAGTACTTGATGCCACCGTCGGCGATCACCGGCACGTCGCCGGCGCCCTCGATCGCATCGAAGATCGCCGTCAGCTGCGGCACGCCCACACCGGTCACCACCCGCGTGGTGCAGATGGAGCCGGGTCCGACGCCGACCTTCACGGCATTCACGCCGCGCTCCACCAGCGCCGCCGCCCCGTCGCGCGTCGCGACGTTGCCCACCACGAGCTGCGCCAGCGGAAAGGCGTTGCGCACCTTCGCCGTCGCCTGCAGCACGGCATCGCTGTGGCCATGCGCGGTGTCGATGCAGAGTACGTCCGCGCCCGCATCGATCAGCGCGCGGGCGCGCTCGAGGAAGTCACCGCCGGCACCGATCGCCGCCGCGACCCGCAGGCTCCCCTGTTCATCCTTGTTGGCGTTCGGAAATTGGCGCCGCTTGTGGATGTCCTTGACGGTGATCAGGCCGCGCAGCGTGCCATCCGCATCCACCACCGGCAGCTTCTCCACGCGCCGCTCACCCATGATGCGCTCGGCCTCGTCGAGCGTGGTGCCGTCGGCGGCGGTGACGAGCCGGTCCTTCGTCATCGCGTCCCGCACCGGGCGATCGAGGGCGCGCTCGAACTGCAGGTCGCGATTGGTGAGGATGCCCACCAGCCGGCCGTCGCCATCCACGATCGGCACGCCGCTGATGCGGAAGCGGTGCATCAGGGCCACCGCCTCACGCAGCGACGCCTCGGGGGTGAGCGTGATCGGGTTGCGGATGATGCCGCTCTCGCTGCGCTTCACCCGGTCGATCTCGGCACTCTGCCGGTCGATCGACATGTTCTTGTGCACCACGCCGATGCCGCCGGCGCGCGCCATCGCGATCGCCATCTCGCTCTCGGTGACCGTGTCCATCGCGGCCGAGATGAGCGGCACGTTGAGCGAGATGCCGGTGGTGAAGCGGCTGGTGGTGCGCACGTCCTTCGGGTGCGTGAGCGAGTGCGCCGGCACCAGCAGGACGTCGTCGAAGGTGAGCGCGTCGTCGTCACGGACGCGCAGGCGCCCGGTCAGTGCGGGCGACGGGCCGTCGGGCGAGATGCTGCCGCGGACGGGAGAGGCGATCGGGGGACGAGACGTGGTTGCCATCTTGAAAAATAGGCGGCACTCACGCGCAGAGGGAGGGCCATGCGTGTGATGGCACCTCCCCCGAACGTACCCCAGCGTCGTTCCGGGATGGCAACGGCGCTGCCGCGTGCCTCCCGGAACCCCTCAGCCGCGCAGTGCGCCCCGCACCCGCCGCCGCAGGCTGGGCGGCAGAAAGAACGCCGCGGCCGCGAGCGTCCCGGAGAGGTTGATGCTCCCGATCGAGGCGGGGTTGCCGGTCCAGTGGTCCTGCAGCACCTCGCTGCCGGCGCGCGAGACCATCCGCTGTAGCGCCAGCACGAGGATGTAGAGGTCGTCCACCTGGCCGAGGAAGGGGACGAAGTCGGGGATGACGTCGATCGGGCTGACGATGTACACCGCGGCCGCGACCACCAGCAGCTTGTCGACGATGGCCACGCGGTGATCGCGGGCGAGGCCCCAGAGCAGGCGCAGGTAGTGCGGCAGCTCGCGGATCGCGCTGACGACGGTGCGGCGCGCGCCGGTGCGGGGGCCACCGACGGGGCGATCGGCCTCCGGTGGCACCCAGCGGTCGGCGTCGGGCGCGGACTCGGTCGGCGGCAGGCCGCGGCCCACCGGCGGCGTCCCCAGCCGCCGCGGGCGGCGCTCGGTCATCGTGACGGTCCTTCGCCGGCGCCCGAGGCGGGGTCGCCGGTGGCCGCGCGTGC
>JANNXU010000103.1:0-3582 GCA_031409715.1 Gemmatimonadaceae bacterium | reverse complement strand
TGCCTGCGCCCGCTGCGGTGCCACCGACGGCATTGTTGGCCGCCGTTCCCTTGATGACCACGCCGTAGTTCGCGTTGGCGACCGCGGCGCTGCCCGCGGCGTCGAGTCCGATGTAGTTGCCCTGAATCAGGTTGCTGTTCGCGCCGGCGAACTGGATCAGGACGCCGCTGCTGGTGTTGCCGGAGATGACGTTGCGTGCCGACGTCGTCAGCCCGCCGATCGTGTTGGAGGCGGCGCTGGTCTCGATGTCGATACCGAACTGGTTGCCGACTGCGGCGGTGCCGGCGGCGTTCAGTCCGATGTAGTTCCCACTGATGGTATTGCCCGTGGCGGTCGCGCTGGTCAGCACGACACCATACGCACTGTTGCCCGAGATGATGTTGCGGTCGGTGGCCGTGGTGCCGCCGATCGTGTTCGATCCGGAGAGGATGATGACGCCGTACGAGACGTTGGCCGACGCGGCCGTGCCGGCCGAGTTGGTGCCGAGGTAATTGCCCGCCACCGTGTTGCCGCCGGCGGACTCGATGCGAACGCCGCTGCCGCTGCCCGTGCCGCCGAAGCGATTGATGACGAAGCCCTTCACGACGCTGCTTCCGGCAATCAGGTAGAAGCCGCTCGTCACGTTCCCCGCGCCGGTGCCATTGAGCTCGATGATGGGCGCGCTGGTCCAGCCAGGCTGCTTCTGGGCGTCGAGCACCATGACGGTGCTGACGGTGGGGAGTGCCGACGCGGGCGCGATGGTCGCGATGCCGCTCGTGAAGTAGTTGTTGGCCGCGCGGAGACCGGCGGCCGCGGTGCCGTTGGAGATCATGAAGACCGCGTTCTCCTTGGCCGCCACCAGTCCTGACTGCGCGAGGCTCGCGTCACCGCCGAGGGTGTTGGCGTTGGTCAGGAACTGCCGGAGCGACCCCTGCCGCGTGTCGTTGACGTTGACCACGACATCGAAGCTGTAGCCGAAGTCGATGCCGGAGATGTTCGACGTCGAGACGGTCGCCGTGGTGATCGACTGTGGCGCCGTACTGCCGGTGGTCAACGCGGCGAGGGTGGTGGACCCGTTGACCGCATCTTCCTTGGACGGCACTTCGCCGCCGACGCGATCGGTGACGGCGGTGGCTGTGCCGCTGGAGGCATCGGTGCGGTAGGTCAACACGGACTTCAGTGTGGCGACGTAGCCCGTGCGCGACGACGTGACCGTCGAGTCCACCACGCGCACGGTGTAGTTGCCCGCCGTCGAGACCGTGAACGAGTAGTTGCCGGAGCCGTCGGTGGTGGTGAACGACGTGTAGGTGCCGGCGCCGTTGTACAACTCGACGCGAGCGCCCGTGCGCGCCACGCCGGATGATGCGGCTCGCGTTCGACCGGCACCGCCGCCGTAGTTGACGTCCTCGAAGACGGTGCCTGACAGGGTGGCCGACAGCGTCGGTGTGGCGGGCGAACCGGTGGGGACGACGCCAGTGGCGGCGTAGTTGCCGTTCGCGTCGCGTGTGAAGACGCGGTAGTGGTAGACCGTGCCGTTGCTGAGGCCCGTGTCGGTGCAGCTCGCCGTCGGCGCGGTGACGACGCAGGCGACCGTGCTGGCGCCGATGGTATTGCCGACGGTGTAGGTGCTGCCCTCGACCGGCGTGTCCGCCACGGCCGACGTCGCCCGCCGCAGCACGACGATGCTGCCGAGGTCCGCGTCGCCCGGATTCGTCCAGACCAGCGACACCTGCGCGTTGCCTACCGTTGCGGTTGCCGCCGTCACGTTGGCCGGGGACAGGTTGTCTATCGTGACGGTCGTGCCCGCGGCATCGCTGCCGGCCTGCGCGTTCGTGCCGGTGAAGGCGCTGATGCGAGCCGTCACCGCGTAGCTCGACCCCGCCGGCGCCGGCATGTTCGCATGCGACTTGGGTGTGATGCGGATCTTGAACTGCGTCAGCGTGGAGGTGGCGGTCAGACCCGTCAGCGTGATCGCGGGCGTGTCGCTGCCCGGGTTCGTCGCTGAGCCATACACGGTGCTGCCGGCATCATCGGTGATCTCCACCAGTGAGATACCACCGGCCGTGCCCGTGGCCAACGTCACCGTGGCGGCCGTGATCGCGTCGGTGCCACTCGCCGTCTGGAACGTGAACGCACCCGCCATCGTCGCCGCGCCGCTCGGCGCGATGGTGGTGTTCGCCGGATCGGTGCCCGTGGCGAGGGTGGTGAGCGTCGGTGTGATGGGTGAGCCCGTGGGCACCACGCCGGTGGCGGCGTAGTTCCCGTTGGCGTCGCGGGTGAAGACGCGGTAGTGGTAGACCGTGCCGTTGCTGAGGCCCGTGTCGGTGCAGCTCGCGGTCGGGGCCGTCACGACGCAGGCGACCGTGCTGGCGCCGAGGGTATTGCCCACGGTGTAGGTCGCGCCTTCCACGGGTGTGTCGCCGACGGCCGACGTCGCCCGTCGCAGCACGACGATACTCGACAGGTCCGCGTCGGCGGGATTCGTCCACGCCAGCGCCACCTGCGCACTGCCCGCGGTCGCCGTCGCCGCGGTCACGTTCGCGGGCGACAGGTTGTCGATGGTGACCGTGGTGCCGGCGGCATCGCTGCCGGTTTGCGCGTTCGTGCCGGTGAAGGCGCTGATGCGAGCCGTCACCGCGTAGCTCGACCCCGCCGGTGCCGGCATGTTCGTATGCGTCTTCGGTGTCACGCGGATCTTGAACTGCGTGAGCGTGGTGGTGGCGGTGAGGCCGGTCAGGGTGATCGCCGGCGTGTCGCTGCCGGGGTTCGTGGCCGAGCCATACACGGTGCTGCCCGCATCATCGGTGATCTCGACGAGGCTCAGTCCACCCGCGGTGCCCGTGGCCAGCGTCACCGTCGCCGCCGTGATCGCGTCGGTGCCCGTCGACGTCTGGAGGGTGAACGCGCCGGCCATCGTCGCCGCGCCGCCGGGGGCAATCGACGCGTTGCCTGGATCCGTCCCGGAGGCCAGCGTCGTCACCCCGGTGACCGTGAAGTTCGCACCGAACTCGGAGGTGTTGTTGGAGCCGTCGGTCGCCGTGCCGGTGATCCGGTCGCCCGTCGCCAGTCCGCTCACGGTCAGCGTGCCGCTGACGTTGCCGCTGGCGTCGGCGGTGAGGAAGCCGAGGTACGTCTGGCCCTCGCCGAAGCCTGAGGCGTCAACGTCCGACTTGAACACCTCCACGCGAGCACTGGCGAAGGTGGACTGGCCTGCCGCCGTGCCGACGTAGCCCGACAGGGTCAGCGTGGTGCCGACGAGCGACACCGACGTGAACACGGGGAAGTCCATGTCGAGGTTGGGGAGCGATGCGTTCTTCGTGCCGTTGTTCGGCGTCACCGCATCCCAGTCGAGTGAGATGCCAATGCCCGCGTTGCCGTAGATGGCGTTGCCGAGGACGGCATTGCCGTTGGTGTTTGATTCGGTGATGACGACGCCGTGGTTGCCATTGCCCGAGATCACGTTGCCTGCGCCCGCTGCGGTGCCACCGACGGCATTGTTGGCCGCCGTTCCCTTGATGACCACGCCGTAGTTCGCGTTGGCGACCGCGGCGCTGCCCGCGGCGTCGAGTCCGATGTAGTTGCCCTGAATCAGGTTGCTGTTCG
>JANNXU010000102.1:0-94803 GCA_031409715.1 Gemmatimonadaceae bacterium | reverse complement strand
GGGGGCTGTTGGGGGGGCCGGGGGGGCCCGCCTCGCGCGCCCGGGGGGGGGGCCACTGGGGGTCACCGGCGGGGGGGGGGGTTTAACCTTGTCCCCCCCCCCCCCCGCGCCGTTCCGTCATCGATCACGCGTCAGCGTACGCGGACCACACCACTCTTGCCGGGCTGCAACGTCGAGGTGTAGGTGAAGTCGCCGGTCTGCAGGAACTGGCGCCCGGTGGTGCGACTCACGGACGACGGGATGTCGGCCGGCGCGCCCGTCGGCGACGTCGCGAACACGATGTCGTGTGCGGTCGCAGGAAAGACGAAGTTGACCGTGCCGTTCAGCCGGATCGTCACGTCGGCCGGCGTGAAGGCAGCGCCGGCCATGGTCACCGTCACCGACGCGGGCGGGAGGTTCTCGACCGTCACGGTCACCGTACCCCCACGTCCGTTGATGCGCGCCGTCAGCACCGACGTGCCAGCCGACACACCGGTCAGCAGGCCGGTCGGCGTCACCGCGGCCACGGTCGGAGTGGCCGAGGACCACTCCGCATCACCGACCGCCAGCTCGGCACCGCTGGCGTCCAGCGCACGCGCATCGAGTTGCACGCTCTGCCCGACGTACAGCGGCGAGCGCACCTCGGTGATGGCGATGCGATCCGGGCGCGCTCCAAGTCCCGTGGCGCCGTCACCGCTGCCGCAGCCGGCCAGCATCGCACCGGCCGCGATCGTCGCGAGCACGATGTGGCGACGCAGCATCGTCACAGCGTCACACCGCGCGCCGTCGGCACGAAGTCCGGGAAGACCGTCGAGAGATTCGTGTTCAGCAGTCGCTTCGAGACCAGCTCGGCCAGCACGTCGCGATGATCGATCGTCACGCGCAGGTCGTTGCCGATCTCGAGGTTCTCGCGCGCCAGCGGCTGCCAGTTGCTGGTGAGCACACGTCCGCCGGCGACTGCGGGGCCCATCACGAACATCGCCGACCCGCGCCCGTGGTCGGTGCCACGACTGCCGTTCTCGCGGACATTTCGCCCAAACTCGGAGATCGCCACCACCGTCACGTTGTAGGCCGTGCCACCTGCGATCACGTCAGCGTGGAAGGCCGCCAGCGTGGTGGCCAGGTCGATCATGGTGCGGTACATGGAGCCGGCCAGCGGGTCCTGCGTGGCGTGCGTGTCCCAGCCGCCGATGTCGAGCTGGATCGCCTCGATGCCGATGTCGGCCTTCACCAGCGCCGCCGTCGCTCGCATGCCGCGCCCGAACGCCGAGGTGGGATAGACGGCGCCGCCCGCCGTCTTGTAGCCGTTGAAGTCGATCTTCGTCAGCAGGTCGACGGTGTTCAGCGCATCCAGCGCCGGCGCACCGACGGTCTGCGACACACCGGTGTAGTCGGCGCGCAGCCAGTCCGTCCGCTCGACACGCGAGGTGGTGCTGCCACCAAGGCCGAAGGTGGCAGGATTGGGAATCGGCAGGGCATTCGGCGCGCCGACGAGCGTGCGTGGCAGGCCACCGGAGATGCCGAGTGCGCGCAGCGGTGCACCGGTGCGCATCGGCGTGGACGTGGCGAGATGCCGGCCCAGCCAGCCGGTCACCAGGTTCGGATCGGCCGCCTTGCCCACCTCGATGTAGCGCTGCGCATCGAAGTGCGAGCGGGTGCTGTTGGTCAGCCCCGCCCCGTGCACCACCAGCAGGTTCTTCGCCAGATACGCCGGCATGAGGGAGCTCATCGCCTGCGAGAAGGCGAACTGCCCATCCAGCGCCACGCCACGGGTGGCCGCGGTGCTGTCGGGCCGCGGAATCGCGATCGTCGGCCGGCCGGTGTAGTAGTTGGTGTCGAGGAAGGGATAGACCATCGACAACCCGTCCGATCCGCCGCGCAGGAAGACCGACACGATGATGTCGCGGCTGGTCGCACTCTCGGCCAGCACCACCTTCGGCAGCCACGCCGGCATCGCCGACGCCGCCATGAACGTCGCCGCACCGCCCACGAAGCCGCGTCGGCTCAGCGCGTTGTACTCCGCACATCCCGTGTCTTCACCACCCAGCAACGCATCAACCATCGTCAATCACCTCGTGTGGATGGAACGACCCGGGGTTCAGTACCACTGGAAAGACGACGAGGAGAGCGCGAGGCCGACGGTCTCCCGCAGCCGCGTGTCGGACGCGAGACCGGGGCGCAGGTAGTCCGCCAGTCGCGTGCGCAGCGAGGCCGAGATCTCGCCACCAAAGAGCCGCTCACTGATCAGGTCCACCGACGCCTCGGCGGTCGGGCCGCGGAACGGCGTCACGTTCACCGAGAAGGTCGTGCCCGTCGCGCTGGAGATCGTGCTCACCGCATTCCAGCGCTGCATCACGAGGCCGGACCAGAACTCCATGCGGTCGGGATAGCCGTCGGGCGTCTCCCAGTTGAACAGGCTCTGCCCCATCAGGTCGAGCTGCCCACGCACCAGCGAGACGTTGGTCGCCGTGGCGCCGAGGGCGCGCACCGACGACACCGCGAGATGGAAGGGACGCTTGTACTTGGCCGGCGCCGCCATCAGCGTGGCCTGGTCGAGGATCACGCGCAGCATGCTCGGGATGTCGCCCTTGGAGCGCGTGTACGCCGCCGCCACCGAGGTCACCAGTGCATCGGGCGGATCGTACTGCAGGAAGAACTTCGTCAGCTTGAGCGCGAGGTACTGCGCCGTCTTCGGATGATTGACGAGATACGTCAGGTAGCGCTCACCCTCGGCCTTGCCGGCCAGTCCCTTGCCCTGTGCCGTGGACGGGAAGACCTGGCCCATCACGAGCTTCACGCCGAAGTCGTGGATGTCGGCGTCATAGGTGAACACGCCACGCCCCGTCATCGTCCAGCCGGTGAAGACGCGCGCCAGCTCGTTCACGTCGGTCTGCGTGTAGCCGCCGTAGCTGCCGATGGTGTGCAGCTCCATGATCTCACGGGCGTAGTTCTCGTTCGGGCTGCCGCGGCGGCTGCGCGTCTGGTCCAGGTACTCCATCATCGCCGGGCTGTGGGCGCTCGCGCGCAGCAGGTCACTGAAGTTGCCCAGTGCGAAGCGCCGGATCACGTCACGATCGTCCGCCACCTTGAGGTAGCCGACGTCGGTGCGCCAGATGTTGAAGTGATCGGTCCAGAACTCCACCATGCGCTCGTTGAGCTGCCGGCGCGAGAAGGCCGCTCGGTAGAGCGTCGCATCCTGCAGCTCGCTGAGCACGGTGCCCAGGTTCTGCACGTACAGCGACTCCGGCCGCTGCTGCGTGGTGGGATACGTCCTCGTCACGAATGCCGTCACCTCACGATCCTCGATCGTGGACGGCTTGAGCTGCTCCTCGAGATAGGCGCGATAGCCCATCGCCTTCGCCCGCGCGAGTTCATCCTTCGTCACGCCAAGCGTCACGCGTCGCACCAGGCGCGCCACGGGATCACGCCAGATGGCGGTGGTCTCGGCGTCGGGCGGCTGCGGCACGGTCGAGAGCTGCAGTGAGAGCCCTCGCACCGGCACGGCCGGCTTGCGCTGCACGCGACCGCTGATGGACTGCGCACCAGCCGTTGCCGCAGCGCCGGCGGTGGCAGCGATCGCGGCGGCCGTGGCGGTGAGGAACCCGCGCCGTGACGACGGCGAAGCCACGGGCGTCGCCTCACTGCCTGCCGTGACTTCCACCTCGGTGGCGGTCGGCTCGGCGAGGACATCGTGCTGGCACTCCATCCATCCTCCTGTGCGTCAGACGTCAAATAGGCGATGGATCGTTGGCGCGCACTCACGCAGCCCAACGCACCGACGAGCAGAACAGCCGATGGTTAACCACTTGGATGTTACTGCAGAAGCTGGACCATTGCGAACACCGACGTCGCCCTGAAAGGCGTTACCGACGGGGCGCGTTCTGGACGTCGGCCGTGGTCAGGTCGGCATCCTCACCGCTGCCCCCAGCCGCACCATCCCGGCCGAGCGTGACCAGTTCGTAGCCCTCGGCACCGCGCACCGGTGCACGATAGGTGTAGGGGCGTCCCCATGGGTCGGCGGGAACGGCCTTCCGCAGGTAGGGGCCACGCCAGTTGGCCGGGATCGGTGCCCGCGACGGCGTCGTCTGCAGTGCGCCAAGTCCTTGCGCCGTCGTAGGATATGTGCCGTTGTCGAGCCGGTAACTGTCCAGCGCGACGCCGAGCAGTTCCATCTGCGTGCGGGCGGTCGTGACGCGCGCTTCGCCGACGCGCCCGAAGAGCTGCGGCCCGATCAGGCCAGCCAGCAGGCCGAGCACGACCAGCACCACCAGCAGCTCCATCAGCGTCAGGCCCCGCCGCAGTCCACGGCGGTTCGGCACCGGCAGCGCCGGCATGTCCTCGCGCCGAGCCGCTGTCGCGAATTGCGGCAGGCGGTGCGTCATGCCTTGCATCGTGCGAGGCATCGTGCATCGCGCCCGCATGTCACAGATCGGCCTGACCGACATCATGGAAGGCTCACATTCACGGCGTAGATGGCCTGCAGCATTGCCAGTGCCACGAAGCCCACGATGCCCCCGAATGTCAACACGAGCGCCGGTTCGAGGAGCGCCGTGAGCGTGCGCAGCGACCGCCGCGCATCCTCGTCGTGGGCATCGGCGGCACGCGTCGCGAGCACGTCCAGCTGCGCGCTCTCCTCGCCCACCGCCAGCAGTTGCGTCGCCAGCGGCGTGAGGATGCCGGCGACGCTCGCCGATAGCGCATCACCGCGCGCCACCCGCTGCACGGCCTGCTCCAGCTCCATCGCCAGGGCGGGGTTGGCGACGCCGCTACGCGCCAGCCGCAGCGCCGGCAGCAGCGACGAGCCGCCGTGCAGCAGCAGCCCGAGGGCGCGGGTGAAGCGTGCGGTGGCGATGGTCCGTTCGAGCGCCCCGGTGACCGGCAGTTGCAGCCGCAGTCGCCCCCACGCCACCGCACCGGCCGGGGACGCAGCCCACTGTTGCCACGCCACCGCCGCCAGTGCGCCACCTGCCGCGAGCAGCCACCAGAACCGCGCCAACACCGATCCCAGCGCCACCAGCACGCGCGTGGACCAGGGCAGGGTGCCGCCCACGTCGGCCAGCATCCCGGCAAAGCGCGGCACCACCACCAGCAGCAGCACCAGCACGCCGACCGCCGTCACCACCGCCACCAGCGCCGGATAGAGCAGCGCCGTCTGGAGCTGGGCGCGGCGCGCATCCTCCTCGTCGAGGGCAGTGGCGAGCGTGGAGAGCGCCGGTGCGAGCTGGCCCGATGACTCACCCGCCTCCACCAGCCCCACATGCAGCGCATCGAACAGCGTCGGGTGCGCGCGCATCGCGCCCGCCAGTGCGGCGCCGCCGCGCACGTCGGCATGCACCTGCCGCAGCGCCGCGTGCACCGCGGGCAGCGTGACCTGCGCCGCCGCCACCTGCAGCGCGCGATCCATCGAGGCACCGGCGCCGACGAGTGTCGCGAGGGTGCGCGTCCAGAGTGCCACGGCAGGCTTCTGCCCGCCAAGTCTCGTGCGCCACCCGACTGACGTCGTCGCCGTCGCGACGACATCCACCGTCACCGGCCAGAGCGCCTGTCGCCGCAGTTCGCGCAGTGCCTCCTCGCGCGAGGCGGCGCGGATCACGCCGTCGCGCATCGCGCCCGCATCGGTCGTGGCGCGATACCGGAATGGCATCTCGGGGCGGCTGGCGCTGGTCACGCGTCCAGCTCGCCGAGTGCGCGCGCCACTTCCTCGCTGGTGGTCACGCCGGTGCGCACCAGCGCATCGGCATGTGCGGCAAGCGACACGGTGCCCGCCGCGCCCGCCGTCGTGCGCAGTACCGCCGGCGACTGCCGCTGCAGCACCTGTGCCCGGAACGCATCGTCCGGCACCAGCAGCTCGTGGATGCCGGTGCGACCGCGATAGCCCGTGCCGCCGCACGCATCACACCCCTGCGCGTCACGCGGCGTGGCCGGCGCGTTGCCCCAGCGTGCGCGCTCGGTGGCGCGCGGTGCACGCGTCACCGCGCAGGCATCGCACAGCGTGCGCACGAGCCGCTGCGCGAGCACCCCTTCGACGGTGGCGGCCACCAGAAATGGCTCGACACCCATGTCGATCAGGCGGGTGACGGCGCCCACGGCATCGGTGGTGTGCAGCGTCGCCAGCACCAGATGCCCGGTCAGCGCGGCCTGGATGGCGATCGACGCCGTCTCGGCATCACGCAGCTCACCGACCATGATGATGTCGGGATCGTGGCGCAGGATGGAGCGCAGCGCGGTGGCGAAATGCATGCCGGCCTTCGCGTTCACCGGCACCTGCGTCACGCCTGCCATGCGATACTCGATCGGGTCTTCCACGGTGACGATCTTCACCGCCGCCGAGTTGAGGCGGGCGATGGCGGCGTAGAGTGTGGTCGTCTTGCCGGAGCCGGTGGGACCGGTCACGAGCAGGAGCCCACCGGTGCGCGTCAGCAGTGATTCGACGCGGTGGCGCACGCCGTCGCTCATGCCCAGCGCGGCCAGGTCGGGCGCGACGGTGCCGGCATCGAGCAGGCGCAGCACCACACCCTCGCCATGCAGGCCCGGCAGCGTCGACACACGCAGATCCACGTCGCGGCCGGCCAGCGTGATCCGGATGCGCCCATCCTGCGGCCTGCGCCGCTCGGCGATGTCCAGCCCCGCCATGATCTTCACCCGGCTGATCACCGCCGCGTGGTATTGCCGGCCCAGTCGCGTGACCTCCCGCAGCACGCCATCCACGCGGTACCGCACGCGCACCTCGTCGGCCAGCGCCTCGATGTGCACATCGCTGGCGCCGGCGCGCAGCGCGTCGAGCAGGGTGACGTTCACGAGCTGGATCACCGGCTCCTGCGCGGCCAGTGCGCGCAGATCGTCCAGCGGCGCATCGCCGTCGCCATCACCTGACGCGCCGACGGCGGGCGCTTCCCGCTCCGCTGTCAGCAGTGCGGCACGCAGCTCACCGGCGGGGTGCAGCACCGGCACGATCGCGCGGTGGAAGGTGCGCTCCAGCGCATCCAGCACCGTCGCATCGGGCATCGCGGCCGCGGCCAGCACCACGGCACCGTCGTCGTTCACGCCCAGCGGCAGCACGCCGTGCTGCTCCATCCATCGCGCCGGCAGCGCTCGCGCGAGTGCGCCGCTGGCCGCCTCGCGCAGGTCACGCGCCACCGGCGGTGCCGGCGCGTGCGGCGCGATCGCGGGGGTGATGACGGACGTGGACCGCGGCGCCGTCACGGGCGAGCCGGTGGGACGACGCGTGGCGTGACGGGTGGCGTGCGCACCGGCTTGGCATCGCCGCCGTCGGGAGTGCCGGTGCGCGTGCGCGCGCGGTCGAAGACGGCGTCGGCGTCGGCGTCGGTGCGAATGACGTAGGGCGTGATGAAGATCGCCAGCTCCGTGCGCTGCCGCGTGCGACTCTCGCGCTTGAAAAGAAACCCAAGCAGCGGGATGTCCTTCAGGAACGGCACGCCGGAGTTGCTCACGTCGACGCTGGTGCCGATCAGGCCACCGATCACGACGGTCTGTCCGTTGCGCACCAGCGCGCGCGTGGAGGCCTCGCGGGTGGAGATCACCGGCGCGTTGAACGCTGGCCCGACGATCTGGTTGGTCACGTTGCTCACCTCCTGCAGCACCTGCACCGAGACGTAATCGTCGCTGTTCACCGTGGGCACGATGGTGAGCTGCGTGCCGACGTTCTCGTACTGCACCGCGCGGTCCACGCCGATGTCGAAGCGCTGCGAGGCCACGAACGGATACTTGGCGCCGACGAGGATGCGCGCCTCGCGATTGTTGGTCGCGAGGACTTCCGGCGTGCTCAGCACGTTCACGGTGGATGTCGTCGCGAGCGTCCGCAGCAGGCCGCGGACATTGATGCGCCCCAGACTCAGTGTGCGCACCACGGCGTCCTGCACCGCATTCGTCACGGAGAGCGAGTCCAGGTCGGCGCCGTTGCGCACCGGATCGCCGAACTGGCCCAGCGTCCGGTTGTTCACCGCGCTCCAGTTCACGCCGTACTCCGTGCCACGGCCGAGCACCACCTCGGCGACGGTCACCTCGAGCAGCACCTGCACCGGACGCAAGTCCAGCGAGTCGATGGTCTCGCGCAGCAGCGCGATGTTGGCGGGGGCGGTGCGCAGGACGAGCGCGTTGTCGTTCGGGCTGGCGACGACGGTGGTCTGGCCCACCAGCGCGCCGCGGCCACGGCTGCTGTCGCGCGGCGCGACGGTGCCTGCCGGCGCCGGCGCTGCTGGCTGCAGGTCGGCGCGCTGCCGGAACGCCTCGGCATCGCGCTGCTTGAAGACGCTGAGCGTACGCGAGAGTGCCTGATCGTCCAGCGAGGTGCGACGGCTCTGTGTGGTCGTCACGCCGTACAACTGTCCCAGCACACCCGCCAGTTCGTCGGAGTTGGCGTACTTGAGCTTGACGACGTAGGTGCGCAGGCCATCCTCGCCCTGCGACGACGCGTCGAGCGTCTTCAGCAGCGTCAGGTAGCGCGCCACGTTCACGCCGCGATCGGTGATCAGCACCGCATTCGATCGGGCGATGGCCTCGATCCGTGCCGTCGGCGACGCGAGTGGCTTGAGCGCCGCCACGGCCTCCTCGGCACGCACGCGCTCCAGCGTCACGAGGCGCGAGATCAATCCCACCGGCGGCGGCACCGGCATGTCGAAGCCCGTCACGACCTCGCCGGGTGCCGGTGCCTTGTCGGCCGGCAGCACCTGCGCGATGCTGCCGTTGCGCACCAGCACCAGCCCATGCGCCTCCAGCAGCGATTCCAGCACGGTGGTGATCTCGGCAGCGCGCAGCAGTCCCGGCGTGCTGAGCGAGACGCGCTTGTCGGGCACATCGCTCGACACGACCGTCAGGCCCAGCATCTGGCCCAGCGCGGCGATCACATCCTCCAGCCGCGCATCCGAGAAGCGGAGCGACGTGGGACCGGTGCGAGATTCCTGCGCCAGCGCCGGCCTGGTGCACAGCGGCAGCGCGAGGAGTGTGGCAAGCAGGGCTGCACGACAGCGCAGACGCATCAGGGTGTCGACCTCCGCGGCATCAGCCGCAACACGAGTCCGCCGCGCGGTCCGTCCAGCACCACGTGATCAGCGTCAATGCGTCGCACCCGATACCCACCGGCACGATCGCCTTCACGATACAGGGTCGCGCCGGGCCGCGCGCGCTCCAGGCGGAGCAGCGCCTGCGGTCCACCCGCACCATCGACCACGCCGTACAGCCGCGGCACGGCATCCTCCACGCGCGGGGCGAGGCCGTCGGTGGCCATCACCTCGTCGACCACAGTGTCGGCACCGGGGTCGAAGGTGTCATCCGCGCGCTCCGCCATCCCGGCGCCCACACTCGGCATCGTCCGCGCGCCGGGCCGCTGCCGCGCTGGCGAGAAGATGTTGGCGTCGATGATCGCCTCGCCGGTGAGCGTGTCGATCACCACCAGTTGCGTGTCGGGCGCGCCCACCGCCGCCAGCACGGGTGGCAGCGGCGTGACCTGCACGCGCGTCGGCCAGAGCAGCGCCACGAGCGTGACCAGCGCGCCGACGGCCGTCATGACCTTGAGCATCGGGACGAGGCGGGTGACCGTCATTCGATCACGTACGGTGCGTGCACCAGCACCGTCACCTGCAGCAACTCACCACCGCCGGTGCTGGCACGTGCGGGGTTCACCTGCACCGTCAGCGCACGCACGTCCAGCAACGCGCTGCCACCCTGGATGCGCGTCAGCAGGTCGGCCACGGAGTAGATGTCACCCAGCGCCACCAGCGTCGCCGGCAGCATCGGGAGCGTGGTCGCCAGCGAGTCCTGTTCACCGGCGACGTTCAACTCGCTCACGGTGAGCTGACTCTCGTCGGCGTAGCGCTGCAGCAGCGACTGGAGCGACGCCGACACCAGCGCGGTGGATGGCGCCCCCAGCGGACGCTGCGCAAACGACGACATGCGCATGCTGCGCGCGTCCACACCGGCGGACAGCAGCGACTCGGCGGCAGCGACTCCGCGCCACCGTGCCAGCTCTTCACGTCGCGTGCCGATGAGTGTCTCACGCTCGCTCCAGCGTCGCGCGCCCGGCAGCGCCACCGCCACGGCGATCACCAGCAACGACGCCACTGCGCCCCATCGCAGGGCACGGCGATCACGCTCGGCGAGGCCGTCAGCGAAGGGTGAAGCCAATGGACCAGGTCTCGCGGTTGCCGGTGGCTTCCTGATAGCGTGCGCTGGGTGCGAGGAAGCGCACCTTGTCGAAGGTCGGTTCCGCCGCCAGCGATTGCAGCACGGCGGCTGCCGTGACGGCGTTGCCGTCCACCTGCCATTCGCGGCCATCCACGCGCACCCGCTGCGCCACGGCGGCGCGTGGTAGCCGCGTGCCGATCGCGGCCATCGCGCGCGCGTCGTCGGGGCGTTCGGCTCGCAGCGCGGTGATCGCAGCGGCCTCACGATCCAGCGCGAAGATGCGTTCCAGCGACGCCCGCCCCGTCGCCGCCGCCGCACGCGCCTGCACCACCTCGGCGTCGAGCGCCGCGAGCGTGCGGTCACGTGACACGCCGAGCGACCAGACTGCCGCGGCCAACGCAGCCGCGGCGGCGATGCTCCACGTGAACAGCCGGGTTCGGGCGCGCGCTGCGGCCCGTCGCTCCATGGCGGCGGTGCGCAACTGCATGTCGTCAGCATCCTGCGGCACGTTCGCGGCGCCACGTGCGACGGCGTCTGGGTCCACACGCACTGCGCCGGATGGCGTGTCACCGCGCCGTCCGCGCCGCACGGTGGTGAGCGTGCCCGCCTGCACTTCCACGCGGCCCGGCGCCTCATCGTCGTCGAGCGGAGCCGATCCATCGCCGCGCAGCGTGCGCGCGAGTGCCGTTGGTGCCGATTCGACGGACGTCACCGTGCCAAGCGCACTGCATGCCGCAACCCACCGCTCGAGCGCGGCACCGTCGCAGGCGAAGGCCAGCGTGCCATTCGATGCGACACCGACGGCCAGCTCGCCCGCCGCCGGCAGCGGGAACCAGCGATCGGGTTCGATGCGCAACATCTGACGCAGCGTCGCCGCTGGTGCTGGCGGAAGCGTCACGCGCTGCACGCTCAGGTGCGCCAGCCCCACCGCGAGTGCGACGGTGTGCCCGGTGCCAAGATCAGCGACGATCCGCTCGACGCATTCCGTCGCGCGCTCCGGTGACCACGCGTACTCGCGGGTGATCGCGTCACCACGCCGCGGCTGCAGGACCGCGCGCACGACCTGTGCACCGAGCTCGAGGCCGAGTGTGCTCATCGGTCGCGCTCCCGCCAGCGCACGAACGCGAGCTGCGTGCCCTGCACAGCCACCACCACCTGGATCTCGTGTGTGAGCGGATGGCCGTCCATCCAGCCGCGTGCGATCAGCAGCAGCCGTGACGGTTCGTTTTGCAGGTCACCCGTCGCGGCGGCGCGGACCGGTGCGGCTGCCGTCATGCGGTTCACGCGCCCGTCGCCATCGACGGTGAGGTACGGCAGTGCTGCGCTGACGGTGAGCGAGTCGGCACCCGGAATGCTCGCGAGCTGCTCCAGCGACAGCACGAGTCGCGTGCGCGTACCCTCGCCGCCGATCCACCCCTTGATCGCCTCCGCCGTGCGCCGCGCCAGTGACGGTTGCCCCACGCCCGAAAAGAGGAGCGCGAGTGCGTCGGTGCTGGCGGCGTTCACGTCGAGGCGTGCACTCGCATCCACCACCGCCACCTGCGCGCGCTGCCTGCCGAGCGCGAGGGTGCTGTCGGTGCGGTGTTCCACACCGTTGAGGACGCGCTGGCGTCGGAGCGTGTCCTCGCCGCAGGCAATCAACTCCCGCTCGATCGCGTCGGTGGTGGCGACGATTGCACTCTCGGCGGCGTACCGCGCGGCGATGCGTGCGCGCGCACTGGCGGTGGCATCGCTGGCGCGGCGGGACTGCATCGTGACCGCGGCGCCCAGTCCGCCGAGCAGCACGAGGATCCACAGCACCACCAGGAGCGCCACGCCGCTGCGCTGCTTCATCATGGCCGACCCATGGCGGTGGTGCGCACGACCAGCGGTGCGCCGCTGCGTCGCGCGTCTGCCGACAGGAACGCGATCTCGACGGCGGCAGGCAGCCGGGTGCCGTCATCCCAGCGGTCGCGCCACTCGGTCTCGGTGGGCGCGAGGACGCGCACGCCGAACGCGCGCAGTGACGACGCGCGCAGTCGCAGTGCCGCCCCGCGTGTGCCGGCCAGCGGGTCGGCATCGAGGACGACGCCGGTGCTGTCGTGGTGCAACACGAGCTGCCACGCGCCGGTCGCACCGTACGGTGGCTCGATGCCGCGTGTGGTGAGGCGCAGACTCTGCACATCCCCGTCCGCAGTGGTGGCGAGGCGAAGTCCGGTGGCACCGTCGCTGCCATCCGCCGTGATGGCGTGACGGATCGCATCGCCGAGCATCGCGCGCAGGATGGTGACCGTCTCCTCCTCGTCGTGCACCCGTGTCACGCGCTCCTGCGTGTCCATGCCGCCGCGCAGCGTGGCGTAGGCCAGCAGGACCACCGTGGCCCCGATGACGAGGGCGATCATCACCTCCAGCAGCGTGAAGCCGCGGCGCGTCATCGCGTCGGCGCCAGGCGTCGGAGCGCCGCCGACCGCGCGCGGCGGTCTGACGGTGGCGCGGCGGCTGGGGCGCGAGGACGTGTCCATCGGGTCGGTGGTGTGAGAATCGGCAGGTCTCGCTCGACACGCATGCTCACTGGCGCGGTCAGGCTGCGCAAGGGACAGCTCGTGTGATCTCGTTGTCGGCTGCGCGCATCCGGCGGTGCGCGCCGGGCTGCCCGAGGACCCGCGCAGGCGCGACTCGCGAGGGTTGGGCTGCACTCCACCAACGAGCCACCCGCCACAGAGGTCACATCGCCATCAGCGCCGGGAATTCGCGTACGGATACCCCGTCGCCAGCAGGGCCGCGAGCGTCCGGTCGTGGCCGTAGATGTCGGCGTAGAAGTACACGTCGCCATCCTCGCGCGCGACCGCGGTGGCATAGACGATGTGCACCGGCACCGGCCGTGTGAGGGTCACCTGCCGCGGCTCCGACAGCGTCATGGCGTTTGCCACGGCCGTGGAGTCCCACCCGGGCTGGTCCCGCAGCAGGAACCTCGCAAGGCGTGCCGGCTCGGCAAGGCGGATGCAGCCATGGCTCGCATCGCGCCTCGCCTGCCGAAACACCGACTGCGCGGGCGTGTCGTGCAGGTACACGTTGAATTCGTTCGGGAAGACGAACTTCACGCCACCGAGCGCATTCGTCGCGCCGGGCTTCTGCCGGATGCGCGCCGTCCCTGCATCGACGGCTGCGACCGCCGCTGCGGATGTGCCCAGCACCGTGCCGTTGGTACGCACGATCTCGAAGTCGTTGCGCGCCAGATAGCCGGCATCGCGATACGCCAGCGGCAGGAGCTCCTTCCGCGCAATGCTCGGTGGAACGTCCCAGTACGGCGAGAAGATGACGTAGCGCATCGTGGCGCTGAACACCGGTGTGCGGTGGCGGAACGCCTTGCCCACCACCACGTCCATGCTCACCAGGTCGGCTTCGCGGTCACTGTTGGTCGTGAACGCGTGCGCGCGGAAGGCGGGCACATTCACGATGACCGGCGGCGGATCGCTGAGGATGTGTGGCAGCCAGCGCCATCGCTCGAGTGACAGTTCGATCTGCGCGATGCGGGCTGCCACCGGTCCTCGCAGACGCGCCCGCGTCGCCGGACCGATGATGCCGTCCTCGACGAATCCGTGGCGATGCTGGAAGTGTTGCACTCCAGACACGAGGACGCTGTCGTACCGCAGCGAATCCACGGCCCCGGTTCGCTGGGTGGTCAGCGGCAGGTCACCCAGCGCGACGAGCAGCCGTCGCAGGCGCGGGATGCCCGCGTCCACTGCGTCGGGCCGGAGCGTCGGCGTGAGGGCCAACGGCAGCAGCGTCGTGTCACGCGCCAGTGCGCGGTAGCGAGCCAGCGCCGACTTGAGCAGGCGATAGTGGAGGTGCGGCGGCTCGGTCTGGTCGAACTGGAGCGACGGGGCGGTGGACTGCGTCATCGCACGCAGCGCCGTCACCACGTCGTAGGGCTCGTGTGTGAAGTGGAGGTGCGCATGGACGGCCGCCGCCGAGACGCGACCGTACTGCAGTGCGCGCAACGCGCGAATCGTCGCGACGGTCAGTGTGACATCGAAGTCCGCCTGCGCCATGGCGGTCGGCAGCGGTCCGGCGGCCGCGGTCGTCAGCGCAGCGGCATCGTAGTCGGCCGGCGCGAGGCCTCGCGCCTCGATCGTCGCGAGCTCGCGCACGACGCCGATCGCCGCCGGCGTCGGCTGTCCGCCGCGACTCCACCGCGGCGCGCCGCCCGCCGGCGCGTAGAGCGCCTGCAGGTCGCGCGTGACATCGCGCAGCAGGGGCCAGCGCTGCGGGCGGTGCGTGCCCGATGCCACGATCTGCAGGATCAGGCTCCCGACCTCGCCGGCAGGCCGCGCGGGCATACGCTGCGCGCTCGCGCGCACAGCCCCGGCAAGGAGCCATGCGGAGACTGCCAGTGCCATGGCCAGTCGACCGACGGCCACGCGCTTCGGTACGCGCCGCACCCGGCTGCCCGGATGTGCATGGTGCAGCATCATCGTCAGTCGTGCCGCGGTGTGCGACGCGCCACGCGCCCGACATGGGCCACGTCCACCGGCGCGTCCACCGACAGCGCGATGATCGCCAGCACTTCGGCATTGGCGGCGACGCCGAATGCGCCGGCGAGCCACACGGCCCACGGCCCCCAGCGGAAGGCGAGGATGCCCAGAAATGCGGCGAACAGCACGATGCCGAAGACCTTCGCGCTCCACGCATGCGTTCCCGGCATGACGCGGAACTTGCGCAGGCTGACGGCAATGCAGAGCGCCTCGAGCGACACCACCGCCGCGATGGCCGGTGCGCCGATGCGCAAGGTGCGTTCTTCCAGCAGATAGGTCGCGGCGAGAATGCACAGGTAGAACACGATGTCCACCTGACTGTCGAGCCGCCGGAACCAGGACGCCGAGACGCCGAGTGCGCGTGCCAGGACGCCATCGAAGATGTCGGAGAGCAGCCCTGCGATGAGCAGGGCGATGAACCACGCGCGGTTGACGCCATGCGTGGCCATCCAGACCGCCAGCGGACCGAGGAGCAGACGGGCGATGGTCAGTGACAGTGGAATCGCGAGCATCGGGCGCTGGTGGTCGGGCAGGTGGACGGCGGCGTCCATCCCCGATCGGTGTCGGGTCATGGGGGCGCCACAGCCTCAATCTACTGACGGCGCGGCGCGCCTCCTCACGGTGGCCACGGTGGAGCGACGGAGATCGGCCCGGCCCCCGGCCCGCCTCCGCACCATGCACGGCGTCGTCGTCGGCGCGTACATTGGCACCATTGGCACTGAACGCCTTGCCGCACGAGGACCATGTTCGCGCTGACCAAGTGGTACCTCGACGGTGTCGACGAGGCCGGGGGCGCCGTCATTGCCTACTGGACGCGCCTGTCGCTGGGCGACCATGCCATCACGTGGCACGCGCTCACCGAGTTCCCCCCCGACGCCCCGGCACGCTCGGACTGGAGCATCGCGTCGACGGTGCCGCCGGAATGCCGCGGTGGCGTCGTGGCGTGGCGATCGGACGCCCTCGACGTGTCCGTGACGATGGAACCTGCTGACACGCCGGCCGATCTGCTCCTGCTGGACCGTGCCGACGGGGTGGTGCGATGGCACGGCGAGACGATGGCGTCCCGGCTCGTGGTCGAGCGCCACGGCGCCACGGTGTGTGATGGCACCGGCTACGCCGAACGGCTCACGATGACCATCCCGCCGTGGCAGCTGCCCATCGACACGCTCGAATGGGGCCGGTGGATCGCCACCGACCGCCAGCACGCCAGCACGTGGTTCTGCTGGCGCGGTCCCCATCCGTTGGTCCAGGTGATCGAGGACGGTCGCCCCGCGACGGATCCGGTCGTGGACGGGGCTTCGGTGATGACCGCCACCAGCGCGCTGGTGATCGCGCCGGTGCGACTGCTGGAGCGGCGCCGCATTCGTGACATCGTGTCACCGATTCCCGGATTGGTCCACCTCGTGCCCGACGCGCTGCTCGCCGTCGAGGAGACGAAGTGGCTTGGTCGCGGCACACGGCGCGATCACGACGGCACGACGCACACGGGGTGGGCGATCCACGAGACGGTGCGGCTTCGGTGACGCGGGACCGCGCGGCGAGTTCGGGATGATCGCACGCATCGCCTACGGCGCGCTGTTCGTCCTGCTGCTGCCACTGGCGCTGGCGGCGTGGGCCGGACGGCTGGACCAGCTGCTGCCACTGCCGCTGCCGCCGATCGGATTTGCGGGCCCATGGCTGCTGGCCGCCGGGTTCGCGCTCATGATCGCTGGCACCATGGCACTCTGGCGTCATGGCCGCGGCCTTCCGATGAGCGCATTCCCGCCGGAACGCCTCGTCACCCGCGGCGCCTATCGGCTGCTTGCCAATCCGCTCTACGTCGGGGCGGTGCTGGTGGCGTTCGGTGCCGCCGTGTCGCGAGCGTCCGCCGCCGCCATCTGGATCGTCGCGCCGACACTCGCGGCGCTGGCCACGGCGTGGGTGATGGGCTTCGAGGCCTCGCACACGACGGCGCTCTTCGGCCAGTCCGCGCGGCCGTCGCTGCACCTGCCAGATCCGGCGGATCGCCCGCCCACGCCGTGGGAGCGCGCGGCCGTGATCGTGCGCGTGCTCGTCCCGTGGCTCATCCTGTTCCAGGCCGTCGAGTGGCTCGGCATCCCTCGGCACGCGACCGCCGTGCCGCGCCTGCCGGGCGAACGCGATTGGCCCGTGATCGCCTGGATGGAAGCATTCTACATCCTGACCTATCCGCTGGTGATCTCGGCGCCATTCCTCGCGCGCCGCGCACGCGACCTGCGACGATTCGCCGTCGACGGACTCGTTGCCACCGCTCTGATCATCCCGCTCTACCTGCTCGTGCCACTGATCGTGGAGGCCAAGCCCGTACCGTCGGGATCGTGGTGGTCGCCGCTGCTGGCCTGGGAGCGCGTCGGTGATGCGCCGGTCACGGCGTTCCCGTCCTTTCACGTCGTGTGGGTCCTGATCGCGACGGACGTGCTGCGGGCGCGCTGGCCACGTGCAACGCCAGGATGGACGATCCTTGCGCTGGCCGTGAGTGTGAGCTGTGTCACCACCGGCATGCACGCCGTACTCGATGTGGCGGCTGGCGTCGTCGCATACGCGGTGGTGCGCAAGGCGTCACCGATCTGGCGGGTACTCTGCCGGGCGACCGAAGGCGTCGCGAACTCGTGGAGGGAATGGCGCCTGGGACCGGTGCGTGTGCTCAGCCACGGTGCCTACGCCGCGCTCGGCGGCGCCGGCGGCGCGATGCTCGCAACGATGCTGGCCGGCACCGGGGAATTCCGGTGGATCGTGATGACCACCGTCGTTGCGATCGTCGGCGCCTCGCTCTGGGCGCAACTGGTCGAAGGCTCGTCGCAACTGCTCCGTCCGTACGGCTACTTCGGGTCGGTGGTCGGCGTGCTGCTGGTGTGCCTGGTCGCGGTGGTGACGGGGCACGACGGGTGGCTGCTGCTGGCCGCGATGAGCGCGGGCGGCTGCGTCACCGTCGTCTTCGGTCGCATGCGCTGCCTGGTGCAGGGCTGCTGTCATGGGCACGCGACTGCTCACACGTGGGGCATCCGCTACACGCATCCACGTTCCCGCGTGGTGCGACTGAGTGCGCTGGGAGGCGTGCCGGTGCACCCGACGCCGCTGTACTCCGCGCTGTGGGCGATCGCGAGTGGTGCCGTGCTGGTGCGGTTGTGGACGCTGGCTGCACCGGTGACGTTCATCGCCGGCGTCGCGTTCATGCTGGCGGGCCTGGGTCGTTTCGTCGAGGAGCACTTCCGCGGTGAGCCGCAGACGGCCCAGGTTGCGGGGCTCCGGTTGTATCAATGGCTGGCGATCGCGATGGTCGTCGTGGGAGCGATGGTCACCTGCGTCAGGTCCGGTCCCGCGCCCACGCCGCAGCTCCTCGACGGCGGGATGGGACCGGTGCTGGCCGCGTTGTTCGTGTTCGTCTACGTCGCCTACGGTGTGGACTTTCCGGATTCGAATGCGCGGTACTCGCGGCTGGTGTAGCGGTCGAGAGCGGGAATGATCGTCACGGGTGTGCGCTGTTCACGCGGTCGCAACGGTCCGAAGCCGGGATGCTCCTGGCCACCGGCAGCGGTTCATCGCGCACGCACCAGCCGCCGGAGCTCCACCTGCGCGGCACCAGGCGCCGGCAGCGTCACCTGCACCTCGATCTCGCGGATCCCGGCCCGCCACGGCGTCACGCGCACGACGGTGCGCATCCCATCCACCGTGTCCACGCCCGCCAGCGTTTCACCGACGACCGCGCGCTCCATCCGCTCCTCGGCCACCTGCACGGCGTGCGTCCACGCCACCGTGTCACGCGTGGTCGCGCTCACACGCTGGAACAGCTCGAGGAAGCCGACCGCCGCCAGCCCGAGCACGACCATCGCCACGATCGTCTCGAGCAGCGTCATGGCGACGCGGTGGCCGGGGCACAGCGCGCCGGGTCCCAGCGCACGGCCGTCGCACCGCGACCGTCCACCGGCAGGCAGGCGCCGATCGGCGTGATGCGCAATCGTCGCCCTGCGACGACGGTGTCGATCGTGACGCCGAGTCGCGCCGCGCGACCGCGCAACCGCTGCAGGGACTCGGCGGTGGCATCCGGTGGCGCCGACCGCGTGAACATCGGCACCACCAGCGCCAGCGACACGCCCAGCAGCGTCAGCACCACCATCACCTCGAGCAGCGTGAAGGCGCGGGGATCGCGACACCGTGGCGAGTGGCGGCCCGTGCGCATCAGGTCACCAGCGGCAGCGTGCGCGTCGGCGTCCCCGTCAGCGCGAACAGCGCATTCGCGACCGCCGGTCCGATCGGCGGCGTGCCCGGCTCACCCACACCCGTCGGCTTCTCGGTGGAAGGCATGATGTGCACCGTCACCTCGGGCATCTCCCGCTGCCGCAGCACACGATACCGGTCGAAGTTGAGCGAGGTGACGCGCCCACCGTCGATCTCGATCCTGCCGAACAGCGCCGCACCGAGTCCGAACGCCACCGCACCTTCCATCTGCGCCCGCACCACATCGGGATTCACCACGATGCCGCAGTCGACCGCGCAGGTGACGCGGTGCACCCGAGGCACCCCGTCCTGCAGCGAGACCTCGGCCACCTCGGCCACGTAGGTGTCGAACGACTTGTGCACGGCGATGCCGCGCGCGCGGCCTGCGGGCGGCGGCGAGCCCCAGCCCGCCTTCTCCGCGGCGAGGTTCAGCACTGCCAGCCGCCGAGGATCCTTCGCCAGCATCGCCTGACGGAACTCCAGTGGATCGCGGCCGGCAGCCTTCGCCATCTCGTCCACGAACATCTCGACCGCAAACGCCGTGTGCGTGTGGCCCACCGACCGCCACCACTGGATCGGCACGCCGACCTTCTCGTAGTGCACGTCGAGGAAGACGTTCGGGATGTCGTACACATGGTCCGACGCCCCTTCGTACGACGATGTGTCGTTGCCGGTGGGATCGGCGAACATCGTCCCCTCCATCATCGACTGGCCCACCACACGCTGCCACCACGCCACCGGCGTACCCGCCGCATCCAGCCCGCCGCGCAACCGGTGCAGCATGGCGGGGCGGAAGTAGCCAGCCGCCATGTCGTCCTCACGCGTCCAGACCAGCTTCACCGGCGCACGGCCGGCGATCGCCTTCGCGATCGTGGCTGCTTCCGCCACGTAGTCGGACTTCGGATTCGCGCGCCGACCGAAGCTGCCGCCGGACAGCAGCGTATGCATCGTGATCTTCTCTGGCGCGAGGCCGAAGATCTTCGCCACCACGCCGCGATCGACCGTCGGGAACTGGTTGGCATTCCAGATGGCCGCGCTGTCGCTCTTCAGCTCCACCACGCAGTTGAGCGGCTCCATCGACGCGTGCGCGAGATACGGGAATGCGTAGGTGGCCTCGACCGTCTTCGACGCATTCGTGATGGTTGCGTCGGCATCGCCATCATTCCGTACACCGCGCCCGGGCCTCGCGGCGGCCTCGCGGAACTGCGCCATGATCTCGGCTGTGCCCTTCATGTACGCAGCGCTCTCGTCCCACTCGACCGTGAGTGCGTCACGCCCCAGCTTCGCCGCCCAGAAGTGCTCGGCGAGCACGGCGACACCCGTGGGGATCTGCACCACGTCGCGCACGCCCGGCACCGCCTTCGCTTTCGTCGCGTCGAACGAGCGCACCGTCGCGCCGAAGCGCGGTGCATGCGCGACGACTGCCGTCAGCATGCCCGGCAGCTTCACGTCCTGCGTGAAGGTGGCCGTGCCGTTGCCCTTGGCTTTCGCATCGACACGCGGCGTGATGCCCTTCTCCTTGCCGATGTAGCGGAAGGCCGAGGGGTCCTTCAGCGGCACGTCGGCGGGGACCGGCATGGCAGCGGCCGCGGTGACGAGCGTGCCGTAGGGGGCCCGTCGATTGGTCGCCGCGTGCACGACCATACCCGGTTCCGTCGTCAGCTCGGAGACGGGCAGCTTCCACTGTGCGGCGGCCGCGGCGACGAGCATCGCGCGCGCCGTGGCGCCGGCCTGCCGGTGCTGCATCCACGAGTTCGCGATCGCGCTCGAACCACCGGTGCCCTGCAGGCCACCCAGCGTCGCATTGCCGTACTTCTTGTCGTCGGCGCCGGCACCCTCGACGGTGACCGTCGACCAGTCGGCATCCAGCTCGTCGGCGATGATCGTTGCCAGACCCGTGTACGCGCCCTGGCCCATCTCGAGATGCTTGGAGGTGACGACGACATTGCCCGATGTGTCGATGCGCACGAAGGCGTTCGGCTCCAGCGTACCGCCGGTCGCGGCGCGAGGGGGCTCCTCGCCGTTCGGTCCGCAGCCGTACACCGACACCATCAGTCCACCACCGAGCACGAGGCTCACGCGCACGAAGTCGCGGCGGCTGACGGCAGTCGTGTCGGCCTGCATCAGGAAGCGCCTCATGCGGAGGCCCTCTTCATCTCGGCGGCGCGATGAATGCCGGCGCGGATGCGCTGGTAGGTGCCGCAGCGGCAGACGTTGCCCTGCATGGCCGTGTCGATGTCCGCATCGGTGGGTGCCGCGTTCCTGTCCAGCAGCGCCGCCGCCGACATGATCTGGCCGCTCTGGCAGTAGCCGCACTGCGCCACCTGCATCTCCACCCACGCCCGCTGCACGGCATGGGTGCTGTCGGTCGAGAGCCCTTCGATGGTGGTCACCGGGCGCGGTCCGACGGCCGAGAGGGGCGTGGAGCAGGAGCGCACCGGCACGCCGTCGAGGTGCACCGTACAGGCGCCGCACTGGGCGATGCCGCAGCCGAACTTGGTGCCGGTGAGCCCCACGATGTCGCGCAGCACCCACAGCAGCGGCGTGGATGGATCGGCCGTGACGTCGCGCGGCTGGCCGTTGATGGTGATCGACGCCATGGGGCTGTCCCTTCTCCGGTGTGAAAGCGGGCGTTGGTTGCCCATGACCCGCATGCCTGCTGCGGGACCGTAGAACTCATATGTAGCGTGCTGCGCGGGGTCTGGCACGTTCGCGCCATCCCCGCATGCCCGCGCCGTCGGCGTCTGACGACGTTGCTCAGTCTCGCGCGCCTTTCCGCGCCGCGGCCGGCGCACGCCCACCCTTCGCCGCCACGCGCACCAGCGTGCGGTAGATCATGTCGGTGCCCTCGCGCAGGCCCTGCACGCTGACACGCTCGTCGTTGCCATGCATGCGGCGCAGTTCGTCGTTGGTGATCGGGTAGGGATAGATGCCGTAGACGGGAATCCCGCGCGACCGCCACGCCGCCGCATCGGTGCCGGCCTGGAACAGGTACGGCGTGACCTCGGCGGTGGGCCACTGCACCTTCGATTCGCGCGCGAGTGCCTGGTACAGCTCCGTCTCCACCGACGACGGTGCGACGGCGACCTGCGCGGCGGCGGCCGTCTTCACCGTCACGCGCGGATCGTTCACCAGCCGTGTGATCAGCGCCACCATCGAGTCGGCCGACGTGCCCGGGATCAGTCGCAGGTTCAGCGTCGCCTCGGCCGAGCCGGGAATCACGTTGCTGCGAAAGCCGCCGCTGATCAGGACCGGCGCGATCGTCGTGCGCATGATCGCGTGCAGCAGCGGATCGCGAGAGATCACGCTGTCGGCCGCACGCACCTGCGCCGGCGTACCGTCCACGAGCTGCTGGAACAGCACGCGCTCGTCACCGCTGGCCGTCGTGCCGAGCGTGCGGAAGAACTGTCGCGACGCGTCGGTGAACTGCACTGGCATCTCGTAGGCCGCGATGCGTGCCACGGCACCACCGAGCGCCGCGATGGCGTTGTCGGGCAGCGGCATCGACGAGTGCGTGGACGTGCCGGTCGCGGTGAGCGTGATGCCGAGCACCGTCTTGTCGGCGGTGGAAATGCTCACGTAGCGCACGCGTCCATCGTCGTTCTTGATCACCCAGCCGCCTTCGTTGAGCACGAACTCGGCGTCGATGGAAGGCCAGTGGTCCTTCGCCAGCCACGACGTGTTCATCGGCGCGCCCTCCTCGTCCGCCTCGGCGAGGAAGATCACGTCACGCGAGAGCGGCACCTTCTGCTCGGCGAGGCGCAGCGCCGCCATCGCGAAGACCGCCATGCCGCCCTTGAAGTCGATCGCGCCGCGGCCGTAGACATGTCCATCGCGGATGATCCCCGCAAACGGGTCCATCGTCCACTTCTCCCGCTCCACCCCCACCACATCGGCATGTGCGGCGAGCAGGATCGGCTTGCGGCTGCCGTCGCCCTTGAGGCGCGCGATGAAGTGCACCTTGGCCGAGTCGGGGGTGGGGATGATCTCCACCGTGAAGCCGGCGGCGCGGAAGCGCGGGGCGAGCAGCTCGGCGAGGGCCTGTGTGCGGCCGGGCGGGTTGCTGGTGTTGATGCGGATGATGTCCGACAGCAGCGAGGCCGTCGGGTCTGGCGCCTGGGCCCGCAGCGTGGCGCCGAGGGCGAGCGAGAGCAGTGCGGCAGTGAGGACGGCCCGGAGCCGGGGCCTGAGGGGGGGCATGGTCATGGGGTCAGAGTCCTTGATCTGGTCATGGGGTCAGAGTCCTTGATCGAGTCCGTGATCATTTTCGCTCAGGCAGAGGTTCGCTGACGCCGGGGTCTGGGTGCGCGATCGTTGCTGCGCGTGGTGGCGGAGTCTACTGTGGGGGCGGAGTCCCTGATGGCGTCAGGGTGGCGACTTCGCGTCCGGAACGGGTTGCGGGCTGGGGTCCCGCATCGGGTCAGCGTCCTTCGTCGGGTGGGGTCGGCGTCAATGATGATGCGTGTCGAGGACGAACAGGACGCCCAGTTCCGCGAGACCGTCGCCGGCCTGCACCGCGGTGACTTCTCGCGGCTCGCACCGCTCTTCGGCGAGGGACGCCCCAGCGACGACGCGGCGTGCGCCATTCTCACGTGGCATGCGAACGGCGCCTTCGCGCAGGAGCCGGTGGCGCTGGCCGAGGCGCTGACGTGCGCCTGCTTCAGTGGCCGGACGGCGCTGGCGTCGTACCTGCTGAGTCACGGGGTCGGGATCACGGCGGGCAGTCTGACCGGCATGAACGGCGTGCACTGGGCGGCGAATCGCGGTCAGGTGAGTACCGTCCGCATGCTGATCGAGCGTGCTGCGCCACTCGAGGTTGAGAATGCCTACGGTGGCACGGTGCTCGGGTGCGCGGTGTGGTCGGCCGTGCATGAGCCGCGCGCGGGGCAGCTCGAGTGCATCGAGGCGCTGCTCGAAGCCGGTGCGCGAGTGGACGCTGCGGAGTATCCGAGCGGTCGTGAGGTGGTGGACGTGCTGTTGCGGCGGTTTGGTGCGGGTGTGTGATGTCTTGTAGGTCACGGCGATCCGACCAGCTGCGCAACCATTCGGCCGGTAGCACGGTGACCTGACTGCGCCTGCGTATTCTGCCCGGCGCAACCCGCGCGCCTGTGCCGTCAGGCCTCGCGATGTGTTTTCTCCTGCGCACTGCGATAACGTCCGCCGTCACTCTGACTCGCGCGTCGTGCGCGCCGTCATTTCGCGCGGAACGCAGGCCTGGCGCCCGCGTCAGCGCACTCGCACGTGCTCACCTTTCGCCCCTCTCCACATGCGTCGCGCCGCCCTCGTGCTGCTGGTCCTGATCGCCGGAGCCGCGGCGTGGCTCGCGTCACGCAACCCCGAACACCTCACGCTCGACGCGGCGGCCCGCGCTGGTGTCGCCGGTCGATTCATCCGGCTCGACGACGGCGTGACGCATGTCGAGGAGGCCGGTCCCGACACCGGCGTGCGCGTCATCCTCGTCCACGGCTTCTCCGTGCCGGGCTACATCTGGGATTCGACGTACACCGCGCTCGCCGCCGCCGGATTCCGCGTGGCGCGTTACGACACCTACGGCCGCGGATGGTCGGACCGGCCAGACGCCGACTTCACCCTCGACCTGTTCGACCGGCAGCTCGCCGGCGTGCTCGACTCGCTGGGCTGGAACGGTCCCGTGCACCTGATCGGCCTCTCGTTCGGCGGTCCCGTCACCGGCACGTTCGTGAGCCGGCATCCGGCGCGTGTGCGCAGCCATGTGCTGATCGATCCCGCTGCCGGCACCAGCCGCACCCTGCCGTGGTACGTCGCGGCGCCCGTGATCGGCCCGCTGATCTGGCAGGCCCTCGTGGTGCCGGGCATGGCCGATGGGCAGGCGAGCGATTTCGTCCATCCGGAGCGGTGGCCTGACTGGGCCGACCGGTATCGCGTGCAGGTGCAATACCGCGGGTTCGGCGAATCGATCCGGCGAACGTCGATCGCGATGCAGACGTTGCGGTACGACTCGGTCTACGCCTCCGCCGCGGTGGCGGCGAAGCCGACGCTGCTGATCTGGGGAGAGCAGGACCAGACCGTGACGATCGACAAGGCCGACGGCGTACGGCGCGCCATCCCGCAGACGGAGTTCCACGCGATCCCGAACGCGGGGCATCTGCCGCACATCGAGCGGGCGGATGTGGTCAGGCCGCTACTGGAGCGCTGGTTACGGTTGCACTGACACGGTCACGGAGCCGTCACCGCATCGCCGACGCCAGCGAGCAGTGCATCCAGCACGTCGAACGACCCCGACCAGCCCTGCGCCATCGAGCTGCGTCCACCCACGAAGACGGCGACTTCTTCGGCCGTGGCCGGACCGTGCACCTCGAAACGCACCGTCACCCGCGTCTGCACCGGTGACTCGGCCGCAAACAGCACCGTCACGAGCGTCGTGACGGGCCATTCCTCCTCGCCGGGCTGGCGTGAGACCGCGCCATGCTCGTCGGTGAACACCTGCGTGTACTCGAGGCGATCGGGACGCTGCACCGCGAGGTACCCGAAACGCAGATGCATCGCATGAGCGCCATTGCTCATGGAACAGAAGATGTGGCCACCGGTGCGGATCTCGCCATGATGGATCGACATCGTGAAGCCCGCGGGCGGAAGCCACGCCACCAACTGCCCGGGAATGGTCCACATGTCGAACACCGTCGTGATCGGCGCGTCGAAGCTGCGATTGATCACGAAGACCTGCTTCGCCGACACCTCCTGCTCCAGGTACTCGGCAAGCCGATCCCATGTGCCGTTGCCGCCGGCGGCCTTGATGAACGTGCGCGTCTGACGCGCCGCCTCGGGCGTGGGCAGCGTCATGCGCATGTCCAGCTCCGTCTTGCCATCCACGTCGCGAAAGGTGGCGGTGACGCGGAACGCCGGCGCCGCGTCGGCGGCTGACGCACCGTGATCGTACACGAGTCGCGCCTGCGGCTCGACCTCGAGGTAGCGCGTGAAGTTCGGCCAGTCCTTGCCGTCGGGACCGTGCATGGTGTACACCCAGCTCCCGCCCGGCCGCAGATCCTTGCTGTGCGTGGTGATGGTGAAGCCGCGTGGCCCCCACCACTCGCCGACGCGCGCCGGGTCCGTCCACGCCTCCCACACCAGCGCCACCGGGGCGTCGTAGATGCGCGTGATGCGGATGTCGTTGGCGCTATCGGCTGCGGTCATCGGTGTCTCCTGGCGGGGTGGTGTCGGGTGTGCTGGCTGACGTGGTGGTGGCTGCGAGCGACGGCGCCGGCGATGCAGACGCAGCGGCTTCAGTGGCGGTGTTCGTGCCGGTGCTCGTGCCGGTGCTCGTGCCGGTGAACGTGCCGAGGTACTCGCCCAGCCGGTCGAGACTTTCTTCCATCTGGATGCGGTACTCGGCCATCCAGGCGGCGGCATCCCTGAGCGGTTCGGTGTTCAGGGTGCAGGGCCGCCATTGCGCCTCGCGCCCCTTCGTCACCAGCCCGGCGGACTCGAGCACCTTGAGGTGCTTGGTCACACCCGGCAGGGTCATCCGGCCAAGGAAGGGCTCGGCAAGCTGCGTGACCGTGGCGTCGCCGCGGCGCAGGCGGGCGAGGAGCGCCCGGCGGGTGGGGTCGGCGAGCGCGGAGAAGGTCCGGCTGAGGGTGTCTGGCATCACTTTACCGATAGGTTAATTAGCCTTCGGGTATAGTAGGACAGAAGATCTCGAGTCGTCAAGGGATGTGCTCTCCCTCGTGACTCGACCCTGTCTGCGGCACAGCCCGAATGCGACGCGGCCGCGCGAAGGCAGCCGGCGCGCGCGGGTCTTCGCGGCCTACTCGGCGCTGTGCGACGCGGCCGCACGCAGGCCGCAAAGCGCGATCGTCTACCTGTTCGGAGTGGTGTGGGCAGGGCTGCGAGATTTTCTTCTCTGCCGTGTCAGCCCGCGACCGTCTCCACATTCAGCAGCAACGTCATGCGCACTCGTGCGATCCTGCACGTCCTGTTCGGCGCACTACTGTTGTGCGCCACTGCCGTTCCCGGGCAGGCACAGACGCCGGTCACCAGCGTCACGCTGTCGGGCAGGGTCGTGGATACCGAGTCGCGGGCGCCGATGCCGTACCTGTCGCTGCAGCTGCGAACGGCGGCGGACAGTGCGTTCGTGGGTGGGCGGCTCACCAGTGAGAGCGGCGCGTTCAGCTTCGCCGGGCTCAGGAAAGGCACGTACGTGTTGACGGTGCGCGCGATCGGCTATCAGCCCATCCGCCAGCGTGTGCTGGTGGGCGAGCTGAGTCCGTATCTGGACGTCGGTGCGATCGCGATGGTGCGGGAGGCGCGCGCGCTCACCGGCGTGGTGGTGACCGGGACGCCGGACGGCGTGGCGGAGACGCTCGACCGGAAGACCTTCACCGTCGCGGAGAACATCAGCCAGTCGGGCGGGTCGGTGTTGCAGGCGATGTCTACCGTGCCCGGCGTGACCGTCGGGCAGGACGGTACGGTGCAGGTGCGCGGCAGCGACCGGGTGGTGGTGCTGATCGACGGCAAGCAGACCGCGCTCACCGGCTTCGGTTCGCAGCGGGGCCTCGACAACCTGCCGGCGTCGGCGATCGAGCGTATCGAGATCATCACCAATCCGTCGGCCCGATACGATGCCAACGCCAGCGCCGGGATCATCAACCTCGTGCTGAAGCGGCAGGAGCAGACGGGGCTCAACGGCACGATCGGCTTCACCGGCGGCGCCGGTGCACTCTGGGTGAAGCGCGAGAACCTGCCCACGATTCGTCCGCAGTCCCAGTACACGCCGAAGCTCAATCCCTCCGCCTCGCTCAACTACCGGCGGGGCGCGACCAACAGCTTCGTGCGGGGCGACTGGCTGCATTCGCCGACGCTCAACAAGAACGAGTTCTCGACTCGCACGTATGATGACGGGACGGTGATCCTGCAGCAGGTGAAGCGCAACCGGCGCACCGACTACGGCACGCTGAACGCCGGCGTGGATCACGCCTTCAGCGACCAGAACCGCCTCAGCCTCTCCGGCCTGTTCAATCGCGAGAAGATCCTCGACGACGGTGACAGTCCCTACTTCCAGGGGACGCTGCAGAACCGCTACCGGCTCTGGCAGTTCCTCGAGGACGAGGTGAAGTACACCGCGTTCGCGACGGCCGTGTTCACGCACCGGTTTCCGGAGCCGGGGCACACGCTGGCGTTCACGACCAACTACTCGTTCCATCGCGAGGACGAGCGGTACTTCTTCACGAACACGCGACCGACCTCGGTCGGCACCGACGCCTTCAAGCTGCTCTCCGACGAATCGGTGGTCGATCTCAACGCTGATTACATCCGTCCTCTGCGGCAGGGCCGCATCGAGGCCGGGTTCAAGGGCCGATACCGCTCGATTCCGGTCAACATGCAGTTCTTTCCCGGCCTCGACTCGCCGCTCGACACCGGGGCCGGTGGCTGGGCGACGTACCGCGAGACGATCCCTGCCGTCTATGCCACGTATGTGTTCGAGAGCCCGCGCATCGAGCTGGAAGGGGGAATGCGCTTCGAGGGGGTGCGGGTGGCGTACGACGTCAATCCCGATCACAACACCTATCGGAGCGACGGGTATCGCTACTTCCAGCCGTTTCCGACGGTGCGGGCGGCGTGGAAGTTCGACGACGCGCGCAAGCTGTCGCTGTTCGTGAACCGGCGTGTGGACCGTCCGAACGAGGTGGACATCCGCATCTTTCCCAAGTACGACGAGCCGGAGCTGATCAAGGTCGGTAATCCCGGTCTGCAGCCGCAGTACGCAACGTCGGCGGAATTGGGCTACAAGGCCAGCTGGCTGACCGGCAGCGTGTACGCGGCGGCGTTCCATCGGATCGTGGATGGCACGATCACGCGCATCGCGACGCAGGCGCCGGGGAGCGTGCTGCTGTACAACGTCTTCCAGAACGGTGGTCGCAGCTGGAGCACGGGCTCCGAGATCACCTGGCAGCAGACGGTGTCGCCACGGTTGTCGCTCGGCGTGAACGCCAGTGTCTTCCGGCGGATCACGGACGCCTTCGACGGTGTGAACCGGTATCCCGTGCCGACGCCGTACAGTGTGCCGCGGCAGGCACTGACGTCGGGGAATGCGAAGGTGAACGGCGTGCTGCAGTTGCCGCACGACTGGCAGACGCAGATCTCGGGCATCTACCTCGCGCCCGACCTGCTGCCACAGGGGCGCATCGGCAGCCGCTTCTCGCTCGACGTCGGCGCGAGGAAGAGTGTGCAGAAGGGCAAGGGTGAGATCGTGGTGAATGCCACCGATTTGTTGAACACCAATCAGGCGCAGCGCACGATCCGCGGGCAGAACTTCCGGCTGGAGAGCACGGACTATCTCGAGACGCAGGTGATCCGGGTGGGGTACAGCCGGAAGTTTTGACCGAGGGGGTGATCAAGGGGTCAGAGTCCTTGTGGTATCGATCCATCAAGGGGTCAGAGTCCTTGTGGTATCGATCCATCAAGGGGTCAGAGTCCTTGTAGTGCCGATCCATCAAGGACTCTGACCCCTTGATCCGGCCGACCTACGCCGCCAACAGCTCCCGCTCCAGCCGCACGTAACTCGTCTCCATGCCGGTGGTCATCCCGGTGCCCAGGATCATGTCACGGACCTGCTTGTCCGGGTAGGTGATCACGAGACTGAGCAGCGTGCCGCCCTGCACCGGCGCGAGCGTCAGCTCGTTGCGCGTGGCCGGGCCGGGCGTGCCGCTCATGCGCTCCGACGTCACCGCGCGGTACGGCGCGGCCTGCTCGAGCAACTCGCCCTCGAAGCCGAAGCGCTGCTCGCCATCGGCGGAGGCCCACTCGTAGCGATACGTATCGCCCACGTGCGCGGCCACTTCGCACACCGGCATCGTCCAGCCGTCGGGGCCGAGCAGCCAGCGCTGCAGGAGCGCAGCCTCGTGGTGTGCGCGCCAGACCTGCACCGGCGTGCCGCGGATCACGCGCGTGATACGCACCTGCGTGTCGCTCAGGAGCTGCGCGCCGGTGGGCAGGTCGGCGCTGTACGAGCGCAGGTCGGCGAGCACCGCGTCGATCTGCGACATGGCCGCGCGCATCCCTTCCATCATGCCCATCGCCGCGAGCTGCTCCATCGACTCGACGGAGGCGAAGGTCGTGACGGTCGTGCAGCGTGACCCGGCCGCAGTGGGCGCGAACGTGAACGCGATGCGCATGGTGGGCATGGCCGTGCTGGGCACGCCGTCGACGTCGGCAAAGCCGTCCTCGACCTCGAAGCGTGCGTACGGTTCGACGACGAGGAAACGGAACCAGCCCGGTGCCTGCGTGCCATCGGGCCCGGTCATGTGGTACTGCGACGCACCGCCAACGGCCATGTCGTGCCGAGTGAAGGTCGCCGGCCATTGCGGTGGACCCCAGAAGCGCTCGAGCTGGCGCGGATCGGCGTACGCATCCCACAACCGCGTGACGGGCACGGGATAGTCGGCGATGACGGTGAGCGTGAGGTCCTGCGCGTTGGAGATGACGTCGGTGATCGGCATGGGCTACTCCGGGGTGGCGGTGCTGTCGGTACGGGTGGTGGGATCGGCGAGGACGGCGTCGAGCTGGCTGAAGCGTTCGATCCAGAGCTGTTCGAGGTGCAGCAGCAGCGCGCGGGCCTGCGCGATGCGGGCCGGGTTGCTGCGGACGATCCGCTCGCGGCCGCGCGCCTCCTTCGTCACGAGCCCAGCCTCCTCGAGTACGGCGACGTGCTTCTGCACGGCGGCGAACGACATGGCGTACCGGCCGGCGAGCGTCGTCACGGAGGCGGGTTCGCCGGCCAGCAGGCGTGCCACGATGTCGCGCCGGGTGGTGTCCGCGAGCGCACGGAAGAGGTGGTCGAGCTCGGGATCGGTGAGCGAGGATTGTACAACCATGTGGTTGTATATTGCTACGCTGCTTCGGGATACGCAAGGGCGGCATGGCGAAAACCCTGCGCCGATCGGTGCGACCTGACTCTCGCCCGGTTTGCCCAAGCCGGCGCGCCAGGTAGCGTGGAACACGAACGGTGACCCACGGACCGGACCGAGTCCCAGACCCAGTGACCGACCCAGTGACCGACCCGGTGACCCACCCGATCACCGACCACACGACAGCCCCGATGCGATCCGGACCCGCCCGCGCCGGCCTGTTCATCTACGCAGTGGATGCCGAGCGAATCGCGGACTTCTATGTGGCGGTGACAGGCCTGGCGCGCATGGCCGTCAGCAATGGTCTGATCGTGCTCGGGAGCGCGGACATCCAGCTCCTCGTGCACCCGATCCCGGCGATGATCGCACGCGAGATCACGATCACGACGCCACCGGAGCGGCGTGAGGAGGCGGCGCTCAAGTTCTTCCTCACGGTGCCCAACCTGTCCGTGGCGCGGGCGACCGCGGCGACGCTGGGCGGCGCAGTGTACGAAGAGAACTGGCCGGGGCCGGGGTTCATCGTGTGCAATGCCATGGATCCGGAAGGCAACGTCTTCCAGTTGCGCGAGCCTGCAGCGACGGCGTGAGTGCGACGTACGCCACCCTTCACCGCGCCGCCTTGCATTGGCTTCGCCTGTCTGAGCGTGGCATCTTCGCGGTCAGTCGTCGTCGCATGCGGCAAGCGTCGCGTGCCCCTATTCTGTCTCACCACCAGGGGATCGTGCATGCACGTTCGTCGGTCGGCGGGCTGGTGTCTGATGGCCGTCGTGTTGCTCACCGCGCGAGCGGTGCCGGCACAGTCGTTCGAGCCCGCGTTGTCACTTGGTCTGGTGGCGCCGCTCGGAGGCCTGGCGAAGCAGCGGACAGTGGGGCCGGTGATTCGCGGTACCATCACCGTCATCGGTGATCCGCAACGGTATGCGCGGTTGCGAGTCGAGCTCGAGCACGCGACGATGCTCGAGCGCGGTAACGCGGACCCCAGTATCGGGTGGCGCTCGGGGACGATGCGCGCGACGAGCCTGACCGTCTCGCTGGTGCGTGGACCGTGGGACGCACCGAACGCGGTCGCCTACTTCGTGTTCGGTGTGTCGCGGCAGTGGCTCGCGATCACCGGTACGGCGAATCCGTACGGCAGCACGTTCGGGACGCGCATCGGAGGCGGCGTGACCTGGCGCGCGGGAGGTCGGCGGATCTTCGCCGAGATCACACCGCACCTGGGGTTCACCGATTTCGGTTCCTCGGAATTCAATCCGGTGACCTACATCCCGATCGTGGCGGGGATCCGGTTCTGATGGCGCCGCACCATGCTGCCCGGTGCCGACGCGACGAGACGACGCGGCGTCGTGCAGGCCACCCGGTCAACGGCAAACGCGAGACCGGCCTGCGCACACGGCGCGCATCGACGGGACCATACCACCGCGCGTAACTTGTGTGATGCGCATTCGCTCCCGTCTCATCGCCGCCGCCGTCCTCGCGCTGGCCACTGTCATCGCCAGCCCCGTGGCGCGGGCCCAGGCCGACACCACGACGCTCCCGCGCGTCCTGATCATCACCACCGGCGGTACGATCGCCGGCGTGCAGCAGGCACCCGGAACCCTCGGCTCGTACCGCGCCGGCGCACTCGGCGCCAGTGATCTGCTGGCCGCGGTGCCCGTCATCGCCACCTACGCCCGCGTCGAGAGCGAGGCGTTCGCCGCCGTGGCGAGCACGATGATCACGCCGGCTCAATGGGTCGGGCTCTCACGCCGCATCAACGAGGTGCTGAAGACGCGGCCCGAGATCGCCGGCGTGGTCGTCACGCACGGCACCGATCGCCTCGAGGAGACGGCGTTCTTTCTCTACCTCACCGTGCAGTCCGACAAGCCGGTGGTGGTGGTCGGCGCGCAGCGTCCTGCGACGGGCATCAGCCCCGATGGACCGATCAACCTCCTCGCCGCCGTGCGCACGGCGGCGTCGCCCAGGTCGATGGGCAAGGGCGTGATGGTGGTCATGGACGACCGCATCCTCTCGGCCCGCGAGGCGCGCAAGTTCTACCCGCGGGCCGGCGGATTCGACGGCGGGGAGATGGGGATGCTGGGTGTGATGTCGGGATCGGGGCCGGAGTACTTCTTCACGCCGGTGCGTCGTCATGGATCGGCGAGTGAGTTCAATCCGGCAGCGGTGACCACACTCCCTGACGTGGACCTGGTCTTTGCCTATCCCGGCGGCACGGGCCGGCAGTATGCGAAGCAGCCCGATGGCGTGGTGGTGTCGTCGACGGGGTTCACCTGTGCCGAGTCGGGATCGTACCAGTTGCTGGCGCGGAGCGGGGTGGTGGTGGTGACCGCGTTCCCGAGCGGCGAGCATGTAGCCGAGCAGCGCGTGCGACGTGACAGTGCTGTCGCTGGCGCCGCTGGTGCGGGTGCGGGAGCAGCTCCGGGTGGTGCGCGTGTCGCCGGTGCGACTGGTGCTGGTGCGACTGGTGCCGGTGCGACTGGTGTCGGCGCGACTGGCGCGGGTGCGGCCGCCGGGATGCGGCAGTCGTGCCCCGCGCTCGACAGCCTCGGCCTGCTGGTGGCGCCGTGGGTGCCGACGGTTTCGGTGCAGCACCTCACGCCGCAGAAGGCGCGCATCCTGCTGATGCTGGCGCTGACGAAGACGCGGGATCCGCGGGAAGTGCAGCGGTACTTCGACGCGTACTGAGCAGGACGACAGGTCCACCAGCACCAGCGATCGCGATCGGCGCAGCAGTGTTCGCACGCTCACACCGCGGTATCGTCAGGCAACAGGACACCAATCCAGTCAGGGCCCTCTGATGCGCCTCCTCGCCGCTCTCGGTTGGGTTCTCGTCGCCCTCGATCTCATCGCCGTGAGCGCGTTGCTCCTCGGGCGCGACAGCGGTGACGCCGCCACGCGCGGCGTGGGGCCCGGACTCGGTGCACTGCTGGCGGTCCTCAGCCTCATCGCGGCGGCACTGCTCTGGTGGGGCGGACGGGGGGATAGACGCGTGCTGGCTCTGGTCCTCGGGATCGTGCTGGCATCGCTCCCCGTGCTGCTGGCGACTGGGCTGAAAGCATCGCCCGGATGGGTGCTTGGCCTGATCTACCCGTCGATGCGGGAACGCTCGCGTCCGATGCTGGCAAGCCCGCAGTACGCCTACCCCGATGCAGCAAGCCGCGACGCGGCGCTCGCACTCGTCCTGCAGGACTATGCGAAGCTCGACACACTCCTGCGGGCCACCCCCGCACCCGACCTCACCGCGCACGACGAACGCGGCCAATCACTCGTCGGGCTCGCGACGATTGCAGCCGTCGCGGATGGCGCGACGATGCGCGACCTGGAGGGCCTGCGCCTGCTCCTGGCCGCAGGCGCTCGGCCCCGTGGCGACGACATGGGACGAGAAGACTCACTGATGGAGATCGTCACCAGCGTCCCCGGGGAACGTGGCCGCATCGTGCTCACCATGCTTCTCGACGCGGGACTCGCGCCCGACACACCCATGCGTGACGGACGCTCGGTGCTGTTCCACGAGCGCCTGACCCCTGACGCCGCGCGGCTCCTGATCGCGCGCGGCGCAAAACCCAACGCCCGCAACACGGCGGCAGGCGCGACCGACTGGTCGCCCGTGACGGTTCAGGCAGGCCTGCGACGCTGGGCGACGGCGCTGGCGCTGCTCCAGAGTGGCGTGCCGCGCGACCACGGCACACCGGCGGGTGCCGCGCTGCAACGCGTGATCCGCGATGGTGCGGAGCAGACCACCGACGACGAGCGAGCCGATACGGCCTACCTCGCGTTCATGGCGGCCGTGCGGTAGCGTCGGGTCGGTTCGCTCAGCGGCGTGTCCCGCGCGCAACCACTCCCTCCATGCCATCCGATCATGTCACGACACACCGTCCTCATCGCGCTGGCACTCGCTACGCTTGCTGCCGCGACTGCACCACGCTCGCAGGGCAGCCAGGCCGCGTGGTACCGGGAGAGTCGTCTGCTCGACATCACCGGCGCGAACCCGCGGGATTCGATCGTCCTGAGCGCGCTCGGCAGGCGCGCCGACAGTCTGGCGATCACGATGACCTTTTACGTCGGTGGCGTCGTGACGCATCGCCAGCGATGGACCAGCGAGGACGAACTGTACGACGCCGATTCGCTGCGAACCTCGCCGGCACGCGTCACGGCGTTCATGCGTCATCGGCTCGACGACATTCTCGCGATGGTGAAGCGCGAGGCCATCAACCGCGAGCAGGTCCGGCACATGGGTGACGGTGCAGTGCTGCGTCGGATCGTGCCGCGCCCGACACATCAGGTCGTCCTCTCCTTCGCCTTCGAGACCTCGACATTTCTGGTGTGGGACCCCGCCCGTCGTCGGCTCGTCGTCTTCATGGAATGCTGCTGACGGACCGCTACACGTACTTGCCGACGAACCAGGCGAGTGGCGGGAGCAGCACGCCGAGCACGACGAACACGATCGGCCCCTTGGTCGACGCGGCGATCAGGAATGCCTGCTCGGGATGCGACCGGTCCACGTATGCGCGCACTTTCGCGTGCACTGGAAACGGCGCGAGTTCCGCCGCAGCGGATTCGCGTGACGCATAGCTCGTCCCGATGATCGTGGGATACAGCAGATCACTCTCGTACTCCCGCCCCGCCACCGTGTAGCGGAATCGCAGGTCCGGGCGATGCGTCGTGGTGCTGTTGCTGCGTCCGAGGCGTGCATCGGTGTCCGCTGACGTGCTGGTGAACACCTCGGAATGCACGATCAGGGCATCCACCTGCTCGGCATTGGCCAGGCTGCGTCGCTGCTGCACGAACTGCGTGACGCCGACGAAGAGCAGCATCAGCCCCAGGCCGCCGAAGATGATGAACGTGATGATCTGTGCTGTCATTCGCGCTCCGGCGTGCCAGGGCCAACGAGGATTCCCGCGCGCCACTGTCGCTGCACCTCTGGCACCCCGTCGAGAAACCACCGGAGCGATGTCATCCGGCGCTCGTCGGATTCCTCCTCCACACGCACGGTTGCGGCGTAGTAGAAATACACAGACCCGCGGTCCTGCTGCTGCGCCTCCAGCACGGCCGCGATGCCCTTCATCGGCAGATACTCATTCTCCTGATTCGAGAACCGCCAGTCGCCCTCGTCGATCTCACGCCAGCCGATCGATCCAGCCAGCCGACTCTCCTCCGCACTGCTGGTGCGCAGCGGACGCGGCCGATCCACGGCTGATCCGTTGGCCGCAGCGCGCATGCGTCCCAGCGGCACGAGCAGTTGGTAGCGTGGTTCAGGGTCCGACATCCATTCCAGATATACGCCGTTGCGCAGCACCGGCGCGCCGGGTTCCAGCGCCGCGTATCCCTCACGGCGAAGCATGGCCCTCACCATCGCCACGCGTGCCACGCGAGTTGCAGCCGTCGCGATCGGTCGATGTAGACGAATTCGAGTGCCGGTTCCGCCAGCGAGCCGCCCGAATAGATGCCCGTCGTCACCGTGAGCTGGCCAGACCCCAGCGCGCCGCGACTCACGACCGCACGTCGTTCATAGCCGAGGTTCAAGCGACGTGGCACCTCGCCATATTCGGACTCGGTCGCGTCGGGTGCCATGACCGACACGATCACCAACTGTCGGTAGGTCGTGATGCTGCCGAAGGAGGCCCAGAAGTACGTCGATGAGAATGCGTACGTGAGCCGAACCGACCGGCCATCATCGTAGCCGTTGCGCGCCTCGGTCCTGAGGCTCGTCGGCAGGGCGATGACGGCGACGTCGCCGAGTGGACGCACGGAGAGTCGAGGCTCCAAGCCGATGGACATTGCGAGCACGCCAAGGCTGATGGATCGAAAGACGTCCATGATCCGAATCTACCGTCGCGTGACGCACGATTACAGCAGCAGCCCCTGAGGACAGCGGTCGCCGTGCCGCACCTTTCGCGGTGCATGCCTGCGTCGTATCGTCAGGGGTTGATCGCGGCCGAGCGAGATGCGGGGAGCTTGACGCGGCGAACAGACGGTACTCGCTCGGCGCACGGCACGCTGACTGCAGGCCGCACCGTCAGCGTGATCCTCCTGGGCGGCACCTGCGCCATCATTGGCTGATCATGACACCAAGCGTCGGATACTCGGGTCGTCCGCTGGCCGCGAAGCTCGGCATCGTCGCCGGCTCGTGCGTCTGCGCGCTGGCGGCACCGAAAGAGTACCGGGCGCTGCTGGCCCCGGTGCCGACGGGAGTGGTGTTCGGACGTGCCGTCTCGCGTGACACCGACGTGATACACCTCTTCGTCACGGAGCGCGCGCGACTGCTGGCGGGGTTGACTGCGCTTCGGACAGAGATCCGTCCCGATGCGGCCGTCTGGGTGTCGTGGCCGAAGCAGGCATCGAAGGTGCCGACGGACGTCACCGAAGACGTGATCCGCGCGGTGGCGCTGCCGATGGGGTACGTGGATGTGAAGGTCTGTGCCGTCAGCGAGGTGTGGTCGGGGCTGAAGCTGGTCATCCGCAAGGAGCTGCGGTGAGCGCCTTCCGCCGGCTGCATCATCGCTGAACCCGCTGTCCGGCGCACCGGGCTGCGTCAGGCCGTTCCACTCGCACGATTCACCTGCATGATCCGGAGTCACGCGATGCTGTTTTTCACACGGGCACATGCCATCATCGCGGCGGCCTCATTGGCGGCCTCGCTCACCCCTGCGAACAGTGCCGACGTGCGATCGACGGCGCCGATGCACGCGGCACGCATGGCGCATTCCGCGACGACACTGCGTGACGGGCGCGTGCTGGTGGCCGGTGGCTTCACCGGCGAGGAGCAGGCGCACACCAGCGTCGAAGCATACGATCCCGCGCAGCGCCGCTTCGTCACGTTGCCGCGCCTCGGCACGCCGCGTCACAGCCACACGGCGACACTGCTGGCCTCGGGCAAGGTGCTGATCGTGGGCGGATTTGCGAGCGGCGGACGCACGCTGACGTCGGCCGAGCTGTTCGATCCGGCGACGAACACCGTCACGCCGACAGGATCACTCGCTGCTGCGCGTGCGGGTCATCTCGCCGTCGCGCTGCGCGATGGTACGGTGCTGGTCGCCGGCGGTGTGGGTCCGGATTGGCAATTCCTCGGCAGCGCCGAGCGCTACGATCCGGTGACGGGGCGCTTTTCGCCGACCGGCGCGATGACCGTGCCGCGGGAGAGCCACACTGCGCTGCGACTGCAGGATGGGACGGTGCTGATCACCGGCGGTCATCAGGGTCGTCGCGCCGACATCACGCTCTACGCCTCGGCCGAACTGTACGACCCTGCGAACGGCACCTTCCGGCGCACTGGCGACATGGCGATCAGGCGGCACAAGCACGACGCGGTGCTGCTGGCCGATGGGCGCGTGCTGGTATCGGGTGGGTCGGACGAGCGTGACGATCGCGGTGCCTACCGTTCGACGGAGGTGTACGATCCCGGTCGCGGCAGCTTCGCCGCTGGCCCCACGCTCGCACTGGCCCGCTACAAGCACAACGGCAGTTCGCTGTTGCTGGCCGATGGACGGGTGCTGATCGCTGGCGGCGCACCGCAGGCCGAGCTGGTGGACATGCGACGGCTGACGTCGAGCGTGGTCGCAGGCAGCGATCGACTCACCGGACAGTTCTCGGCATCGGCCGTGCTGCGCAGCGGCGAGGTGCTGATCACGGGTGGCTACGGCCATGACCGTGGACCGCAGCCGCTGGCGTGGTTGTACGTGCCGTGAGCGCGTCGCAGTGCGCACGATCTCTGGCCGGAATTTTGCCCGCCCTCGCGGTACTGGTCGCCTGCGCACGCGAAGTGCCGCCGCCATCGGACAGCGCGCGTGCAGTGGCAGCATTCGTCGCACCGACGGTGACACTCGTGAAGGTCGATACCGTGCGCGTCACCAGTCCCGTCGGCAGCGATTGCAATCGCCCGTCGTGGTGGGTGGGTGACACGCTCTTCCAGATGGTCAGCAACCAGCATCCCTGGCGCAGCCGCGGCGGCCGCGATGCCGCCAGTGCACAGCCGTTCGAGCCGATGCGCTTCACCGACGACGATCCCCGCTTCCGCTGGGAGCCCACGAGGAAGTGGTACGTGCACGACATCAACAGCCCCAACGGACCGACGCCAACGAAGATGCGATGGATGGAGGCGGTGTATCGCCGGCCAGCGACGGGGGTGCTCTACGGGCTGTATCATCTCGAGGAAGGGCCGTACGTGCGCTGCCCCGCGCCGAACGAGCGGCCGTACCTCTCGGTGCCGCACATCGGCCTCGGTCGCTCGAAGGACAACGGGCGCACCTGGGAAAACCTCGGCATCATCATCAGCGATGGCAGCTTCGAGATCAGCTGTGATCTCGCGGTGCGGTTCTTCGCCGGTGGGGTGGGCGACCCGAGCATGGCCGTGGGGCCCGACAGCACCTACGCCTACATCGCCTTCACCGATTACACCGGTGATGACGCGCGCACGCAGGGCATCCAGCTCGCGCGCATCGCACTGGCCGATCTCGACACGCCGATCGCGCCCGATGGCACCAGTCGAGCGCACCGCTGGCAGGACGGCGCGTGGAAGGCGCCGGGTCTGCAGGGCACGCCGGGTCCACGCGTCGGACAGTCGTGGACACCCGTGCCACTTGGGCAGGCCTCGCCACTGCTGGCGCCAGCGCGCTCATGGCTGCGGGCCGATGGCGGCGGGTACTGGGGGCCGTCACTGTCGTGGAACACGCACGTCGGCGCGTTCATGCTGCTGCTGAACAAGGTGTCGGGTGCGAAGGCATTCGATGCCGACGGCAACTACCTCGTGTTCGTGCCGCAGATGGATGCCCCGGCTCCCGTGCCGGCGCGGCCGATCCGTCTCGATTCGTTGCCGAACGGGCCGAAACCGTCGTGGTACGTGCAGGCGCTGGGTGATGCATCGGTGCGCGGCACGAGTGCATGGACGGGACAGGACTCACGACTGTTTCTCGGTGAGCACTCGCACCTGCTGCTCCGGTTTGGTCCCGGCCGGCGGTGACACGATGCCGTCCGCGATGCCGTTGCCGACCTCGCGAACGGCACCGCCCCGTCAGTGCCGAGCTACGGCACCGTCTTCAACCGCTCGAAGTCCGGCGTCATGCCAAGGTTCTGCATCGTGAACGCATAGGTGTCGGCGGCGCCCTCGAGCGCCTTCGTCAGCGATGACCCACCGTGCCCCGCCGCGACCTCGACACGGATCAGCACCGGGTTCGGCCCGGTGTGCGCCTGCTGCAACCGCGCCGCGAACTTGAACGAGTGTGCCGGCACCACTCGATCATCGTGATCGGCGGTGGTGATCAGCGTCGCCGGATACGCCGTGCCGTCCTTGAGGTTGTGCAGCGGCGAGTACTTCGACAGGTAAGCGAAACCCTCGGGCGAGTCGCTCGAGCCGTAGTCGGCCACCCAGTTCCAGCCGATGGTGAACTTCTGGAAGCGCAGCATGTCCATCACTCCGACCGCCGGCAGCGCGACCTTGAACAGCTCCGGGCGCTGCGTCATCACCGCGCCGACGAGCAGCCCGCCGTTCGAACCACCCTGCATCGCGAGACGGTCACTCGACGTGTACCGATTGGCGATCAGCCACTCGGCCGAGGCGATGAAATCGTCGAACACGTTCTGCTTCTTCTCCTTCATCCCCGCCTCGTGCCACGCCTCGCCGTATTCACCGCCACCGCGGAGGTTCACCGACACGTACACGCCACCCTGCTCCAGCCACGCGATGCGTGCGGCACTGAACGACGGGAGCGTGGTGATGTTGAAGCCGCCGTAGCCGTAGACGATCGTCGGGTTGCGACCGTCGAGCACGAGCCCCTTCTTCGCGACGATGAACATCGGGATCTTCGTGCCATCCTTCGACGTGAAGAATACCTGTCGCGTCTCGAACTGCGCGGCGTCGAACGGCAGCACCGGTGCCCGCCAGGCCGTGCTCGTGCCGACGGTGAGGTTCAGCCGGTACGACGTCGGCGGTGCGGTGAAGCTCGCGAACGAGTAGAACAGCTCGCGCGACGACCGGTCGCCATTGATCACGCTCGCCGTGCCCAGCCCCGGCAGCGTGACGTCACGCTCCTTCACGCCGGCGTAGGTGTACTGCACGAGACGCGTGGTCACGTCCTTCAGGTACGACGCGATCAGGCGACGGCCGCCCGTGCTCACGCCCGACAGCACCTCGGGCTGCTCGGCGATGAGCGTCGTCCAGTGCGATGCATCGGGCTGCGCGGGGTCGATGCGCACGACACGCCGGTTCGGTGCGCCCTGATTGGTGAGCACGATGAGCTGACCCGCATCGTTGTCCACCACGTCGAGTTCGCGGTCGAAGCGGGTGGTGATGGTGGTCCACGCCGTGTCGCCCTTGGCCAGGCTGCGCGCGTAGAGCGCGTTGCCGTCACTGCCGGCGCCGCGATCGGAGATGGTGAGGATCAGGAAGCGCTCGTCGTCGGTGGTGCTGACGGTGTGGAACCGCTGCGGATGTGCCGCATCGGCGAAGACGAGGCGATCACGCGACTGCGGTGTGCCGAGCGTGTGGTAGAAGACCTGGTGGTTCTCGTTGCGTGAGCTGAGCGCCTTGGTCGTGTCGTCGGGCGTCGGGTAGCGCGAGTAGTAGAAACCGTTGCCATGCCAGGCGATCCCCGAGACCTTCACCCAGCGCACACGATCGGACATGACGCGGCGCGTGGCCGGATCCATGACGCGGATCTCCTGCCAGTCCGAGCCCGATTGCGAGAGCATGTAGGCCATCCGGGTGCCGGTCGCGTTGAAGGCGAGCGAGCCGACGCGCGTCGTGCCGTCCTTCGACAGCGTGTTCGGGTCGAGCAGTACCGTTGCCTTGCCCGAGAGCCCGCGCTGGATGTAGTACACCGACTGGTTCTGCAGGCCGGTGTTCTTCGTGTACCAGACCCAGCCCCGCTCTCGGACCGGGGTGGAGGTGCGCGGATAGTTGGAGAGCACCTTCAGCCGCTCCAGCAGCGCATCGCGGTAGGGAATGCCCTTGAGGTAGCCGAAGGTGACGGCGTTCTGCGCACCGACCCAGGTGCGCACGGTGCTGGCGGTGTCGTCCTCGAGCCAGTGGTATGGGTCACGGACCTTCGTGCCGCTGTAGTCGTCCACGTGCTCGACGGTGGCGGTGCGGGGATACGTGAGCGGGGCGACCGGCTGCGCGGCGAGCGCCGACGGTGTGGCGACGGCAAGGGCAGCGAGCATGACGATGGCTGGCGCGAGCGATGGGATGCGGGGCGTTCGCATGGCGAGGCGGGAGAGGGAGCGCGGTGGTCGGGGGTCGCGACGCCGCAAACTGCCCTGATGGCGAGGGCAATGCCAGCGCACTCGCGGTCTCTTGCCCCCGCTGCGACCCTGCGGCTAGGCTCCGTCGCGCACTCCGCGAGCCCGCCCGCGCCAGCCTTGCATCGCCCATTCGCCATGACCGACATACCGATCGCCCTCGACGCCTACGAAGCACTCGCCGACGTGTATGCGGCGATGATCGACACGAAGCCGCACAATGCATACTGCGAGCGTCCGGCCACGCTGTCGCTGCTCCCACCCGTCGACGGTGCCCGTGTGTTCGATGCCGGCTGTGGCTCCGGTGTCTACAGTGACTGGCTGCTGGCGCACGGCGCGACGGTGGTGGCCGCCGACGCGAGCCCGCGCATGGTCGAGCTGACGCGCACCCGCACCGGTGGCCGCGCCGAGGTGCACGTGGCCGACCTCGCGCAGCCGTTCACGTTTCTCGATGACGCGTCGTGTGACCTGGTGGTCTGCCCGCTGGTGCTGGAGTACGTGCGCGAGTGGCGACCGGTGTTCGCCGAGTTCCGGCGTGTGCTCAGTCCCGGTGGTCACCTCGTCGTCTCTGTCACCCATCCGTTCAGTGACGCGACGCAGTTCAAGTCGACGCGCTACCACGACACCGAGCTGGTGCGAGTCGAGTGGCGTGGCTTCGCGCCGGTGCGCGTGACGATGCCGAGCTATCGGCGCTCGCTGGCCGAAACGCTCAATCCCTTTGCCGACGCGGGGTTTCGCATCGAGCGGCTCGTCGAACCGAAGCCGACGGCCGAGTTCAGGGCGGCCGACCCGCGACACTATGCAGAACTGATGCTGCAGCCTTGTTTTCTCTGTGTGCGCGCGGTCGCCTGAGGTCCGTCAGGCGGGCCCGGCAGCTGCGTTGCGGAACGGTCCCGGGCGTCACCGACAGGCGCGTAGTGACGAGGGACGGGGCATCGACGACACACCGGCGGAGGGCCGATGACGACGCAATACTACACCGCGTCCAGCCTCGATGGCTTCATCGCCACCGAGGATGATTCTCTCGACTGGCTCTTTCCACTCGGCGACATCGGCGACACCGGCTTCGCGGAGTTCAACGCCGCTGTCGGTGCAATCGCGATGGGATCCGCGACCTACGAATGGATGATGCGACATGCCGACCGCGTCGCAGCCGACGGCGAAGCGGCGTGGCCGTACACGCAACCCGCGTGGATCTTCTCGCACCGTGACCTCCCGCGGATTGCCGGTGCCGACGTGCGCGTCGTCCAGGGAGACGTGCGACCGGTGCATGCGGCGATGCGTGCGGCCGCGGGGAGTGGCAACATCTGGATCGTCGGTGGTGGCGATCTGGCCGGTCAGTTCCTCGATGCCGGCCTGCTCGACGAGATCTACGTGCAGGTCGGTTCCGTGACACTCGGGCGCGGCAAGCCGCTGCTGCCGCGGCGACACACGACTCCCCCGCTCCGGCTCGTGTCCGTGCGACAGGTCGGGACGGGGTTTGCCGAGCTGCGCTATGATGTGGTGCGGGAGGGCGGCATGCCCGGAGCCGCCCTGGCGTGATCGGCTGACATGGGGACAGTGAATGACGAAGACCGCATGAACCACCTTTCGACACCCAGTCCCGCCCTCGCGCAGCGCCTCGAAGGTGCCGAGGCGGCCGCGAACGCCGCGTTCGTCGAGGCGCGGCAGCGGGTCGAGCCGCAGGTCGGCGCTGGGTGGATCGAGGTCGCCGGTGTGCGGGCGATGTTCGATGGCGTGGGATCGCCGATCACCCAGACCTTCGGGCTCGGCCTCTTCGCACCCTTTCTGGATCCGCAGTTCGCCGCCGTGGAGGCGTTCTTCGCGACGCGCGGTAGCACCACCAGCCACGAGGTGAGTTCGTTCGCGGCGGAGGAATCGGTGCGACTGCTGCCGGCACGCGGGTACGTGCCGGTGGAGCACTCGACGGTCCTCCTGCGGAGCACACACGAGCCCTCGGAGCCGGTCGCCGGGTCCATCCGGGTGCGGATCACCGGTGAGCGCGATGTGGCGGAGTGGGCGCGTACCTCCGCGCGCGGCTGGAGCAGCGAGGGCGCGGAGGTGGTGGCATTCGTGGAACGGTTCGCGCGCGTGATGGGCGCGGCGAGTGGCGTGCACTGTTTCGTGGCCGAACTCGATGGCGAGGCGGTGGCCGCGGCGGCGCTGCACATGGCAGGCGACGTGGCGTTGCTGGCGGGTGCGAGCACGGTGCCGGAAGGCCGCCGGCAGGGGGCACAGCAGGCGCTGCTGCAGGCCCGGCTGGCGTTCGCTGCCTCGCACGGTGTGGAGCTGGCGATGGTGGTCACGCAGCCCGGCAGTGCGTCGCAGCGCAATGCGGAGCGGCGCGGGTTCCGGCCCGTCTACACGCGGACCAAGTGGGAGCGGGCGATCTCCGGCGCGGCAGCGTCGTGAGCACCCCGCTCGCAACACGACGCGGCATGCGCACCCATCTCGCGACGCCGCCGGGTGCCCTTCGCACCCGTCTCGCGATGACGCGGCTCGCGATGCGCTGGCTGCCTGCGGTGTCGCTGGCGGTGACCGCCTGTGCCGGCGCACGGAGCGGCAGCCTCGCGCCACGGCTCGCGCTCCCGGCGTCCGTGGCCGACACGGTCACCTCCGAGCGGCTTGCCGACGGCATCGTGCTGCACCATCTCGTGCGCAACGCCGGGCCGCAGCGCGCGCACGTGCTCGACATCGACCTCACGAGCTGCGTATCGATGCGTGCGCTGAAGAGCAGCGCCACCGCGGTGGGTCGGCAGACGACGAGCGCGCTGCTGCAGTCGCTGCCGACCAATGCCCGCGCGATCGCGGCGGTGAACGCCGACTTCTTCCTCTTCACGCCCGCGGGTGTGCCCGTGGGCGCGTTGGTGAGCGAGGGTGCCGTGATCGCCGGCCCGGTGGACCGTCCGGTGCTCGCGTTCGACGCGGCGAACCGGCCGTACCTCGGCGCACTGATGGCGGCCACCGGCATCACCGGCAGCCGTGGCGTGGTGATGGCGACGTCGTTGAACCGTCCGCAGGCCGGAGCGCCCGGGATCATCGACGCGCGATGGGCGCAGCCACTGGACACCCTGGTGCGTCCCACGGCGCGCCTGTTGGTGTCGCTGCCAGAGACCGCACTCGGCGTCCGCTACCGCGTCACGCCGATGCCGGCGGCGCATTCGGGACAGGTGGCTGGCGACACGCTGGTGCTGGTCGGACGCGGGACCGTGACGCTGCCCGATGGCGACACGGTGACGCTGCAGCGCGTGTGGGTGCCGATGGCGCCGCAGGTGGCGGTGGGTGGCTTCCCGATGCTGCTGCGCGACAGCACGATCGTGGGCAGCATCGAGACCGATGGTGCGGTGAGCTTCCGCGGCGTGAACCCACGCACGGCGGCCGGCATCACGCGCGATCGCCGGCACCTGCTGCTGGTCGTGATCGATGGGCGGCAGCCTTCGTACAGCGTCGGCACCACCACGCGCGAGACGGCGGAGCTGCTGCTGGCGCTCGGCGCCGTGGAGGCGCTCAACCTCGATGGTGGTGGATCCACGGCGATGGTGGTGCGTGATGCCGTGACCGGTGCCACGCGGCTGGTGAACAGACCGTCGGATGCGGCCGGGGAACGGCCGGTGGGTGATGCGCTGGCGGTGACAAGGACCTGCGGCGGGGCGGCTCGGAGACGGTGATGTCTGCTGACCGCCCGGTCGCTCGCGGTAGGAACGTTCGAGACGATTCGGCGAGCGACAGGGCGTGATGTGCGGCTGTCCCGTCGTCGTTCGTCCCGTTGCCTGACCGCATACACTTCACCGCATGCACATCGATCAGGCCTACACCACGTGGTCGGCGACGTACGACCACGACCGCAACCGCACCCGTGATCTCGATGCCGAGGTGACGCGCACGCTACTCGACGGGTTCCACGGCGACCGGGTGCTGGAGTTCGGGTGTGGCACGGGCAAGAACACGGTGCTGCTCGCCGAGCGTGCGCGCGAGGTGCGGGCGCTGGACTTTTCGGAGGGGATGCTGGCGCGGGCGAGGGAGAAGGTCGCTGCGTCGCACGTCGCGTTCCTGCAGGCGGACCTGCAGCAGCCATGGCCGTGCGACACGGCATGGGCCGGGCTGGTGGTCGGCAACCTGGTGCTGGAGCACATCGCCGATCTCGGGCCCGTATTTGCCGAGGCGGCGCGGGTGCTCGCGCCGGGTGGCGTGCTGCTCGTGTCGGAGTTGCATCCCTTCAGGCAGTATCAGGGGACGCAGGCGAACTTCGAGCAGGGCGGTGTGGTGACGGAGGTGGCGGCGTACGTGCACCACGTGTCCGACTTCACCGAGGCGGCACGCGCGGCGGGGCTGGTGCTCGAGTCCGTGCGTGAGTGGTGGCACGCCGAGGACGTGGGCAAGCCACCGCGGTTGCTGACGCTGCGCTGCCGGAAGCCGTAGCGGCGCGTCTGGCCGCGGCAGACGCGCCTGCCGCGCGCCCTGATCACAGCCGGATGACGACCCGGTGCAGGGCGCGTTCGATCAGTTGCCCGGGCGCGTCGGCGGTGCGGGCGGCGTCCAGCTCGTCGGCACCGGGACCGGGTCGCCCTTCGGCGCATTGGACCCTCGGTGGCACATCGTGCACGAGCTCTTCTCGTAGTCGGTGTCGAGCTCCTTCACGCTCGGCAGTGCGCGGCCGTTGATGTAGTTCTGCATCGTCTGCATCTGTCGCGCGATCTTCTTGTTCTTCTTCGAATCGTCATCGAACTTGCCGGCGACGTGGCAGTTGCTGCAGGTCCAGCCCAGGCCGCGGGCGTACTGCGTGTCCATCGTGCGGAGGAACTCCCCGGCGGGCATGTCCTTCAGGAGCTTGACGTTTCTGAAGACCGTGCCGGCGGGTTCGTTCTCGCGGCCACGGATGGTGGCGAGGATGGAGTCCACGGTGGCGCGGCGGACGGTGTCCTGCTGCATCGGGTTCGGAGGCGGGCGACGCCCCGCTGCAGGCGGCGCGCCAGCTGGGCGGGCGCCGACGACTGCGACGGGAGCAGGGGCTGGGGCGGCCGGACGCGTGCGGGTGCAGGCGATGGCCACGAGGGCGAGGAGGGTGACGGCGACGGCTGGGCGCATGAGGGGGCAGGGTGGTGAACGCACTGCGGGTGTGGCGGCTTCCGTGATGATACGTCGGACGGGGGTGGGGCGCTTGTGCGGACGGCCAGGAGTCGTGAATGCCCCCGAGTGGGATCAGGACGCGACACCACGGAGGAGCGCCGCCATGATGTCGTCGCGCGCGTGCACGAACGGGCAGCCCGGTGTCTCGGGCTGCCCGTTCAGTCGCGCGTCGTCACCTTGACGCAACGACGACCGTCACATCTTCGGCGCGACGTTCGTGTTGTTGATGTCGCGCACGATCTTCCACGTCCCGTCAGCCTGATGCTGCCAGACGGTGACGTACTTGAGCGTGTCGGCGACGAGTGTGCCACCCTTCGGCCCCATGCGCATCGTCATCGTCCCGGTCTCGACCGCCAGGTCACCACTCACCGTCACGTCCTCGGTCGTCGCGGTGGCGTCCTTCACGTCCATGGCGGTGAACATTCCCTGCATCCCTGCACTGATGGCCGCCGTGCCGCGCATCGCCGCCATGCCCGGCATCATCACGATGGCGTTCTCGGCGTAGTTCGCCATGCCCGCCTCGAAGCTGCCCGCGTTCATGCCCGCGACGGCCTTCCGGTTCGCCTCCTCGATGGCTGTGCGCACGACCGCCGGATCCGCGGCGGCCGGCGCGGCGGCGGCAGGGGCACCGGCGCCCCCGCCGCATGCGCCCATCAGCACAGCCAGTCCCAATACGCATAGTTGCTGGTGCATGCGTTCCGCTCCTCGACAGTCGAAAGGGCACAGACGGGTACTTCGGACGGAATCGACAGTATGGTGCGGACGGTGATCGCGCCAGCGTGTGGTCGCAACGTCCTCGTCAGTACCCAACCGCCATCCCATCCTTGCGGGGATCACTGCCGGCGCCGTACCCCCGTCCGAGCTGCGTGATCGCCTGCGCACCGCCGAACGACACCGGCCGCTCATCCACCAGCACGTGGCCGATCGCCGCCAGCGATGCGCGCACGTCGGCACCCACCGGCGCCTCGATCGCGACGCGCTGTCCATCGAGATGACGGAAGCGTGCGGCATCGATCGACTGCTCCAGGTCCATGCCGAACAGGAGGTGATTGAGCAGGAACTGCACCTGCCCCTGCGCCTGCATGCCACCACCCATCAGGCCGAAGCTCATGTACGGCTCATCGCGCGTGCCGACGGTGCGCGTCACGAAGCCAGGCATCAGTGTGTGAAACGGTCGCTTGCCCGGCGCAACGGTATTCGGCAGGCCCGGCGCCAGCGTGAAGCCGGCGCCACGGTTGTGCAGCGCGAAGCCCAGCCCCGGCACCACCACGCCTGAACCGAACGCGGCGTAGTTGGAGTTGATCAGCGACACCATGTTCCCCTCGGCGTCGGACGTGCTGAGGCAGACGGTCTCGCTGGCCGTACGCAGCGGCCCGGGATCCACGCGCGCCTGCGCCTTCGACGCATCGAGGTGGCTGCGACGCTCGGCGATGAACCCGTCGGTGAGCAGATGCGCGGCCGGCATGTCGAGATGGTCGGCATCGCCGACGAAGCGATCGAGGTCGGCGTACGCGAGCTTCGTGGCCTCGATCAGGTGGTGCAGGTACGGGGCCGAGTTGTGGCCCATGCCCCTCAGGTCGTACGCCTCGAGGATGCGCAGCATCTCGAGCGCGGCAATGCCCTGGTTGTTCGGCGGCAGCTCCCACACCCGGAACTCCCTGAACGGCGCGGAGATTGGAGCGACCCAGGTGGGCGCGGTGCGCCGCAGGTCGTCGACAGTGACGAAGCCGTGCAGTGCCGCGAGGCGCGCGGCGATGCGCTGGCCGATCACGCCGCCGTAGAACGTGCCGATGCCCGACGTGGCGATCGCCTGCAGTGTCTGCGCGTAGTCGGGATTGGTGAACCACTCACCCGCGCGCGGCGCACGTCCGCCCGGCAGGAAGGTCGCCGCGGCGGCGGCATCACGCTCCAGCAGCGCCGTCTGGTCGCTCCACTGCGTGGCAATGATCGGCGTGACGGGAAAGCCATCGCGCGCATACCGGATGGCGGGCAGCAGCGCGGCGGCGAGCGGAAGGCGACCGTAGCGGCGCACCAGCGCATCCCAGCCGGCGAGTGCCCCCGGCACGGTGACCGACATCGCGCCCTGCTGCGTGCCGGACTCGAATCCACGCTCGGCCAGCACTGCACGTGTCATGCGCGACCCGGCGCGTCCGCCGGCATTGATCGCAACCAGTCGCTGCTCCTGCGTCAGCCAGACGATCGCGAACATGTCGCCGCCGATGCCGGTCATGTGCGGCTCGGTCACGCTCAGCACCGCCGCTGCTGCCACCGCGGCGTCGATCGCATTGCCACCGGTGCGCAGCACCTCCAGCCCAGCCGCCGAGGCGAGCGGCTGGCTGGTGGCGACCATGCAGGATGGTGCGTAGACCGTGGAGCGGCCGGCCATGGTGGCCGATCGTGGAGCCAGCCGGCTCACACCCCGCTCGGGGCCAGGACACCGGCGCGACCGCGATGGTCGTGTTGGGGTGAAGACATCCGCAATCCGGGTGTGAGTTGGATGGCACACGGGATACGGGAGTCTAATGACGTCAGGCTCGGGCCGGCAGCAAACAGGCTGGGCCTATCGTCACCGGACCGTGTCGACACTCCTCGCGAGCCGTGCCGTCACCGCCGCGCGCTCGCTCCCGGCGCTTCCAGATGCTCGCGCACGTACCGCGTCAGCAGCGAGTACAGATGCAACGTCGTCCCGGCCCCCTCATAGATCCCGTGCGTCCGATTGGGATAACTCATCATGTCGAACGGCGTGTTCAGCGCGATCAGCGCATTCATGAGCTGCTCCGTCCCCTGATAGTGGACGTTGTCATCCCCTGTGCCGTGCACCAGCAGCAGATCACCGCGCAGTCCGCTCGCGAAGGTGATCGCCGAGGCGTCACGATAGGCTGCGGAGTCGGTGCTGGGCAGGCCGACGTAGCGCTCCTGGTAGATCGTGTCGTAGTTCCGGACGTCGGCGACGGGCGCGACCGACATGCCCATGCGGAAGAGCCCAGGTGCGCGAAACATCAGGTGCAGCGTGGAGGAGCCGCCGCCGCTCCATCCCCAGATTCCCAGGCGCGTCGAGTCCACGTATGGGCGGCGTGCGATGGCGCGGGCGGCCGCCGACTGTTCGCGCACCCGCAGCGCTCCCATCTGGTTGTGCAGTGCCTTCCGCCACGCCCGCCCGCGTGGTCCCGGCGTCCCGCGATTGTCCACGCTGACGACGATCACGCCCTCCTGCGCGAGCAGCTGGTGCCAGAGCCAGGTCGAACCACCGTAGGCGTCGGTCACCGTCTGTGACGCCGGTTCGCCGTAGACATGGAAGAGCACCGGGTACGTGCGTGTCGAGTCGAAGTCTGGTGGCGTGATCATCCACGCGTCGAGCGAGACGCCCTGCCCCGCATCGACCCGGAAGAACTCGGTCCGGCCGAGGCGGAGGCGCGCCAGCGTCGCGGCCAGCCGCTCGTTGCCGACGAGTGGGCGGACGACCTGATGGGCAGGGAGGCGCACCAGCTCCATCGTTGGAGGGATCCCGACGGCGGACCAGGCGTGGATGGCGTAGCGCGCGCCCGGACCGATGTCGTAGTCGTGTGTCCCGCGTGCGCCGGCTGGTGTCAGCTGCTGCGGCGTGCCCTTGCCGTCGAGTCGCGTGCGCCAGAGGAACATCTGCGTCGCGTTTTCCGGTGACGCATCGAAGTAGAGCCATCCGTTCTTCAGGTCGATCTGGCGCACGCGCATGACGTCGAACGCGCCCGTCGTGATGAGGCGCATCGTGCCCGTACGCGAGACCATCCACGCGTGCCGCCAACCATCACGTTCGCTGAGATAGACGAAGCCCGATGCATCCGGAAGCCAATGCAGCGAGGGGCCGGGCCCGTAGCCGACGTGATCGTCGTAGATGTCGATCCAGGCGCTGTCACGTTCCACGAAGAGCGGGCGGGTGGCGCCACTGGTGGCGGTCGCGACGAAGAACGTGTTCACGTTCTGTCGCCGGTTGAGCTGCTGGATCACGAGTTCGGTGGAGTTCGCGGCCCAGTCCATGCGCGCCAGGTAGTTGTTGCGCGCATCGCCGGGCACGTCCATCCAGCGGGTCGCGCCCCCGTTCGCGCCGACCACCCCGATGCGCGCTGCGGAGTTGGTCGTGCCGGCCTTGGGATACTGGATGGGAATGGTGAAGGAGTAGAGCGAGTCGGTGTCGTTGATCAGCAGGAAGTCGCGCACACCGGTGGCGTCGAGCTGCCAGTAGGCGATCTGCGTACCGTCAGGCGACCAGCGGAAGCCGTTGCGCATGAAGAGTTCTTCCTCGTACACCCAGTCGAACGTGCCGTTGATGACCTTGTCGGAGCCATCGGTGGTGAGCGCGACGACGCGGCGGTCGGCGAGTGACTCCACGTAGAGGTTGTGCTCGCGCACGTAGGCGACGCGCCGGCCGTCGGGGGAGAACGTCGCGAACTGCAGCGTGGACGCCGTCGCGTCGCTGCCGCCGAGCTTGCGCAGCGACGAGTCGCGCAGGGAGAGCACCCAGAAATCACCCCGGGTGTTCTCGCGCCAGACGCGTGCCGAGTTGGTGAAGACGAGCAGCTGCGTTCGATCGGGGGACCAGCTGTAGTCCTCGAGCTCGAGCGGCGCCGCACCGGGCGTTGGACGCAGCATCGTCGCGCTCACCAGCACCGTGCGTCGTCCGCTCGCCGCGTCGATGCGCACGAGTTCGTCGGCGCCGCCAGTTGCCGGTGTCGCGATCATGGTGTAGGTGGAGTCGTCGAGCCAGCGGGTCGCGCCGCCACGCTCGCCACGGAAGTCGCGTGAGGCGAAGATCCGTTCGAGCGTGAGGCGTGACGGATCGCCCGCCTGCGCCGCGAGTGGGACGGGGAGCAGCGCGACGACGACGGCGAGCGTCGGCAGGAGCGAACAGCGGCGAGTGGACATGCGGGCGCTCAGTGGCAGGACAGGAACTGCGGTCTGTGCCTCGCAATGTAGGAGGTCGGCAGGGCCATCCCGACGCGCGACGACGTCGGGCTGCGCGCGGGCGGTCGCGAGCGGCCGTGGAACGAGTGCTGCGCGCGGGCCGTGCGGGTGGCGTGTATCCGAGGTTCGATCACCGGCCACTGGCGGGACACCACACTAGCTTGCCGCCGTGCGACCGCTCGCCCCGCTCCCGATGCTCCTGCTGATCCTCGCAGGCTGCACCTCGCCGTCGCCGCCCGCTCCCATCCTCCGATGGGGCGGCGACGCCGAGGGTGGTGCGCCGTTCGTCGAGGCCGATCCGTCCGATCCGTCGCAGCTGCGCGGCTTCGACGTGGAGATTGCCGGCATGATCGCCACCGGCCTCGGACGCAAGCCACGGTTCACGCAGGTGGCGTGGTCGTCGATCGAGCAGTCGGTCGAGCGTGGCGACTTCGACGTGGGCATGTCGGGCGTCGAGGACCGGCCCGCGCTGCGCGAGCGCTACGCCGTGAGCCTGCCGTACTTCGAGTTCCGCCAGGTGCTGGCGGTGCGCACGGCCGATGCGGCACGATATCGTACGCTCGCCGACCTGCGCGGCAAGCGCGTCGGCACGCTCGGCGCGACGGGCGCCTACCGGTTGCTGCTCGAGGCGCAGGCGACGCAGCAGCTGGTGCCGGTGTCGTACGACGACGACGTGCATCCCTACACCGACCTCACCGCCGGTCGTGTCGAGGCCGTGCTGCTCGATCATGTCCTGGCCGAACGGGCGCTGCGGCGCGGCGGCGGGTTCGTCATCCAGCCCGCACCGGTTGCGCTCGGGCACTACGTCGCGGTGTTCGCGCGGCGGAATGGCGCGCTGCGTGACTCCGCCGACGCCGTGCTGCGCGCCGGCATGACCGACGGATCGCTCGAGCGGACGTTCCGCACCTGGAAGGTGTGGGACGACGCCCAGGCTCGGCATTTTGCACGCGTGCTGCAGACGCCGCGTGCGCCCACCGGCACGGGCGCGGCCGTGACGGCGCGCGCCGCGCCGCGGGCGACCGGTCGCAACGCGCTGGCCGCCTATCTTCCCGCCCTGCTGCGCGGCGCGCTGCTCACGCTGCTCATCTCCGCCGTCGCGATGGCGCTGGCCGTGGTCCTGGGCGCGACGATCGCCGCCGGTCGCGTGTACGGATCCGCCGTCACACGGGCGCTGCTCACGGGCTACGTGGAGGTGGTGCGCGGCACGCCGGTGCTGCTGCAGCTCTTCGTGCTCTACTACGGCCTCAGTGACGTCATCCGGCTGCCAGCACTGCTGGCGGCAATCCTCGGCCTCGGGCTCAACTACGCGGCCTACGAGTCCGAGATCTATCGCGCCGCGCTCGAGGGGATTCCGCGCGCGCAGCTCGAGGCGGCGCGGACGCTGGGGCTGAGCGAGTGGCAGATCTTCCGGCTCGTGCGCGGCCCGCAGGCGTTCCGCATCGCACTGGCGCCGATGACGAACGACTTCGTGGCCCTGCTCAAGGACTCGTCGCTGGTCAGCGTCATCACGGTGGTGGAGCTGACGAAGCAGACGGCGATCTATGCCACCAACGTCGGCTCGTGGGCGATCCCCGGTGCGCTCTGCGCCGCGCTCTATCTCGCCCTCTCACTGCCGCTCTCGCGCCTGGCCCGCGGGCTCGAAGCGCGCTGGAGCGTCCGATGACGCCGGCCACCGGCACACCGGCGCTGGTGATCGACGGCCTGCACCTGTCGCGGGAGGGGCGTGCGGTGCTTCGCGGCGTGTCGATCACGCTGGCGGCGGGTGAGGTGTGTGCGCTGATGGGTGTGTCGGGCGCAGGCAAGAGCACGGTGCTGCGCGCGGCCGTGGCGCTCGAGCCGTTCGACGCGGGATGCGTGACGCTGGGCGATGTGATGCTGCGCCCCGGCGCGCTGCCGTCGGAGTCGACACTGCGCGCCTTTCGTCGCCGCATCGGCATGGTCTTTCAGCAGCACGCCCTGTTCAGTCATCTCACGGTGCGCGAGAACCTCACGCTGGCGCCGGTGCACGCGGTCGGTGTGCCGCCGCGCGAGGCCGATGCAACGGCGATGCGGCTGCTGGAGTCGCTCGGTGTCGCGCATCGCGCCGACGCGTACCCGAGCCAGGTGTCGGGCGGGGAGGCGCAGCGCGTGGCGATCGCCCGCGCCCTCGCGCTCGACCCGCAGGTGCTGCTGATGGATGAACCGACGGCCGCGCTCGACCCGGCGCGTCGCGGCGCCCTCGCCGAGTCGTTGCGACTGCTGGCCGAGGGAGGCCGGGGGCTGCTGATCACGACGCACGATCTCGAATTCGCCAAGGATGTGGCGGACCGTGTGATCGTCCTCGCGGCGGGCGTGGTCGTCGAGGAGGGCGCGGCGCGTCAGGTGCTCGAGTCGCCGCAGCACGACGCCACGCGATCGCTGCTCGCGTAGCCGGGGTCGCACCGCTGGGTTGGGGCGATCGCACCACGGTGCGGCGGTGCTGCGGTGCTGCGGTGCGCGCGCGTCTCGCTCGGTTCGGTCACGGTACGTCGCTCCACCTGTGCGTCGCTCACTTTATCGTCCCTCACTTGAGCGTCGCTCCACCTGAGAACGCTTCCCCGCTCGGTGCACGCGGCCGATACCTCCTCGGGATCGCCCGCCCCGGCCTGCGTCGCCCCGCCGGCCCGCCGGATCGTCTCAACGCCGCGCCAACTTCGCATGTCCAAGCTGCTCAATCTCTTCGGTCGTCCCGCCGCGCCCGCGCCCGCCGCGCCCCGCGCCGCCGTCGCCTCGCCCGCGCACTCCCCGGCGGTCCCTGACTCCTCGAACGAAGTCACGCCGGTCCTGGACTGCCTCGGTGCCGTCCTCCAGTGCTGGTCCCAGCATCCGATCCTGCTTCCCGACGAGTCGCGTGCCGATGCCGAGCGTACGGTCGCCGAGTGGCAGCGCCACGCGACGCTCGGCACGCCGATCAGCGGGGTGCATGCGCCGGACAAGATGGCCGGTCCGTTGCAGCAGCGTGACTGGACCGCGCTGACGGCGCTGACCAGCGCGCGGCGGCGTGCGGAGTCGGTGAACGTCGGTCAGCACATGGGCGACCTGCAGCGTGTGGTTTGGGATACTGTCGCGTCACTGGCGCGTTTTGCTGGCGATGATGCTGGTACCGATCGCGCCGTGGAGCAGCAGCTCGAGGTGCTCCGCACCTGCGCCCAGCGCGGCGATCCGGCTGCCGTCATCCGCGAGATGCCTGCCGTGCTGCATGCGATCACCACCGCGCTCACCGAGCGGCAGGGCCGCGCCGCACGCGAGCGGAGCGCGATGGCCGCACGCGTCGAATCGCTCGGCCGAGCCCTGACGGATGCCGAGGACAGCGCCCGGACGGACCCCCTGACGGGCGCCGGCAACCGGCTCCGGTTCAGCGAGTCTGCGGAGCGGGCGCTGGCGCTGATGACCCTCTCCGGCTCCCCCGCGTCGCTGATCGCCGTCGATCTCGACGACCTCAAGTCCATCAACGACACCCTCGGCCATGCGGCCGGCGACCTCGCCATCGCCGCGGTGGCGAAGGCCCTCTGGACGGTCTGCACCCGCGCCAGCGACGTGGTCTGCCGACTGGGCGGCGACGAGTTCGCCGTGATCATGACCAACACCAACGCCACCGTCACGGCCTCGCTCGCCGACCGCCTCGAGCAGCGGCTGGCGCAGACGGAGGTCACACTGGCCGACGGCATCACTCGTCCGGTGACCGCCTCCATCGGCTTCGCGGCGGCCCAGCCTGGCGAAGCCGTCGAGTCCTGGATCGCGCGGGCCGACAAGCGGTTGTACGAGGCGAAGCGCAGCCGGGCGGCGTAGGCGGTCAGCGCCGGTGACGGCCGCGGCAGGAACTCCAGGCCGCACGCGGAACGCAGCGGCGCACGGCGATCGTGGCGCGATGCACGCCGCGGTGCGTGCGATGACGTTGGGTGGACGGCGACTGCAACTGCGTCCGCGCCATTGCGTCACGCCGGTGCTGTGACCCGTGCCGGTGACTGACGTGCCGCGCGCCGCAGCACGTAGCGACGCGCGATGGCGAGGAGGTCGGTCATGCTGAACGGCTTCTCCAGCACCTCGTTCGGCAGCTGTGACAGGAAGCTCGTGACCGACGTGTTCGTCGCCCCGCCGGTGACGAACACGAACCGGCTGGCGAGGTCGGGGTGGTGCTCCTGCACCATGGTGTGGAGCTGCTCGCCTGTCAGGTGCGGCATCATGAGGTCGCAGAAGACGACATCGAAGTCCCCAGCGCCCGACGTCAGCAGCGTGGCGGCGTGGCGCGAGTCGCTGAGCACCGTGACCTGATGCTCGCGTGACAGGAGGCGCTTCATCGAGGCGAGCACCGAATGCTCGTCGTCGAGCAGGAGCACGCGACCACGCGGCGACACCGGTTGCACCACCGCGTCAGGCGCGTGCCCGGCCTCGGGCATCGCGATCTCGAGATCGATGTGGAAGGCCGCCCCGCCGTCGGCAGGCGACTCCAGCGAGAGGTCGCCACCAAGCGCCGAGATGATGCCGCGCGACACCGCCAGGCCCAGCCCGGTGCCCTTGCCCACCACCTTCGTGGTGAAGAACGGGTCGAAGATGCGCGCGCGCAGCGACGGCGTCACGCCGGGCCCGTTGTCGATCACCGAGAGGCGGAGCCGCGATCGTGACGTGACGCGTCCCGTGACCGTGACGCGGTTCACCTCGGGGTCGGCCTCCGTGAAGGCGTGCGCCGCATTCACCAGCAGGTTCACGAGCACCTGCGTCAGGCGTGACTCGTCGCCGAGCACTGGCGGCAGGCTGGCCACGTCGATGGTGACGCGCGCCTTCCGTCGCAGTTCGTGCAGGGCCATGCTGACCGAGGTCTCGACCACCGGCTGCAACTCCACCGGCTGCAGTGCGACGTCCTCGCGCGAGAGGGCACGCAGCCCGCGCACGATCTTGCAGATGCGATCGGCGCCGATGCGCACCTCGTCCAGCATCTCGCGAACCTCGTGCAGCCGCGCCGATGGTGACGTGCCGGTGATGGCGCGCAGTTCCTCGATCGCGAAATCGAGGTTGCCCATCATGAACGCCAGCGGATTGTTGATCTCGTGCCCCACGCCGGCCACCAGCGTCCCGGTCGTCGCAAGGCGCTCCTGATGCGCGATGCGCTCGGCGGCGAGCCGCAGCGGTGTGGTGTCGTGAAAGGTGGTGACCACCTCGGTCACGCGGTCGCCCTCGCGACGGCTTGGCAGCGAGTTGATGCTGATCCAGCGCAGGGTGCCGTCGGGGCGGTGCACGCCCATCACGACGCTCTCCTGCCGCTCGCCAGTGCGCAGCGCAACCATCGCCGGGTGCTCCTCGCCGGGAAATGGCGCACCGTCCTCGCGCAGGCAGTGCCAGGCGGGGTCGATCGAGGTGCGACCGCAGAGCTGGTCGTGCGTGAGGCCGAGGATGCGCGAGGCCGCGTCGTTGCAGGCGACGATGGCGCCGCCGGACTCCTGCACCACCACGCCCTCGGCCATCACGGCGAAGATCGAGGTGAGCTTGTCGGCATGGGCACGATTCACCGAGTTCTCGGCCGCGAGCTGCAGGCGCAGGCGCCGCTTCTCCAGCAGCAGCATCACCTGCGACGCCAGCAGGCCGAGCATCTCCAGCTGCGCCGGTGTGGGATCGCGCGGCACGTGGTCGATGGCGCAGAGCGAGCCGAGTATGTGCCCGTCGCTGGTGCGCAGCGGCATGCCGGCGTAGAAGCGCACGTTCGGCTCGCCGGTGACCAGCGGATCGTCGGCGAAGCGCGCATCGGCGTGCGCATCGCGCACCAGCAGCGCGTTGGTGGTGGCCACGACATGGCCGCAGAACGAGTTGTCGCGCGACAGCGGTGTCACCGCCCGGCCGTCGCGTGCCGTGAACCACTGGCGTTCGCCGTCGACCAGCGACAGCAGCGCCATCGGCACGTCGAGGAGGTGTGCAGCCAGCCGCGTCAGGTTGTCGAGCGCGACTTCGTTCTCGCGGCCGAGCAGCTGTGCGTCCCGCCGTGCGTGGGGTGGCTCCTGCTCGGTGTCGGGCATGCCAGCCAGTTTCATCGCTGTCGTGCGGGAGAAGGTGCGGCCTGCGCGACAGCGCTGCCGCGCGGTGCATCACTCACCGCGGCGGCACCGCGTGCGACGGACGGCGTCACGCGGCAAGTGTCGGCACGCCGGCCCCGGTCATGTACTCTCCGCCACCGGCACGACGACGTGGCACGCGGACCCGTCGGAAGAGGGCGAGGACCGGCATGGGTCGCGGCGCGGTCACCGTGGCGAAGGTCGCAGTGACAGGGGCCTCGCACCGAATTAGCATCCCTTCATCGCGCCAGCCCGCACCGGGCTGCCGCCAGGCGGACGCATGACTTGCAGGCGCCGTCAGCCGACCACACGCATGGAGTGACCGATGGACATCACCGCGATCCTGAAGCAGATGGGCGGCCTGCAGTCGATGGCCCGCGAGCTGGGCATCAGTGAGGAGCAGGCGGCCAGCGGCGCGGCGGCGCTGGCGCCGGCGATCCTGGGCGGCTTCAAGAAGCAGGCGCAGGCGGCGCCATCGGGTCTGGACGGGCTGGGCGGCATCCTGAGCTCGCTGGGTGGCGGCTCGCTGCTGGAGTCGGTGCTCTCGCCGGAGCCGACGAACGTGGAGCAGGGGAACTCGGTCCTCGGCCAGATCTTCGGGTCGAAGGACGTGAGCCGCACAGTGGCGCAGACGGCGTCGGCGCAGTCGGGGGTGGACGCGGGCATCCTGAAGAAGATGCTGCCCATGCTGGCGATGGCGGTGGCGGGATACATGGCGAAGCAGGCGGCGGGCGGCGCCACGGGCGCAGCGCCGGCCGGCGGCGGCCTGGGCGGTGGCCTCGGCGGCCTGATCGGCAGCATGCTCGGTGGCGGATCGGCGCCGGCCGCTGCGGGAGCGCCGGCGACGTCTGGCGGTGGGCTCGCCTCGCTGATCGACATGAACGGCGACGGCAACGCGCTGGACGACATCATGCGCATGGCTGGTAAGTTGATGCGCTGATTCTGGCGCGTTCCTGACATGAATACCCGTATCATCGTCGCCGGTCTGGCGCTGACCTGCACCTGTGCCGCGTCCGTCGCGGCGCAGGCACTGCGGGCCGGCGACCTCGAACGGCGCACGGTGGTGCCGGCCGACACCTCGCTCACGCTGCACGTGGATGGACGTGACCTGGTGTCGGAGCTGCGCGTGCCCGCCGGACGGGGGCCGCATCCGCTGGCGATCGTGATCCACGGCGGCTGCTGGCTCACGAAGTTCGCCGACCTGCGCTACATGCGGCCGATGGCCGAGTCGCTGCGGAAGGCGGGGTTCGCGACGTGGACGATCTCGTATCGGCGTGCCGACGAGGCGGGGGGTGGCTGGCCGGGCACGTTCCTCGACGTCGCTGCGACCACGGCGCAGGTGCGAGCACTCGCACCGACGTACCACCTCGACCTCACGCGCGTGCTCGCCACCGGCCACTCGGCCGGCGCGCATCTCGCGCTCTGGCTGGCGGCGCAGCCGAAGCTGCCGGCCTCGAGTGGTGCGAAGGCCGCACGCACGGCGCTGCCGATTGCGGCGGTGGTCGCCATTGACGGGCCCGGCGACCTGTCCGCTGCGAACGCCGGCATTTCGCGGATCTGCGGCGGGCCGGTGCTGGAGCAGTTGCTGGCGAGCGTGCCCGATTCGCAGCCGGAGCGGTGGCGGCTGGCGTCACCGTCGGCCTTTCTGCCGCTCGGCGTGCCGCAGGCGATGGTGCGCGGTGGGCTGGACCAGCGGCTGCCTGGCTTCGGCTCGGCGGCGGGAACGATGGCGGCGTACGCGGACCGCGCGCGTGCGGCGGGCGACAGTGCCTGGGTGGTGACGGCCGATTCGACGAACCACTTCACGATGCTGGATCCGACGCATCCCGCCTATCAGGTGCTGCTGCACGCGATGCGGGATGCGCTGGCGGCGATCCGGAAGCGGTGACGCGCTGGCGCCGTGACTCGGTGACTCGGTGACGCCGTGACTCGGTGACGCCGTGACTCGGTGACGCAATGACGCAGTGACGCAGTGACGCAGTGACGCAGTGACGCGCTGACGCGTGGCTGGTCGCACTACGTTGCTCGTGCATCGTCGCTGTCCCGCATCCGAACTGTCGCGCCATGTACACCACCTGCATTCACTGCCAACAGCCGCTCGGCGCCAACGAGTCGATCGAGGCGCTGCCGATCGGCCGACGAGTGGCGTTCGATGCGGCGAAGGGGCGGTTGTGGGTGATCTGCGGCAGTTGTCAGCGCTGGAACCTGACGCCATTCGACGCGCGCTGGGAAGCGCTCGAGCAGTGCGAGCGCGCCTATCGCGACACGCGTGTACGACTGAGCACCGACAACATCGGGCTGGCACGACTGGCTGACGGTACGGACCTGGTGCGCATCGGGGCGCCTCAGCTGCCCGAGTTCGCGGCGTGGCGGTACGGCGATCAGTTCGGGCGACGGCGGCGGCGGAACCTGCTCTGGGGCACGGGGGCGGTGATCGGCGGCGGCCTCGTGGTGGCCGGGGCAACGGCGGCGGGGGTGGCGATCGGTGCGGCACTGCCGGTGCTGCAGATCGCGGCGCTGGTATCACTCACGACGAATCAGCAGCAGGCGCTCCGCCACCGCGTCACGCTTGGTGACGGTCAACGCGTTGCACCGACGGGCACGCTGCGCATCCTGCGCCTCGACGTCGAGGAGGGGTGGGGGCTGGAGGCGGGGATCATGGTGCCCTCCAACTCGGCGAAGGATCAGGCGCGGCCGTGGGACATCATGAACCACCAGCAGATTCCTGGCGTGACGACGGTGCGCGGTGCCCACGCGATGCCGCTGTTGCGCCGGTTCCTGCCACGCATGAACCGGGGTGGCGCGACGGACGTGCAGGTCCGCGATGGGGTGGCGCTGATCGACGTGGCGGGCGGTCCCGACAAGTTCGGCGCGTGGGCGGCGACGCAGCGTCAGGCATGGGGCCGCCAGCAGCAGCAGGGCGACACGGGCGACCTGAATCACATCCCTGTAGCCGCGCGCCTCGCGTTCGAGATGGCGATCAACGAAGACGCCGAGCGACGCGCACTGGAAGGTGAACTGGCGCAGCTCGAGGCGGCGTGGAGGGATGCGGAATCGGTCGCGTCGATCGCGGATGGGCTCGGGCTGTCCGCGCGCGTCGAACGCACGTTGCAGGCATTGCGACGTCGCGTGGGCTAGGCTCGGCTGGCGCGGGTATCTTTCGCGCGTGGTCCGGTGGCATGTCTGCCACCCCGGCGGTCGTCGTGAGCGCCGGCTCTTCCCCTGCGCATTCCATCCGCCGCATGCTCCCGAAGGTTCTTCGCGTCACGTCGTTGCAGTCGATTCCGCCGTTCACGCTGGCCGCGCTCATCGCCGTCGCGGCCTGCTCCACCGAATCCACACCGCGCGCCGCCGCCGGCTCGGACAGCGCCGCCACCGCCACGGTGCCGAGCGCGCAGGCCGCTGCACCGGCGGCCACCGGCCCCGCAATCGCCACTGCGGCGACGCCAGCGGCACCCGCATCAGCCGACGATGGTCTCGGCGACACCGCCGTGTTGCTCGCCAGCCGCTCGGCGCATGACCGCACATCGTTCCTCGGCGCCCTGCGCCGCGGTGACGCCGCTCGCGCACCGTGGCCCGCCGGTCCGGCACCCGCGGCGGGCGCACTGCTGCCGTCGCACCGCATCATCGCGTACTACGGCAATCCGCACTCGAAGAAGATGGGCGTCATCGGCGAGTATGCCGAGCCGGAGATGCTCGCGATGTGGGACCGCCAGGTGAAGGCGTGGGCGGACGCCGATCCGTCCACGCCGGTGATGCCGGCGATCCATCTCGTGACGGTCGTCGCGCAGGGCAGCGCCGGTGCCGACGGCATGTGGCGCCGTCGTGAGGACTCGACGATGATCGAGCGCACGTACCGCTGGGCGCAAAGCCGGAAGGGCGTGCTCTTCCTCGACATCCAGGCGTCGCACAGCACGCTGCAGCAGGAGCTGCCTGCGCTGCTCCACTACCTGGAGCGTCCCGACGTGCACCTGGGCATCGACCCCGAGTTCTACATGCACTACGAGCGCGAGGGGGCGCGGCCGAGCAGCAAGATCGGCATGATGATGGCGAGTGACGTGAACTACGTGATCAACACGCTCGACCGCCTGGTGCGCGAGAAGCACCTGCCGCCCAAAGTGCTGGTGGTGCATCGCTTCACGCGGAAGATGGTGCCCGACGCGGAGAACATCCGGCCGACGGCCAATGTGCAGGTGGTGATGCACATGGATGGATGGGGGCCGCCCTGGCTCAAGTTCGACTCGTACGCGGCGTACGTGGTGGGGCATCCCGTGCAGTTCACGGGGTTCAAGCTGTTCTACCACAACGACACCAAGGCCGGCGATGCGCTGCTGACGCCACGTGAACTGCTTCGGCTGCGGCCGTCGCTGGCGTACGTGCAGTACCAGTAGCGGCTGCGGCAACAGTCACGGCAACAGCTACGGCAACAGCTACGGCAACAGCAGCAACACAAAGGCGCAAAGGAACGGAAAGAACGCGAAGAGTTCTGCGCACGCTACGATCGGCGGTGTGGAGACAGGCTCCGGATGGCTGGGGGAACTGCAAGTGCAACTGCGGTTGCAGTTCCCAACAACGTCAGTGGCGACGGCGCTGTACTGACCGGCGACTCGCGCAGATCCTCGGCGTTCTCTCTGTGCCCCTCCGCGCCTTGGTGTGCTGCTGTTTCCGCGTTGCTGCCGCCCACGAGTGCGGCCGTGCCGCGCGGCGGCATTGGTGCGGCTTTGACAATGCGGCGATGCACGTCATGTTGCGTGACGACCCGTCGATGCATTCACCCGAGCCCACGACTCCGATGATCACGCCCGCACGCCGCCTGATGCTTGCCGCCGCGGTCGGCGCCGCCCTTGGTCCAACGCTCGGTGCCCAGCAGTTCGATGTGATGGAGGCGACGATTCCGGGGGTGCAGGCAGCGCTGGTGGCGAAGCGGGTGACCTGTCACGCGCTGGTGCAGGCGTACCTCGACCGCATCGCCGCGTACGACAAGCAGGGGCCGGGGCTGAACGCCATTCAGACCGTCAACCCGCGGGCGCTGCAGGAGGCCGATTCGCTGGATGCCGTGCAGCGGACCGCCGGTCCGCGTGGGGCGCTGCATTGCGTCCCCGTGTTGCTCAAGGACCAGATCGAGACGCGCGACATGCTGACCACGTACGGCTCGATCCTGTTCAAGGACTTCACGCCGACGCGCGACGCGACGGTGGTCACGCGACTGCGCACCGCGGGGGCGATCATCCTCGCCAAGACGACGATGGGTGAGTTCGCGCAGCGCTACGTCGGCTCGGGGGCGGGGATCATCCGCAATGCGTACGATCCCACGCGCAATCCGAGCGGGTCGTCAGGGGGCAGCGCCTCCGGGATCGCAGCGAACTTCGGGCTGGTGGGTGTGGGCGAGGATACCGGCGGCTCGGTCCGGGGCCCGGCCGCGGTGAGCAGCCTCGTCGGGCTGCGGCCCACGTTGCAGCTCGTGAGCCGCTTCGGCATGCTCCCGGCCAATCCCACGCAGGACACGATGGGGCCGATGACCCGCACCGTCGCCGATGCGGCGCGGCTGCTCGACGTGATGGCCGGCTACGACCCGAACGACCCTGTGACGGCCTACACCGTCGGGAACGTCCCCGCGACCTACACCACCGCACTCGTGACCACCGCACTGCGCGGCGTGCGGGTCGGCGTGCTGCGCATCCGCCGCGACTCGACGACGCCTCGCCCCGCTGCGCCCACCACCCGTCGTGACAGCACGCAGAGCGACTCGGCCTGGCGCGCCGACTCGACCGCACGCGTCGTGGCACAGGCGCGTCGCGACTCCATCGACGCGGTGAACCGCGTCGAGTTCGCGAAGGTGACCCCGGTGTTCGAGCGTGCCGTGGCCGACCTGCGCGTGCAGGGTGCGATCGTGATCGACTCGCTGTCGGTGCCGGTCATCCCTGGCGCACGCACGAGCAACGACTTCGAGACGGAAGAGGCCACCGACGCCTACTTCGCACAGCACCCGAATGCGCCGGTGAAGACACTGCGCGAGATCCTCCTCAGCGGCAAGGTGAACCCGTGGCGCGCCCGCTCGCTGGCCCCATACCTCGGCAAGACGACGCGTGACGCGGGCTACCTGCAGGTACTGACGTACCGCGAGGCACTGCGCGTCGCGCTGCTCAGGATGATGGCCGACCGGAAGCTCGACGTACTCGTCTACGCCACCTACGACGCCCCGCCCGCCGTGATCGCGGCCGACGTGCTCACCAACCCGCGCCCCGCCGATGGCTACGGCCGCGGTGACAACCGGAGCCTCAGCCCGGAGATCGGCTGGCCGGCGCTCACGGTGCCTGCCGGATTCTCCACCGATGGCCTGCCGGTCGGCCTCGAATTCCTCGGGCGGCCGTTCACGGAGTCGAGGCTGTTCGGGTACGGCTTTGCCTACGAACAGGCGACGCGGCACCGCCGTCCGCCGGCGCCGACTCCTGCGTTGCGCTGACACAACGGAACAGCATCAACGCAAAGGGAACTGAAAGGAACAAAAAGACGCGGAGAGTCCGGCGCGCGTGGCAATGGCCGTGGAGGCGCGACCTTTGTAAATGCTGTAGGAACTGCTCCCGCAAGTGCAGTTCCTGCGGCATTTTGACGTTGAATCGCATGCGATCAGCCGTTGCGCGAACCGATCCCTCTGCGTCTTTCCGTACCTTTCAGTTCCCTTCGCGTTGATGCTGTTCCGTTTTCTTGTGCAGTCAACGCGTCGCCAGCCGGACGGTGAGGAACAGTGATCGCGGCGCGAGGATGAAGTAGTTGGGCACGCCGTCGACCGCGTAGCCACTGCCGAACTTCCGGCTGTTGGTGAGGTTCGCGAGACGCAGCGCGATCTCGTTGGTGCGCACGGGCACGCGGATGAGCGCGTCCATGTTCCAGTAGGCCGGCAGGACCAGCGCGCGATCGCCATCGTTGCGGAGGAAGCTCTCGCCCTGGTAGCGCGCCTCGACGCCGAAGTCGAGCAGGCGATGGGCACGCCAGTCGACGCGCTGGGTGCCGGTGACGCCGGGGGCGAGCAGGGGCGGGACGTTGCGGCGGGTGATCACCGGCGTGTCGGTGGCGTCGATGAACTCGCGTATCCGGTTGTGCGCGAGGGCGGCGACCGTCGTGACCAGCAGCGACGGCACCGGCCGTGTGCGCAGCTCGAACTCCACACCCTGTCGCACGCTGGCACCGACGTTGCTGCGCAGCTCCGTGCCCAGTGACGAGAGGGCGCCAATGCGGGCGATCTCATTGCGGAAGTCCATGCGGAAGAGGTTCACCTCGAGTTGCATCGTGGCGCGCTGCAGGCGCAGGCCGGCCTCGGTGTTCGTCACCTGCTCCGGGCGCACGCGTTGCAGGCTGCCGAGGTCGGAGAGCTGGCTCGCCGTCACGTCGTCGTTGCCTGCCAGCATGTCGCTGCGTGTCGGCTCGCGTGTGGTACGTCCCACCGACGCGAACAGCGCTGCGCGTGGTGTGAGCGCGTAGGTGACGCCGACCTTCGGGTTGAGGAAGGTCCATCCAGTCGACGGTTCGCTGGCGCCGAAACCGGCGGCGGCGTCGGGTTCGTAGCGCCAGAGGGCGCGGCGGAGCTGCAGGTCGCCGAACCAGGTGAGCGGCCCGCGGTCGTACGTCAGCTTCGCGAACAGGCTCGCGTCCTGCTTGTGCCCCGTATTTCGGTAGGTGGCCGACTGCAGATCGGGTCGGACGAATGACGAGTGCTCGCGACTGTAGGTATTGGCGTTCAGGCCGGTGCTGAGACGAACGTTGCGGCGCGTGACGTTCACCGCGCTGGTGACGCCGTACCAGGTGAAGTCGAGGGCGTAGTTGCCGATCGTCGTCGGGTCGAAGCGCACGTCGTAATTGCCGGCCGCGCTGATGCGATAGAGCGTATTGGCGTATTGCACGCCGGGCGTGACCTGCCGCGTGTGGGAGAGCGACACCAGCGCCTGGCTGAAGCGGTCCTGCTCTTCGGGAGTGAGCGGGTTGATGCGCCGGTCACGTGCCAGCTCGTCCACAGGCACGGCGAGGTACGAGAGCGTGTCGCGCAGGCGTCCGCCGAGCACCATCAGCTTGACGACGTCCCGCCGGCCGAGCCATGCCACCTGTGCGAGGCCGGAGATGCCTGCGACGCCGGCGTTGCGGCGGTAGCTGTTCGTGCGCAGCGCGGAGAGGCGCACCGACGATGCAAAGCCGTACGCGAGTGGACCGCTGTCGGCTTCGAGCATCATCCGCTGCGCACCGAACGAGCCGAGTTGCAGCTCACCAGCGGCGAGCGGTGCGATGCCGAGCACCGGCTTCGTCTCGAAGTTCACCGAGCCGGCGAACGAGGCCGTGCCCGTGCCCGTCGTGCCGACGCCGCGCTGCACCTGCACGGACTGGATGCTGCTGGCGAGGTCGGCGAAGTTGGCAAAGTAGAAGACCTGATCTTCGGGATCATTGAGCGGGATCCCGTCGATCGAGAGGTTGATCCGCGACTGGTCCATGCCGCGCAGCCGCAGGTAGCTGTAACCCCAGTTGGTGCCCGACTCGCTGTGCGCGGTGAGCGAGGGGGTGGTGCCGAGCAGCATCATCGGGACATCGTGCCCGACGCTGCGGCGCGCGATGGTGCGCGCATCGATAGTGGTCTGTGCGATCGGCGCCGATCCGTTCGCGCGTACGGCGCGCACGATGACGCCCTCGAGCGATCCGGCGCGCGCGACGGAATCGCGTCGTCTGCTGCTGTCTGCGGGTGACTGCTGGGCGTCGGCGGTGCCGACGGCGAACACGAGCGCGACGAGCGCCGCGGTGGCGTGATTGTACATGCGTGACTCCCTACGCCGGTATGATCCGGATCAGGTTCGGCGGGACTCTCTCAGCCTCGTGCTCAGAAGCGGCACGGGGCACCCCGGTCTATGTGCGAAGCAATCTAACGAACGCTGCAACCGGGCGAGGATCGGCGCTCGGCGGAACGGCGGAACAGCCGAACAGCATATCGCAGAACCGCACAGCCGCCGAACTGAACAGCCACAGAACAGCAACTGCAGGAACTGCAGGAACTGCTAAACGCAAAACTGAACAGCCGCAAAACAGCGTCAGGGCTTTCAGGCGCGCGGACTAGCCTCAACCAGTCAAGACCAGGGCAAATGCTTTGGGAACTGCAACTGCCACCGCAGTTCCAAAAAAATGGCCAGCGTGATCGTGTGTAGGCGGCCACCAGTGGCACCGTGGGTTCACGCCGTTTTGCGGCCGTTCAGTTTTGCGTTTTGCAGTTCCTGCAGTTGCAGTCGCTGTTCTGTGGCTGTTCAGTTCGGCGGCTGTGCCGTTCTGCGATATGCTGTTCCGCTGTTCGTCCTCTGCCCCGAGCCGTGCGCGCAGTCAGCCGGCGAGGACCGGCAGCTGACGGATCTTCTCGGCCCACTCGCGCGGGCCGGTCTCGTGCACGTTGCTGCCCGACGCATCGACTGCGACGGTCACCGGCATGTCCTCGACAGTGAACTCGTAGATCGCCTCCATGCCGAGGTCCTCGAACGCCACCACGCGCGAGGCACGGATCGCCTTCGACACCAGATACGCCGCGCCGCCGACGGCCATCAGGTACGCGGCCTTGTGCGAGCGGATCGCCTCGAGACCGGCGGGACCGCGCTCCGCCTTGCCGATCATCGCGATCAGGCCGGTCTTCGCCAGCATCATCTCGGTGAACTTGTCCATGCGAGTCGCCGTCGTCGGGCCGGCGGGGCCCACGGCCTCGTCACGCACGGGATCCACCGGGCCGACGTAGTAGATGACGCGATTGGTGAAATCCACACCCGCAGGCAGTCCCGCGCCGCTCGCGAACAGGTCGGCGATGCGCTTGTGCGCCGCATCCCGGCCTGTCAGCAGCTTGCCGTTCAGCAACAGGCGATCGCCAGCCTTCCAGCTCTGCACCACCTCGGGCGTGAGCATGTCGAGATTCACGTGCTTCGCGTTCACGTCGGGGCGCCACGTCACGTCGGGCCAGTCGGAGAGCTTCGGCACCGGGAGCTGCGCCACGCCGCTGCCGTCCAGCGTGAAGTGCGCGTGCCGCGTGGCGGCGCAGTTGGGAATCATCGCGATCGGCTTCGACGCCGCGTGTGTCGGATAGTCGAAGATCTTCACGTCCAGCACCGTCGACAGCCCACCGAGCCCCTGCGCGCCGATGCCAAGGGCGTTCACCTTGTCGCACAGCTCGATGCGCAGCGCCTCGATCTCGTTCTGCGGGCCGCGCACCTTGAGCTGCGCCATGTCGATGTGCTCCATCAGCGACTCCTTCGCCATCAGCATCGCCTTCTCGGCCGTGCCACCGATGCCGATGCCAAGCATGCCGGGGGGACACCAGCCGGCGCCCATCGTCGGCACCGTCTTCATCACCCAGTCCACGATGCTGTCGTTCGGGTTGAGCATCGCGAACTTCGACTTGTTCTCCGAGCCGCCGCCCTTGGCCGCGAGTTTCACCTCGACGGTGTCGCCCGGGACGATCTCGCAGTGCACCACGGCCGGTGTGTTGTCGCGGGTGTTCTTCCGGCTGAACGCCGGGTCGGCCACGATCGACGCGCGCAGGACGTTCTCGGGCAGCAGGTAGGCGCGCCGCACCCCCTCGTTCACCATCTCCTGCACCGACATGGTCGCGTCCCACCGCACGTTCATCCCCACCTTCAGGAAGACCACCACGATCCCGGTGTCCTGGCAGATCGGGCGGTGCCCCTCGGCACACATGCGCGAGTTTGTGAGGATCTGCGCGATCGCATCCTTCGCCGCCGGGCTCTGTTCCTTCTCGTAGGCGTCGGCGAGGGCGTGGATGTAGTCCAGCGGGTGGAAGTACGAGATGTGCTGGAGCGCGTCCGCGATGGACTGGATGAAGTCAGCCTGGGCGATGGTTGTCATCGCTGAAGGATACACGTCCCGGACGGGGCGGTGCAGCCGCAGCCGAGGCGGTGGCAAACGTGTGCCGGACGATCCCGGCAGGTATGCCGGCGGGTGGCCGAGGTACCGCGAGCCGGGTGCGGCAGCGACCGGTGCCGGCGCGCCGTAGAACCGGTGATGTTGTGTGGTCCGTCCCGTGTCATCGCGTCCCCGTCGTCTCGTCCCCGTCGTCTCGTCCCCGTCGTCGCGTCCCCGTCGTCTCGTCCCTGTCGTCTCGTCCGTCGCTCCCTGCGTTCCACTCACACGCCGCTCCCATGCACCTCCGCCGCCGCCTCGCACTCACCGCGCTGATCACCGCCGCTGCCCTCCCCGCGCAGGCCCAGGAGACGCCCACCGAGCGCGCGGCAGCGCAGGAGGTGCTGCGGAAGCTCGCCGACCTGCAGCGTAGCGTCGACGTGAGCGGCTGGACGGCGCGCCTCGCCGCTCCCGATGCGGTGCGCGACCGCATCGCGGCGCGGGCCAAGGCGCTCATGGACAGCGAACTGCTGGCGATGGGCGACGACATCACCAACCATCCCGAGATCGGCTTCAGGGAAACGCGATCGGTGAAGATCCTCACCGACTGGCTCACGGCGCACGGCTTCGACGTGACGGTCGGCTCGGGCGGCTTCCCGACGGCGTTCGTGGCGAAGCAGCGGGGCGCGACCGGCGGCCCGCAACTCGGCATCATCGTCGAGTACGACGCGCTGCGCGGCACGACGGGCGACTTCCATGGTGACCAGCACAGCACGCAGGGGCCTGTCGGGCTCGCGGCGGCGGTGGCGATCTCGGAGTGGCTGATCGCCTCGAAGACGCCGGGCACGGTGATCGTGATCGGCACGCCAGCCGAGGAGATGATGCCGCCGCCGGCGAAGACGGTGATGCACGAGCAGCATGTGTTCGACGGGCTCGACATCGCGGTGCGCAGCCACTCCAGCATGGCGACACAGCGGGCCGGCGCCGGCTTCGGGAGCTGCTGCCTGAACATCGATGGCGTGAAGTACACCTTCGTCGGCGCACCGGCGCACCAGATGACGCCGTGGGATGGCCGCAACGCACTCACCGCGGTGCGCCACCTCTTCGACAACATCGACGCGCTGCGCGGCACCTTCCGTCCCGAGACGCGCATCCAGGGGATCATCACCGAAGGTGGCAAGGCGCCCAACGTCGTCCCCGATCGTGCGGTGGCGGACTTCTACGTCCGCTATCCCGACGAGGTGTACCTGAAGCAGGTGCGGCAGATGGTGGACGATGCCGCGCGCGCCGCCGCCCTCGCCACCGGCACCAAGGTGAAGATCGAGACCTACGGCTCGATGCGCGACGGCATCTCGCTCGGCACGCTCAACGAAGCGGCGTTCGTGCACGTCAGGCGCTACGGCGGCGGCAAGGTGCAGGCCGAGCCGGGCAAGCCGCAGGGGTGGGAGGAGACGGGGAGCGTGTCGAGCGCGGTGCCCGGTGTGGGTCTCAGCGCCTGGACGTCGAACGGCGGCTTCCATACCTACGAGATGCTTGCCGACGCGCTCGGACCGGTGGGTCACGCCGGGTTCACGGTGGATGCGCAGGCGATGGCGGCGCTGCTCTACGACTTCGCCTCGAAGCCGGCGTTCCGCACGGCGGTGAAGACGGAGTTCGCGGGGCTCAGGGCGCTGTACGCCGAGTATCAGGCGGCGCTGGGCAAGGCGTACACGCTGCCGGTCGTGAAGGACCCCGAGTAGCCGCGACGCAGCAGATCGGCGCATCGTGCGCTCGGTGTGCTCCGTGCGTCAGTTGCGCCCGGTGCACTCGGTGCGCTACGTGCGCTGGAACCGCCGGGCGAGCTGCTCCATGCGCTCGTCACCAGTCCGCTCGGCCTCGAGCCGGATCTCCTCGGCGTACGGCCGCAGCTTCGGCTCGCCCCAGTAGTAGCCGGTGGCGCGCTCGGCGAGCTGCGTCTCGTCCGCGCGCGTGGCCTCGAGCAGGGCGCGCGCGGCGGCGCGATCATACCCCGGATCGTCGCGATCGGGAAGATCGTAATGACGGCGGGGCATCTCCCCTTCCGCATCGTCCCGCAGGAACGCCATCGACATTGCGCCACTCCTCCATGCGTCACACGTCACGTACACTCTGATCCAACATAATGCGCCATCGCACCTCCCAACCGGGCGCGTCCGTGCACTTTGGCCGTTCAACACGCGGGAGGACTCATGTGTCGGAACATCAGGACGCTGTTCAACTTCGAGCCGCCCGCCACGGATCAGGAGATCCACGATGCCGCGCTGCAGTTCGTGCGCAAGCTGAGCGGGTTCACGGCACCATCGAAGGCGAATCAGGCCGCCTTCGATCGTGCCGTCGCGCAGGTGGCGCACTCGGCGCGCGAGTTGATGCACTCCCTCGTGACGAACGCCGAACCTCGCAATCGTACGGTCGAGGCCGCGAAGGCTCAGGCGCGGTCAGCGGCACGATTCGGCACCGCCTGATCGCGGCGTGAACCGGGCGCAGTTCATGCACCTGCGCACGGCATGCCCACACCCCCGGTGCTCTCGTTCTTTGGCCGCTTCCGCGCGCGTCCCGCGGTCGAGACGATCACACCCGTCCGGACGTTCGCCGACGTGATTCTCCCACCGGCCACGCGCCGCATGCTCGATGGTGCGCTGGCGCAGGTGCACAACCATGCGCTGATCTTCGGCCGCTGGGGGCTGGGGTTGCGTCACACCACCGGCCTCGGTCTGGCATTCAATTTCGCCGGACCGCCCGGCACCGGAAAGACGATCTGTGCCGAGGCGATCGCCGGCGCGCTGGGGAAGCAGCTGCTGTCGGTGAACTACGCCGAGGTGGAGTCGATGTGGGCGGGCGAGACGCCGAAGAACGTGGCGGCGCTGTTCCGGAATGCGGCGGAGCAGGATGCCGTGCTCTTCTTCGACGAAGCAGACGCGATCGCCGCGCGGCGATCGGTGGGAGCAGGGCTCCCCATGCAGCGCGAGGCGAACACGACGGTCAACGTGCTGTTGCGCGAGCTCGAGGGCTTCACCGGCGTGGTGATCTTCGCCACCAACCTGGCGGCCAACGTCGACCCCGCGTTCGAGCGGCGCATCCGCACCCACGTGCGCTTCGAGATGCCGGGCGCTGCCGAACGCGAGCGCATCTGGCAGGTACAGATCCATCCGACGTACACCCCGCTGGCCGACGACGTGGACTTCCTCGCACTGGCGGAGGCGTTCGCGGTCTCGGGTGGTGACATCAAGAACGCGGTGCTCAAGGCCGCTGCGGCGGCTGCGGCCGAGCCGGGGCGCGACGTCGAGAAGCGCATTCACCATCGCCACTTCGCGCAGGCGATGGCCGACGTGGTGGCGGCGAAGTCGGTGATGGAGCAGTCGCTGTTCGATGCCGACGAGGTCGCGCGTCCCGATCCGCTGATCGAGGCCCTTCAGGCGGCGGAGCGACGCTGGCAGTCGGTTGCGACGGTTGCGACGGGCGTGGCGGCGGTGGCGCTGCTGGCGGCGATCGTCGCGCTGACCGTGACGCTGGCGAAGTAATTCGGGAAAGGACGCGCGTGGTGGCGTCTCCTCCACGGCGGCCATCGCCCGTCATCCAGCGTGCCGCGACATGCTCGCTGCGCCCAAGGCGATCACGCGGCTCGAACTGCCGCTCCCCTGACCACACTCGACGACTGCCGCCGTGGCCTCACTGCCCGCGCTGCCCTGACTTGGCCGAGGTCGACTGCGGCTTGCCGCGGGAAGGCGGCGGCGGTGGTGTGGCGGCGGCACGCGCGGGGTTGTTCACATGCGCGTCCGGCTTCGATGCGGCGGCGCCGCGCTCCTTCGGCGCCATGGCAGCGCGGGCGAAGGCGGGGATGTCGCGCGGGGACTTTCTCTTCATGACGGCTCCTGCGAATGAACGTGGCCGCGGTCGCCGGGCGAGCCGGGTGGCACGTCGTATCCGATGGAGTGTAGTGCGTGTGCCTGCTGTTTGCGTGACGGCGACCAGCCCCGTCAGCCAGCTGCGGATGTGAACGACGCCATCGGTGCGCCCATCCGCACCGGCAATTCTTCCCGCCATGACGGCTCGAAGGTGACGCGTCCCGCCGGGAAGAGCAGCACCACCGTCGAGCCGAGGAGGAAGCGACCCATTTCGTCGCCTTTGGACAGGTGGATCGTGCGATCGGCGTACGTCCACTCACGAGGGGTGTTGCGGCGCGGCGGCGTGACGGTGCCGTGCCAGACCGTCGCCACACTGCCGACGATCGTCGCGCCGACGAGCACCATCACGAACGGGCCGTGCTCGCCCTCGAACAGGCAGACGACGCGCTCGTTGCGTGCGAAGAGGCCGGGCACACCACGGGCGGTGGTCGGATTGACGGAGAAGAGGTCGCCGGGCACATGGATCATTCGTATCAGGCGGCCCGCGCAGGGCATGTGGATGCGGTGGTAATCCTTCGGGCTGAGGTAGAGCGTGGCGAACGTGCCATTGGTGAACTGCGACGCCAGCGCGGCGTCGCCGCCAGCGAGCGCCAGCGTCGTGTAGTCATGCCCCTTGGCCTGAATGATGGCCGCGCCGGTGATGGGCCCACACTGGCTGATCGCGCCATCCACCGGGCACACCAGATCTGCATCGGCGATCGGACGCGCGCCCGGTGCCAGCGCGCGCACGAAGAAGTCGTTGAAGCTGGCGTACCGCGACACGTCGGGCTGCGCGGCCTGCTGCATGTCCACGCCATACGCGCCGACGAAGCGGCGGATCAGCCAGGTGGTGAATGCGCCGGCGCGTGCCGAGGCGATGCGTCCGGCCAGCGCGGTGAGCGCCTGCTTCGGCAGCAGATACTGGGGCAGGACGTTGAGCGGTGGCGTCATGGCAGCGAGAGGTGTGGCACGGGTAGGGAGGGAAGGTAACGGCGCGGCGGGTCACGATCCCGGCCACGGCGGTCGCTCTCGGCTGCTGCGTTGACGGAGTGATGCGCACTGTTCGTTATTGCCTCCAGCGTACTCGCGCGCAGCCTCGTCACCCGCGGTCGCGTCACCGCCCAGCATCGCCGCGCGGCATCACCGCCGGCGGCACGCCACCGATGATCCCTCCTCCCCGACCCATGCCCACGAGACTCCCCCGCCTGCTCCTGTCGCTGCCGTTGCTCCTGCCCCTCGCGCTCGGCGCGCAGCAGGGGAGCCTGTCCGTCATGACGCCCGCGGTCGCAGCGGCGCCGAGCGGCTTCGCGTCGGAGCGCCTCGCCCGCCTGGACTCGATGGTGGCGCAGCTGGTGGCCGACCAGCGCATTCCCGGCGCCGTGGTGCTGATCGTGCAGGACGGGCGTGTGGTCACGCAGAAGGCGTTCGGCTATCGCGACCTTTCCACCCGCGCACCGCTCCGCACCGACGACATCTTCCGCATCGCATCGCAGACCAAGGCGCTCACGTCGCTGGCCGCGATGATCCTGTGGGAGGAAGGGAAGTTCAGCCTCGACGAACCGGTGTCGAAGTACATCCCCGAGTTCGAGAAGCAGACGGTCATGACGAGCTTCGTCGCCGCCGATTCCACGTTCCAGACTCGTCCCGCGCGCCGCCGTACCACCATCCGCCAACTCTTCACGCACACCTCGGGACTGGGCTACGCCGACATCGGCAGCGATGCGATGCGCGCCATCTACGCCAAGGCGGGCCTCACGTCGATCGGCCGCGAAGGTGACGTACTGGCCGACAAGGTGCGCATCCTCGGCCGCCTGCCACTGGAGTTCGAACCGGGCGAGCGCTTCAACTATTCGCTCAGCATCGACGTGCTCGGCCGCCTCGTGGAGATCTGGTCGGGCATGCCGCTCGATCGCTTCCTGCGCACGCGCGTGCTCGATCCGCTGCAGATGCGCGACACCTGGTTCGAGCTGCCCGCAGACCGGCGCGCGCGACTCGTGAGGCTGCACACGGAGCAGGACGGCAAGCTCTCGCTGATGGAGGCGCAGGGCGGCATGCACCCTGATTTCCCGGCGCGGAAGGTCACCTACTTCGCCGGCGGCGCGGGCCTCGCCGGCACCATCGGCGACTACGCGCGCTTCCTGCAGATGCTGCTCAACGGCGGGGAACTCGACGGCGTGCGCATCATCGGCCGCAAGACGGTGGAGATGATGCTCACCAACCAGATCCCCGGCCTCGACCCGGCCTACGGCCTCGGCTTCGCACTCGAAACGCCGCAGAACGACTACCGCACGGTCCTCAGCAGCGGCTCATTCTCCTGGGGCGGGGCCTTCGAGACCACCTACTGGGCCGACCCGAAAGAGCGGATGGTGGCGCTGATCTACACCAACATCCTCGGCTCCACGGCACGCGTTGGTGATCTCTTCAAGACGCTCGTCTACTCGGCCATGCGCTGAGGTCCGTCGACAGCAACGGTAACTGCAACGGCTACTCCTTTCACGCAGAGGGGCAGCGCAGCAGAGGTACAGCTGCGCCGCTCGAGACGCTGTGGAGCGATGTGCGAGAGTTCTTTATTGAATGCAGGACCAGTCAGTGCGAAATGAGCCGACGTCGTCTCATGTGACGCAGCGATGCGTCGAACGACGCAAAACCCTCTGCTGCTCTGCTACTCTGCGTGAACAGAGTCGCCGTTGTTGGTGCACAGCGACACGCATCACCGAAGGTGGACTGGCGTGACGAATCGCTCGACCTGCGCCAGCAGTGCGTCGACGAGAATCGCGAGCACCGCCGCCGGGATCGCACCAGACAACACCAGCCGCATGTCCGCCAGCCCGAGTCCGGTGACGATCGGCTCACCGAGTCCACCACCGCCGATGAAGGCGGCGAGCGTGGCGGTGCCGACGGTGAGGACGGCGGCGGTGCGGATGCCGGAGAGGACGACGGGCGCCGCCAGTGGCAGGCGCACCCAGAGCAGCGACTGCCGTCGCGTCGCGCCCATCGCGTCCACGGCGGCGAGTGCATCGGGGTCGGCGATGCGCAGGCCGGCGATCGTGGAGCGTGCGATCGGCAGCAGCGCGTAGCCCCACAGTGCGACGATCGCCGGCAGCGTGCCGATGCCGAGCAGTGGGATCATGAATGCCAGCAGCGCCAGGCCGGGAATGGTCTGCACGACGCCGAGTGCCTGCAGCACCAGCTCGGCCATCCTCGGTCGTGAGATGATCGCGAGGGCGAGCGGCACCGCCACCACGATCGCCAGCGACAGCGCGATCAGCACGAGGCGCATGTGTTCGGCTGCGAGTCGCAGCGTCTCGGCACGTCGTGCGACGAAGAAGGGCCAGAATCCGTCGCGCGGTGCAGCGCCGAGACTGACGGACCGTGCTGTCTCGCCGTCAGCCGCCAGCCCAGCCGCGGCGAGTGCGGCGCGCGCCACGTCGGGCACGGCGCGGCCGTCCACTTCGATGGCGCGGTTCCACTCCCGCATCCCTGCCTCGGTCAGTCGGCCGCTCAGCGCCGTCAGTGCAGCGATCGCGCCGGGATCGTCGCGCATGAGACGCGCCGAGGCGAGTGCCGCCGCCTCGTACGGTGGGAAGAAGTGGCGGTCGTCCTCGAGCGTGACCAGGTCGTATTTCGCCAGCAACCCATCGGTGGCATAGCCGTCGATGATGTCCACCGCGCCGCGGCCGATCGCCTCGTACTTCACGGCTGGCGCCAGCGGGCGCACGTCACCCAGGCGCAGGCCGTAGGCGGCACGCAGTCCCGGCCAGCCGTCGTTGCGGCCGATGAAGTCCGATGTGAAGCCGGCCACCAGTCGTGCCGGCGACGCGGCAAGGTCGCTCAGCGTGCGCAGTCGATGCGTGGTGGCGATTTCGCGTCGGACGGCGATGGCGTAGCCGTTCTGGAAGCCGAGCGGTGGCAGCCAGTGTACGCCGAAGCGGCGGCGACTGGCGGTCGCGACGTGTGCGTACGCGACGCGTGGGTCGGCGCGCATCGCCGCCGTGACCGAATCGCCGAGGATCGCGACGAGGCCCGTGCCGACGTACTCCGGGTACACGTCGATCGCGCCGGTGCGCAGTGCACTGAACGCGACCTCGGTGGCGCCCAGCCCGGGTTTGCGCTCCACCCGTCTCCCGGCGCGCTCGAGGAGCTGCGCGAACATTTCGGCCAGCAGGTAGGACTCGCCGAACGGCTTGGATGCGACGATGATCGTTCGTGCGGCCGGCGCCGTCGGGGTGAGGCCTTGCGCGGTCTCGCGCGTCTGCGCCGATGCGGGCGCGACCGTCAGCGCCGTCACGGCGAACGCCGCCAGCAGGCGCAACGAAAACAGGCCGGTTCGACGATTCGTCATGGTGCGGCGAGCACCTGCGCCGCCGCCTGCGCGCGGTGTAGCAGCGCCGCGACGTATGGCGTGGCTGGCGCGTCGCGCAGCGTGGCGAGCGGGGCGCACTGCTCGATGCGACCGGCGCGCATGACGGCGATGGTGTCGGCAAGCCGCGCCGCCTCGCCAAGGTCGTGCGTGACGAGAACCGCCGTGAACGCCAGCTCGCGGCGCAGCGTGAGGAACGCCTCCAGCAGCTCGTGTCGCGAGATCGCGTCGAGCGCGCTGAACGATTCGTCCAGCAGCAGCACATCCTGGGACGCGGCCAGCGCGCGCGCGATGGCGGCTCGCTGGCGCTGCCCGCCGGAGAGCTCGTGCGGGTAACGCGCGCCGAAGCGTCCTGCCGGCAGGCCGCACCGCTCGAGCGCCGCGGCTGCGAGCAGGTCGGCGTCGGCACGGCCGTTCAGCCGCGGCACCAGTGCGACGTTCCGGGCGATGGTCCAGTGCGGCAACAGGCCGCCGTTCTGTGGCACGTAACCGATGCGTCTCCGAAGTGTCACGGTATCGCTCGTCCGAACATCGGCACCATCGACGAGTACAAGTCCTGCAGCCGGCTGGACCATGCGATTGAAGCACCGCAGCAGCGACGTCTTGCCCGAGCCGCTCTCGCCAACCAGCGCCAGCAGGCCGCCGGCTGGGACCGTCGCGGAGACGTCGTCGAGCGCAGTGACGCTGCCGTAGCGCACGGTCACGCCGGTGGCGGTCAGGACGGGCGGCATGGTTCTCGACCGGTGAGAGGCTGGACGTTCGGGCGTACGGCGTGAACTTATTGGGCCCCCCGCGGATTCGTTCGGGACGCTGGTGTCCGCCGGCGCGTCCCCGCTGCCCGTGTCGTGTCGCGCCGTCGCGCGGCGCATTCTTTAGGAGCGATGCATGGCCAGCAGCATTCTCGCACCGTCACCCGTCGCCGCGATGCCTCCCATGGCGGAGCGGTTCCGCACGGTCCGTGCACAGACCGAGCAGCTCTGCACGCCACTCGTGACCGAGGATTACGTCGTCAGCAGCATGGCCGACGTGAGCCCCACCAAGTGGCATCTGGCGCACACGAGCTGGTTCTTCGAGACGTTCGTGCTGGCGCCGCACCTGAGCAGCTACCACACCATCGATCCCAAGTACGCCTTCCTGTTCAACTCGTACTACGTGCAGGCCGGCGAGCGCCACTGTCGCGCGCAGCGCGGGCTGGTCACGCGCCCGACCGTGGCACAGGTGTACGAGTACCGCGCCCATGTGGATGCGGGCGTGCTGCGCCTGATCGACGACATCGCCGGTGATGCCGGGCATCCGGCCTGGTCGCTGATCGAGACGGGTCTGCACCACGAGCAGCAGCATCAGGAGCTGCTGCTGACGGACATCAAGCACGTCTTCTTCACCAACCCGGTGCGTCCTGCCTATCGCGCGGCACCGTTGCCGGCTGCCGTTGCGGTGTCGCAGGGCTGGATGGACATCCCGGATGGTGTGCACGAGATCGGGCATGCCGGCGACGCTTTCCATTTCGACAACGAGACGCCGCGTCACCGCGTCTGGCTGAATGGCGGTGCACTCGCGCACCGGCTCGTCACCAATGGCGACTATGCCGACTTCATCCGCGACGGCGGCTACCGGCGCCCCGAGCTCTGGCTCAGTGCCGGCTGGGCCACGGTGCAGGGGCAGCAGTGGGGCGCGCCGCTGTACTGGGAGCGTGTGGGCGACGCGTGGCAGGAGTTCACCGTCGCCGGAATGCAGCCGTTGGATCCTCACGCGCCCGTCACGCATGTCAGCCACTACGAGGCCGATGCGTTCGCGCGGTGGGCGGGGATGCGCCTGCCGACGGAGTTCGAGTGGGAGGCGGCCACGCGCGACCTGCCAGTCGCCGGACGCTTCGTCGACGCGGGACTGTTCCATCCCGGTGCCGATGCCCACGACGGGCCGCAGCAGTTCTACGGCGACGCCTGGCAATGGACGCAGAGCGCCTACCTCGCCTATCCGGGGTACCGCCCTGCCGATGGCGCGCTCGGCGAGTACAATGGCAAGTTCATGAGCGACCAGTGGGTGCTGCGTGGCGCGTCGTGTGCAACACCGCGCAGTCACGCACGACACACCTATCGCAACTTCTTCCCGAGCGATGCCCGGTGGCAGTTCACCGGCATCCGCCTTGCCCGCGATCCCCGATGAGTGCAGCCTCCGTTCGTCCGGCTCGGACCACCGGTTCCGCGCCGAGTGCCATGCGCGACGCGATCGTCGCCGGGCTTGGTGCGTCGCCGAAGACCCTGCCGGCGTCGCTGTTCTACGACGCGCGCGGCGCCGGTCTCTTCGAGCAGATCACCGAACTGCCCGAGTACTATCCCACGCGCACCGAGGCCGCGATCCTCGACCGGCATGCTGGCGACCTCGCTGACCTGATGGGCCCGCGTGTCGCACTGATCGAACCTGGCAGCGGCTCGGCGACCAAGGTGCGTCGCCTGCTGGTGGCGATGCACGATCCCGTCGCCTATGTCCCGGTCGACGTCGCACGTGAACAGCTCCTCGACGCCGCCGAGGATCGCGCGCTCGAGTTTCCGCAGCTGACGGTGACGCCGGTGTGGGCCGACTATTCCGAGGGCATCACGCTCCCGCCGCTGCCGGAGAGCGCGCGCAAGGTCGTGTTCTTCCCCGGGTCGACCATCGGCAACCTGCACCCGCATGAGGCGAGCGTCTTCCTGCATCGCATGCGCGAGCTGGTGGGCCGCGACGGTGGCATGATCCTCGGTGTGGACCGGCGAAAGGACCCACGCATCCTCCACGCCGCCTATAACGATGCCGCCGGCGTGACGGCGGAGTTCAACCTCAACATGCTGGTGCACCTGAACCGCGAGTTCCGTGGCACCTTCGACCGCACGAAATTCGTGCATCGTGCGTTCTTCGCTGACAGCGAGAGTCGGATCGAGATGCACCTCGAGGCGGTGGTGCCGCACCGGGTGCAGGTGGCGGGCGAGGAGTTCAGCTTCGCCAAGGGCGAGACCATCCGCACCGAGGTGAGCTACAAGTACGATCGCGCGCGACTGGACGACGTGGCGCGCGCCGGCGGCTGGCGGGTGGAGGAACTCTTCACCGACGCGAAGTCTTGGTTCTGGGTGGCATGGTTCCGTCCGGAATGACCGGGCGGCGAAGACACGGATCGGTTCACGAACGGGAAGGGCAATGAAGGCGATGTGGAACGGTATCGTCATCGCGGAGAGCGATGACACGGTGGTGGTCGAGGGCAATCATCACTTTCCGGCGGCATCACTCAATCGAGAACTGGTGACCGACAGCGCGACCAAGACTTCGTGTGGGTGGAAGGGCACCGCGAACTACTTCTCGCTGCAGGTGAACGGGCAGGAGAATCGTGATGCGGTGTGGTACTACGCGATGCCGAAGTCCGGCGCCGAGGCGGTGAAGGATCGCGTGGCGTTCTGGAAGGGCGTGCAGGTCACGGCCTGACTGGGGTCGTGGTGCCGGGGGCTCGGGGCGTTCGTGCGTGGTCGGCTCCGTCAACTCTGTTCACACGGAGGACCGAAGGAACGAAGGGAGCGAGGGCTCTGCGGCGGGTGGCGTCTCCGCGACTGCGCAGCGTTTGCGCTGGGCCAGCATTGCTCGTGCAGGAACTGCGTGTCCGAGCTCGCAGTTCCTGCAGTCGTTTCAGTGCATTTCGTCCGCATGCCGTGCGCGCGCAGCGCTGACTTCCACCGCGAGAGAGCCCTCCCTCCCTTCCTTCCTTCAGTCCTCCGTGTGAACAGAGTTGACGGAGCCAGCCGAGACGCACGCGCTCGAGACCGGGCACCGTCAGCGACGCTCAGTCCGGCGACGACCCGCAGCTTTCGCGCACGACCAGCTCGCAGCGCAGCCGGATGTCGTGCGCCGGCAGGTCAGGCTGCGTGACGCGCGTCAGCATCATCGACATCGCCACCTCCCCGATCTGCAGCGTCGGCTGGCGATAGGTCGTGAGCGGCACCGGCAGCAGCGAGGCGTAGTCCACGTCGTCGATCCCGACGAGGCGCAGGTCACCGGGAATGCGCACGCCGAGCTTCAGGAGCGAGTGCATCAACTTGCCGGCGGTGCGATCGTTGGCGCAGACGATGCCGTCGGGTGTGTGCATGGCCAGCATCGATTCCACGTCGGCGATGTCGGTCGGATCGAGGCGGACACCGTCCACCGGCTCGTGCCCGAGCATCATCGCGCGGCGATAGCCCGACTCACGCGCATCGACGGTGGGTGCGCTCTCCGGTTGCCGCACGAAGATCACCCGTCGCGCCCCGCGCTGCAGCAGGTGCTCCGTCATCACGTAGCCCGCGCGCCGGTTGTCGATGCCGACCAGGTCGTGGTAGCCCGGATCGGGATACGGCGTGACCGGACGGTCGAGCAGGACGACGGGAATGCCGGCGTCGTCCAGCGCGCGTACGATTCGGTGATTGGCGTCATCCGCGACCGGCGACATGCCGACCGGGGCGAAGAACACACCATCGACATGCCGGTCCACATACAGCCGGCACAGCTGCCAGGCCCGCTCCACGCGGCGCTCGGCGTCGCCGGGGCCCGTCGCATCGGATGGCGCGCTGCCCCAGACCAGCGCATGTTCGTGCGCCAGCGGCGACTGCATCATGCCGCGGCAGATCGACTCGTAGATGTCCGTCTCACCCAGATCCGCGATCAGCAGCCCGAACGACCGGGCGCGTCCGCGGCTGCGTGCCACGAAGCTGCCCGATCCCGCCCGCCGGCTGATGATCCCCGCCAACTGCAGGTCGCGCAGGGCGCGTCCGATGGTGATCCGCGAGTGCCCGAACCGCTCCGTCAGCACCGCCTCGCTCGGCAGCCGCTCGCCTTCCTTCCAGAGCCCCTCCTGGATTTCCCGGAGGAGGGTGGCGAAGACCTCGTGGTGTTTCGACTGGGCAGGGCGGGCGGGCGACGCGGCCATCAACGGGGCGGTGGGGGGTGAGGGCGCGAATTTAATGCGTGGCGCGGGGCCCCGTCGTCTGGGGCGGCTCGGTCAAGGGAAACGTGTTGCGAGCCTCGTGCTCGGCGGTAGGCGCGGGAGAGTCCTCGTCAGCGGGACAGAGAACGGATTGCGTCCCGCAGGCACGGTGGTTACCGTGTAATCACAACGACTGGAGTGCGCATGAAAACCAGGATCGTCCGGATTGGGAACTCACAGGGGCTCCGCTTGCCGCGCCCGTTGCTGGATGCCGCCGGCTTCGCGACCGACGCCGAGGTCGACGTCGAAGCCCGCGCTGGTGAGCTCGTGGTGCGACCGCTGCACGGTGTGCGCGCTGGGTGGGCCGCCGCGTTTGCGCGAATGGCCACTGCCGGCGACGATGTGCTGCTCGATCCACCGGTCGAGACCGAATTCGATCGTGCGGAGTGGCGATGGTAAAGGCGGGAGCCGCGCGTCGCTTCGACGTCTACCTGGTCACGCTCGATCCCACGGTCGGCAGTGAAATACGCACGACGCGGCCGTGTGTCGTGGTGTCGCCGGACGAGATGAACCAGCACATCCAGACCGTGCTTGTCGCCCCACTGACGTCAAAGGGCACGGCGTATCCGACACGCGTGGCAAGTCGGTTCGGCGGCCGCGCCGGACAGGTGGTATTGGATCAATTGCGCGCGGTGGACGTGCAACGCCTCACGAAGCGCTTGGGGACGCTGAGCCCAGGCACGCGCGCCGCCGTCTTGTCGGTGCTGAGCGAGATGTTTGCGCCGTAGGCTTGCGAACTCGCTGATCCACGAGGATGAATGCCTCATCCTTCGATCCGGTCTCTGCGTGTAGGAGCATCGCGCGGTTCACGACGCGGTTTCCCACGCGTCCGGTCGGCCCAGATCGCCGCCGGGCTGACGACGACCTTCGCCAGACTCATCGCTTCTGCTTCCCGAAGCCGGAGATGGCCGTGGCCTGTCTCATCCACGACGCGGCCTGGCGTTCGTCGAGATCGTCCACCGATGCGAGGTCCACGCCACGCGAGTCCTTGCCCATCCCCATCGGCGTGACCGGTGGTACGGGCTGGAGTGGCGCGTGCCGATGCCCGCCGCGTGCGCAGTCAGTCTCCCCGAACTACTGCATCGCCATCACGTGCGCCACGAACTGGTCGAGGGCGATCTCGGTGCCCTGGTAAAAGCCCGATGACTTGTTCGTCTCGAGGTCCGCTGCATTCCGGTGCAGCGCCGTGAAGACGTAGCGAGTGCCGGTGCCCACGGGCTCCATCGTGACGATGGCCGTGATCGGAATGTCGTCAAAGACCGCTGGACGATAGCCAGGAAACAACATGGACGTCCAGACGAGTCGCTCCATCGGAACGACGTCCAGGACACAGCCGAGGTTGGGAGATTCCTGACCGTCTCCCACGACGATGTCGATGCTGAAGATGCCGCCTGGTCGCAGGTCCATTTCGGCTCGTGATACACGACCCCAGGGCTTGGGCATGTACCACTCCTTGAGATGCTCCGGTTTCGTCAAGGCTTCCCAGACGAGGCGTGTGGGCGCGTCGATGAACCGTTCGATGGCGAAATCGCGTGTCGGATCGAAGGCGAAGTGCGACGTCATGATTCCGATTCCTTCCGCTTGAGGTGTGTGACGTATTGGTCGAACCGGTCCAGTCGGGATTCCCACGACTGACGCCGCTCGGCGAGCCAGTCTTCGACGAGAGTGAACCGTTCGGGTGTGATCTCGTACGTCCGCACCCGCCCTCGCTTCGTCGACGTCACGAGTCGGCTCTGTTCGAGCACGGCAAGGTGCTGCACAAACGAGGGGAGCTTCATGTCGAACGGTGCTGCCAGCTCGCCGACCGTGGCGGGCCCGACCGACAGGTGTTCCAGGACTTTCCGCCGAGTCGCATGGGACAAGGCATGAAAGACGTCGTCAACGACTGCGGGTCGAACCATTCCGGCACCGTGCGATGAGTTGGAGTCCCTGATCTGGTTGCGCGATTGTATCACCGGGCAATACTAAGGTCAAGGCCTAAGTATTGGAATCCCGGATTCGTCGACGGGCCGGTAGCTTGACACTGCACTGCTCATCGCGAGATCCGGCACCCGCACGCGGGACATCGCATGCCTGACATCCTGCACGACGTTCCGATCGCGGCAGCCGTCGACCGCGTCTACGCGGCGATCAGTACGCCGGGTGGGCTGGATTCGTGGTGGACGCTGACGTCCCGCGGTGAACCGATTGTCGGGTCGGCGTTCGATCTCGGTTTCGGACTGGACTATCAGTGGCGTGCGGACGTGCGTGCCGCAGTGCCGTCACGATGCATCGCATTCGAGTTCACACACTCGACGTCAGACTGGATGGGTACCTGCGTCCGCCTCGATCTCGAGCCCACGGGCAATGCGATGACGATCGTGCACTTCACGCACACCTGGTGGGCAACGGCGACCGAGCACTTTCGTGTGTCTTCGTTCTGCTGGGCGATGTACTTGCGGCTGCTGAAGCGGTTCGTCGAGCACGGCGAGGTCGTGCCATACCCGTCGCGACTGGACGTGTAGTGCCGTCCGCTTCGCGCTACGTCGCCCTGCTTCGCGCGATCAACGTCGGCGGTCACACCGTCACGATGGCCGATTTGCGAGCGGTATTCTCTACGCTCGGATTCGCCGAGATCACGACATTCATCGCCAGCGGGAACGTCCGATTCTCCACCAAGACGACCGATGCGGCTGCGCTCGAGTCGCTCATCGAGAAGCGGCTGCTGCGAGACTTCGGCTACGATGTCGCAACCTTCATTCGCACCGAGGTCGAGATGATCGACGTGGCCGCGCGACAACCGGTGCCCCCGCCGGCATGGACCGACCCATCCCCGTCACTCTCGGTGTGCTTTCTCAAGGTGGCGCCGGCCGACACCGAGTGTGAGCGTCTGCTGGCAATTCGCGGCGATGACAACGAGTTCGTCTTTCGCACCCGGGAGATCTACTGGTGGGTGCCAGGCCGGTTCAGCGACAGCACCATCACCGGCGCCAAATTGGAACGGGCACTTGGCCAGCCTGCGACGATCCGAAACGTGACGACCGTTGAAAAGATCGCGGCAATCTGTTCGGTGACCGGATGACAGGAACATCCGTTCGCCTGTGGTGACGCCAGTCGAATTCAGCCGCCGGCAGCAGCCGACCGGAAAGAGCGCAACGAGTGGGATCGCATCCCGAGTCTGACAGGTGCGACACGCGCCTGGGGGCTCACGCTTCAACGCAGTCAACATGTGATCCACGTTGCCGAACGACAGTGCTGCCGATGTCATCAGGCGACTCCGACGCCGTGACATCCGTGTCCGCATCGGGTCCTCGGAAAAGCACGACATCCCCGAGCCTGGAGCCCGGGGATGTCGCGCCCGTCCAGACTCACGTTCAGTACGTGATTGAACCCTTCACCGTGAATTCGCCAGTACCGGAACCATCTGGGCCAACAACTGCGGAGCCTACGACCGCGCTTGTCCCTGACGCTCCGATGAACCGACCGGTTCCGCCGACGTAGGTCTCAGTTCCCACAAAGGCGACATTGGGCGGTGAACTGGTGAAGTCTGCAAAATTCGTCGAGTACAGCAGGTCACCATTCGCGGCAGTATATGTCGCCGTATTCGTCAGAGTACCGTTCGAAACGTTGACGATCTGGATCGCCTCGAGTGTGCTGCGACCGAGGTGCTTGAGATTGCACGTGCCAGTGATGGAGAGCGTCGAGAACGGAAAGGAGAATGCCACTGGAACAACCGTGGTGACACAGCTGCCTCCGGCTGGCCGGGTGACGCCCGCACTCGCGGATTTGGTCGCGACACCTGCCGTGGCAGGACCTGTGGGATTCTCGCGAACGCAGGCGGCCGTCACGACCAGCGCGGACAAGAGGAGCGCAGAACAGTTTCGAGGCATGGTGTCTCCGGAGCGTGGGGCCGTCTCGCTGTACCGGCGATTTGCCGGCCTCGGACTGTTCGTCAGTCTGGTACAGTGCGAACAGCTGCGTGACGAGTGGTACGCATCAGTGTCTGGTCCTTCGCCGTCTCGTGGAGTCTCGCACCGCACCACCACGATCCACGACCGCACCGTCAGCAGACCGGGCGCACCCGAACGGCCAGTCACCCTGAAGACATAGGACCCGGTCAGTACGAAAGCAAGCGTCGCATGGCGATCAGGGCGGCCGACGGCGAGATCACCGACCGCCCACAAACCGCGGCAGAGTCTGCCACGCCGCTATTGCGAATGCCGCGAGCGAGGATCCGAACATCGAAGCGGCCTGCGGGCGTCGAGGCTCGTGGCCCGGCGCAGACCGTCGGCGCCGCGTCCGGAATATGCGCTCCACACCCGAGCATCGGCGCGGCCCATGCGCGCGCTTGATCCGAGGCAACACCCGGGTAAGTCGTCTGAAGCGACGTGCCAGGCACACCGGGGCCGACGCTCGCGAGCCGGAGACTGTATCGGCCGGCAAATTCGCCGCAGCGCTGGTTCCGATCTGGATATATGATGACTCTGGCTCCGAATTCACCGTGATCGGTGCTCCGTATTGCAGCATGCCCGGATACTCCGGTCTACAACGCTCGTTGCTACCAGGACAATCGTGGTGATCGACTTCCGCGCGCCGTGCGCCGCAGTGCCGATGATGACCTTTCCTGAATCCCCGCGACTGGCGGTCACCCAGCGACGCTGGCGGACGAAGAGCCTGACTGCCGTGATTCGCAGGTGCAGAAGCTGCTTCCCGAGGCACATAGGTGCGATTGCGTTATGCGCTCAGAGCCACTTTGATCTCCCGCTGATGGAGAGGATGTGTGTATGGCGACGCTCGTCTTCGGAATGAACCAGTCCCTCGACGGCTACGTCGATCACATGGCGTTCGCGCCGAGCCCCACGCTCTTCCGCCATTTCATCGACGAGGCGCAGGGTCAGGCGGGCAGTGTGTACGGTCGCCGCATGTATGAGATCATGCGGTACTGGGACGACGATCACCCGGAATGGGACGCAGAGAGGCACGCCTTCGCGGCGGCATGGCGGCGCCAGCCGAAATGGGTCGTGTCGCGCACGCTGACGTCGGTTGGTCCCAACGCCACGCTCGTGAAGGGCGATCTCGAGACGGCGATCCGTGAACTCAAGGCCGAACGCCAGGGAGACATCGAGATTGCAGGCACGCGCCTCGCGCACAGCCTCACCGAACTCGGGCTGATCGATGAGTATCGGATCTACCTGCATCCCGTCGTGCTTGGACACGGCACACCCTACTTCGCCGGACCCCGGCCACCGCTTCGCCTGCTGACGCATGATCGGATCGGTGATGATGTCATCAGGTTGAGCTACGTGCCTGCGTAGCGCCCGCCAGTGCGAATCCGCAGGCGTGCGAGTTGCTGCAGGCGGTCGTCCACGCGCCTCGGGCGCCCACCGCCCCGGCGTCCCGTGCTTGCGCACCGGCGCGACGGGACGAGTATTCGGAGTCGAGAGGTCTGTTGCCGTGCAGCCCATCTGGACAACCGAGGAACGAGATGCCGGAGACGAGCGCGCTCCTTCAGGGCCGAGGCCGGGCGGAGCCAACACGAGACGCGGTGATACGCACGGAACCGCTGGTCGCTGGCGCGCGACGGCATGCCCGCGCACTACGAACTGCCGCACTCGTCTCGGCGGCCTGCGTGCTCTGCGTCAGCCTTGGCGCACAGGCGCCATCGAAGACGAACAACGGGTCCATCACGCTGCCCGCTGCAGCGCCAACTCGCACGGTCGGAGACTCGCTGACTCCGGCCGAGCTCGTACGACTGCTGCCCGCCAAACTCGAAGTGCTGCTTCGCCGCCGAGCCAATGACAGAGCTGGCGAGGCGACGGCCCTCAATTCCGTCGGCATGACGTTTCGCGCGCTCGGTCGACTGGATTCCGCCGACGTGTACTATCGCGCGGCGCTCAGGATCCGGCGCGAGATCGGCGACACCAAGGGCATGGCAGGAACGCTCAACAATATCGGCCTCGTGTTCGACATTCGCGGACGGCGTGATTCGGCGCTGACGTACTACCGGCTGTCGCTTCCCCTCTGGCGCGCGCTCGGCGAACGCTGGGGCGAGGCGATGACGTTGACGAACCTTGGCCTGATGTTCGATGGGCTCGGTCAGCGCGACTCGGCGCTGGCGAACTTCCGCGCCGCACTACCGCTGCACCGCGCTGTCGCCAATGCGTCCGGCGAGGCGATGACGCTCGGCAACATCGGCCTCACGTATTCCGGGCGTGGCCAGCGCGACTCGGCGGCGGTGTACTATCGCGCGGCAATGGACATCACACAGCGCCTCGGCGACCGCGGCGGCGAGGCGGTGCTGCGCAACAATCGTGGCGCGCTGTTCATGGCGCTGGGCCAGCGCGACTCTGCCGAGACGGAGTATCGCGCTGCGCTGGGCGGCGTGCGCGCTGTGGGTGATCGTGACGGTGAAGCGGCGACGCTGAACAATCTGGGCCTGCTGTTCTACGAGCGTGGCGAACTCGATTCGGCCGCGGCGTACTACCGCCTTACCCTGCCCCTCCGCCGCGCGGTCGGCAACCAGGCTGGCGAGGCCATGGCGCTGAACAATCTCGGCGCGCTCTTCAGTGAGCGCGGTCGACTCGATTCGGCGGCGCGGTACTTCCGGGCGGCGCTCCCGCTGCTCCGCGCGGCCGGCGACCGTGCCGGCGAAGCCGCCACGGTGAACAATCTGGCGGGGATGTTCTTCGCACTTGGCCAGAACGACTCGGTCGTGCCGTACTATCGTGCGGCACTGGCACTCGAACGGGCGGCTTCCGATCGCAGCGCAGAGTCGCGCACCCTCGCCAGCATCGGCGCACTGTTCGCCCATCTCGGGCAGCGTGACGCCGCACTGCAGGCACTGCGTCGCGCGTCGTGGCTGCAATCCACGGTGGCTGCGTCTGCGCCCGGCGATTTCCTGCGCGTGTCGTCGCTCGAGGACGTGGGGCAAGGCGTCAGCTCGGCGTGGGCCCGGCTGTCGCTCGCCTCGTCCGGAGACAACGCGCCACGCAGCGACGCCTTCGAGGCGTGGGGGGCGCTGGAACGTGGACGTGGGCAGGCGTTGCGCACGCTGCGAGGCGGCGGACCGATTGCCGAGGACTCGCAGGCCGTGACGCGCGTTACAGCCGGCGCTCGCGCGTCGCTGGCACGGCTGGCGCGACCAGGTCGCGCCTTCATCACCTATGACTCGTTCCACGACTCGGTGCTGGTGCTCGCCGTTTCGCCGTCTGGCGCGCACCGCACCTCACTCGTGCCGTTGCCCACGGACAGTCTCGGACGGCTCATCGCGCGTGTTCGTGCGCTGATCGGCGGTCGGGGACTGCGGCGGGCGGCCATCGGCGCGACCCTCCCCGTCGGTGTGACTCGCGGCGCGCAGGAGATGGAGTTCGAACTCCGTGCGGTTTCCGGCGCACCAACCGATAGTGCTTCACTTCAGGCGTTGGTGCGCGTGCTCCTGCCGCCGTCCATTCGCGAGGCGGTGCGTGGCGCGACGGAACTGGTGGTGATTCCCGACGGCGTGCTCTCGTTGGTGCCATGGGCTGCCCTCCCGATCGACGCCGCCGGCACGCCGCTGGGCGTGTCTGCCGCGCTGCGGCTGGCACCGTCGCTGAGCATCCTCGACGAATCGAATGCGTCGGTGCGCAGTCGCGCGCGCGCCACGCGTGCGACGCTCGGCGACGACGCGCTCGTCGTCGGCGATCCTGCGATGCCGCCCGGTGTGCCGTCGCTGCCTGGCGCACGCGCCGAGGCGAGGTGGGTGGCGGATACGTTGCTACGAGGGCGCCGGGTCATGTTGCTGACCGGCGGTGCCGCAACCGCGACCGCCGTGCGTGCACGTCTTGCGGCGGCACCGTTGATCCATTTCGCGACTCATGCCGCCGCCTACCCTGAAGCGCGGCGTGCGCGGAGCAGTTTCCTGCAGTTTGCCGCGACTGATGCGAGCGCCGCGAGTGTGCTCACCGTCGGCGAACTCCTGGATGCCGCCGAACATGATCACCTGCGGCTCCGGGCGCGTCTCGTCGTGCTCTCGGCCTGCGAGACGGGGAGCGGTGCGCTCAGCGCCACCGAGGGTGTCCTCGGCTTGCAGCGTGCCTTTCTGGCGCTGGGGGCGGAGACGCTGCTCGTGAGTTTGTGGAAGGTGGATGACGGGGCGACGCGTGCGTTGATGGGCGCATTCTATCGCCACTGGCTGGACGATGCGGACGCACCGGGTGCGGCCGAGTCGCTGCATCGTGCACAGGGCGACATGCGGGCAGGGCGTGTCGCAGGATGGCAGGCGGCGTGGGCGCGTCCCGATGCGTGGGCGGCGTTTCAGGTGGTCGGTGCGGGCTGACCGGCGCAGTGAGACGGCATGGCTACCTGGCCGACCACCGTGCCTTGAGCGCCGCGTAGGCGGCCAATCGAGCCCTTGCCATCTGGACCATCACCGCCGTGGCCGGCGCGTCGCTGTCCTGCAACGCATCGATCACCTGCTGGTGTGACGCACCGACACCCCCGAACGCATCCTGCGCCGCAAACGCCGGACGCCCACTCGCGCGGGCCTCGGCGGCAAGCGACCGTGCTTCGCGCGCCGCGTCGTACAGCGCCAGCGACAGGTCGTGCTGCTGCCTGAGTGCGGCCAGCGGCGTCGTCACGCGCGGGTCCATGCGCACGTTGAACGGCTGCGCCTGCGCGGCGCCATCGACCGTCAGCCGAGCCGTGTACACACCCGGCATGACCCACGGTCCCTCGGGCTCGCACTTGGTGTTGTAGGGCGTCGCCGAAATCGGCAGCGAACAGGCCGTGTCTGGCCGCGCATAGTGCAGGTCCCACGTGAAGCGCTGCAGGCCACCCTTGGCACTTGGTGCAGCGGCAGGGCGGAACCAGTAGCGCGGCCAGTTTCCGGCGTCGGCCGACGGTGGTGTAGGATCGCTGCTCGAGAAGGTGCGCAGCACGCGGCCGGCCGCGTTCAGGATCTCGAGTGTCACTGACCGCGCATCACGCGACAGGTAGTAGTCGATGATCGCGCCGTCGGGGGGATTCTCGGCGCGCGGCTCATCCGGCGGCACCGGCGTGTCGGTGTACATCGAGTAGCGCACGCGGGTGGCGACGGCCGGCTTGAAGAGCGTGGCCGGCGCCGTCGCACTCGTCTCGCTCCACTGCCGCAGGGCGGTCGTGTTGTCGAGAATCCAGAAGCCGCGACCGTGGGTGCCCACCACGACGTCGTCGTCCTTGATGACGAGATCGCGAATCGAGATCGCCGGCATGTTGCCGCGCAGCGAGTGCCAGTGATCACCATCGTCGAGCGAGAACCACACCTGCGTTTCGCTGCCGGCGTAGAGCAGGCCGCGCCGCTTCGGGTCCTCGCGCACCACGTTGATCGGGGCATCGGTCGCGATGCCGCTCACGATCTCGGTCCAGGTGGCGCCGCCGTCGCGGGTGCGGTAGATGTGCGGCCGCGGGTCATCGAGGCGGAGCGTGTTCACCGCCGCGTAGGCCGTCATCGCGCTGACGTGCGACGCGTCCATGATCGACACCTTCCACCATGCACCGAGCTGCGGTGGTGTCACGTTGCTCCACGTCGCGCCGCCGTTGCGCGTCACATGAATCAGCCCGTCGTCGGTGCCGGCCCAGATCGTGTTCGAGTCCACGGGGCTTGGCGCGATCGTGTACACCACCCCGCGACGCGTGGGCTTCGCCGCTGGCGTGCCCGCATACGTGCCGACGCTCGCCGGCACATCCCACGTCTCGCGTGAGAGATCGTCACTGAGCCGCTTCCAGTTCGCGCCGCCGTCGACGGTGCTCCAGACCACGTTGGTGCCGTAGTAGAGCTTGCGCGGATTGATCGGCGAAAAGAGAATCGGCATCGTGCGGATGCCGCGGAAATAGTCCGGGCCCGTGCCAGCCGCACCACGCGCGCGTCCGATCATCGGGCTCACGTTCTGCGTCTGTCCCGTGCGACGATCGAATCGCGACACCGTGCCACCGTAGACGATATCCGGATTGAGCGGGTCGGGGGCGACGTAGCTGTATTCGCTGGCCCCGACCGGGCGCCAGTCACGATACGTGATGCTGCCGTCGTTGCCACGACTGGCGACGCAGGCCGAGCCCGACTCCTGCTGGCCACCGCAGACGCGGTAGGGCCAGGCGTTGTCGGCCGTGACGTGATAAAACTGCGCCGTGCCCTGATTGTACCACGAGCTCCACGTCTCGCCGTCGTTCACCGTGACCACGGCGCCCTGATCGGAGACCAGCAGCATCGTCGTCGGCACGAGCGGATTGATCCAGAGGCGCTGGTAGTCGTCGCCACCCGGTGCGCCTCGGAATGCGGTCCAGGTGACGCCGGCGTCGGTGCTCTTCCATGTCACCACGTTCATCGAGTACACCGTGTTCGGATCGCGCGGATCCACCGTGACGGCGGCAAAGTCGTCACCGCGTCCGAAGATGCGGCTGTCGGTCGTCGTCCGCGTCCAGGTCGCGCCGGCGTCGTCACTGCGATACAGGCCGCTCCTGGCACCCGCCGTCGTCGTGACGTAGATGCGGCGCGGGTTGCTGGGGCTGATCCCGATCCCGATCCGTCCAAGTCCATCGGCGGTGGTGGGCAATCCGCCCGCGAGCTGCGTCCAGGTCGTGCCGCCGTCAGTGCTTTTGAACAGCCCCGAGTTCGGCCCGCTCCACGCTCCGTTCTCCCAGGGACCCTGGCGCGCCTGCCAGAGTACGGCATAGACAGTGTTCGGATCGTTCGGTGACATCACCACGTCCGCACCACCCGTGTTCTCGTCCTTGTAGAGCACGCGCTCGAACGACTGTCCGCCGTTCACGGAGCGGTAGATGCCACGTTCCGTGTTCGGTCCGTACGGATGACCCAGCACCGCCACGAGCAGCCGCTCGGGGTTGGTCGGGTCGATCGCGATGCGCGGGAGCTGTTGTCCGTCGCGCAGTCCGAGGTGTGTCCAGGTGCGACCGGCGTCGTTCGACCGGTACATGCCATCGCCGATGCTCAGGTCGGGTCGCTGGAGCCCTTCACCGCTGCCCACGTAGAGGATGTCCGGATTGGACGGGGCGACTTCCACCGCGCCCACCGAGCCCGTGTTCTGCGCATCGAAGATCGGATTCCAGGTCCGTCCGGCGTCGGTGGTCTTCCACACGCCGCCGTTGGTGGCACCGATGTAGAACACGTTCGGTTGCGTCGGCACACCGACGGCGCTCTTGGTCCGGCCGGCGCGAAAGGGGCCGATGTGGCGCCAGCGCGGGCCCTGCACGGCACCGTTCGGGAAGGTGGCCTGGGCTTCGAGCACGCCTGACCATGCGAGCATCGGGACGGCGATGGCGAGCAGGAACGCGGAACGTGTCAGGCGACGGCAGCGAGGCACGAGGATCTCGGAGGGGGGATGGTGGAGCGTGGGGATGCGTCGGGCAGCGTCGTCCGGGAACATGGCGACGGTTCACCTATGCTGCGTCGCGAGACGGTCCTGCGCGAGGTTGTGGGCGGCCGGGTGGTGGCTGTTGAGGGGGCGCGGGGTCGGGGAGGGGGAGCGTCCCGGTCGACTACCGAGGTCGAGGGCGCTGGCGTGGTGACGACTCGGTGCGGCGCTGTCGTGAGGCGGGGGTGACAGATCGGGCTGCGGCGCCGGGACGTCAGGTGGTGGGTGGCGCTGGGTGGCCTCCGTTCAGGGACGGTTGGAGGAGGGCAAGCATAAACGTGCGCAACGCGCGGCATAACAGGGCCGTAGCGCTGAGGGTGGTCTGTTATGGAGCGAAGATCGGGCTGGAGAACGCTGGCGGGGCGGGATAATGGGGCGCAGATTGGGGCTTTGGGGCCGTAGAATCCTCGTTAGACACCCGGCGGACGGTCGTGTATTGTTCAGGTTCCACGCAGCGAGGCGTTCATGACGACAACGCAGCTTCCAATCCATAGCGATCCCGAAATCATGGGCGGCACGCCTGTGTTCGTAGGGACGCGTGTTCCTGCGCAAACGCTCCTGGACTATCTCGAGAGCGGCGACACGCTGGATGCGTTTCTGTCGGACTTTCCGTCCGTCACCCGCGAGCAAGCGATCGCAACGCTTGACGCGGGGACGGCGCTCCTCGTGGCGCAGGTCGCCCGCGGCTGAATGCGGATCCTGTTCGACGAGTGCACGCCGCGTCCGCTCCTGCGCGAACTGGCGGGGCTGGATGTCGCACATGTGTTGGACCTCGGTTGGCAAGGTCGGAAGAACGGCGTGTTGCTCGCGAGCATGCTGGAGGCGGGGTTCACCGTGTTCATCACGGTTGATCGAAACGTGCCGTATCAGCAGAACATCCCCGCGTCAGGGATCATCGTGGTCGTGTTGGAGGCGCCGAAGAACCGACTCGCTGATCTTCGACCGTTGATGGTCAACGTGCGCGTGATCCTCGAAACGGCGCAGCCCGGACGGGTCTACCGGACGGGTGTCTAACCCGCGTTGCTGCAGCCACTGCGGCCGCTGGTCGGTGATCAGAAGCGCGATCGTGAAGCCGCAGTGCAGCAGAACGCATTTTCGTTGAGGCTGTAGAAAAAGGGGTCCGCGCATGCATCAAAGGCCAGACCTGATCACGGGATGCTGACATCGCGTCGATTCGCGTCCCGACATCAATTATTTCGTCTGGAATCGCCCAGATGTGACGCACTGGGCCAGATC
>JANNXU010000101.1:0-19555 GCA_031409715.1 Gemmatimonadaceae bacterium | reverse complement strand
GCGACAGGCAGTGCCGAACACTTCTGAACTTCGAGAGAGCGAAACAATGCGTGCAATGACGATGGCTCGACCCGACACAGTGCGCGGCGCGCGGGCGCGGTGGATGCGCCGTGCGGTACTGCTCCTGCCGTTGGCGCTCGGCGCCTGCGGCTACAACAGCATTCAGACGCTCGACGAGACGGCCGCGAAGTCGCAGAAGGAGATCGAGGTGCAGCTGCAGCGGCGCGCCGACCTGATCCCGAACCTCGTCGCGACGGTGAAGGGATTCGCGGCGCAGGAGTCGAGCATCTTCGTGGCGGTGGCGCAGGCGCAGCGCGGGCTGACCGGTGCGCTGGCGCGTCCCGGCGGCGCGAACCCGGCCGAGCTGGCGCAGGCGAACGACAATCTCTCCCGGGCGATCCTGCCGATGATGACGCTCGTCACCAGCTATCCGCAGCTCAAGAGCGACGCGCAGTTCCTGCGGCTGCAGGACGAGCTGACCGGGACGGAGAACCGGATCGCGGTGAGTCGCACCGATTACAACAATTCGGTGAATGCGTACAACAGCTTCATCCGCAAGTTTCCGGCGGTGATGACGGCGAAGGTGCTCGGCAGCAAGCCGCGTGAGTATTTCGAGGTGACGGATGCGGCGAAGCGCGAGGCACCGACGGTGGACTTCAGTGCGCCGAGCGTCGCGCCACCGGCAGCGCCTGCGGCGACACCGCCAGCGCCTGCGAAGCCATGAGGTGACGGGCGGGGGCCGTGCTGCTGTCCCCGGAGTGTCGAGTACGCCAGAAGGCGCCGGTCCCGTTGGGGCCGGCGCTTTTGTCATCGACCGAGATGGGTTCGCAATCTCATTAATGATTTGACGGGTGCTTGTGCCTTGACGGTTTCTTGGGACGAGACAACGTTGAAACAGAATGTTTTCTGTTCGACGATCGGGTTGCGCCTGTCACAGGCGAGCTGAACCGGTGCCCACCGGGCCCGATCGAACCACCGGCGTTTGCTGCGCAAAGGCGGCCGGCGCCGGACGATGTCCCACTCAGGGCCAAGGAGTTCCTATGTACATGCGGAGTTTGCGACGGCTGGTGACTGGCGCGTTGGCGTCGGCACTGGCCATTGGCGGCGTCCCGTGGTCCAGCGCGTCAGCGCAGGCCTCGGCGGCGACTCTCAGCGGCAAGGTCACGAGCGATCGTGGCACCCCGATCCAGTACGCATCGGTGGCGATCACCGCGCTCGGCATCGGCACCCAGACCGATGCGGCGGGCAATTACAGCGTCGTCATTCCCGCGGCGCGCCTGACGGGGCGTCCGGCGCAGGTCGAGGCGCGTGCCATCGGCTACAAGCGCACCTTCCGCACCGTGACGCTCAGCGCCGGTGCGTTGCGTGCCGACTTCACGCTCGAGACGAACCCGCTGCAGCTCGGCGAGATCATCGTGACCGGATCCGGCACCAGCAACGTGCGCGAGAAGCTCGGCACGGTGGTGAGCACGGTCCGTGGCGACGACATCCGCAAGGCGGCCGAAGTGAACATCGTGAACTCGCTGGCGGCCAAGGCGCCGGGCGTCGAGATCACGTCGCAGTCGGGTGATCCGGGCGCAGGCTCGGGCATCATCATCCGCGGCTTCGGTACGATTCAGGGCAACGGTCAGCCGCTGTTCGTGGTGGACGGCATGCCGATCGACAACTCGACGACGGTGACGGATGCCTCCGACACGGGGTTCGGCTACACCAACCGTGCCGCCGACATCAACCCGGCGGACGTGGAGTCGGTGGAGATCCTGAAGGGCGCCGCCGCGGCGGCGCTGTACGGCATCCGCGGTGCGAACGGTGTGGTGCTGATCACGACCAAGAGCGGCAAGGCCGGCGCGACGCGCTACTCGCTGCAGTCCACCTCGACGGTGGATGAAGTGAACCGCGTGATTCCGCTGCAGCAGCTGTACGGACGCGGGACGAACAGCACGACCCCGGCCTGCGCCGCGACGCCCGTGGCCGATGGCGTGTGCCAGCTCCGCTCGTGGGGTCCGCGCCTGGCAGCGGGCACGCCGACGTACGATCACTTCGGCGAAGTCTTCGGCACCGGCACGCAGTTCGACAACGTGCTGCAGATTTCGGGCGGCGATGCGAACCGCACCTTCCTGATGTCCCTCGGCAACCTGGCGCAGAACGGCATCGCGCGCGGGCCGAACTCGCAGTTCAATCGCACCACGGTGCGCCTCCGCGCCTCGCAGTCACTGGGCTCCAAGCTCCGCCTCGGCGGCAACTTCGCCTATACCGACGTGGCGATGCGCGCGATCCAGAAGGGCAACAACCTGAACGGCCTGCTGCTCGGCGCGATGCGCCAGCCGCCGGAGTTCAACCCCTTCCCGTACGAGACGGCGACGGGCCTGCAGCGCGCGTGGAGCGTCCCGAACCCCGTCACGCCCGGCACGACGCCGATCTTCGACTCACCGCTGTGGACCCTGAACAAGCACCGCAACACCAGCGACGTCGGCCGCACGGTCGGCAACATCGCGCTCGACTACACCCCGTTCTCGTGGCTGTCGGTCAACTACACGCTCGGCGCCGACTACGGCCTCGAGAAGCGTCTCGAGGGCCTACCGCCCGGCTCCGCCGGCGACGCCGAGACCGGACAGATCTGGGAATCGAGCATCCTCAACACGATCATCGACCACAACCTCGTGGCGACGGCGCGGCACACGTTCAACACGAACTTCAACGGCCGCCTCGTGGTCGGCCAGAACCTGAACAGCGCCCGCACGCGCCTGCAGCAGAACAAGGGTGTGGGCTACATCGCCCCCGACCTGTTCACGCTGAACAACGTCGTGTCGACGAACATCACGCCGCAGAACTTCGAGAGTCAGGTGAACATCGCCGGCTACTTCGCGCAGACGGACCTCGAGTTCTACGACCAGCTGTACCTCGCGCTCGGTGTGCGCGCCGACCAGACGTCGGTGCTGTCGAAGGACAACCGAACCGCCTTCTTCCCGAAGGCCAGCCTGGCGTGGAACATCACGAACTTCCTCGGCAATCGCGACCAGAAGGGGATGCTGAGCTACCTGAAGGCGCGTGCCAGCTACGGTCAGGTGGGCCGCCAGCCGTTCGCGTACCAGAACATCACCACGTTCAGCGGCGGCCAGAGCGCCTTCGCGTACGGCACCGGCGCCGTGAACTCGGCCTCAGGCGGCGTGGGTGGCCTGAACTCCGACTTCACGTTCGGCAATCCCGATCTGAAGTTCGAGCGTACGACCGAGTACGAGGCTGGCGTCGACTTCGGCGCGCTGAACCAGCGCGTGGACGGCACCATCACGTATTACAACCGCGACTCGCGTGACGTCATCCTCGGTGTGCCGGTCGCTCCGAGCTTCGGCTTCGGCCGCACCAACGAGAATGGCGCGCGGATCACGAACCAGGGCGTCGAGGTGCAGCTCAATGCGCGCATCCTCGACCGTCCGAACTATCGCTGGGAGATCGGGGCGAACTACACCCGCAACCGCAACATGGTGAAGGAGCTGAAGGGGGCGGAATTCATCTACCTCTCCGGCGGCTTCGGCGTCAGCGCGGCGGTGCCGGGCAAGCCGATCGGCACGTTCTTCGGGAGCGACTTCGTGCGCTGCCGGTACGACGTGCCGGATGCGAACAACATCCAGACGGTGGGCTCGGGCGCGAGCGTGAACATCAACAGCGCGTGCAAGGCCGCGAATGCGCCGAATGGCGCGATGTACATCGATGCCAACGGATTCCCGATCATCGACGCGACCAACTACGCCGTCGGTGACCCGAACCGGAACTACCTGCTGGGCATCCGCAACGGCTTCACGTTCTTCAAGAAGCTGAGCGTGTCGGCACTGGTGGACATCGTGAACGGCGGCGTGAACTGGAACGGCACACGTGGCGCGCTGCAGAGCTACGGGACGTACATCACGACGGCGGATCGGGGCGCGTCGAAGACCTTCGGCTCGACCATCCTGCCGGGCGCCGTGGTTGGTCCGGGTGCCGGGACGGCGGTGCCGGTCGGTGAGTCGTGGTACCGGACGGGGCTTGGCAACAACTTCAACGGTCCGACCTCGCAGTTCGTCGAGACGAGCGCCTACACGCGTCTCCGCGAGGTCTCGATGGCCTACACCTTCGACGGCGCCTTCGTGAAGAACCGCCTCGGCATGTCGTCGGTGGACCTCCGCCTTGCCGGCCGCAACCTCTGGCTGTCGACGGACTACTCGGGCATCGATCCCGAGACCAACCTGCAGGGTCCCATCGGCGCCGGCCGTGGCCAGGACTACTTCAACAATCCGCAGACGCGTTCGTGGGTCATCAGCGTCAACCTCAACCGCTAATGCCCAGGACTCCGACCATGACACAGACACGGATCCGCACCATCGCCGTCGCCGGCGTCGCACTGGCGACCCTCGCTGGCTGCGTGAACTTCGAAGGGCCGCGGCTGGACGAGAACCCGAACAGCCCGTCCACCTCGACGCTCACGGCCAGCTTCACCGGCATGCAGGCGTACCAGTTCGCGAACCTCAACGGCGACTACACCCGTCTCGCCACGATCTTCACGCAGCAGATGGCCGGCACCGGCCGGCAGTGGATCACGCTCGACGCACCGTTCGTGAACGACGAGGGCCAGTTTGGCTCGTGGAGCTCGTTCTACACCAACGGCGGACTGATCGACATCCGCAAGGTGCAAGCGTTCGCCCGTGCGGCGAACGACCAGCAGTACCTCGGCGTGGCCCAGGTGTGGGAGGCGCTGGTGATGAGCTACGTCGCCGACTTCTGGGGCGATGCGCCGTACCGTCAGGCGCTGAAGGAGCGGCAGCCGGTGCTGGACCCGCAGCGGCAGATCTACGCCGACCTGCAACTGCTGCTGGACACCGCCATCACGAACCTCGGTGGCGCCGGTGCCGGTCCGGGCGCCGTCGACAAGGTGTACGGCGGCTCGACCGCGAAGTGGACGCGTGCCGCACGTTCGCTCAAGGCGCGGCTCTTCCTGCGCACGGCCAACGTGGACAACACCGCGTATGCCGCAGCGCTGACGCAGGCGCAGCTCGGCATCCTCGACCCGGCCGACAACTTCACGACCTACCAGAGCTCCACGGCAGGTGAGGAGAACATCTGGTTCCAGTTCCGTCGAGGCCGTGGCACCGACGTGCTGGCCGGCAAGTTCCTCGTCGACCTGATGACGACGCGGGGGGACACGCGCCTGACCGCGTACTTCGCACCGGGCGGCGGCGGCACGATCCGTGGCGCGCTGCCAGGCCAGGAGGACGAGACGGTGTCGTGGCTCAGCGCGGTGCGCGCTGCGCCCGAGTTCCGGCAGCCGATCCTGACCGCTGACGGGACGCAACTGATCATCGCCGAAGCACAGGCGCGCGCCGGCAACGCGGCGGCGGCGCTGACCGCGCTGAACGTGGTGCGCACGCGGTACAGCATGCCAAATCGCGTCGGACTCACGGGGACGCCACTGCTGGTAGCGATCCTCGAGGAGCGGTACGTCACGAACTTCCAGAACCCGGAAGCCTGGGCGGACTACAAGCGCACCTGCTACCCGAACCTCGCGCTGGCCAACGGCGCGACGTCGATCCCGATGCGCTTCATCTACGGCTCCGACGAGCGCGCGACCAACAGCAACATCCCGAACGCGAACGCCGCACCGAAGCGCAACGCGGTGAACCCGCTCGTGGTGACGTCGGCGGACGGTACGGCCTGCCGGGGACAGCGGTAGGCGCATCGCCGCGCAGGACCTTGCATGACACGACACGCCTCGTACCCTTCGCGGGTACGAGGCGTGTCGTGTTTCCGGCGGGTGCCGTCGCGCACGCCGACTCCGAATTCCCGCACCGGTACGCCGCATGATGGATCACCGATTCACGCTCAGGCGCACCACGGCGCTGCTGACCTGCCTCTCGCTCGCCACCAGCACCACCGCCTGCGCCGTCTATACACCGCTGGACCGTGATGCGGCCCGTTCGGTTGGCGAGGCGCGCATCGACCTCACCGAGCGCGGCACGCTCGAGTTGTCGCCGCGCATCGGCGCCGGTGTGGTGTCGGTGGACGGCCGTGTGCGTACCCTCACCGACTCGACGGTGGAGGTGGCGCTGGTGCAGACCGTGACGCGCAGCGGAGACTCGCAGCAGTGGCTCGGCGAGCCGCTGGTGATTCCGCTTGGCTACGTCAATCGTTTTCTGCGACGCCAGCCCTCGACGAAACGCTCACTGCTGCTCGGCGCTGGCGTGCTGGCCGGTGTGGTACTCGCTGGTGCCGCGTTCGCCATCGGCAGCAGCGGCTCGGGCGGCAACACTGGCGGGGGCGGCACCTCAAAGTGAGTGCGTGCGCGTGCGCGGGTGTACGCGCGGCGCCGGAGGCCGTCGTATCACTGCCGCAGCGACGAGTCAGTACACCCCGACGGTGGAGCGCTGCAACTGCGTCTCGAGCGACCAGACGATGCGCTGGCCGGGACGGACCATCAGGTCGCCGGTGTTCGTCGACACCCGCTCACCTCCGCTGGCCGCGCCGATCCCCTCGGCAATGAGCCGGATCGGGACGCCAGTCGTGAAGTAGCGTCGCGGAATCAGGATGTCGCTGGTGGTGGTGCCGGTCACCGTGGTGAGTCGCGACCGCATGCCGCCGCGATCGATGTAGAGGACCACATCGCCGTAGAAGCGATTCTCCACGCGCATCGGCACGTCGACGACGAAGGTCGATTCCGACACGCCTGCCGGCGCCGCATCCGTGAGTGGTGGTGTTGCGCGGCGCGCGGCACAGGCCGTCGCGAGCAGCGCCATGACCGCCGGTGCCACGCCTCCGCGCACGGCGCGTGCGCCGCGACCGATCGTCCACATGGTCAGCACTCCCTGCCGGTCACGGTCGCACCGGAGAGCGTGGCGTGGCGTCGGCCGCGAACCCGGCCGCCATGCCCTCGAACGTCGCGAGCAAGGCATCCACCGTGGCGGCCGAGGCGAGCAGCGCGCGGTTGCGCGGGTGCAGGAAGCCTGCGTCCACCGCGCTGTCGAGAAAGGTGAGCGCGGGCGCCCAGAAGCCAAGGGCATCGAGCACGCCGACTGGCTTGCGATCGATGGCGAGCTGCGACCAGGTGAGGGCCTCGAACAGTTCGTCGAAGGTGCCGTAGCCTCCCGGCAGCGCGATCACCGCATCGCTGAGCGCGGCCATGCGCGCCTTGCGCTCGTGCATCGTGTCGACGAGCTCGAGCTGCGTCAGGCCCGGGTGTGCGATCTCGCGCGCCGCGAGCCCGCGAGTGAGCACACCGATGACGGTGCCCCCGGCCGCGAGCGCGCCATCAGCGACGGCGCCCATGCAGCCCACTGACGCCCCACCGTAGACGATGCCGATCCCTCGCTGGGCCAGATCGCCGCCGAGTGCGCGCGCGGCGGTCAGGAAGCGGGGGGCGGCACCCGGCGTGGACCCGCAGTAGATGGCGATGCGACGCATGCGTCTCACGTGCATGATGGCGTGATGAACGGACGAGGTCCGGCGCAGAAATCTACGCCGACGCCGTGCTCCCGCCGACCATCCCGCAGCACCATCTGGCTACTTGGCCGCCTCCTCCCGGGGGAAGAGCGCTGCGCCCTTCGTCACCCGCCACCCGGCCGCCTCCACGGGCTCCAGGGTGGGCCAGCGCCGCTCGTGCACGGTGCCGGGCGCGCCGAGCGCCTCCCAGAGCACCTGTGCCTTGCCGGGCATGAAGGGCGCGATGGCGATCGCCTGACGCGCCAGCGCGCGGCCCAAGGTGCCGAGGACGGCCAGCAGCTCGTCGCGCGTCTCCGGAGTCTTGGCCAGCGCCCACGGCTGTGTCACCTGCACATGCTCGTTGGCCCGGGCCACGGTCTTCCAGATCGCGGCGAGGGCCTCGTGCAGGAGGTAGCCGCGGGTGCCGTCCGCCGCCTGAGCGGCGTCGGCCAGGTCAGCCAGGTCGAGGCGATCGAGCTCCGACTCGGTGGCCGGGGGGATCACGCCGTCGTTGTACTTCTCCACCATCGACATCACTCGGCTGGCGAGGTTGCCGAAGGCATTGGCCAGGTCGGAGTTGTAGCGCTCCCCGAACCGCTCCCACGAAAAGCTGCCGTCGCCATCGAACGGGATCTCGCGCAGGAGGAAGTAGCGGAAGGCATCGGGTCCGAAGCGCCCGATCGTTTCGCCGAGGTCGAGCTTCACGCCGGCACTCTTGCTGAAGCGCTCACCGCCGAGCAGCACGAAGCCGTGTCCCCAGACGCGTTCCGCCAGCGGGATGCCCGCCGCCATCAGCATCGCGGGCCAGATGACGCAGTGAAAGCGCGTGATGTCCTTGCCGATGACGTGCAACTGAGCCGGCCAGCGCGACTCCCAATCCGGCGCGTCGGGAAAGCCGGTGCCGGTGAGGTAGTTCGGCAGCGCGTCGAACCAGACGTAGGTGCTCTGCTGCTGCCCATCGCTGGTCGGCCGGGGGAAGGGCACCGCCCAGTGATTGCGCGAGCGGCTGGCGGAGATGTCCTCGAGTCCCGAGTCGAGCAACCCGAGGATCTCGTTGCGACGGCTGGACGGCTGCAGGAAGTGCGGGTCGCCCTCCAGCAGCGCGCGCAGTCGATCGGCGTAGGCGGAAAGCCGGAAGAACCAGTTTCGCTCCTCCACCCACTCCAGTACGCGGGTGGGGTGCAACACGCAGTGGCCGTCGACGATCTCGGTGTCGGTCTTGAACGCCTCGCAACCGACGCAGTACCAACCCGCGTAACTCTTCTCGTAGAAGGCGTCAGGGGCGCGTTCGAAGATGCGCGTGATGAGCGCCTGCACTCCCGCCGTGTGTCCGGGCGCGGTGGTGCGGATGAACTGGTCGTTGGAGATGAGCAGCGAGGACCACATCGCCTCGAAGCGTGTGGCGATCGCGTCGACGAACAACTGTTCGCTGATGCCGGCCGCAGCGGCGGTCTGCGCCACCTTCTGTCCATGCTCGTCCATCCCGATCATGAAGTGCACATCGCGACCGAGGAGGCGATGCAGTCGCGCGATGGCGTCGGCGCCGATCTTCTCGAACGCATGGCCGATGTGCGGGTCACCGTTGGCGTAATCGATGGCCGTGGTGATGTAGAAGCGCGACACAGGAAGTCCGTGGATGCGGGAGGAGGAGGTCGCTACGGCGCGGCGGGGGGCTCGTCGCCGCCGGGCTGGGGCCGGCTGCCGCGGCCGCGCCGTCCACCGCGGCGGCCGCGCCGTCGCCGCCGCTTCGTCGGGTCGCCGGCCGCGCCATCGATGTCGGCGCTCGTCCCGTCGTCCGATTCCTCCTCACCGTCCTCGCCCTCCGAGCTCTCGTCATCCGGCGGCGCGACCATCGACGGTGCCGGCGGCACCACCGCCACGACCGGCGGCGGTGGTGCATCCGGTCGTGGCGCCGGCGGTCGTGGTGCCGCGGCGGCAGGGACCGCCGCAGGCTCGGACGCCGCGACCGGCAGCACCGGCAGGGTGCGATCGGAGGCGGGCAGGCGGGTGCGCTCGCGGATCGCTGGGGCGTCGTCGAATGCGAGCATCCCTTCCTCAGCCGCGTCGCGCACGTCGGCGACACTGTACTCCTCCGTGCCACCCGGCGTCCACGCCGAGGTCTCGCGTCGCAGCTCGAGCAGGGTGATGATCCGCGTCTCGCCGTCAGGCGCGCGCAGCGTGACGCGATCGTGGAAGATGTCGTTGAGGACGACCTTCTCCTCTCCCTTCGCCGTCGCGATGATCTTCCCCTCCTTCGGGAAGCGCTTGCGGCTCTGGACGTAGAACTCGTGCTCATAGCGCAGGCAGCACATCAGGCGCCCGCAGACGCCACTGATCTGCGTCGGGTTGAGCGACAGCTTCTGGTCCTTGGCGACGCCGAGGTTCACCGGGCGCAGGTCCGGCAGCCAGGAGGCGGAGCAGTACTGGCGACCGCAGCGTCCGACACCGTCCAGCCGCTTCGCTTCATCGCGCACGCCGATCTGCTTCAGCTCGATCCGCGCCGAGAAGGTCGCGGCGAGGTCGCGCACCAGCGTCCTGAAATCGACGCGCTTCTCGGCCGTGAAATAGAGCGTGAGCTTGCGCCGGTCGAACTGCCAATCGGCATCGGTGACCTTCATCTGCAGGCCGAGGGTGCGCACCTGTGCCATCGCGGCCCGCCGGGTGGTCTCGTTCTCGACGGCGAGGGCCTGGGCGCGCTTCACCTCGTCGCGGCTGGCGAGGCGCACCACGCGGCGTATCGTCTCACCCAGTGGCGCACCGTGCGCGACGCCGGCGAAGCGCTGCTCCGCCAGTGGACCGATGGCGTGCACCTGACCGAGGTCTTCGCCGCGGTCCCCCTCGACGATCACGTGCGCCGGTGGCGAGGGAGGCGGAACGACATCCTCCCACCGGAAGAACTCCTTCCGGTTGCCCTTGAACGCAACCTCGATCAGGTCAGACATGGGATCGGCGCTCAGCCGATGAACTGGCCCATGCGCAGGAACTTCTCGCGGCGCCGGCGCACCAGCTTCTCGGGGCGAAGGCCGCGCAGATCGTCCAGCAGGCGCACGAGGGTGTCCTTGAGCGTGGTCGCGGCGGCCTCATGATTGGTGTGCGCTCCGCCTTCGGGCTCCGGCACGATCTCGTCGATGAGCCGCAGTTCGACGAGGTCCGGCGCCGTGATGCGCAGGGCCTTGGCCGCACGCTCCTTGCTTTCGACCGACTTGTTGTCCTTCCAGAGAATTGCGGCACACCCCTCGACCGAGATCACGGAATACACCGCGTTCTCGAGCATCAGCACACGGTCAGCAACGCCGAGCGCGAGTGCACCGCCGGAGCCGCCTTCGCCGATGACCGTGGCGATGATCGGTACCGCGAGCTTGCTCATCTCGAAGATGTTGCGCGCGATCGCCTCGCTCTGGCCACGCTCCTCGGCACCGAGGCCGGGCCACGCGCCGGGGGTGTCGATGAAGGTCAGCACCGGCACCTGAAACTTCTCGGCGAGCTTCATCAGGCGCAGCGCCTTGCGATAGCCCTCGGGGTGCGGCATCGCGAAGTTGCGCTTCAGGTTGTCCTTCGTGTCGCGCCCGCGCTGGTGGCCGATGATCATGACCGTCTCACCCTCGAGCCGGGCCCAGCCCCCGACGATCGCCGCGTCCTCGCGGAAGGCGCGGTCGCCGTGCAGCTCGATGAAGTCGGTGAAGATCCGCTCGACGTAATCGAGGGTGAACGGGCGCAGCTTGAAACGTGCGACCTCCACCCGCTGGAGGGGCGTGAGCTGCCTGTAGATCTCACGACGCAGTTCGGTGAGTCGCTTCTCCAGCGGCTCGATCTCGAGGGCGACCCCGAAGGAGGCATCGCCCGCGAGGCGCTTCAGGTCATCGATCCGCTGTTCGAGCTCGGCGATGGGCTTCTCGAACTCCAGCGCTGCAGCAGTTGCCATGGTTCGTGCTCTCCTGCGCGCTCAGTTGCCACGGACGAGCCGAACCCGCTCGTGCCCCAGCAAGGCGCGCAATTCAGTCAAGGCAGCCCCATCGGCGGCCATGGTCAGCGTTCTCGAGCGGAAGCGCGACGAACGTCCCCGCCCATCACTCCAGCTCACTTCCAGCGGGGCCGTCCCCGGATGCCCCTCGGCAACGGCCCGGATGTCTGCCATCACGTCGGGGGTCAGGTTGGCCCTCGACTCCAACTGTAACGACACGATCACCGCACCGTTGGTCCTTCGTTCCGCCAGCGGCACGACTTCGTCGACGAAGAATGTCGGTTTCTCGTTTTCCTGGTCCCGTCGCCCATACCCGCCCTTGAGGAGGACGGGGATGTCGGTCCGGAGCCGGTCCGAAATCACCGACCACGCCTCCGGGAATACTAGGACCTCGGCGGACCCCGAGAAGTCCTCGATGGTGAGGCGGGCGAATTCGTTGCCCGACTTCTTGCTCGTCTGCCGCTTGATCGCGGTGACGACGCACCCCAGCGCCATCTTGTCCGGGCTCCAGCCCAGGAGCTGCGCGACGGTGTGGGTGGCGAAGAGTTCACACTCGGTCCGGAACGGTTCGAGCGGGTGTCCGGAGATATAAAAGCCAAGAATCGCCTTCTCTTGCGAGAGGCGTTCGCTGTCGGACCAGACCGGCGTGTTCGGCAGCGTCGGGCCGTGGCGCTGGGCGCCATCGACGGGCTCGGCAGCGGGACCGAGGTCCCCGAAGAGCGATCCCTGCCCAATGCTCGCCTCCTCCTGCTTGAGTCCGGCTTCGCTGATGGCGGCGTCGAGTGCCGCGATGAGCTGGGCCCGGTGGCCGCCGAGGGCGTCCAGCGCCCCGCTCTGGATCAGGGCCTCGAAGACGCGACGGTTGCAGAGCCGCAGGTCCACCCGCTCGCAGAACGCGAAGAGGGTGGTGAACGGGGCGGTGGAGCGGGCGGCGAGGATCGAATCGATGGCCGCGCGACCCACGTTGCGCACGGCGCCCAGCCCGAACCGGATCCGCTTGTCGCCGATGACGGTGAACTTGAAGTTCGACTCGTTGACGTCGGGCGGCAGGATCTCGATGCCCATCTCGCGGGCCTCGGCGATGTACTTGATCACGCTCTCGGTGTCGCCGATCTGCGACGACAGGAGCGCGGCCATGAACTCGGCCGGGTAGTGCGCCTTGAGGTAGGCGGTGTGGTAGGCGACGACGGAATAGGCAACGCTGTGGCTGTTGTGAACGATGATGTCGTTCGCCACGAAATTGTGCGTGCCGGCGATCTCGAGATCATACGTACGCTGCGCCCCGGCCGCCTCGATCGACACGACGCGGTCCCAGAGCACATCGTTGTCCGCGAGCCGCTGCAGTGCTGCGTCGCGGAAATGGGTGGCGCGCCGGTGGACCATCAGGCGTGTGAAGCCCTGCGTTGCGGCGTTGGTCCCGGCGGGACGGAAGTCACGCGTACTCACGTTGGCGGCAGCCTCGATCTCCGGCCAGGTCTGGCCCGCGCGTGCCGTGGCCGCGCGCGCCAGCACGCGCACCGGACCGACGGGCACGAGATCGCGCGACGGACCCGTCACGGCGTGAAGCGGCATTGCCGCCATTGCCGCCAGCTTGGCCGGTGCAACGAGATGCCGCCCGACCGTCATCGCGAACGGTCGAAGGTTTTCGACGCCGGTAACGTAGACCTGGTAGCCGACACGTGGGCCACCTTCGTAGGGGAACATGACCTCACGGACACGCCCGATGACCTTCAGTCGCAGCAGCGCGTGCTGCACCTGCTGCGCGAGCCGACGCGAGGCGGTGGCGTAGTATGCAAATCGCCCCCGCGGGTTGATGTGTCCGTCGCCATCCCACATGCGTCCGAGGAGCAGCCCGAGCTGCGCGTCCGGCAGCGAGAATGCCGCGCCGGGAATCTCCTTGTCGGTGGCCACCTTGCCCAGCAGCGCGAGCTCACGTGCCCACTCGAAGATGCCGTCGTCCCGCTTCCGATCGACACGGCCGGTATGGATCGATGCGCAGCCCTTGTGCGTACTGCGCGTGCATCGGACGTTGGGGAACGCTTCGGCGGCGGCGATGAAATCCGCGACCGATGCCTCATCCTGATTGTAGTAGTACACGCCGCTCGGATGGCCGAGGTTCCCTTCGGCGAGCAGGTGGCCGAGCGCGATCACCTCGTGGTCCTGCCACGCGGTGCGGACACCTCCGGGAAGTACGCGCGGCACCGCGATGTGATCGCCGATGCGCAGCGCATCCAGGTTGCGCCACCCGTCGTGCAGGAGGAACGGGTGATTGGCGGTCGCGGTGATCTCGCGCCCGGATTCGGTCCGCAGTCGGAACACGGGTCGGAACCCGTTGTCCATCACGTCGAGCACCTCACCGACGCCCAGGCGCAGCGTAGCCACGTCGCACGTCGCAACGGACGACAGTGCAGCACGCCGCGCATGCACGTCCGCGATGCGGATCATGCGCCCCGTTGCCGCGTCGTAGATCTCCGTGTCACCAACAAGGCACTTGTTGAAGCCATACCGCCCGAACGTCTCGATCTGCCCCGCCAGCTCCTTGACGATCTTCGCATCATGCCCGCGCGCGACGGCCTTCGTCTCGAACTTGCCGAGCTCCTTGCCGATCAGCACCGCGTCCTTCTTGCCAACGGCCTTGCGCAGCACGTCGGCTTCGGCGAGCGAGATCCCCGCCAGCACCTGGGCGATCCGCATCACCTGTTCCTGGTAGGTGATGACGCCGTAGGTGGTGGAGAGGATCGTCTCGAGTTCGGGCAGCGCGTAGGAGACGGGCTCCTCGCCCTTCTTGCGGCGGATGTAGACCTTGTGCATTCCCGCATCGAGCGGCCCCGGGCGCAGCAGCGCGTTCGATGCCACGAGGTCGTCGAAGCGGTCGCAGCGCATGCTGCGCAGCACGTCGGTGGCCAGCGGTGACTCGAACTGGAACACACCGGCCGTGCGTCCTGCACGCAGCATCCGGTAGGTCGCCTCGTCGTCGAGCGGCAGGGTGTCGAGGTCGATCTCGATGCCGCTCCGATGGCGGATGTTCCTCACGGCGTCGGTGAGCACGGTCAGCGTGGTCAGGCCGAGGAAGTCCATCTTGAGCATGCCAGCCTTCTCGAGGCTGTTCATGTCGTACTGCGTGACGACCACCGACTCGTCGTCGCCGGCGCCGGCGCCCTTGGACGATTGCGTGCAGATCGGCACGTAGTCGTCCAGCGGACCCGGTGCGATCACGACCCCGGCGGCGTGCACGCCGGTGTGACGGGAGAGCCCTTCGAGCGCGGCGGCGTAGTCGAGGAGCTGGTGGTAGCGCTCCTCGTTCTCGTAGCGCGAGCGCACGTCGGCCACGTCCTTCACCGCCTCCTTGACGGTCAGCGAGAAGTTCGGCGCATTTGGGATCAGCTTCGCCAGCGCATCCGTCTCGGCGGGGCTGAAGCCCAGCACGCGGCCGACTTCCTTGACGGCGGCGCGGCTCTTCATCGTCCCGAAGGTGACGATCTGGCCGACGCTCTCCTTGCCGTACTTCTGCCGCACGTACTCGATCACCTCGCCGCGCCGCTCGAAGCAGAAGTCCACATCGACGTCGGGCATCGAGACGCGTTCCGGATTGAGGAAGCGCTCGAACAGCAGGTCGAACCGGAGTGGGCAGACGTTGGTGATCTTCAGCGCATAGGCCACCAGCGACCCGGCGGCCGAGCCGCGGCCGGGGCCCACCGGGATGCCCATGTCGCGGGCCGCCTTGATGAAGTCCCAGACGATCAGGAAGTAGCCGGCGTACCCCGTCTTGGTGATGACGTCGAGCTCATAGGTGAGGCGATCGCGCACCTCGTCGGAGTATGGCGTGCCGTACCGCTCGCGCGCGCCTTCCTCGGCCAGCCGCACCAGCAGGGCGTTCTCGCTCTCGACCCCGGCGGGGAGCGGGAAGGCGGGAACGAAGTACTGCTTCGTGAACTCGACGTTGGTGTCGTCGGCGATGCGGAGCGTGTTCTCGAGGACGTCGGGGCGGTCGGGGAAGCGCGCGCGCATCTCGTCGGCGGACTTGAAGTACAGTCCCCCGTCGTAATGCATCCGGTTGGCGTCGTTGCGATCCTTGCCGAGCCCGATGCAGAGCAGCACGTCGTGCGCATCGTGGTCGGAGTGGCGCAGGAAGTGGGCGTCGTTGGTCGCGATGACGGGAAGCCCCATCTCGGCGCCAAGCCGGAAGATCTGCTCGTTGAGGCGTGCCTGCCCGCCGGAATCGTGGGCCTGGACCTCGAGGTAGTACCGGTCCCTGAAGACCTCGGCATACCAAGCAGCGGTCGCGCGGGCCTCTTCCCAGCGGTTGTGCTCCAGGTGGGTGGCCACCTCGCCGGCGAGGCAGGCGGAACTCACCACCAGCCCTTCGGAGTACTTGGCAAGGACCTCACGGTCCACCCGGGGCCTCGTGTAGAAGCCTTCGGTGTATCCGATGGAGGACAGCTTGATCAGGTTCTGGTAGCCCACGCGGTCGCGGGCGAGCAGCACCAGGTGGTAGTACGGGCGCAGGCCGGGACCGGGGCGGGCCTTCAGTCGTCGATCACCGGTGGCGACGTAGGCTTCCATCCCGATGATGGGGCGAAGGCCGGCCTTGCGTGTCTTTTCCTGAAACTCCCAGGCCGCGTGCATGTTGCCGTGGTCGGTGATGGCCAGGGCAGGCTGCTCGAGTTCCTGCGCCCGCCGGATCAGGTCCTCGATCCGGTTGGCGCCATCGAGGAGGGAGTACTCCGAGTGGCAATGCAGGTGCACGAAGGACATGAGTCCGATAATCTAACTGTGTACGACAGGCGTCCGACCGGCCCCGAGCGACCATCCCCCATGCGTAACCCGTTGATGTCAGAGACTTTGGGCGTTTCTCCGCGATACCTGTCCCGCCTCGCCTCGGCGCTGATGCTGGGTGGGATTGCCGCATGCACGGACAAGGCGCCGGTCGAGCCGGTGGAATCGGCGACGCCGACAACGGTGTCGCTGAGCGTGTTCGGCGTCTCGACGGTGCAGGGGAGCGGCGGGGTGCGCTTCGCCGAGCCGGGCCGGTACGCGGCGCTGCCCCAGTTCGCCGCCACGCGGGACTTCGCGACCGGGACCAATCGTGCGACAGTCGCCGACTACCCGTTCACGGTCGGTGGCAGCAGCACGATCACGGCGCGCCTCGACGACGCGCCGCCAGCCGAGCAGCCCGCGCTGAATGTGGTGGAGGCGTTCCACATGCGCCTCCGCGCCATCGAACGGGCCGAGGCACCGAAGGCCATGGCCTACATGCACACGCTGCAGGCCGCACCGGCAGTGAACCTGCAGGTGTCCGCCCAGACCGCCGCCGCGACACGCGACTTCAAGGTGCTGTCGTCCCTGACGGCCAGCACCTACACCACCGTCACGGCGCGCCTCCTCTACACCGGCACCAACATCCTGCTGTACGTGGATACCCAGGCGCCGGCGTCCGGGGCGTTCACCGATGCGGAGTACGCCTCGTTCGGGCGCCAGTTCGATCAGGATCTCTTCCCGATCGACGTGGCCACGTTCGGCGCCACCTCGGACATCGACGCCAACGGCAAGACCTTCGTCCTCTTCACGCCGATCGTGAACCGGCTGACGCTCAATTCGGGCAGTTGCGGATCGTACGTGGCCGGCTTCTTCAACGGCGCCGACCTCTCCGGCAGCGCCAATGGAAACAAGGCCGAGATCTTTTATTCGTCGGTGCCGGGCGAGCCGGCCGGCGGGGCACTCTGCACGGCGCTCTCTCAGAGTGTCGTCCGGAACAGTGCGCCGGCGACGTTCATCCACGAGTTGCAGCACATGATCTCGTTCAATCAGCATGTGCTGGTGCGGAATTCGTCCACGGAGGACGTCTGGCTCAACGAGGGCCTGAGCCACATGGCCGAGGAGTTGGGCGGCAAGCTGTATGAGGCGCGCTATCCCTGCCCGAACCTGCCCCCCTGCCCGGCGGCGGGTCGCGGCAGCACCTCGCAGATCTTCCCCGACTCGGCGCAGGGCTTCCTGCCGCCGAACTTCGGGAACGCGTACGCCTACTTCTCGCAGCCGCGTTCCTACTCGCTCACCTCGCCGACGGGCTTCGGTACGATCGAGGAGCGCGGCGTGGCCTGGCTGTTCCTGCGCTGGTTCGCGGACCAGAAGGGCGACGCGAAGCTGCGAGACCTCGTGCAGACGCGCAACGTGGGTACGGCCAACATCGAGACGGTCGGGCTGGAGAATTTCCGCGTGCTGTACGCGGACTTCCTCGCGTCGATCCTGCTCGACGACTTCCCCGGCACGACGGCTGGCCAGATCCCCACGCGCAATCAATTCCCGAGCCGCAACCTGCGGGCGATCTACGCACGGCTGAACACCATCAATCCGGCGCAGTATCCGACCGCGTACCCGCTGGACGTGACGAATCTGGGCTCGCTGAACCGGCTCACGCCGACGTCGGTGGCGGCGGCGCGACAGATGAAGCCGGGATCGATGGACCTGTTCCAGTTCACCGCGCCCGCCGCCAACGCGCTGATGACCTTCCAGCCGCAGAACGGCACGTTCCTCGGCTCGCTCAACGCGCAGGTGACCGTCGTCCGGCTGCCGGGCACCTGAGTCGGCAGCGCTGTCAGTGCCGTCGGGCTGGTCTCGCGGGCGCACGCGATGGATCCTGCTGACGTGAGGCGACCGTCGTGGTGACACGCCGGCGCCTGCGCGCCTGGGCGTGGCGGCTGGCGATCGGCGCCGTCGTGCTCACCGGCGCGTTTCTCGCCGTCGTCCCGATCGGCCGCTACCTGGCGCGTGCCGCGTACGAAGAGGGAAAGATCCTCGCGCGTCGCCGCCCCATCGCCGCGCTCATCGCCGAGCCCGCGACCGATCCGGTACTGCGCGCCAAGCTGCAGCTGGTGCTGGATGCCCGCCGCTTCGCGCTGGACTCCCTTGGCCTCTCGGCTGACCAGGAGTTCACGACCTTCTCCCGACTCGACCGCGACACGCTCGTGCTCGTGCTGAGCGCTGCCTACCGCGACTCGCTGGCGTTCCGCTCGTGGTGGTTCCCGGTGGTGGGTCGGGTGCCGTACAAGGGCTTCTTCGACTTCGAGGCCGGCCGTCGTGAAGCGCGGGCAGCCGATGCCGCCGGCTACGACGCGGTGCTGCGTCCGGCGTCGGCCTTCAGCACGCTCGGCTGGTTCAACGATCCGCTGCTGCCGACGACCCTCTCGCTCGACTCGCTCTCGCTCGCCAACACGATCATCCACGAGCTGCTGCACACGACGTACTACGCGCCGGGTGAGGCGGTCTTCAACGAGAGCGTCGCGAACTTCGTCGGTTCACGCGGCGCCGAGCGGTTCTTCCGCGCGCGTGGCCAGACGGCGGCGGCCGACGAGGTGGTGCAGCGCTGGGCCGACGAACGGGTGATGGCGCGCTTCTGGTCGGCGCTGTATGCGTCGCTCGACTCGGCGTTCACGGACCATCCCGGCAACCGGGCGGCGCGACTGGTGGCGCGTGACACGATCTTCGCCCAGGCGCGCATCACGCTGCGGACGGTGATCGCGCCGCAGCTCAGCACATTCGACTCGACGACACTGCGCCGGGTGCGGCTGAACACGGCCTCGGTGCTCGCGCGGCGGATCTACCTCACCGACGTGGACCTGTTCGAACGGGTGCTGGCACGTGAGGATGGCGACATCCGGCGTGCGATTGCGCGACTGGTCGCGCTGGCGCGATCGGATCGCACGGCGCCCTACGACGCCGTCCGCCGCTACCTCGGCGATCCGCTGCCTGATTCGCTCGCGCGCGGCAAGCGGGGTCGCTAGAGCTGAGCTCTTGAACGCCGAACTGTTGAACGCTGAACTGCTGAACGCTGCTGAACTGCTGAACTGCTGAACTGCAAAACGCAAAACTGAACAGCCGCAAAACTGCACTTCGATTTTTTGTTTTCAGCTGCAATTCGATTTGCCGTATGCGCCGTACAGTAGTGCTGCAGTTTTGCGGCTGTTCTGTTTTGCGTTTTGCCGTTGGCGTTTTGCCGTTGGCGTTTTGCCGTTGGTGAACCGCCCCGGGTTTACCGGAGGCTCCCAGCTTTGAGAGATTGGGAGCATGACACGACAGACAGGGGCGGGTCGGAAGCCGAGTAAGCCGTTCTCCCCGGAGGTCCGGGAGCGGGCGGTGCGGCTGGTGCAGGAACAG
>JANNXU010000100.1:0-57890 GCA_031409715.1 Gemmatimonadaceae bacterium | reverse complement strand
CGCACGGCAGATCGGACCCGGCTTGCCGCTGCCGACGGGAATCCGATCGATGCTGCGGATCGGCGTGATCTCGGCGGCGGTACCGGTGAAGAACACCTCGTCGGCGATGTAGAGGAACTCCCTCGGCAACGCCTGCTCGCGGACTTCGAACCCAAGGTCCCGCGCAATCGTTGCGACGGAATCACGGGTGATACCGTTCAGGATGCCGTGCGCCAGGGGCGACGTGTAGAGCACGTCATCACGGACGACGAACAGGTTCTCGCCGCTCCCCTCCGACACGAGTCCCTGGTTGTCGAGCATGATCCCCTCGACGTAGCCATCGATCCGCGCCTGCATTTTCGAGAGCTGCGAGTTGAGATAGTTGCCGTCGGCCTTTGCCATGGTCGGAAACGTATCAGGCGCTGCTCGCCGCCAGCTCGATACACAGACGTCCACCCCTGCCTCGAGGGCCTCGGCACCGAGGTACGCGCCCCAGTTGTACGCAATGATGAACGTCTCGGTCATCGCGGGATCCGCTGACGGGAGCACACCCATCTGCTCGCCGGTGCGCGCCATGACCGGACGCAGGTAGCAGTGCGAGAGCCCGTTGGCGTTGACCGTGTCCACCACCGCCTGCATCAGCGCTTCGACCGAGTAGCGCACCGGCATGCGATAGATGCGGGCGCTGTCCACCAGCCGGCGCATGTGGTCGCGCAGCCGGAAGATCGCACCACCGCCCGGCGTCTCGTAGCAGCGAATGCCCTCGAAGACGCTGGAGCCGTAATGCACGACGTGACTCATCACGTGGATGGTCGCGTCCTCCCACGCGATGAGCTCGCCATCGCGCCAGATCCTGTCCGTGCGTCCGAGTGGTGTGACGGCCATGGTCGCGGCTGCAAAGGGTGTACTGGGAGTCTAATCAGTGTCCGTCCGGTCTCGCCACGGCCAGCACGGGCGGGGGCACGGCACGGACGTGGTGCAGGATCAGCGCGCCGTGACGAGTCGCGCCGTGATCGAGGCGAGCTGCGCCCGGTCATGATCGGTGCGTGCCGAGTGTACCAGCCTGCCATCGCGCACCTGTTCGACGCCGGCGGCGACCGTGAGACGCGCCGGGCTGCCGGCAACGCCATGCACCAGCGCATCGGCCACGTCGGTGAATGGCTGCGCGGTGATGCCATCGAGCGGGAACGCGCAGAGATCGGCCGGCGCCCCTGGCACCAGCCGGCCCAGTCCCGGCCAGAGGCGCAGCGCATCGGCGCCGCCGCTGGTGCAGAGCGCGAGGACGGCGGCGGCCGGCAATGCGCTCCACGACTGCTCGCGGGCACTGGCCATCAGGTGCGCCACGCGTCCCTCGTCCAGCAGATCCATGCGATTGTTGCTGGCGACCGAATCGGAGCCGATGCCGACGGCGAGGCCGGCGGCACGCATGTCGTGCAGCGGTGCGATGCCGTGGCCGAAGCGGGCGTTGGAGACGGGACAGTGCGCGATGCCGCACCCCGCGCCCGCCAGCAGCGCGATGTCCTCGGCATCGATGCGCACGGCATGGATCACCAGCGGTCTGGCGCGCAGGGCGCCGGCCTCGTGCAGCAGCGCCACGCTCGACCGCGCCCGTGCGCCGGCGGGATCGATGCCGCGGCTGCGCCAGTTGTCGGCGTACGGCCCCTCGCCCCGCAGCACCAGCGCCTCCTCGAACGCGCTCTCGGCGAGGTGCACGGCCATCGGGAGCTGCTCGCTGATGGCAAGCGACGCGGTGTCGCCGAAGAGTTGGCGCGAGACCGAGTACGGTGCGTGCGGGGAGACGCCGATGCGCACGGCGTCCGTCTCGTCTGCGCGCAGCGTTCGCACGGCGTCGCGCAGCCCCATCAGGGCGGCGGCGGCGCGCTGCGGGTCGGGCCCGAAGACCTCTTTGTAGACGATGCCGCGCACACCCATCGCCTGCAGCGCCGACACGACGGGCGTGGCGGTGTCGCTGGTGTCGGCAAACGTCGTGATCCCGCGCAGCAGCCCCTCGGCGATGCCGATGCGGGCGCCGCAGGCGACGTCCGCCTCGGCCGTGAGCACGGTGCGGCGCAGCGTGGTGAGCGTGCGAATCCACTGCGCGAAGTCGAGACCCTCCAGCAGGTGGCGCAGCGGCGTGAGCTCGAGGTGCGTGTGCACGTTGACGAGTCCCGGCATCAGCGCCGCATCACCGAGATCGACGACGCGTGCCGACGGCGCTCCGGCGGCAGGACCGGCGTACACGATGCGACCCTCCTGCACGCTGACGGCACCGTTGGCGAAGGGGGCGCCGGTCATCGGCAGCACCCACGAGGCGCGATACGTCGTCAGGTCAGGTGCGGCGCGTTCCATGCACGAGCGGATCGTAGAGCGACGCGTCGGCGACACCGAGCGAGCGGGTGAGCTGCAGCGGCCAGGTGAGGTTGCCGACCTGGTCGGGCTGGTGTCCATCGGAGCCCAGCGACAGTCGCACGCCATGCGCGATGGCGCGCTGGACGAGGCGCGGGTGGGCGCGGTAGCGGCTGGAGACCTCGAAGCAGATCCCGTTGCGGTGCAGCGCCGTCACGAGGCGCTCCTCATGCGCCTCGTCCCACAATTCCTCGGGCGGGAGTTCGCGCAGGTCGTACGGCACGAGGGTCGGATGCGCGAAGATGTCGATCGGCATCGTGTCGGCGAGCGCGTCGACGGCGTCGAGGTGCAGCGCCATGTACGCCGCGCGCGTGAGTCCGTCCGGGAGCGAGCGCTGGAACATGCGCAGCATGGTGCCGTCGTGCATGCCGAACGCATGCAGCGAGCCGATGCGATGGGTGAGGCGATCGAGCTGCACGTCGCTCAGTTCGCGCCAGAGCGAATCGTGTGCGCAGAACTCGGCGCTGCGATACGGCAGGTGCGCGATCAGCGCCTGGTAGGCGTCCACCTCGTCGGGAGACTTCAGCGAGAAGCGGACGTCGCGGCTGGCATGGTCACTGACCGTGCCCCGCACGCCCTTGGCAGCCGCGGAGGCGATGACATCGTCAGGGGCGAGCACGCCATCGGAGCAGGTGCTGTGGGCGTGACAGTCGAGCGGTTGCCAGGGACTCACGGGAGACGGAAGGGGTTTGCGGTGTCGGCAGCCGTTGGTCGTCTCGGCTTGCCGGTCACTGGATCAACGCCCTGAACACCGGAACTGTCACCCATCGGTCCCATCAGCGTGCCATCGCATTCCTGTGTCGGCTCGGTGCCGGCGATGAAGTAGTCGATGTAGATGCGTTCGACCGGGCAGAGTGGTCCGGCGCGATAGCCCGTGAGGCGATCGACGGGGAGCGCGACGAGGCCGCCGGGGCCGGGGAAGTCGGCGGTGAGGGCGCGCCGGCGATAGACCTCGCTCATGAACGCCGTCCATGCCGGCGCGGCGAGGTCACCGCCCTGCGCGTTGCGCATGATCGTGCGGGGGCGGTCGAGGCCCATCCAGACGCCGGCGACGAGGTCGGGGGTGAACCCGATGAACCAGACGTCGGCGCCGTCATTGGTGGTGCCGGTCTTGCCGCCTGCGGGCACCCGCAGGCCGGCCACGGCGCGGGCGGCGGTGCCGCGGCGCACCACGTCACGCAGCATGTCGGTCATGAGCCAGGCCTCGGCGGTGGAGAGCACGGCGGTGCGCACCGGCTTCGGCTCCCAGAGCACTTCGCCCTTGGAATTCTCGACGCGCACGATGCCGGTGGGCCGTGCGCGAATGCCACCGGCGGCGAACGTCGTGTAGGCGGCGATCATCTCGATCGGGTAGACGTCGGCGGCGCCGATGTGGAGGCTCGGGTAGGGCGGCATCGGCGTGCTGAGGCCGAAGCGACGTGCCATGGCGGCGACACTTTCCTCACCCAGCGACATGCCGAGGCGCACGGTGGCCTGGTTGCGCGAGAGGTAGAGTGCGCGACGGAGCGGGATGAAGCCCAGGCTGCGGCCATCGAAGTTCTGCGGCGACCAGGTCCCGCCACCCGACTGACTCACCGAGACGGGGCTGTCGTCGATCGCCTCGGAGGTGGTGCGGCCTTCCTGGATCGCGTCGGCGAAGACGATTGGCTTGAAGGTGGAGCCCGGCTGTCGCAGCGCCTGCGTGGCGCGGTTGAACTTGGAGTCCGCGTAATCGCGCCCGCCGATCATGGCGCGGACGCCGCCGGTCCGCGGGTCGATGGCCACGAAGGCGCCCTGCAGGTATGCCGTGACGCCGCTGGTGTTGCGTTCCTCGCCGGCCGGACTGGCGAAGTGCTGCTCATAGGTGACGTTGCCGTACTTCCCGAGCTTGCCGCCCTCGATGGCGCGGAGCTGCTGCTCCAGCGCGCGCTCGGCGGCGAGCTGCATGTCGATGTCGAGGGTGGTGTAGACCTTCAGGCCCTGCTCGTAGAGCTGTCGGCCGAACTGCTCATCGAGCTGCTTGCGCACCCATTCCACGAAGTACGGGGCGATGTCGCCACTCTCGGTCTTGTTGGCGAGCTGCAGAGGGTAGGCCTTGGCGAGCGAGGCGTCGGCGTCGCTGATGATGCGCTGGTCCCGCAGGAGCTCGAGCACCGTGTTGCGGCGCTGGACGGCACGATCGGGCTCGACGCGTGGGTTGTAGCGGTTGGGCGCCTTGGGCAGGGCGGCGAGCAGCGCGGCCTCGGGCAGGTTCAGCTCGCGCACGTTCTTGCCGAAGTAGCGCTGCGCGGCCGACTCGACGCCGTAGGCGCCGTTGCCGAGGTAGATCTGGTTGAGGTAGAGCTCGAGGATCTTCTGCTTCGAATACTTTCGCTCGATCGCCAGCGCGACCTTGCCCTCGCGCAGCTTGCGCACGATGGACTTGGCGCGCTCCAGCCGCTCGGGGAAGATGTTGCGCGCGAGCTGCATGGTGATGGTCGAGAAGCCCTGTGCATAGCCGCCGCGCAGGACGTTCACGGCCACCGAGCCGAAGACGCGGATGAAGTCGATGCCGTTGTGGCTGTAGAAGCGCCGGTCCTCGGTGTAGACGAAGGCGTCCTGCACCATCGGCGGAATGTCGGCCAGTCGGGCGACGGTGCGCCGCTCGAGTCCGAGTTCGGCGATGAAGCGGCCGTCGGCGGCAAAGAGCTTGGAGGTCTGGCGCGGCTGGTAGAGCTCCAGGATGTCGACGCTGGGGCACTGCCCGCCGGCGCAGACGAGGGTCCAGCCGGCGGCGAACGCGCCGACACCCACGGCGGCGCCGAACGTGCCGAGCAGCAGCAGGACGCGGACGACCCGGTTCTGGAGAAGTGCCGTGACAGAAGCCATCAGTTCAATCTAGCCGCCGGCGCAGGGTGGGCCAACGCGGAGACCACTGTCCGCGTGGTTAGTTTGTCGCCATGACAGGAACCGGCTTTCTCGACGAACTCGCATGGCGCGGGTTGCTCTTCCAGCACACCGAGGGTGCGGCGGCGGCGTTCTCGCGCGGGGTGGTGACTGGCTATTGCGGCTTCGACCCCACCGCGTCGAGCCTGCACGCCGGCAATCTCGTCGCGATCATGTCGCTGGTGCATCTGCAGCGCACCGGGCACCGGCCGGTCGCGCTGGTGGGCGGCGGCACGGGCATGATCGGCGACCCGAGCGGCAAGAGCACGGAGCGTCAGCTGCTGACCACCGAGATGGTCGACGCGAACATCGTCGGCATCAGCGAGCAGCTGTCGCGGGTGCTGGACTTCAGCGGGCCGCGTGGTGCGCTGCTGCGCAACAACGCGGAGTGGCTGCGGCCCCTGGACCTGGTCGGCTTTTTGCGCGACGTGGGCAAGCACTTCACGGTCAACTACATGCTGCAGAAGGACTCGGTCGATTCCCGTCTTGGCAGTGAGACGGGGATCAGCTTCACGGAGTTCAGTTACATGCTGCTGCAGGCCTACGATTTCGCGGAGCTGTACCGTCGCGACGGGTGCACGCTGCAGGTTGGCGGGAGCGACCAGTGGGGCAACATCACGGCGGGCACGACGCTGATCCGGAAGCTGCATGGCGCCGAGGCCCACGCCGTGACGCTGCCGCTGCTGACGACGTCGGCGGGCACGAAGTTCGGCAAGAGCGAGTCAGGCGCGGTGTGGCTGGATGCGGCGCGCACGTCGCCGTACCAGTTCTACCAGTTCTGGATCGGCGCCGACGATCGTGACGTGGGGCGCTATCTGCGCACCTTCACGCTGCTGTCACGCGAGGAGATCGAGGCGCTGGACGCGGCGGTGGTGGCGGCGCCGGAGCGGCGGGAGGCGCAGCAGCTCCTGGCGCGCACCGTGACGACGATGATCCACGGCGCTGAGGCGGCGCAGGCGGCGGCGGAGGTGTCGACGCTGCTCTTCGCGAAGGGCGACGCGTCGGCGTTGTCGGCGCAGGCATTGGCGGCGCTGGCGCGCGAGGTGCCGGCGGTGACCGTCGAGCGGGGCGAGCGCTTCGACACACTGACGCTGTTCGTGACGGCCGGCCTGTCGGCGAGCAAGGGAGAGGCGCGCCGGCTGCTGCAGCAGGGCGGGTTGTCGGTGAACGGTGCGAAGCTGGCGGCGACCGACGCGACCATCGACGCCGACCGGCTGCTGCGCGGGCAATACCTGTTGCTGCGGAAGGGCGCGCGCGACTACGCGCTGATCACCGCGCGGTAGGTCGGACGCGCGGCGGCGTCAGTCGGGCCGCAGCAGGGTGAGCGTGCGCTCCCACTGCGCCGGCGTCGTGTACCAGTGCGGCGCGAGGCGGATGCAGCGTTCTCGCACGGAGTGGATCACACCCTGCTGACGCAGGCGCGCCGACGTGGCGTCGAGCGCCGGCACCTGCACCGCGAACACGCCAGCGCGATGGGCGCGGTCGCGCGGCGTGACCAGTCGCACATCGGCATGTGCATCACAGAACGCCACCAGCGTATCCCCAAGGCTGGCGATGTGCGCCGCCACGTTCGCGGGTCCCAGCTCGAGGAAGAGCTCGAGGCTGGCGTTCATGCCGGCGAAGTCGGGAAACGGCAGTGTGATCACCTCGAAGCGACGCGCATCGTCGAACCAGGCGGGCTCGTAGGTGAGCATGTTGTAGAGATCGTCGGATCCCTTGGTCGCCATCCAGCCGACTTCGGGCGGCTCGAGCTGCGTGATCAGCTCGCGTCGGACGTAGGTGAAGGCGGAGCCCCACGGTGACTGCAGCCACTTCTGCGCCCCGCAGGCGAGGATGTCGACGTGCGTTTTCGACAGGTCGAGCGTGAGCGCGCCGAGGCCCTGGATGGCATCCACCACGAACCAGATGCCGCGGGCACGGCAGGCGGCACCGACCGCATCGATGTCGATACGTGCCCCACTGCAGAACGACACCCAGCTCACGGTCACGACCTTCACGCGCGGTCGCGTGGCGATGGCGTCCAGGAGCGCCGCCTGATCCGGCACGTCATCGACACACGGCAGACGCACGATCACGGCGCCGCTGCGCTCGGCACGCTTGATCCACGGGAAGACGTTGGCGGGAAACTCGCGGTCCACCGTCAGGATCTCGTCGCCGGGGCCCAGCGGCAGCGCGAAGGCGGCGAGGTTGAGCCCGTGCGACGTGTTCGTCATCAGCGCGATCTCGCCGGGTGTGGCGCCGACGAGCGTTGCCGCCAGTTCGCGTGAGCGCTGCAGCACGGGGAAGAAGTGCTCCCCATGCAGCGTGTGCGGCATGTGGCGCAGCGTCGCGAACGAGTGCAGCGCATCGGCGGCGGCCTTCGGGATGGCGCCGGTCGACGCGTGATCGAGATAGGTGACGCCGGCGTCGTCCATCCACGGATACTCGCGCTGCCGGGCCGCGTGAAAGCTGGTCATGTCGGTGTGTTCCGGGCGAGGCGGCGGGTGAGCTGCCGTGGGTCGGTGGCGTCGCGGAGGGCGTCGCCGAGCAGGTTGAAGGCGAGCACGGCGCCGCCGATGGTGAGGCCCGGCGCGAGCGACGTCCATGGTGCGCGCCGGAGTTGCGAGAGGTCTCGCGCATCGGCGATCATCCCACCCCAGCTGGGCGTCGGCGGCTGCACGCCGAGTCCGAGGAAGCTCAGCGACGACTCCGCCATGATCGCCGCGGCGATGCCGAGCGTGCCGACGATGACGAGCGGCGCGATCACGCCGGGCAGCACGTGGCGCAGCAGGATGCGTGTGTCGGTGAGGCCGAGCGCACGCGCCGCCTGCACGTACTCGAGGCCGCGCAGCACCATCACCTGCCCACGCACCAGTCGCGCGACGCCGGCCCATCCCACGATGCCGATCGTGAGCGTCACCACGCCGAGGCTCGGCTGGAATGCCGCGACCATCGCGATCAGCAGCAGCAGTGTGGGAAACGCGAGCGTGACATCGGCGATGCGCATCACCACTTCGTCCACCCAGCGTCCATAGAAGCCGCTGACGAGGCCCAGCGCGCCGCCGACGAGCAGCGCGATGGCCTGTGCGCCAAGGCCGACGGCCAGCGAGATCCGTGCACCGAAGAGCAGCCGCGCGAGCACGTCGCGCCCCTGCACGTCGGTGCCGAGCCAGTGCGATGCGGACGGTCGGGCAAGCTGGTTGGCGAGGTCGATCGCGATGGGATCATGCCGGGCGAGGAGCGGCGCGGCGATCGCGGCCAGCACCATCGCACCAAGCAACGCCGCCCCGAGCACGGCGCGCAGGTCGGTGCGCATGACGCTGATCACGTCGCGCGGTGTCGCCGCGGCGGTGCTCACATGCCCTCGGGCAGCGGCGGCGCGCCGGCGGGCTGGTACTTCCAGCGCCGGTGCTGCCAGAAATACTGTCCCGGCACCTGCCGCACCCAATACTCCAGCCGGGCGGTGTAGCTGGACACGAGGGCCATCGTGTCGGCCTCACGGTCGCCGGTGTCCTGGACGGCGATCGGTTCCACCACCAGCCGATAGCGCCCGGACGGCAGCCGGATGCTGACGACGAAGATCATCGGCACGTCCATGCGCAGTGCGAACACGGCGGGCCCGCGCGGCGTCTTGGCGAGCCGGCTGAAGAACGGCACGAACAGCGACGCGAGTCCCGCCACCCCCTGATCGGCAAGGAAGCCGACGATGCGATTCTCACGCACCGCCCGCAGCGTGTGGCGCACCGCGTCCTCGTCGTAGACGACCCGCACCCCGAACCACTGGCGCACGCGCGTGAGGTAGCGTTCGAAGAGGCGGTTGCTCATGTGTCGCGCGATGGCATCGACCGGCACGCCGCGCGCCGCGATGTAGCTGCCGCCCAGCTCCCAGTTGCCGAGGTGGCCGGTGACGAGGAGGGCCCCGCGGCCGCGGTGCAGCGCGGCCTCGATGTGCTCCCATCCATCCACGCGCTCGAATCGCGCCAGCAGATCAGTCACGGGGCGGCCTTCCATCAGCGCGGCTTCCATCGACGTGCGGCCCAGGTTCGCGTACGACGCACGAACGACGCGGCGCACCTGTTCGGCGCTCCAGTCCGGAAAGGCAAACGCGACCTGCGTCTCGGCGACACGACGCCGGATGCCGAGGGCATATCCGAGCACGCCCAGCGCCGCGCCGAGGCGAGAGGCGAGCGTGAATGGCAGCACTGTGAGGCACGCCACGGCGCACCGGATGCCGAGGTACTCCAGCCGGTGCTGGAATCGCGGCGCGGGCGGCGACGCAGGGTCGGCGGCGACAGCGACGTCGCTCAGGCGACCGTCCTCGTGGTGGACGCGAGCGCCGACATGACGGCGTCCACCGCACCGGAGAGACCACGGCGCGCTCGCACCGCGTCACGCGCGGCATCGCCCATGCGCGCCGTCCGCGCCGGATCGGACTGGAGCTGGGTGAGCAGTGCGGCGCTGGCGAGGGCATCGTCACGCTCGGCGATCACACCCGTCTTGCCGTCGATCACATAGCGTTCCGCCATCGTGCCGCGGGTGGCGACGACCGGCCGGCCGAGCGCCATCGCGTCGAGGGCGGCGATGCCGCCGTCGTCGCGATCGGCGGTGATCCAGACCACGTCGGCGCCGGCCAGCATGGCGGCGCGATCGAGCGGGTCGCCGACGAGCGACAGCGCATCGCCGAGGCCGATCGCGGTCGCGTGCACACGCACCTCGTTCGCGTCGTGCGGGCGCCCCATCAGGAGCGTGCGCAGCGGATGGCCGCGTGCGCGCATCGCGGCGATGGTGCGCAACGCTGCGGCGGTGGCGCGCTGCGAGGCACGGTCCGTGACGAGGACGACGGTGCTGGTGCCCAGTGGCGTGGGCGCGGGCACGACGCGGTCCATCGGTTCCGGGTCGACGGCGACGTCGGCGACGATGCGGCCGCGCAGTCCCCTCACCGGCTCCGCCGCCTGCGCTTCGGCCGTGGAGCTGTGCATGAACCAGGTCGGCACGATGCGCACCGCGACGCGGGTGAAGGTCGTGATCGGCGTGGCGACCCCGCTGCGCATGCGACGCAACACGATGCCGCGTCCATTGCGACGCAGCGCCCACGCCGCCATCAGGTGCGGCGCGTCGTCGGAGACCAGCACGGCGTCGGCGCGGAACTCGCGCAGTGTGGTGGCGAACCGCAGCATGTCACCGATCCACGAACCACGCGCGACGAAGGGCAGCACGTCGAGGTCGCCGAGCGCCGTCGCCACCGGTGCGTCGGGCGGACAGGCCACGGCGACGGTGACGCCACGACTGCCGAGGGCGCGGGCGAGCTCCAGGTACAGCCGTGACAGCCCGTCCCACTGCGGATCCGGATGGAAGAAGACGAGCCGGGTCATGCCTCGACCTGCGCCATCGGCATGCGGTCGCCGTCACGGAACTGCATCTGGTAGAGCCGGTGATAGGCGCCGCGGGCGGCGAGCAGGCTGCCATGCGTGCCGCGTTCGATGATGCGCCCCCGGTCGAGGACGAGGATCTGCTGCGCATGCTCGACGGTGCTGAGGCGATGCGCGATCACGAACACCGTGCGGCCGGCGAGCAAGCGGTCGATGGCCTCCTGCACGAGGCGCTCACTCTCGGTGTCGAGGGCGGAGGTGGCCTCGTCGAGGATCAGGATCGGCGGATCGCTGAGAAGCGCACGCGCGATCGCGACGCGCTGGCGCTGGCCGCCGCTGAGTCGCGTGCCACGCTCACCGAGCACCGTATCGTAGCCCTGCGGCAGCGCGACGATGAAGTCGTGCGCGTTGGCCGACCGTGCGGCGGACTCCACCTGCGCCTGCGTGTACACGTCGGGCGCGCCGAACGCTATGTTCGCACGCACGGTGTCGTTGAAGAGCACCGTGTCCTGACTGACGATGCCGGTGAGGCGGCGCAGGGAGGTGAGCGTGACCTGCTGCAGGTCCACGCCATCGAGCAGGATGCGCCCCGACGTCGGCGCGTTGAAGCGCGGCACGAGGTCCACCAAGGTGCTCTTCCCCGCCCCGCTCGCGCCGACCAGAGCCACCACTTCGCCCCTCGGCGCATCGAAGCTGATGTCGCGCAGCACGCCCTCGTCGCCGTACGAGAACGACACGCCCTCGAACCGCACGCCCTCGTGCAGCGCCTGCACGTCGCGGGTGCCACGATCGAGCTCGCGCTCCGCCTTCTCGTCCAGCACCTCGAACAGCCGCTCGGCCGATGCCAGTGAGGATTGTGCCGTCGCCGGCACCTGCGAGAGCTGCTTGAGCGGCTGCAGCATGCGCAGCACGATCAACAGGAAAGTGATCAGATCCTCGCCCTTCATCGTGCCGTCGACGAGCACCTGCCGTGCGCCGATCCACAGCACCAGCACGGCGATGCCCGTACCGGCCACCTCCGTCAGCGGCTGCGAGAGTGCGCCCAGCGCAGCGACACGTGTCATCGCCTTGGCATAGCGGCCGCTGGCGCCGGTGAATCGCAGCGACTCATGCGGCTCGGCGCCACTCGCCTTCACCAGACGGATGCCGCTCACCGCCTCCTGCACGATACTCGTCATCTCGCCGTACTCGTTGCTGAGGCGGCGATGCCGCTTCCGAAGCTTCTTCAGGATCGGCTGCAGTGCGCCGATCAGCAGCGGCGCCAGCACCAGCGAGACCAAGGTCAGCTTCCAGCTCAGCGCCACGAGGTAGACGATGCTGACGAGGATCGTTGCACCGCTCTGCAGCGAGCGCGTGACCAGTTCCGTCACCAGCGCCTTGGTCTGCGCGGTGTCGGTGAGGATGCGCGCCACCACCTGCCCGACCTTGGTGCGCTGGAAGTACGAGAGCGGCAGCTGCAGCAGGTGGCGGTAGACGGTGTCTCGCAGGTCGCGCGTCACCAGCTCCTGCAATCCCGCCCCGAGCTGTCCACTCAGCCACGCACAGAGGTTCTTGAGCGTGATCACGGCGAGGATGACGAGCACCACCGTCTGCAGCGATCCCATCTTGTCGGCGGGATCGAGAAATCGGCCGAGCAGCTCGTCGAGCATCCGCTGCACGCCGCGCGGCGCGCCGGCGGTGGCCGTCCCCGAGGCGCCGCCGAAGAGCAGGCGGAGGAACGGGATCAGCAGCGTGAGCGAGAAGACGTCGAGCGCGGCGACGATCAGATTGCACGCGATCGTCGCCGCCATGCGCCAGGCGTGCGGGCGCAGGATGCCAGAGAGGCGTCGGTACACGGTCAGCGGCGGGGGACGAGGCGCACGAGTGGCAGGATCATCTCTTCGGGGCTCACGCCACCATGGAAGAATCCGCCGCGGTACCGGCCCTGATACTCACGCAGCTTGGTCGGATAGACAAAATAGCAGTCCCCGGCCGCCAGCAGCGTGTTCTTGCCCAGCCCGCGGCGCGGCAGCCGCAACGCGTCCGCGTTGGGGAAGAGCAGCGCCTGGTCCGGCTTCTCGGCCCGCAGGTCCTCGCCGAACTTGTAGCGGAGGTTGTGCGTGGCGTCGCGACGGGCGAACACCGTCGCCGGCGTCTGGCAGAGGATGGAGCCGTGATCGCTGGTGAGGATGACGGTGATCTTCTTGCGCGCGGCCTCCTTCAGCACCGAGAGCAGCGCCGAGCGCTCGAACCACTGCCGGGTGAGCCGGCGCAGCGCGACCTCATCCTTCGCCACCTCGAGCAGCACCGAGTTGTCGGAACGGCTGTGCGTGAGCAGGTCGACGAAGTTGAACACGAACGCGCTGACCCCTTCCGTGCCCACGGCAGAGGTCACCTTGCGCTCCAGATCCTCCGACTCGTGCGGGGTGCTGATCTTGTGGTAGCGCACCGGCACGTTGTGCCCCAGTTCGCGCAGTTGCAGTTCGAGCAGCTGGCGTTCGTGCGCGTTGAGCGACTCGTCCTCGCGCTCCTTCCACCAGTCCGGGTGCATCGCTGCCATCTCGCCGGGAAACAGTCCGCTGAAGAGGGCGTTGCGCGAGTACGGCGTGGCGGTCGGCAGGATGGAGTAGTAGTGCGAGCGCTCCTCGGTGAACCACTGGCCGAGCAACGGCGCGAGGCCGAGCCACTGGTCCATGCGCAGGCAGTCGACGACGATGAAGCAGGCCGCGTGCTCGGTGGTCAGCAGCGGTGCCACGTGCTCCGAGATGATGTCGATCGAGAGCGGTGGGCGATCGCCCTGCAGGTCGGCCAGCCAGGCCGGATATTGCCGGCGAATGAAGTGCGCGAACTCGCGGCGCATGGCCGGATAGAGGCCCACCAGCGACTCGCGCAGCCCGCCCTCGCCCGCCTCGTCCAGCGCGACATCCCAGCGCGTCACCTCGGCGGTCCGCTCCACCCAGCCGCGCCAGTCGGCACTGTAGCCTTCCGCCTCGAAGGCGCGGAACCGCTCCACGAACTCGCGCGCGAGTGCCTGCTGGCGGAGCCGCGTGCCCTCGAGGATGCGCGTGATCGCGGTCAGCACCTGCCGCGGATTGACCGGCTTGACGAGGTAATCGTGGACGGCGGCGCCGAGCGCCTCGCGGAGCGTCCCGTCCTCCTCGCTCTTGGTGATCATCACCACCGGGAGCATCGGATCGATGGCCTGCACGTCGCGCCAGGTCTCGAGGCCGCGCTTGCCCGGCATCTGCTCGTCGAGCAGGAGCACATCGAAACGGCGGCGGCGCAGCATCTCGAGGGCATCCTCGGAATTGCGGGCCATCGCGACGTCGTATCCCTTGTCCTGGAGGAACAGGCGATGGGCCTCGAGCATCTCGGCTTCGTCGTCCACCCACAGCACGGCTTTGGCAGTCTGGGTCATCACGGACGAAGTTACCCCATCGGCGGCGCCCGGGGCCGGCGGGTGGCGACGGAGCCGGCGCGGCGGCGGCTCCGCGTGGTAGCTTTTCGCCGTGCAGCGCCCCGTTCCCCTCCTGCCTCCCGTCTCCGCCCCGCTGAAGGCGATCGTGGCGCAGGCCGCGACGCAGACGGCACCGCGGGAGCGGGCGGCGGTGATGGCCTGCTGGATGGTGGCACGGCTCGCGGTGCCGCGGCTGCCGCGTGAATCGGATGTGACCGCGGCCGAGTCGCTCCAGCTCCGTGCGGAGGCCACTCGCCGCTGGCTGGATGCACAGCCGCTGCCCCCGGCGGTGGCCTTCGCTGCGGCGCGGGCGTGTGACGCGGCAGGCGACCGCGACCCGGCGCTGCTGGCCGACCCGCTGGATGCGCTGCGCGACGCCGCCGACGCGCTGCTGAACGACAATGCGCGGGCCGAGATGACGACGCTCGCGCAACTCCTCCGTCGCACCTCCCTCGCCGCCATGCGCTGATGACGACCAGTCGCGAGTTGCTCACCTCAATCCTGCATCGCCTCGCCGCCGAGGCGCGACCGCTGCCGGCGCCGGACCTGGTGCAGACGGGCTATCCGTCGCTGGACCGGCTGCTGGCGGGCGGCCTGCGCCGCGGTGAGCTGGCGGTGCTGGGTGGAGACGCTGGTGCCGGCAAGACCGCGCTGGCGCTCGGCATCGCGATCCGGGCGGCGGTTGGCGGCACCCCGGTGCTGATCCTCACCCATGAATCCAGTGCGGCGCTGTGCTGGGAGCGGCTCGTGTCGGCCGAGTCGGGCGTGACCCACGTCGCGATGCGCACCGGGGTGCTGCCGCACGGCGGCGGTGACGCGCTCACCTCGGCGGCGGACGTGCTCCAGCGGCTGCCGATCGCGGTGGAGCTCGCGCCGCACACCCCCGCGCTGCTGGCGGAGCGGGTGGACGGCGAGGGGCTGCCTCCGCTGGTGATCCTGGATGGGCTGTCGGGGCTGGACCAGCCGCCGCGACCGGTGGCCGAGGCGCATGCGCAATCGGTGCGGCTGCTGAAGCGCGTCGCCGTGGAGCGGGAGGTGGCGATGCTCGTGACCGCCGCGCTCGCGTCGGACCGGACACTGCGCCCGCCGCCGCGTCCCGCGCTGGGTGAATTCGGCATGATGGGGAGCGCTGCCAGCGTCGCCGACGTGGTGCTGGGCGTGTTCCGCGAGGCACTGTACGACGACGCGCCCGACGTGGCGGGGGCGTTCGAGGTGCACGTGCTCAAGCACCGGTCCGCCGCCAGCGCCTTTGCCGACCTCTACATCGAGCCCGGTGCGGGCCGTGTGGAAGACCTGCTCGAGACGTAGGGCGTCTGCCGGGCCCGACCGGCTTATCTTTGGCGGCTGTTCCCCCAACACGACGATCCGACGGAGTTGCAATGGCCGGCCACAGCAAGTGGAAGAACATCAAGCACGCCAAGGCGGCGACCGATGCGAAGCGCGGCGCCGTGTTCACGAAGCTGATCCGCGAGATCACCGTGGCCGCGAAGGGCGGCGGCGGTGATCCGGGCGGCAACCCGCGCCTGCGCACCGCCATCGATGCCGCCCGCGCCCAGTCGATGCCGAAGGACAACATCGACCGCGCGATCAAGAAGGGCACCGGCGAGATGGATGGCGTCGAGTACGTGGACATCACGTACGAGGCCTACGGTCCGGGCGGCGTGGCGCTGATGATCCAGGCACTGACCGACAATCCCACCCGCACCGTCGCCGACGTCCGCGCCAAGCTGACGCGCAATGGCGGCAACCTCGGCACCACCGGCTCGGTGGCGTTCATGTTCGACCGGCGCGGGCGCATGTACCTGCCCGCCAGCGGCGACGAGGATGCGATGATGGAGCTGGCCCTCGACTGCGGCGCCAGTGACTTCGCCCGCGAGGACGACACGTACGCCATCACCACCGACTCCTCCGAGCTGCACGCCGTGAAGGATGCGCTGGAGGCGAAGGGGCTGAAGATCAGTGAGGCGAAGCTCGAGTGGATCCCGCAGAGCACCGTGCATGTGTCCGGAGCCGATGCAAAGCAGCTGGTGAAGCTGCTGGACGTGCTGGAGGATCTGGACGACGTGCAGAACGTCGAGGGCAACTTCGACATCGACGAGTCGGCGCTTGACGACTGACGTGCGGGAGTAGCGCTGCTGGTCCTCGGTCTGGACCCCGGCACGGCCATCACCGGCTACGGCGTGGTGCGCGGCGACGGACGCGGCAGCGCGGCGCTGGTGGAGTGCGGCGTGTTCCGCACCTCGCCGCGCGACGCGCTGGCGGATCGGCTGGTGGCGATCTTCGACGGCGTGACGGAGCTGATCGCGCGACACCAGCCGGATGCGATCTCCGTCGAGGCGATCTTCTATGCGCGCAACGTGCGCACCACGGTCACGCTCGGCCATGCGCGCGGCGTGCTGCTGCTGGCGGCGGCGCGGGCGAACATCGCGATTCACGAGTATCCGCCGGCCGAGATCAAGAAGGCCATCACCGGCACTGGCGGTGCCAGCAAGGAGCAGGTGCAGTTCATGGTGAAGACGTTGCTGCGCCTCAAGTCCGTGCCGAGCCCGAACGATGCCGCCGATGGGGTCGCGGCAGCGCTCACGTGCCTGCTCCACGCGCGCACGACCGACCTGCTGGCGCAGGCGGAGCGCGGTCGATGATCACGTTGCTGGTGGGGACGGTGCTCGAGCGCGACCTGGCGCACGTGGACGTGCTGACGTCGGGGGGCGTGGGGTACACCCTCGCGATCCCGCTGTCGACGTTCGAGGGCCTGCCGAAGGTGGGCGAGCCGGTGCGGCTCCACACCCATCTCGTCGTGAAGGAGGATGGCTGGCAGCTGTTCGGGTTCGGGACCACGTACGAACGGAACGTCTTCATCCGGCTGCTGAATGCGAAGGGCTTCGGGCCGCAGCTCGCGCTCAACATGCTGTCCGCGCTGAGTGCCGAGCGGCTGGTGCGCGCGATCCGCGAACGCGACGTGGCCACGCTGCAGCAGGTGAAGGGGCTGGGGAAGAAGAAGGCCGACCAGCTCATCCTGGATCTGGCCGACAAGCTGGACGACCTGCAGCGCGGCGCGACGTCGGTGTCGACGACCGGTGGCGTGGGCGTGGACGACGCGGTGCGTGCACTGCAGTCGCTGGGCTACGCGGCTGCCGAGGCGGAGTCGGGGATCAGAGCTGCGCTCGACGCCGGCGAGGGGAAGGAGAGCACCGCGGCGCTGATCCGCGCCGCGCTGGCCCGCATCGGCGCGCGGTAGCATGATCGTCGCCCGTCGCGGCTGGCGACGCGCGCCCGCTCGTGGCGCCACGGTGTTTCTTCGGGTATCGTTGCATCCATGACGCGCGCCGAGATCACCACCCCCGAGGCGATGGACGACGATTCACTCGTCGAACTGTCGCTGCGCCCGCAGCGGCTGGCGGAGTTCATCGGCCAGCCGAAGGTGAAGGACTCGCTGCGCATCTACATCGACGCGGCGCAGGCGCGGAAGGAGCCGCTGGATCACGTGCTCTTTTTCGGGCCGCCGGGCCTGGGCAAGACCACGCTGGCGGAGCTCATCGCGCGCGAGATGGGGGTCAACATCCGCACCACGGCCGGACCGGCGCTGGAGAAGCCGGGCGATCTCGTCGGCACCCTGACGAATCTGCGGGAAGGGGACATTCTCTTCATCGACGAGATCCACCGCCTGCGACCGGTGATCGAGGAGTTTCTCTATCCCGCGATGGAGGACTTCCGCGTCGACATCCGCCTCTCGGACGGGCCGAAGGCGCAGACGATCACGATGCCGGTGGAGAAGTTCACGCTGATCGGTGCGACGACGCGGCTTGGCATGCTGACGGCGCCGATGCGGGCGCGGTTCGGGATCGAGCAGCGCCTGAACTACTACCCCACGGCCGATCTCGAGCACGTGGTCCGGCGCACGGCTGCGGTCCTGAGCTGCACCATCACCGACGACGGTGCGCACGAGCTGGCACGGCGCGCACGCGGCACGCCTCGCGTCGCCAACCGGCTGCTGCGGCGGGTCCGCGATTATGCCCAGGTCAAGGCGAACGGTGTGATCGACAAGGCCGTCGCCGATGCGGCGCTGGAATTGCTCGAGGTGGACTCGTTCGGGCTCGACGACATGGATGCGCGGATCCTGCGCGCGATCATCGAGAAGTTCGAAGGCGGGCCCGTGGGGCTGAAGACCATCGCCTCCGCCGTCGGCGAAGACGAGGGAACAATCGAGGAGGTGTACGAGCCGTTCCTGGTGCAGAACGGCTTCCTGCAGCGCACGCCGCGCGGGCGGATGGCGACGGCGATCGCGTATCGGCATTTCGGGTATACGCCGCCTGGAGATGCGGTGGCGGTGCAGACGTCGCTGCTCTGACTTGTGCGCGTGTGGGAGGTCGTCAACTCTGTTCACGCGGAGGAACGAAGGTGGCGAGGGGTCGGGCCGTGTTGCGACCTTCGGCGGGACGCGGGTGGTGCTTGAGTTGGATGGAGGAACGTTCACGGCTGCTGCCCGCCGTGATTGGCCATGATGCGCGCCCCGGTGCGTTGCCTACCGGCGACCGGTCCAGAGCACGATGACCGCGCATGGCGAACCCCTGGTGTCGCTTCTCGTGAGAAACTCGACCGGCGCTGAGGCGGACCGCGTGTAGACCTCGACCGCCTTGATGTCGCTCGCGGGCAGGATGTTGTCGATCGAACCGTCGACGGGAAAGAGCATGCCATCGACGAAGAACGTCGGGGTACAGGCACCGCTCGAGGCGCTGCCTGTCACGACAGGGCCGCCGCGCCCAGGGCGGATCTGCAGTCCGGGCATGGTGCGGAGCACATCGGTCACGACCGCTGGCTGCCGGCGGTCCAGCGCCTTGGCGTCGACGTAGTAGCCGCCGCCGCGCTCGCGCCGACGTTCGAACCCGCTGCGATCACCATCGACGGAGACCTGGCTGCGCACCCGCACCGTGTCGAGAAACTGCCCCGCCGATTCCAGTGCGAAGTCCGCGTCGGGAGGCGCGTCGGCGCGGATGTCCGCCGCGATACGCGTGGGGAGCAGGCCGATGGCCCGGGCCTCCAGCATGTACGTGCCAAGCGGCAGGGTGCGGAACGCATACTCGCCCGTGGCACCGGTGACCGCCTCGACATCAGCGCCCACGACCGAGACCGTCGCGCCGATGATGGGGGTTCCATTGGCGCGCCGCACGAATCCGCGCGCCACTCCAGTGCCGGTGCGGTTCCGTGCGCGTGGGCCGGCGGCGCCCGTCGAATCGGTGGCTGAGGCGCTCGCGATGCCCCCCGCCGGACCGACGAACAGATCGCGAGTCATCAGGCGATCCGCCGACAGCTCCACATCCACCACCCCGCTCGTGTCGCCGCCGCTCCACGCGCGCACGGCGACGCTGCCCCGCAGCGGCAGTCCGCAGATCGCGAACTCGCCGTTGTCGTTCGCGGCCTGTCGCACCAGCGGCTTGCGCACCTCGAGCGACTGCCGGCCGACGGTCACGTCGGACCATTGCGCGCGCACGACCGCGCGCGGCATCGGCTCGCCATCGATCGCCGACCGGACGGCGCCGGTGAACATCCCCATCGAGGAGTCGCTCGCCTCGACACCACACCGGCCAGCGATGATCGTGGACACCGACGGAATGAAGAGCGCCGCGGTGACCGGCGCTCCGCTGCTGATGTCGACGCGATAGAGCAACGGCGCAACACCGAGTGCGGACTGCCGCGGATGCACGAATCCGAGCAAATACGTATCGGCGCGGACCGAATCGAAGCTGAAGACCCCATCACTGCCGGAGACTGCGGACCGTGACTTGAGCGGATCAGCGGCACTCACGAGCTGCACGACCGCATCGACCAGCGGCACGTTGCGCGTGCTGTCGATGACCCTGCCGACCAAGCGCGCGACGGGCGTCGCGGGAGGCGGCGGCGTGCTCCGGGGTACCTGCTGCGCCTCGAGCAATGATGCCAGCCCGGCCAGCACGACGGCGCCCATCGCAACGCGCCGTGCGGAACGGTCCCATACGTGCCTGCACACCCCTTGCATCACCGTCCCTCGTACGTCAGCCGTTAGTTTGGTGTGGAGTACATCTATTGCTCATGCACCGCCTCGTCAACGCGCCTCCATCGTGCTCGGTGCCGACTGATCCCCCCGCGCGCACCAGCGTCGGCGACCTCGTTGATTCGCTTCACTCCCGTGACGACACCACGCATCCCCGACGGCACCCGGGTCCCGGACTACGACTTCCATCTCCCTGACCGCCTGATCGCGCAGCAGCCGGTGGCCGATCGGGATGGCAGCCGGCTGCTGGTCGTGGACCGGTCGGCCGGCACCGTGGCGCACCGGCGGTTCCGTGACATCGTCGACTACATCCCCGCTGGCGACGCCCTGGTGGTGAACACCACCAAGGTCATTCGAGCCCGCCTGCTCGGCACACGCCCCTCCGGCGCACCGGCGGAAGTCCTGCTGCTGAAGGCGCGGGGCGACGACGTGTGGGAGGCGATGGTGCAGCCGGGCGCAAAGCTGCAGGCGGGCAAGATCGTGACGATCGCCGATGATTTTCACGTCGAGATGCTCGAGGCGACCGAGCGCGGGACGAAGCTGGTCCGTCTGCATGCTAACTCCGGCGCGGCGGCCGCCATCGAGCGCTACGGCCACATCCCGCTGCCGCCGTACATGACGCGCGCCGACACGGCCGACGACGCCGCGCGCTACCAGACGGTGTATGCGGAACAGGCGGGCTCGGTGGCGGCGCCGACCGCCGGGCTGCACTTCACCGATGAGGTGCTGAGCGCCCTCGCCGCGAAGGGTGTCACGCGAGCGGATGTGCTGCTGCATGTGGGCGCCGGAACGTTCCGGCCGATCAGCGTCGACGATCCCACCGAGCACGTGATGCACGACGAGTGGTATCAGGTGAGCGCCGGCACGGCCGGTGCGCTGAACCGCGTGAAGGCAACGGGCGGCAGCGTCTGGGCCGTCGGCACGACGTCGATGCGCACGCTGGAGAGCGCAGCAGGCGACGATGGTGCGCTGGTGGCCATGGAAGGCACGACCGACATCTTCATCTATCCGCCGTACCGGTTCAGGCTCGTCGATCACCTGCTGACGAACTTTCACCTGCCGAAGTCCACGCTGGTGATGCTGGTGGCGGCGTTCGCGGGCTACGACCTCACGATGCGCGCCTACCGTGAGGCGATTGCGGCGGAGTACCGGTTCTACTCGTACGGTGATGCGATGCTGGTGATCTGACACGCTGCCATCACGTCGGCACTCAGGGCAAAAAAACGCCGGGGTCACCACAATGGTGACCCCGGCGTTCAACGTCGAGCGACCGCGACTCAGGCGTTCCGGTCAATGCACGCCGGAATACCAGGCGTGGACTGCGGGATGAGGCGGTTGTTGGCCTCGGCGGCCGGGGTCGGGAACGTCACATCCGTGCTGTAGCCAGGAACGCGGCTGATCTGCCAGGTTCCGTTCGGCCACACCTGGTTCTGCGTCATGCCATACTGCCGCATCATGCGACGCAGGTCGCCGAAGCGATGGCCGGTGCCGAAGAGCCAGAAGCCCTTTTCGCGGAAGATCAGGTCGCGACGCGCGTCGGCCGAGACGGGATCGACGAGCGGCGTCAGGCCCGTGACCGTGCGGCCACCGGGCAGCACGTACGTCGGCGGCGTGGCGCGCAGCGTGTTCATCACCGCCAGGGCGCCGGCGAAGTTCCCAAGGCGGTTCAACGCCTCGACTTCGTAGAGGCGTGCCTGCATGCCGTTCACGAGCGCGACATTCCGGCTGTCCGTATCCCACGTCAGGATGTAGCGGGAGTTCGGCACAGCGGTGTTGCCGCTGTCGAACGGACGGGTCGTCGTGAAGCCGGCAGTCGTGCATGCCGCCGCGTTGAAACCACCCGTTCCCGGCTGGCAGGTCGGGACACGGGGATCCTGCACCGCGTTCGCGAAGCCCATGTTGAGCGGACCTTCGTTGTTGCTGATGATATAGCGACGCTGGTTGTTCACGAACGACCACACACCGGGCGTGCGCGTCGTCAGCGAATGCTCCTGCTCCCACGCATACGTCGTCGCGACGGAGCTCGCGACCGTGGAGGCGAGCGTGAAGTTCCCCTGATTGATCGCGATGCGTGCCTTCAGTACGAGCAGCGCATTACGAACACGGACGTCGTTCGCCGTCGTCAGCGCCGGGAGGAGGAGCGCGGACCCGGAATCGATCTTCGCCTGCGCGATCAGGTACAGCGAGTCCGTCGGAATGCGCGGCGACGGCGTCTCCTGGAAGTTCTCGAGCGTGCTCAGCGGCTGCCCGTTGCAGAAGTGCTCGGCGAGGATGTCGATCATGTACGCCTCGGCGAAGTACATCTCGGCGAGCCGCCACTCATTGCCTGTCGGTTGCGGGAACTTGCGCAGGGCGTCGCGCGCCTGGATCGCGCCGACACGAACGAGGTGAATCCCGCGATACGCGGTGGTGAGGTTCGCGTTTTCCGGCGTCAGCGAGCGCTGGTCCGTCTCGATGCGCTGCGTGAAGGTGTCGCCGGTCGTGAACTCGTCACCCATCAGGCCGCCGTACAACAGCATCGACTCGCCGCCGGTCGTGTTGGCGTTGAATCGACCCAGTGTGCCGAGTCGGATACCCTCCGCACCCGAAACGCTCTGAATGAAGGCTGGATCGATGATGTCAGGATCGGTGGCCTTGACGATACCGTCGAGCTTGCACCCCGACAGTGTGATCAGCGTCAGCAACCCGCAGGCACGTGCGGCACGCGACGCGGTGCGCGACAGGAACGTAGAGGAAGTCATTGAGGTCGTCATGGAAGATGCCCGTCTCAGAAGCCGAAGTTGATGCGGAGCACGAACGACGTCAGCGGCGGCGTGATCTGGAACTCGTCCTGCACGTTCCCGAGTCCGCCCCCGGCCGTCTCCGGATCCACGCCGGTGAACTTCGTCCAGCTGGCGAGGTTACGACCCGACGCCGTGATTGTGGTGTTGCGCATGCGCGGCAGCACCTTGACCAGGTTCTCCGGCACGCGCCACGTCACCGCGATTTCACGAAGGCGGAGGAAGTCGGCCGTCTCGAAGTAGCCAGCGAAGGTCTGGAGGGCGCCTGGCAGCTGTGCAGCGGCGCATCGGGCCTGACGATCGAGCGGTGCGGTGGGATCGACGCGCTCGCGCGAGTTCACGCGCGTCTGGCAGCGGAAACGCTCGGTGGTGTTGTCCACCAGATACCCACCACGGTAGTCGAACAGCGTGGTGACGCGAACCTTCCGGTTGAACAGGTCGAAGCCGAGCTGCGTCGAGAGCTCGGTGCGTGGTGCCGAGTACCCGAGGAACGAGATGTTCGTATCAGGAACGATTTCACCGACGGCGATCAGCCCATCGCCATTGGCATCGGAGTACGAGTACTTGCGCTGCCAGTAGCCGTTCAGCGGATAGCCTGCCGTCTGGCGAATCGACGCGCCGATGATCGGTGGAATCGGGTTCCCGGCCGCGTCGCGTCCGAGATCGTCGAGGTTGTTCGTGTTGTACGAACCGTTGACGGTCAGATCAAACCCGAGGTAAGACTTGTCGATCGGGCGCACGGTGACGATGCCTTCCCACCCCTTGTTCGTGACGGCGCCAAGGTTCGTGGACTGAGTCGTCGTGCCGGTACCGAAGGAGGGGGCAACCACACGTGAGACGATCGCGTCCTTCGAAACCTTGTTGTACCGCGTCACGGTGAAGGTGAGGCGATCGTTGAACATGTTGAGGTCGAGGCCTGCCTCGCCCTCAGTCACGGTTTCCGGCTTCAGGTTCAGGTCGCCGAGCTGCTGGAAGATCAGGCCGGGGACTTCAGCGCCGTTGGCGCGATACGAGTTGGCCGCGAAGAACGGCAGCGCGGCCGTCGTACCGGGACGGAGACCGGCCTGACCCCATGAACCGCGCACGCGGAACTGGTTCACCTGCTGCTTGAACGGGAACCACTTCTCTTCCTGCAGGCGGTACGACACACCAGCGCGCGGGTACAGCACCGTGCCGAAGTTCTGGCCGAATGCGCTGTTCTGGTCACCGCGCACGCTCCCGACGATGTCGAGACGATCCCACAGCTGCAGATTCTGCTCGACGTAGTAGCCGGCGGTCTTCGCGATCGTCGTGCCTTCACTGGAACCCGGCACCGAGCCCTGTGAAACCGTCAGGCCGCCGGGGGGCAGCTGCGAGGTGGTGCCGTTGACGTTGTCGGAATTCACTTGCACGAACTGGAAACCAGCGGTCGAGCGGAACTCGGCGAAGTCGCGGAAGCTGAAGTTCGCGGTCGCCGAGGCGTCGGCGGTGTACTGGAACTGACGCGTGCGTGACGTCGAGACGAAGCCGAGGCGATTCTGCCCGAAGTTCGGGCACTGGTCACGCAGGCACCGGTTGGTCTCGGTACCGCTCGTGAAATCGAAGCCGAGCGCACCGCGAGTCGTCAGCCACGTCGTCGGCGCGTACGACGGCGTCACGGCGCCGTTGTAGCGGTAGGTCTCGAGTTCGTTGGTCTGCTGGAAGATGTCGCCGGGGGTGAACAGTCGATATCCGCCGAGCGTATCCGTGCCGGTGAGGCGGCTGTACGTGCCGGCGCCACCGAACGCGTGGGACCCGAGTCCGGTGGTGTTGTTACCGTCCTGCGGATTCCGGAAGAACGACCGCGTGAAGTAGTTGCGGATCGGGAGCGTGAACGTCGGCGAAATCTTCAGGTCGAGGTTCGCGCGCAGACCCTGGCGGGCGTAATCATTGGGATTCAACCAACGGGAATCGGTCGCGACACTGTTGCGCGACAGGCGGCCCAACTCGAACTGCGGTACGGTCAGCGTGCCGGAAGTGCCTTCGCCTTCGGCCGACACGTAGTAGCTGACCGACTCAGTACCGCCCGACACGTTCAGGCCGTAGCTGTTCCGGTACCCGTCCTTGAGCGGTGTCGAGCGCGGATCCGACCACAGATTGAACGTGGTGAGCGAATCCGGGCGGCACGCACCGCTGGCGATCGACTGAATGTTGCAATCGGACGCGGTGCCGTTCGTCAGGCGTCCCCACATCGTGTACGCCTTCGGGTACACGTTCCGGTCCTGCATGCTGCCCTGTTCGGTGTAGAAGTTCCAGCGCGGCGTGCCGACCTTGCCGCGCTTGGTGGTGATCACGATCACGCCCGTCGCCGCGTCGGTGCCGTAGGTCGCCGAGGCAGCCGGGCCACGCAGTACTTCGATGTTCTCGATGTCGTCCGGGTTCAGGTCATTCAGACGACCCGACGGCGCACCACCAGTGCCGAACGCCTGCTGGTTGCCACCGTTGAAGCGCACACCGTCCACGATGTAGATCGGATCGTTGCCGAGCGACAGCGAGGCCTGTCCGCGAATGCGAATCCGCGAGCCCGACCCGACCGACGAACCGCCGATCAGCGATACACCCGCCACCTTCGACACCAGCGCGTCGGCGACCGAGGTGATCGGCGCCTCTTCGATGAGCTTCGCCACGTCGATCGACGAGATCTGGTTCGGCACCTCCGACCGACGCTGTGCGCCAGTGGCCGTGGTGACGATCGGCGCCAGCTGCACCGCGACCTTGCTGAGCGCGAGGTCGGCCGTGGTGGTCTGGCCAGCCTTCACGATCACCGCGCGCTTCCGCTCGCCGTAGCCGATCCGCAGCGCGCGAACCTCGACGGTGCCCACCGGAACGTTCCGGAGGGAATAGGTGCCGTCGGCGCGCGTCATCGTGCCAATCGACGTGCCGACGACGTTCACCTGCACGTCACCAATGGGCGTGGTGGAGCCCGTTTCAGTGACACGACCGGTGATTCCGCCTCGTCCCGATTGCGCGTGCAGCGCAAACGGGACGATCGCCGCGAGAATCACAACCACGAACTTACGAAGGTTGGACATGGGCATCTCTGCAGAGCATTGTGTGAGGGAGCGCCTGAGCACTGACGCAGGACAACCGGTACGATTCCGAACGACAGCGGTCGTGGCGCTACTGCTCCGAGAGCAGCACCAGGCCGAAGGCGTTGAGCGGCGCCGCCGTCGCGCCAACCAGAGGCCGACGCGCGATCACGGTGGCCTTGCTGCCAGCGGCCAGCGTCGCGACGGTCGAGATCAGTGGCGTGGCGGTCGCCGGTGCGGCACCGGTCACGAACACCTCGACCTGATACGCGCCCGCCGCCGTGAGCGGCAGATAGGCGGTGACGGTGCGATAGGTGGCGTTGATCAGTCGCAGCGCGGCACCAGCGACAGGCGCCGCCGTGGGGCGGGTCGTGCCCTGCGGGTACACGTAGATGTCGACGCCCGACGTCGCCAGCCCGGCCGTGACGGTCGATACCGCCACCGAGTCCGCTGCATGCACGATGCGCAGCCATGCGCCAGATGCCGGGACTGCGGCGGTATCCCTGAGCGTGATCGGCTGGAATGTCCGTGCGGACCCGGCGGCAAACGCCGCGTCCGTGCTGCCGAGCATCAGGATCGTCGTCGCCGAGTCGCGCCGCAACGGCGTCTGCGCATTGAAGATGGTGACGCCGCCGTTGCGAACGGTGAGGTCGCCCGGCCCGGCGGGCGACGAACCATATCCGGTCGCCGGCGTGACGGCCCCGTACGCCAGACCGGTCGCCAGACTCGCGTCGAGCCGCGTTGCATCGAGCGCCGAGACCGTCGGCGACACATTGACGATGCGGACACGGGCCGTCCCGGTCGAGGGAGCCGTCGAATCATCCCGGCCCTCACACGCCGTCAAAACCAGAGCTGCCAGCAACAGACACGAACGAGGCTGAGACATTGGCACCGTGACCTGAGTCAAAATGGAGACAAAAAGCGATGAAACCACAGCGAGCCGACAACACGACGCCACCGGTGGCAGACCCGGTGGTCACGACTTCGTGGCAGACTCGTGCGCGAGCAACGTAACGACGCTGCCGCCATCGACAAAGAGTGGACAACGCCGCGACACGCGCGGACTTAACAAACTCTTAATCCAACGGTCGACCGCACTTCAATTTCGGTTCGTGGGATCTGGCAGGACGAGCAGCGCACTCGCACGCGCAGCGAAAACCCCGTGGGACTCATCGCTACCTTAAAGCGCACTCACGCCGATCAGACGACCCGAGCAAAGGCTCTCGCACGCGACGGCGTTCCTTCGCCCGCCACCGACACCGTCAGATGTCCGATTTCGCCTTCCGCACCTCGCACGACGCCGGCAGCGCACGCCTCGGCTGGTTCAGCACGCCGCATGGGGTGGTGGAAACGCCGGCGTTCATGCCGGTGGGCACGCACGGCACGATCAAGGGGCTGAGCGTGGAGGAAGTGAAGGCGGCCGGGGGGCAGATGATCCTCTCGAACGCCTATCACCTGTATCTGCGGCCGGGCGACATGATGGTGCGGGCGCTGGGCGGGTTGCACGCATTCACGCGCTGGGATGGCCCGATGCTCACCGATTCGGGCGGCTTTCAGGTGTTCTCCCTCTCGAGCCTGCGCACGGTGGGCGAGGAGGGGGTGGTATTTCAGAGCCACATCGACGGCTCGAAGCACCAGTACACGCCGGAAAGCGTGATGCGGATCGAGCGGAACATCGGGGCGGATGTGATCATGCAGCTCGATGAACTGATCGCGGGGCAGGCGGAGTACGGGGCGAGCCAGGCGGCGATGGAGCGGAGCCTCCGCTGGCTCGAGCGGTGTCGCATTGAGTTCGACCGGATCTCGGCCGAGGGCCGGGGGGCCCCCCCCCACTTCGAAGTTCCGGCCGGAGCCCCCCCCATGGCAACCCACGATCCCGCCACCGACATCATTCCACCGCCCCAGTCCCTCTTCCCCATCGTCCAGGGCGGCGTCCACCCCGCCCTCCGCGTCGCCTCCGCCCGCGGCATCCTTGACCGCGGCACCTGGGACGGCATCGCCATCGGCGGCCTCTCCGTCGGCGAATCCAAGCCCGACATGTACGCCACACTCGAAGTCGTCGACCCCGTCATCCCCCGCACCGTCCCCCGCTACATGATGGGCGTCGGCTTCCCCGATGACCTCGTCGAGGCCGTCCGACGCGGCGTCGACCTCTTCGACTGCGTCGCCCCCACCCGCATGGGTCGCAACGGCACCGCCTTCACCCCCGACGGCAAGGTCCAGGTCCGCAGGAGCGCCTTCCGCAACGACCGCCGCCCCCTCGTCGAGGGCTGCCCCTGCGAATGCTGCACCCGATACGACCGCGCCTACCTCCGCCACCTCTTCGTCAGCGAGGAAATGCTCGGCCTGCGGCTGCTGTCGCTCCACAACGTCGCCTTCCTGATCGACATCATGCGCCACGCCCGCGCCGCCCTGAGCGGCGGCGGCTTCGACTCGTGGAGCAGCGACTGGCTCGCCCGCTACCGCGCCGCCCCCACGGCCACCGGCGCCGCCTGACCCCGGCACCCGATCCCCCGCTGCAGGCCCGGGACCCGGCATGCAGTATCTTTCGCCGCTCCTCCCATGCGACGATGCGCCCCCCGCGCGCTCCGCACCGGACCCTTCACGCCACGCAGCCCAGCGTCACCATGACTTCCCTGCCCTTCGCCACGCTCGCCATCCTCCAGTTCCAGCTCCCCGGTGGCTCGGCGGTGGTGGCGCCACTGCTCATGTACGGCGGCATCTTCGCGATCTTCTACTTCGTCCTCATCCGCCCGCAGCAGCAACAGCGGAAGAAGCACGAGAACGCGATCCTGGAGCTGAAGAAGGGCGACCGCATCGTCACCGCCGGTGGCCTCGTCGGCGAGGTGCAGCACATCAAGGCCGGCGCCACGGCCGGCACCGACGACGAGATCACCATCAAGAGCGGTGAGTCGCGCCTCGTCATCGAGCGCGGTCGCATTGCCAAGATCTACGCCGCCAGCGGCGTCACCTCGAGCGCAGACCGGGTCGCCTGATGGCCGTGCTCGACATCCACGTGCTGGGCAGCCCGATCCTGCGCAAGGAGACGATGCCCGTGCAACAGATGACCACCGACCTGCGCCAGCTCGTGACCGACATGTTCGACACGATGTATGCCGCCCGCGGCATCGGTCTCGCGGCACCGCAGGTCGGCCGCATCGAGCGCATCGCCGTGCTCGACGTCGACAAAACGCCGATTGCGCTCATCAACCCCGTCATCATCGCACGCAGTGGCAAGAGCCGGCGCGAGGAAGGGTGCCTCTCCATCCCCGACATTCACTACGAGGTGGAACGCGCGGCGAAGGTCACCGTACAGGCGCTCGACGTGGACATGCAGCCGATCACGCTCGAGGGCATCGACCTGTTCGGCACCTGCCTGCAGCACGAGATCGATCACCTGCACGGCCGCCTCTTCCTCGACCACCTCTCCATCCTCAAGCGCCGTCAGGCCATGCGGGACTGGGACGAGGAGAAGGACGAGTACCCCGAGCTGATCCGCCGGCTCACGCCCGAGGTCATCGCGCGCCTGAAAGCGGAAGACGAGGAGGCGCAGGCCGACAGGTCCGACGCACCGCACACCGACACGCTCTGACGCGCGGCCGGGGCTGACCACGTGCGCATCCTCTTCTGGGGCACCCCCGACTTCGCCGTGCCGCCCCTCGAGGCGCTGCTCGGCGAGGGGTTCGACGTGATCGGCGTCGTCACGCAACCCGACCGCCCCGTCGGCCGCGCGCGGGTGCTCACGCCGCCGCCGGTGAAGGTCGTCGCGGTGCGCGAAGCGCTGCCGGTGCTGCAGCCCGAACGCCCGCGCGGCGAGGCGTTCCTCGCCGAACTGACGGCGCTCGGCCCCGACCTGAATGTGGTCGTGGCGTATGGGCACATCCTTCCCACCGCCGTCATCGAGCACCCACCGCTCGGCACGATCAACATCCACGCCTCGCTGCTGCCCGACCTGCGCGGCGCCGCGCCCATCGAGACGGCGATCCGCCGGGGTTTCACCGAGACCGGCGTGAGCATCATGCGCATGGTGCTCGCCATGGATGCAGGCCCCGTGCTGCATGTCGCGCGGACGCCGATCCTCGACGACGAGACCGGCGGCGAGCTGCGCAATCGCCTGGCCGAAGTCGGCGCGCAGGCGCTGATCGAGGCGCTGGCGCTGCTCGAGGCGGGACAGCTGCCCGAGCAGCCGCAGGACCACGACCGCGCCACGTTCGCCCCGAAAATCGGACGTGAGGATGCCCTGATCCGCTGGGACCAGCCCGCACCGGCCATCGCCAACCTGATCCGCGCCTACGACCCGCGCCCCGGGGCGTTCACCACGCAGCACGGCGACGACGTGAAGTGCTACGGCGTGCGCGCCTCGCACATGCACACGCACGTCGACGCCCCCGGCACCGTCCTCGCGATCGACGCCGACGGCCTGCTGGTCGCCTGCGGCGAGGGCACGGTCCGCATCAGCGAGGTGCACCCGGCCGGCAAGCGGCGCCAGCGCGCGCGCGAGTGGGCCGCCGGGCGCGGCGTCGCGATCAATGACGTCCTCGGCCGCCCGCGCGGCTGATGCACGGCACGGTCCCGGCGCTGCACGCGCTCACCAGCGACATCGTGCTCGCCGACCCGTCGTTCGTCGCCAGCGCGCACGCGATCATGCGTGACGCGCGCCACCGTGTCGCCATCCACCTCCGCGCCACGCATACCGCCGCGCGCACGCTGCTCGAACGCGCGCTGGAGCTGCGCGTGATCGCGGAAGAGACCGGAAGCTGGGTGCTGGTGCACGACCGCGTCGACATCGCGATGGTCGCCGGCGTGAGCGGGGCGCAGCTCACCTCGCGATCACTGCAACTCGCCGATGCCCGGCGTATCGCGCCGCGCATCGTGCTCGGCGCCAGCGTGCACACCTCGGCCGAGGCGTGGATGACGGCGCGGAGCGGCGCGACGTACCTCGTGGCCGGACCCGCCGGCGATGGCAGCGCGCATGGGGAGGCGACCGCGCACGACCTCGAGGCGATCGTGGAGGCGGCCAACGGGTGCCCCGTCATCGCGGTCGGCGGGATCACCGTCGAGCGGGTGTATGCGGCCGTGCGCGCCGGCGCCGCCGGTGTGGCCGTGATGCGTGGCATCTGGCTGTCCGATGCTGCGCAGTCGGCGCGTCGCTATCTTGCGGCGTATGACGAGGGAACCCGCCGGTGAGGCGCCTGTGACGCTCGCTGCCACCCCCGCTCGCAGCGCCATGATCACCGAATCGCGCATCGCGGCCGCCGAAATCCTCGCGGCGCTGCGCGGCGGCACGCTGCTCGACGCCGCCTTCGAGCGCGTCACCACCGCCCTCGACCCGCGCGACCGACGTTGGGTGCAGGAGCTGGTGTACGGCCTGCTCCGCTCACGCGGCTGGATCGACGCCATCCTCGCGCCCCGCATCACCGGCGGACTGGCCCGCCTCGACGCCGACCTCGGCGACCTGCTGCGCCTGGGCACGTACCAGTTGCTGTCGATGGGGAGCGTGCCGGCGTATGCCGCGATCGCGCAGACCGTCGAACTGGCCAAGCGACGACATGGCATCGGGGCGAGCAAGCTGGTGAACGCCGTGCTGCGCCGCATCGACCGCGAGCGCGACCAGCCTGCGGTGGCGTCGCCCGAGGGCGCGGCCGCCGCGCTCGACCGCAACCACGATGCGATCGAGCGGCTGGCCGTCCGCACCAGCCACCCGCGCTGGCTGCTCGAGCGCTGGATCGCGGCCTGGGGTCGCGAGGCCACCGAGCGCCTCACGCGGCACGACAACAGCGAGGCGCCGATCATCGTGCGCCCGTTCGGCATCACGCGCGATGCGCTGCGAGAGATGCTCGCCGAGCGCGACGTCATCACCACCGATCCCGTGCTGCTGGAGGATGGGCTGCAGTTGCCGCAGGGCGTCGCGCTGACGCAGCTCGGCGCGTTCCAGCGCGGGCAGCTCTTCGTGCAGGATGCGGGCAGCGCGCTGGTGGTGCAGTACGCGCACATCCCGCCTGGTGCCGTGGCCGCGGATCTGTGCGCAGCCCCCGGCGGCAAGACGCTCGCACTGCATCGTGCCGGCGCACGCGTGATCGCCAGCGACCGTTCCGCTGCACGCCTGCAGCGCCTGCACGCGAACCTCGCGCGGATGCAGGTCACGGATGTCGACGTGCGCGAGATGGACGCCACCGCGCCGACGCTCGAGCCGGTGGACGCGATCCTCGTGGACGTGCCCTGCACCGGTACCGGCACCTTCCGCCGCCACCCCGATGCCCGGTGGCGCCTGCGTGTGAGCGACATCGCACTGCTGCCCGTGCTGCAGCGCGACATCCTCGCCGCCGCCAGCAGCAGCGTGAAGCCGGGCGGGCTGCTGATCTACAGCACCTGCTCGCTGGAGCGCGAGGAGAACGACGCGGTGGTGCAGGAATTCCTTGCCGACGACGACGCGTTCGTGCTCGAACCGCCGCCGGAGGGGACGGTGCCATCAGGCGCACTCGATGGCGGCTTCCTGCGCGTGCTGCCGCAGGACCACGGGGTGGACGGCGCCTTCGCCGCCCGCCTTCGCCGCGTGACGTGACGCCGACGGTGGAACTCTCGTCCCAGCGCCGCCACAGGCTGCGCGCCCTCGTGTCGCGATGGCCGGTGCTGAGCACCGCGATCGTGGGTCTGGTGCTCGGCTACGCGGCCGTCGCGCTCTACTTGCTGCCCGGTATCACCGGCCGCGCCGAGTCGGCGGTGCCGAATGTGGTCGGGCTGCTCTACGACGACGCCGCGGCGAGACTCAGTGCCGCGGGGTTCACCGTGCGCACCGGCGAGTCGCTGAACCACCCGACGGCGCCACGCAATTCGGTGCTCGGCCAGAACCCGGCGCCGGGTGTGAAGGGGCTCAAGGGCGACGAGGTCCAGCTCGACGTGTCGCTTGGCCCGCGCAAGGGCATCGTGCCCGACGTCATCGGGCTGCCGCGTGACGAGGCGATCCGCGCCATCGAGGCCGCCGGCTTCGACACGCCGAAGGAATTCATCGAACGCATCGACTCGCACCCGCGGGGTGAAGTGCTCGGCACCCTGCCGCGCGGCGGCCTGACCGTCACGTTGCCCTCGACGATGCGCCTCACCATCAGCGCCGGTCCCGACGCGATCGGCCTGCCGTCACTGGTCGGCATGCCGCTGGAAGACGCGCTGGCGCTGCTGGCGCAGCTCGGCCTCACCCCAGGCGCCGCGCGCTTCGACAGCACCCGCACGCAGCCGGATGGTTTCGTCGCCGCACAGCGTCCCGCGCCCAATACCCCCGTGCCGCCTGGCGCCGTGGTCACGCTCACCGTGTCGCGCGCACCGGGGGCCGCCGAGCCGATCGTTCCGCCCTGACCGCGCCGTCGGCCCTCCCGCGGCGTGGTAGATTCGACGGATGACGACCGTCCGGATCGCTCCCTCGCTGCTGTCGGTGGATTTCGCCCGCATGGCCGACGACCTCGCCATGATCGAGGCCGCCGGCGCCGACTGGCTGCACGTCGATGTGATGGATGGCGTCTTCGTCCCGAACCTGAGCTTCGGGGTGAAGGTGATCGAGACGGTGCGCGCGCTGACGCGGCTGCCGCTCGACGTGCACCTGATGACCGTCGAGCCGGAGAAGTACTTCGAGAGCTTTGCGAAGGCTGGTGCGAACGGTCTCACCATCCACGTCGAGACGGCGCCGCACCTGCACCGTCAGCTGATGCGCATCAAGGAGCTGGGCTGCACCGCCGGCGCGACGCTCAATCCGTCCACGTCGCTGGAGACGATCCGCGAGGTGGCCGCCGATCTGGACCTGCTGCTGATCATGTCGGTCAATCCCGGCTTTGGCGGGCAACGGTTCATCCCGCAGTCGGTGGACAAGATCCGGCGGGCACGGCGTCTGCTGGACGAGGCACGCAGCGCGGCGATCCTCGAGGTGGATGGAGGCATCACGCGCGACACCATCCGCAGCTGCCACGAGGCTGGTGCCAGCACCTTCGTGGCCGGCAACGCGATCTTCAGCGCGGCCGATCCCGCAGCCGAAGTGCAGGTCCTGCGCGACCGCTGCACGCTGGTGACGACATGACGTCGGGCCAGCAGTGGGCGGTGGTCGGCGCGATCGTGACCGTGCTCGGTGGCGCACTCTGGTTCGGCTCGGTGCAGCTCAAGGACGAACTGGTGGGCGTGGATGTAGGCACGACCGCGCCGATGTTCGGCGGCACGACCATCGAGTCGCAGCCGCGCCGGAAGTCGCTCGCCGACTACAAGGGCAAGGTGGTGCTGCTCAACGTCTGGGCCACCTGGTGCGTCCCCTGCCGCACCGAAATGCCGAGCATCCAGGCGCTGCACGAGGCCATGGGGCCGAAGGGACTGCACGTGGTCGGCGTGAGCATCGACGATGCGGGCGACGCCGCCAAGATCCGCACCTTCATGCGCGAGCTGAAACTGACGTTCGAGGTGCTGCACGATCCGTCGCAGGCGGTGCAGGGCGCCTACCAGACCACCGGGGTGCCCGAGACGTTCATCATTGCGGCCGATGGCACGATCCGGAAGAAGGTCATCGGCGACTCCAACTGGAACTCCGAGCCCAACCGGCGCCTGATCACGCAGTTGCTGAAGGACGCGGGCGAGTAGTCCGCCCCTCCATGCGCCTCCTCGGCATCGAGACGAGCTGCGACGAGACCTCCGCCGCCGTACTCCGCGGCAGTGGTGACGACGTGCAGCTCGAGTCGCTGGTGATCCTCTCGCAGGACGTGCACCGGATCTTCGGCGGCGTGGTGCCGGAGATCGCGAGCCGGCAACACCTGACCTCGATCATCCCCGTCATCGACCAGGCACTCGGCGACGCCGGGGTGTCACTGGCGGACCTCGATGCCATCGCGGTCACACATGCGCCGGGGCTGGTCGGGGCGCTGCTGGTCGGTGTGGCGGCGGCGAAGGGACTGGCGCTCAGCGCCGGCCTGCCGCTGGTGGGCGTGCATCACCTCGAAGGGCATCTCTTCGCCACCAGCCTCGAGCATCGCGACGCCGTGCCGCCGTTCATCGCGCTGCTCGTCAGCGGCGGGCATACGCTGCTGCTCGACGTGCCGGCCTGGGGCAGGTATGCGCTGCTCGGCGCGACGCGCGACGACGCAGCCGGCGAGGCGTTCGACAAGGCGGCCAAGCTGATGGGCCTGCCGTATCCCGGCGGTCGCCATCTCGAGGCGCTGGCGCGGGATGGCGCTCCATCCCGCTTCCGCTTCACCCGTCCGATGCTGCGCCGCGATCAGCGGCTTGGCGACGATGATTACTACGATGTGTCGTTTAGCGGGCTCAAGACTGCCGTGATGCTGGCAGTGAAATCATCTGCGAATCTCGCAGAAGACGCGCCGCACATCGCGCGCGCATTTCAGGATGCGCTGATCGAGACGCTGGCCGAGAAGGTCGCGCGCGCCGTGCGTGCGACCGGGCACACCCGGGTCGTCCTCGGCGGCGGTGTGGCCTGCAACCATGCGCTGGTCGAGGAGGTGCAAAGGCGCGTGGGCGCCGGTGTGGCCGTGCTCGCGCCGTCGCCCCGCATCGCCACCGACAACGCCGCGATGATCGCGCGCGCCGGACTCTTCCATGCCGAGCAGGGGCACTGGGCAGCGCTGGAGCTCGCTGCGTCGTCTGGTGCGACGATCCCAGGAATGGTCGGGCGCTGAGTGCGGTCTGCGAACGTGGCAGGTTGGAGGTCCGTCCCACATACTCTGGTCATGACACACTCGCTTTCCCGGAACGGAGCAGCGGGTCTGGATCGTCGAGCCTGCGCGCGCCGCATCGTCACAGCGGTTGCAGCCGCGACGACCGCCGCAGCCGTCGGCCTGATGATGGCGCCGCTGCCGGTGCGTGCGCAGTCGCTCGAGCGAGACGTGCGCGTCGAGGTGCGTGACCGTGAAGGCCGCATGGTGGCCGCGGCGCAGGTGGCCTTTCCTCCGAGCCTCGATTCGGTGCTCACCGATTCCGCCGGCGTCGCGCGCGCCACGATCGCGGCCGACGACCTGCTCGAGATCAGCATCCGAAAGATCGGGTTCGAGCCGCGGACGGCACGCTTCAAGATCGGCCGTGCGCCGGCCTTCATCATCCGTGTCACCCTCGGCCAGCTCGGCACGCGGTTGCCCGAGGTGTCCGTGCGCGCCGAATATCCTGGAGAGCCGTGGCGTCGCGAATTCGAGGAACGGCGCCGTCGCAGCAGCGGTTCTTTCCGTGACCGCAGCTACTTCGGCAACCGTGAGCCCATGCTGATCGGTGACTGGTTCAACGGCTTTCCTGGCGTGCAGGCCTCGTCGCAGGGGGTGATCATCTCGCGCTGTCCGCGCCTCGGCGTGTGGATCGACGGGGCGCACGTGACGGGGCTTGGCCGCTCCGTCGGTTCGGCCCTGAACGGGGTGAGTGCCGTCGACGTCGCCGCCATCGAGATATTCCGCACGTCGCAGCAGCAGTCGCAATACAGTGACCCGCGCAACGAGGACTGCTCGCTGCTCATCTGGACCCGGCGCCGCTGACGACGCGCCGACCACTCTCACCCTGCGTGATCATGGCACATCAGTCGTTGCGGTCCCTGCTGTCGCGGCCGTCCCTCGGGCGCGCCCTCCCTGCACTCTGCCTGCTGGCCATCGCCGAGGTGGTGGACGCGCAGGTGGGGATGACACCGCGCAGCCTGCACATCGAGGTCCGCGATCGGTCTGGCAAGCCGATCCCCGATGTGCACCTCGGATTCTTCCTCACCGGCGACTCCACGCGCACCGACTCCTCCGGCGTGGCGACGATCACCGTGCTGGCCGACACCGCCATCAACTTCACCGTGCGAAAGATCGGCTACGAGGAGCGCAACGCGCGCTTCGTGGTGGGCCGCGCACCAGCCTTCAACGTGCGCGTGGCACTCGGCACCCTCGGCCAGCGGCTGCCGGAAGTCGAGGTGAAGGACAGCTATCCCGGCGAACCGTGGCGCGCGGGGTACGAGACGCGGCGCAAGCGTGGGGGCGGACAGTTCCGCGACATCGCGTACTTCCCCGGTGGCGTGCCGTTCACGATCTCCGACTGGTTCAACGGGCTGCCCGGTCTGCGCACCGGTGGCGCGCCCGGCAACGAGATCAACATCCCGCGCTGCAAGAACCTCGGCGTCTGGATCGACGGGCAGCACGCCACGTCACCGGCCAGCGGATTCCGGCAGGCGATCCAGTCGCTGCCACCGCAGGACATCGCAGCGCTGGAGCTGTACACCTCGAACACGCCGGCGCAGTACACGGGGCAGAACGAGGACTGTTCGCTGCTGTTCTGGACGCGGCTGCGCTGAGATCTTCGTTTGGAACGGCAGAACGCCGAGGCGCAGAGGGACTGAAAGACGCGGAGAGGTCTGGCGCTCATGCTGGCATCGGCACTGAGCCAAGCTGGCGCTTTTTGGGAACGGCAACAGCAACAGCAACGGCAACGGCAACAGCAAACTGCTTGACGCCAAGACGCAAAGCCGCAAAGACGCTATGCTGTCGGCCCGCACGATCTGGAATCATGCTCGTCGCAGGCACTGACAAAAGGCTGTAGGAACTGCTCCCGCGAGTGCAGTTCCTACAGCCTCTTCAATGTTCACGGCGCACACGTCCGGCCGAGCCTCACCGACCGCGTTGCGCCTTCGTGGCCATGCGTCCTTGCGTTCTGCCGTGCGCCGTTCGCAGTTCGCGGTTGCTGTTGCCGTTCCCCAGGACATCAGCCACATGCCGAACCGATGCGAGCTTCAGCGCCAGACCCCTCTGCGTCTTTCAGTCCCTCTGCGTCTCTGCGTTCTGCTGTTGCAATTCAAAGACGCCGCCTACCGCGACGACGGAGCAGATGGTTCACAGCCGCAGCCGGACGCACAGCCGGCGCCCTTGGGTGCACGGGCCGCCGCGATGGTCTGCCAGACGCGGCGGCCGATGTAGCCGGCGGCCGCGACGAGAATGAGCACGACGACGAGCGTTTGCATGGTGCCTCCTTACTGGAAACCGAGCAGGCGTCCACCCTGGTACACCGCCAGTGCGGCGAAGTACGCCAGGCCGAGCATGTACACGAACTGGATGATGGCCCAGTTCCACCCGATCCGTCCACCGCCGGCCTCGCGGACGGTGACGGCCACCGTGCTGATACACATCAGCGCGTAGACGTAGAAGACCATCAGGCCGAGCGCGATCAGCGGGCTGTACTGCCGGGCACCGGTGCGCGGGTTCACCTCCGACTGCAGCCGCTGGCGCAGCGCCACGGACGTCTCGTCAGCCTCACCCACGCCGTAGATCGTGCCCATCGTGCTCACGAACACCTCGCGCGCGGCGAAGCTGGCGGCGATCGACACGCCGATCTTCCAGTCGTAACCAAGGGGGCGCACCAGGGGCTCGATCACCTTGCCGATGTGCCCGAGTGCGGAGTTCTCCAGACGGACCTCGTGTTCCTTCGCGGGTGGCGTGCCGGCGGGCACGTCGACCTTGGGATAGGTGGCGAGCGCCCACAGCAGCACGCTGCAGCTCAGGATAACCGTGCCGGCGCGGCGGAGGAACATCTGCGCGCGGTGCCAGACGTTCTGCAGCAGCGTACGCAGGTTGGGCCAGCGATACGCCGGCATCTCGAGACTCATCGGGCGCACGGGGCCGCGCAGGAGCGTGCGCTTGAACACCGCCGCCACCGCCAGTGCCGTCACCGTCCCGAGCAGGTACATGAGCAGCATCGTCACGCCCTGCAGCGAGAACAGGCCACCCAGCACCGCCACCGGGGGCACGAACGCCCCGATCAGCAGCGTGTACACCGGCAGCCGTGCCGAGCAGCTCATCAGCGGCACGACCATGATCGTGGCGAGGCGATCCTTCGGCTCCTCGATGGTGCGCGTCGCCATGATCGCGGGCACGGCGCAGGCGAAACCGCTGATCATCGGGATGAAGCTCTTCCCATGCAGTCCCACGCGACGCATCAGGCGATCCATCAGGTATGCGGCGCGCGCCATGTAGCCGCTGTCCTCGAGGATCCCGATGAAGAGGAAGAGCATCGCGATCTGCGGCAGGAACACCAGCACGCTGCCCACGCCGCCGATCACGCCATCCACCAGCAGGCCGCGCAGGTCGCCCTCGGGGAGCAGCGCGCCGACGGCATCGCCGATCTGGCCGACGGCCCACTCCACTCCCGTCATCAACGGCTGCGCCCAGCTGAAGATCCCCTGGAAGACGAACGCCATCACCGCGACGAAGAGTACCGGCCCCCACACGCGATGCAGCACGACGGCGTCGATGCGATCGCTCGCGGTGCGGGCGCCTTCGTTGTGATTCACGACCGTACGCGCGACCACGCCGCTGCTCCAGCCGTAGCGCAGCTCCGCCTCGAGGCTGCGCGGGTTGGCGCCCGCCGCCGCGACCGCGATGCGCGCCTCGTCCACCATCGGCGCGATCGCACTGCGCGCCTCGCCATACCACGACTCGAGCCTGGGCACCGCCAGCAGCCGCAGTGCGTCATGCGCGGCCACGGCGGGCAGCGCGCCGTGGCGCACCAGCGTGTCGCAGAGCGGGGCGACCGCGTCGGCGATCTCGGCCGGGAGCGTGAACGGACGCGTGGGCCGCGGCAGGTCGAGCACCGTCACCATCGCCTTCCGCAGCACGTCCAGCCCCTCACCGCGCGTCGCGACGGTGGGAATGACGGGCGCGCCGAGTTCGTGAATCAGCGCGACCGCATCCACCTCCACACCGGCGTCGGCGGCGGCATCGACCTGGTTCAGCGCCACCACCGTCGGTAGCCCCAGCTCCAGCACCTGGCTGACGAGATAGAGGTTGCGCTCGAGGTGCAGCGCATCGGCCACCACCACCACCACGTCGGGCATCGGCTCGCCGCCCGTGCCGCGCATCACGCCGAGCGCGATCTCCTCATCGGGGCTGGCCGGCGAGAGCGCGTAGCAGCCGGGCACGTCGACGATCGTGACCTTCTCGCCATGCGGTCCGCGCATCGCGCCCTCGACGCGCTCGACGGTGACGCCGGCAAAGTTGCCCACGCGCTGCCGCATGCCGGTGAGGGCGTTGAAGAGCGTGCTCTTGCCGGTGTTCGGGTTGCCGACGAGCGCCACACGGATCCGGCGCGTGCTCGCATCGGCGATCGACGGCGGACCGGCGCGGGGAGCGGAGGGTGCGGCCACGGATTGTGAGTGAACTGCAGCGCGACGGCGGTGGTGACCGCGAGCCGGCTCAGCGCGTCGGGAGGACCGTGATGCCGGCGGTGATGGCGGGGCTCAGTGCCAGCCGCGATCCGCGCACGTTCACGAGCATGCAGTGCCGTGCATCGACGACGTTGATGCTCGCCCCTTCCATCAGGCCCAGTTCACGCAGCCGGCAGGCCTCGTTCTCGCCGCAGCCCAGCGCGACCACCGTCGCCGACGCTCCCGCCACACAGTCGCCAAGACGACAGGCCAGCGGCGCGCGCATGACGCCCGCAGGCAGCGTATCGGCAATCGGAAGGAGGCGTGTCGGCACGGATTGGCTAGTTGAGAATGGTTCTCATCCTGACATACGAACAATACACCCTGCCTGCAGACTCGGCTAGAGCCGCAGCGCTCAATGCCGACGAATCTGTTGCGAATTCGTCCCGCACTCAATCCCCGCCGGCTTCCAGCACCACCACGGCCGCCGCGATCCCCTCGCTGTGCGTCAGCGTGAGGTGCAACCGGGTCACCCCCAGTTCGGCCGCCCGATGGGACGCGCGGCCGTGCAGCCGCAACAGGGGACGCCCGTCCAGCGGGGAGTTCGTCACCTCGATCTCCTGCCATCCGATCAGCCGCGCCTCCTCCGAGCCGGACAGTGCCTTGTACGCCGCCTCCTTGGCGGCAAAGCGGGCCGCGAAGTGGCGGCCCGGCACACCCTTCCGGTCGCAGTACGCCCGCTCGTCCGCCGTGAAGAGTCTCGCCCGCGCCCGCATCGGATGGCGCGCCAGCAGTCGCTCGATACGGGCGATGTCCGCCAGGTCCATGCCCAGCCCGACGATCACGGCGTGCGCCCACCGCGGCGCAGCAGCCTGCGCCACATCGAGCCCTGCGCACCGCGTGAGTCGCACAGCACCGGCACCATCTGCGTCCAGCTCTCGTCGGCGGCGCGGAACGCCCCCTGTACCGCCGCAGTCCAGCGCCGCCACTCGGCAAACTGCGCCGCATCCGGCGCGTTGCGCAGTGCCAGCGCGGCAGTCTCGAGCTGCAGCAGCGCCCGGTCGTACGGTGCCGCCACCTCCTCCAGTTCCGCCGCCAGCGCGCGCCGGTCGGCAGCGCCGTCGAAGCGGTCGGCCGCCCACGACTCGCGCGTCGCGGCAGCGTGGCGCGCGAGGCGGCCCGTGTCGAACGCGCGCCGCTGCGTCTCGATCGTGCGGCTCTCCTCCGCCAGCCGACGCGCGGCGAGGAGTGCGTCGAACCAGCGGTCATGATCCGAGCCCGGCGCGCTGCGCTCGGAGCCGAAGGCGCGCAGCGAGAGCGTCTGCGCCGGGAAGGTGCAGACCACCGCCTCCAGCCGGTTGCGCAGTCCGTCGAGGTGCGGTGACCCGCTCAGTGTCACCTGCCGGCCTGACGCCGGATGCAGCGTGAGCGAGTCCGCGTGGAGCACGGCTCCCGCCAGAGTCGATACCGGCAGTTCGATGACCTTCGGCCCGTCGGGATCGAAGGCGATGCGCACGATGCTCGCATCGACGTGCACCGCCGCGTCGTAATCCAGGGTGCGGTCCTCCCACGCACCACGAAGGCGCACCGGCAGCATGCCGTCGGCCGCCGTGCCATGTGGCACTCCGCGGTCGTCCGGCGTGCCGTCGCCTGCGGTGGACATCAGGCGGCGCACTCCTGCCGCACGCTCAGTATCGCCTGCAGCACGGCGTCGGTGTCGGCGAGGGTGGCGAACACCGCCAGCGGATCGTGCGGCAGCAGGTCGGCGGCGGCAAAACGCCCCGTCTCGACGCCGATGGCGCGCGCACCGATGCCACGGCCGCAGGTGAGGTCGTGCGGCGTGTCGCCGATGATCACGACCTGCGCCCCCGCCAGCGGACGGCCGAGGTGCGTCGACGCGCGCGCCTGTGCGATCGCGGGTAGCTCCGGGCGCGATGCCGCATCGGAGCCATATGCGCCGATCACGAAGCGTTCGGGCGCAATGCGCACCGCGCGCAGCTTCAGCATCGCCCCCGCCTCGATGTTGCCGGTGAGGAGGCCGAGCAGCACGTCGTCCCGCGCCTCGAGCGCATCGAGCAGCGGGGTCACGCCGGGCAGAAGCTCCACCGTGTGCGGCGCGCCGGTGATGTCCGCCTCGAGATAGCCATAGTAGCAGTCGAGCACATCGGTCATGCGCGCATCGATCACCGCCGCCTCGATGCCCGCCATCGTGCCCAGCTCGCGGATGATCTGCGGATCGGTCTTGCCGTCGAACGGGTGGTGTGCCGCCCCCGTCGCCCCGAACACGTCGGTCATCGCCTGATGCACGCTGCGGCGGCCGGCACCGTTCGCGAGCAGGATCGTCCCATCGATGTCGAACAGGACGAGGATGCTCATGCCGTGCGCCGCGCCAGCAGGAGACCGCCGGTGATGCAGAGAAAACCCATGATCTGCCAGATGGTTGGACGGTCGGACTGGAACTGCCACGCGACGAGGATCGCCACGAACGGCTGCAGGTTGGCGTAGAGCGAGGTGCGTGTGGCCCCGATCTTCTTCAGGCCGTGGTAGTAGATCAGGTAGGCGACGACGATCGCCCCGAGTCCAGCGTACGCCATCGCCGCCCACGTGCGCGGCGTCAGTGCCGACCACGTGGTGGCGCGCAGGTCGCCCGCCGTCAGCAGCAGCAGCGGCACCAGTCCGCCGAGCAGCGTGATGAGCGTGAGCCGCATGCCGTTGACACGATGCGTCAGCGGACGGAGCAGCGTGGCGTACACGGCCCATGCCATCACCGCGCATGCGAGGTAGAGGCTGCCCAGCCAGGTGCCGCCATGTCCTGCCGTCGCGTTGTCGCCGACCATGACCATCGTCACGCCAGCCATCGACAACACCACACCGCCAACGAGAAACCGCGACAGCTTCTCCGTCCGCGTGAGCCAGCCCAGGATCGCCAGGGCCGCCGGCGAGGCCGCGAGGATCAGCGAGGCCGAGCCACTCCGCGCCCGCGACAGTCCCATGACGAACAGCCACTGGTAGATCCCGTTCCCGATGAAGCCGTAGCCCAGCAGGCGCAGCGTGTCCGACCGCGACGGCCATGGCTCGCGCACCGTCACCAGCACGATCACGAGCATGACCGTGGCACCGAGCACCATCCGCGAGGTGTTGAATGCCAGGCCGGGCATGTGCGCGGTGCCATACTGCACCGCGAAGAAGTTCGCGCCCCAGAGCGCGGCCATCAGCAGCAGCAGCAGGTCGATGGTCCCGAACCCGACGGGAGCCGGGGGCGTGGGCTCGACGATCCGGGCGGGCGGTGCGATGGCGGTGGGCGCGGTGGTTGCAGACATCTTTCCCAATCTAGTCCGCCCTGACACCACCTCTTTCCAAGGGCTCGCCAATGCGCCACGTCCTCCCGCAGCACCCGAGAGGCGTTCTCCCGGTAATCACCCGGCTTGGAGCACTCGTGGCGCTGCTCGCAGCCGTGACACTGGTGGCGGGGTGCACCAGCGGCGCCTCCGGCGGCGTGACGGCACCGCCAGCGGACGGCAGCATCAGCGTGGTACTGACGCCGGCGAGCGTGAGCCTCACGCCCGGCAGTCAGGGCGGCCTGGGCATCGCGGTCACGCGCGGCGGATCGTTTGCCGGCCCGGTGACACTGACCGCGACGGGCGTGCCGGCAGGCGTGACGGTGCAATTCGGATCAGCGGTGGTGGCATCCGGCGCCTTCTCGACCTCCGCCACGGTGACCGTCGCCACCGGCACCGCCGTGCAGTCGACGGCGGTGGCGATCACCGGCACCGGCGGCGGGCTCACGTCACCGGTGGCGACGCTGACGATTCGGGTCCAGTAGCCGACGGCGCACCCGTGACGCCGCGGCGACTCCACGCGAACAGCAGGCTCCCCGCCGCCGCGCAAAGCAGCACGTCGCGCGTCTCCTTCAGCGAGCTGCTGAGCAGCAGCCAGGCGATGAAGGCCAGTGCCAGCGCCGGCACGGCCATGCCGCCGCGCAGCGTGAACAGCGCCGGACGCTGCAGCGCGGGGCGCCGCAGGATCGGCAGTGCCACACACGTCGCACCGAAGACGAGCAGGCGTGCGATGGTGCTCACCGTCAGCACATACACGTACGTGCTGCTCAGCGTCAGCGCGAGGATGATCACCGCCGACACGAGGATCGCGGGCACCGGCGTACGGTAGCGCGGATGCACACGCCCCAGCCACGCCGGCAACTGTCCCTGCTCCGCCATCGCGAACGGCAGGCGCGAAACGGTCAGCATGCCACCGTTGAGGGTGCCGAGCATCGACACCACCGCGCCCGCCACGATCGCCGTCGCGCCGGCGCTGCCAAGGAAGGTGCGGCTCGCATCGGCCACGGGACGGGTGGAACTCGCGAGGTCGGGGAGCGTCCCCACGCACACCACCTGAATGCCGACGTAGAGCGCCGCCACGATCGCGATGCTCACCAGCAGCGCGAACGGTGTGTCACGCCGCGGATCACGCAATTCGCCGGCGGCCACCACCGCCGTCTCCCAGCCGACGAACGCGAAGCCGAGCAGCAGCACGGCATTCGAGAAGTTGGCGTTGCTCGGCACGACGGTGACGTCGATGCGCTGCGGCTGCACGGCGCCCAGCCCGACCACCACGAACACCAGCAGCGGCAGCAGCTTCGCGATCGTGATCACGTTGCCGACGAGTGCCGCACGCTTCACCCCGGTGATGTGCAGCACGGTCAGCGCGGCATAGGTGCCGACGAGGATGAGCGTGCGGGGCGTGCCCTCGCCGAGTGCCGGATCGAGGAAGGCGAGGTACTGCACCATCAGGTTGCCGATGACACAGATGCCGGTCAGCCGCGCCACCCACAGCAGCCAGCCGGTCTCGAATCCGGCAAACGGGCCCAGTGCCTCGCGCACGTACAGGTACGGCCCGCCGGTTTCGCTGAAGCGGCTGCTGACCTCCGCGAAGCAGAGGATGACGAGCGTCATGAACAGCGCGCAGACGGCGATGGCGGCGATGCCCCACGCACCGAGCAGTGCATGCACCTTGGCGGGGAGTCCGAAGATGCCGGCGCCGACGATCCCGTTGAGCACGAGGGCGACGAGGTCCCAGCGGCCGAGCGCACGCGCCAGGCCGACCCGCGTGTCGGGTGCGGTCATGGGCGTGCGGTCATAGGCGTGCGCTCATGGGCGTGCGCTCAGAGCGTGCAGTTCGCGGTGTGACGCCATCCGATGCTCGTCAGGTGACGGGCGCGACATCGCGGATCGTCGGCGTCCGCGTCGCGCCGGCGGTGTCGGCGTGCGCTGCGCCACGCAGCAGCGGCATCACGAGCTGGCCGAAGCGGCGGCACTCCTCGAGATGCGGATAGCCGGAGAGGATGAACGTCGAGATCCCCAGCGCCTGGTAGGCGCGCAGTTTCGCGGCCACCTGCTGCGGGTCACCCACGATCGCCACGCCGACCCCTGATCGCGCCAGCCCGACGCCCGCCCAGAGGTTTGCCTCCACCACCAGCGATTCGGAGGCTGCCAGCGCCTGCTGGCGCCGTTGTCCCTCGCTGTCCACCGACGCGGCGGCCGCGATGAACGCATCGCGCACGCCGGGATCGATGCGGCTGATGAGCCGGTCGGCGGCGGCCCACGCCTCGACAGCCGTTTCGCGGACGATCACGTGGCAGCGCAGGCCGACGCGCACGGACCGGCCGGCGGCCGCCTCGTGCACACGGAACGAGGCGAGGCGTGCGGCAATCGCCGGCAGCGTGTCGCCCCAGACGAGGTAGACGTCGGCGTGATGCGCCGCGATGCGCTGGGCGTCGTCGCTGTGGCCACCGAAGTAGATCGGGATGCCCGACGGCGGCAGCGGGGAGACGACGGCGCCGTGCAGCGGATATCGGGTCGAGTCGTGGTGCACCACCGCACCGCTCCAGAGCCGGCGCAGCAGCGACGTGAACTCCTCCGTCCGTTCGTATCGCGCCGCATGCGATTCCACGTCGCCGTACATCGCGTTCTCCGCCGGATTGGAGCCGGAGACGATGTTGACCTGGACGCGGCCCGGGAAGAGCATCGCGGCCGTGGCGGCCATCTTGGCGAAGATGGCGGGGTTGAACATGCCCGGCCGCACGGCGATCAGCAGTCCGGCGCCCTGGGTGCGCGCGAGCGTCGCGACCGACGCGGTGAAGGCATCGTGCTCGGCATGGAAGTTCGTGGCGGTGAGCAGGCTGCTGAAGCCCATCTCCCCTGCCGTCTCGACGAGGCTGGCGAGGTACGGCAGCGTCGGGCGGCGCTCGGCGACGGTGCCGATGAACTCCCCGTCACCAGCGAGCTGGCAGAACCAGAGCAGGTCGAGGTCGTGGCCGGATGTGGTGTGAGTCATGTGGTGCGAAGGAAACGCACCCGGGTGGCGGAAGTCCACTGCTGCCCGGCGCCGATCGCGCGACGAGGATGCGCTGGCCTCTTCCCGGTGCCGATGGTGCGCGGTAGGATGCGGCCCATGCAAGTTCAATTCGCGCTGTTCGCCGACGCCGCCAACGTCTCGCAGGAAGGAAAGCTCAACATCCTCGGTGTCTTCGACGCGCTGCACGTGGGGCAGCTGCCGTCGCTGCACCCGCGGGCCACGTTCGTGGTGCGACTCAAGGCCGTGCCCGAGGACGAAGGGCCGCACGGGGTGAGCCTGGAGTGGGTGAACCCGGTCGGTGACATGCTCTGGTCATCGCGCGGCGAGCTGGTGGTCGGCCCTGCGCCCAACGGTGCGGAAGGGATCGACGTGCCGCTGCTGGCGGTGGTGGACCTTCCGCTGGACCAGCCGGGGATCTACACGATGATCACGGCGATCGACGACCTCGAGGCGTCGCGCACCGCGCTGCACGTGAACCAGGCGCTCGCGACCACCATGCCGCTGGCACCGGCCGCACCGGCAGGCCTCGTCTCCTGACGCGCGTCGGCGTGCCGTGCGTCGTGGTGCCGGTCAGACCATGCGGCGCGCGGTCACGAAGCGCGCCGTGAGCGCCGCGACGTAGGCATCGTCGACGTCGCCAAGCCACTCCATCGCGAACCCGCCGCGGCCGATCGCCACGTGTGCCAAGCGGTCACCGGCGAGCGCGACACCGACGTGCGTGATGCGGCGGTCCTCCCGATCGGAGAAAAAGAGCAGGTCGGCGGGCTGCAGCGCGCTGCGTGACACCTCCTCGCCGACCAGCGCCTGCTGCCACGCATCGCGCGGCAGCGGCACGCCGTGCACGCTGAAGATCGTCTGCACGAAGCCACTGCAGTCCGCACCCCACGGCGTGATGCCGCCCCACTGGTAGCTCGTGCCCTCGAACCACTCGACGGCCGATTGTGCGATCGCGTCGGGCGCGGTGGCGAAGTGCTCCTCCATCTCGTTGAGCGGCACCACGTCGCCGTCGACGATCTCCTCGTCCAGGTCCAGCCACGCCGCCAGCGGCAGTGCGCGCACGCCATGCCGTTCACTGCGCGCGATGACACCCATCGACACGCGCGGCACATACGTCAGTGCAAAGTCGGCGGAGGTGGTGGGCACCACCGGTGCCTCGTCCACCAGGCGCATGAAGTAGCCGTCGTGCATCCATCCCTCGTATTCGTCCATGCCGCGCACGCGGTGCCAGTGGTCGTCGCGTGACTCGAGCACGTACACCGGGTGCCCGGCCAGCCGCTGCGAGACCTGCGCCGACGACACGCGCGGCTCGGCGAAGAGCGGCGCGATGGCGCTGCGGATGAAGGCGTGCCCGATGATGCCGGTGCTGCTCATGCGTCCCCTGCCTCACTGATGGCACGCAGCCTGCCGATCAGCGTCATGCGACTGATCCCGAGCTGTCGTGCGGTATGGGTGCGGTTGCCGTGATGCTCATCCAGCGCGCGGAGCAGGTGCCATCGTTCCACGTCGGCCATGGAGGCACTGCTGGCGGGGACCAGCGACGCGCCGCGCGGCAGCGCGAGGTGCGCCCCGCTGACGGCGCTGCTGCCGCGGGCGCGGAGCTGGGCGAGGGCGAGCGTTGCCTCGAACTCGCGCAGGTTGTCGTGCCAGGGCCAGCCGGTGATCAGCGCGACGGCCGTGGCATCCACCACGGTCGGGAGCGTGCCATCCCCGTCGGCGGTCTGGCGCAGCACGGCCACGGCCAGCGCCATGCGGTCCGCCGCATCGCGGTCGGCCAGCGCAGGCACCAGCAGCGGCGCGCCGTGCAACTGGTAGCCGAGCGACTCGCGGACCGTGCCGGCCCGCACCAGCGCCAGCAGGTCGCGACTGCTGGTGGCGAGGACGCGGGTGATGCGCTGCGCCGCGAGTTGCGTCTCGAGCAATGCCTGCGCGACGGGCACGAGCTGGTCCACGTGGCGCACGAGCACGACGCCACTCGCGATCGCGCGCAGCTCGTCGAGGGCACCGGTGTCGCCGCTGCGGCGGGCATCGATCACGTGCAGCGCCGCCGTGGCGAGCGAGGAGCCCGCGTGGATGCGCTCTGCGAGGTAGCGCTTGCCCAGCCCACGCGCGCCCACGACGAGCACCGGCCGCGTCACGTCGCGACTCAGCTCGCCGGCGCGCGCCGCCAGCGCACGCATGGTCGCGCCCGCGCCCACCAGTGGCAGCGGCGTGCCGTCGGTCATGCGGTGCCTGCCGTCACGTCAGTACTCCCACTTCCGCGTGATGTCGAGGCCGAACTGCTGCGGCGTGGGGACGAAGTTGCGCGCGTTCACGGTGTTGCACTGCAGCACGCTGGTCGGCGGCTCGATGCCCACCGACGCCGAGAGCTGCTGGCTGATGCGGTACTCGAGGCGCGCACCGATGGAGTTCACCAGCGGCTGGTTGGTGCTGATCTGGCTGTTGCCGAAGAGCTGGCAGAGGCCCACCGTCGCGCGCACGAAGGTGCGGCTGCCGATCTGCACACCGCCACCCAGCCGCGTGCTGGCCAGCGCCGAGCTGACGCCGAACTGCTGACCACTGACGCCGCCGGCCGTCTCGATCTGGAACTGGTCGAAACCGAGCGCCCGCGCCACGCGATCACCGAGCGCGCTGCCGAGCGTCGGCAGGAGCACGCTGGCGGTCTGCGACGAGTAGCGGTCGGCGGCGGTGGTCACGGCGAAGCTCGGGCGCCCGGTGAAGAGGTAGCTGATCGCGTCGGATTCGGAGAGCGAGAGACTCGGGTCGGCGCTGCCCAGCTTGAGTGTCGGCGCCACGAGCGTGCCCCCGATCGTGATGCGCACGGGGATGTCACGGTCCTGGCGCGTATACTGGCGCACGATGTTCACGGCCTGGATGTCGAGCGTCGGGTTCAGCTCCGGCTCGCCGAAGAAGCGGAGTGTTCCGCGCTCCACGTCGAAGGTGCGCTGCACCGCGCCGAACCCGAGGTTCAGCCGGTAGGTGCCGCGCTCGGCGAGAAGCGTGCCGTCCAGCGCGAGCTGCACGCGGGACGAGTCCTGTCGCGCGCGGCCGAGCGTCACGCCCACGTCGCCCGCCAGCTTGATGTTCGCCTCGGCGGAGCGCAGCCAGACGTTGTTGCCCATCAGCAGGCGCACGTCGCGCACCTCGAGATTGCGCAGCAGCGGCGAGGGGGCAGCCGCGAGCAGCGAGCGTCCCTGTGAGGTGGTGGTGTCGATCAGCGTGTAGAACTCGGGATCGTCGATGGAGACGAGATTCTTCGCCACGCCCAGCTCCGGGATCGTGATGTCGCCGCTCGGAATCGTGACGCTGCCGGTGAGGATCGATCCACGTTGCGTCCCGCGCACCTGCAGGCCGGCGGCGTCGGTGGAGACCTGCAGCGTGGCGATGCGGGGCCGGTCGAGGATGCGGAAGTTGGTGGCCTGCACTGCGAGGTCGAACGACGGATCCTCGATGCTGGCGAAGCCGACGCGGCCGCTGAGGATCGCCGACCCACCGCGCGAGCCGGCACCGCTCACGGTCAGGCGCGGGATCGCGAGATTGTCGCCGGTGAAGCGCAGCTCGCCGTCCATCCCCACCAGCCGCACGCCGAGCGGCGTGACGAAGCCCGCGCCGTCGTTCATGGTGATGATGCCGTTCAGGCGCGGTTCACGGACCGAGCCGTCAAGCTGCAACTCGCCGGAGAGTGCACCGGTGGCATCGGTGACCGCGGACGTCACCGCCTCGAGCAAGGCGAGCGGCGTGCCGTTGAGCGTGAGCGAGCCGCTGAGCGCGCCATCCCGCTGCAACGATGGCACGCCCTGGAATGATGCCGTCACCGGCAGCGCGAGCCGCGCCGACATCAGCGGGCGTGACGCGCCGGGCTGGCTGAGTGCGATCTCGCTGCGGAAGGTGCTGTCGGCGTAGGTGCCATCCACGCGGGCATCGCCGAGTGCGGTGGCGCCGACGGTCATCGACGCGGCGCGGGCGGTGAGCGCGGCCGTCGGTGCCTCGCGGGTGCCGCCGAGCTGCAGCCGCGCATCGAGCAGGCCGGTGAGCGGACGTTCGCGTCGTGCGATCCAGCCGATGTCCCGCAGTGACAGCTGCGACGCCTCGAAACTGCCCGAGAGCGAATCACGCGCCGGCAGGCGCGCGGCCAGTCGCACGCGACCCGCGCCGGCGTCACCGAGCACCAGCGAGTCCAGCGTCGTCACACCGGCGGTGCGTGTGATCGTTGCCGGAGACCGCAGCGCCCATTGCGCGCGCTGACCGTCGAAGAACAGCGCATCGATGCGAGCCACGAGTGAGTCGCCGGCACCGCGCACCGCCGCCGCCACGCCGACGTGCAGGCTGTCGGCGCGTGCATCGACGCGGAGGGCGCCGTCGCGGGCGCTGCTGAACTGGCCGCTGGCGGTGACGGCCGTGAATCGCACTGGGCCGACCGTCACCGAGTCGGACTGCAGCGCCAGGCTGCCACTCGGCACGCCCCGCACGAACGCGCCGTTGGCCGTGAGGTCGGCGATCGCGGCGGCGGTCGTGCCGCGGAGCAGGTCACGCCCCGAGAGCGACGCCGCGACCGTGACCGAGTCGAGCCAGCCCGAGGTCCGCACCCGCAGCGTCAGCGTGCCACCCAGCGAATCGGGACTCTCGGCCGGCGCGCTGCTGAGCCAGGGCCGCAGTCCGCCAAGTGTGTCGGCGGTGACACGGAGCGCCAGCGTGTCGGTGCGATCGGCGCGCAGACCGATACCACCAAGCGCCAGCACACTGAACGCATTCGACGCGAGGCCGAGCGTGTCCACCGTGGCGATGCCGTCGCGGAAGGTGAGCCGCGTGGTGGCGCTCTCCACCCGCAGTTGCTGGATGCGGGAGCGATCGAGCGTGATCAGCGACCGTCCGTCGAGGGTGGCGAGCGAGTCGCCGCGCACATCGATGTCCGCCCGGCCGTTGAGCTGCGTGACGGGCGCGGCCGGCCGGTCGAGCAGCGTCCGGAGATCGACGCGATCGAAGCTGGCCTGCGCGCGCAGCGCGTAGCCGGCGGGCTCGATGTCCACCACGCCACTGCCGGCCAGGGCGCCACCGGCGCCCGCGAGCTGGCCGCTCACCTCGAGCGCGGCGATCGTCCCCTTCACCGTCAGCGGACCGGTCACCGTGCCACGCAGCGGCATCAGCGGATACGAGTTGCCGAGCATCGTCATCGAGATCGGATCGGCCTGCAGCTGCATGTCGTAGTGCACGTACTTCGGTTCGAGCGTGATCCGTCCGCCGCCGGTCACATGCGACACCGGTGCGCCGCTGCCATCGTCGTGCGACACGTTCAGCTCGCGCACGCGCACGTCGTACCAGAGCGAGTCCAGCACGACCGACCCGCGCACCGCGCCGTTGAGCTCCGCAAACTCCCTGTTCAGGAACCGCGGCGTGCGCAGGTCGGCGCGATCCATCTCCAGCCTGAAGCCGCGAAAGCTGGTGAAGGCGGGATAGAGCACGTCCACCTGCCCGCGCCCGCGTCCGATCGACACCGCACCGGGCACGTTCGCGTCACGGAAGGTGAAGCGCAGCTCGTCCACGTCGAAGCGGTGGAGCGGGCCACCGCGCGCCGTCACCGCGCCGGTGAACTGCCCGCGCCACGGATAGGGGAAGGGAATCCCGTTGAACTGGCGCAGCAGCGCGAAATCGAGCGGGTCGGCGCGCACGTCCACGTCGGTGAGCGTGACCACCGGCCCGCCCACGCCCCACGTCATCCGGCCACGGAGGCGCGAGCCGAGGCTCTGCACGTCCATGTTGCTGATGGCATAGGTCAGCACGCTCAGCTGGCGCGGGTCGTTGCGGATGCGCAGGTCCATTGATCCGGTGCCGACCGTCGGGAACGTCTCCGTCAGCCAGGCGATGTCCTTCATCGCGACGGTGTCGCCGTGGATGTCCACGTCGTAGCGCACCGGCAGGTCGCTGCCCCAGACGATCTTGCCCGAGGCGAGTCCGCGCGAGCCGGGAAACTCGAAGTGTGGGATCTGCAGCCAGATCGAGTCGCCGAGCCAGCGGAAATCGCCACGCAGTCGGTCGATGCGAAACGGCGGATCGGTTTCGGTCACGCCCATGCGCGTCACGCGGAACAGCCGCCCCGCCGTGTCGGGATGGGCGAGCCGCACGTGGGCAAACTCGATGGTGGCGTCCTGCCAGCGCCAGGTGCGCGCCAGTCCGCGCGGCCCGCGGAAGATCTCCGCGTCGGTGCGGGCGAGGTTGAACGCGATCGAGCTGTCGCGACGCACGGCGTTGCTGCGCAGCGAGTCATCCGGCGCCCACGGCATGGTGAGGACGAAGCGGCTCCGCGTGAGCGAGGCCGAATCGATGACGAGAAAATCGCCGAAGCCCCCCTTGGCGCGCGGCGCCCCCTTTGGCGTGGGCGGGAAGATGTGCTTGTAGTTCCAGTCACCATCCTTGTACTTGATGACGTGCAGGACAGCGTTGTCCGCGACGAGCCGCTGCACGAGGATGCGGCGGTCGAGCAGGTCACGCGGGTCCCATCGCATCGTGGTGCGACCGGCCGCGATCATGACCACGCCGGCACTGTCGGCGATCTCGAGCGAGTCGAGCGTGACACCGGTGAGGATCGGTCCGCTGATGCGGCCGAGGTGCAGCCGTCCCTTCACCACCGGCGTGAGCTGTCGCACCACCAGCTGCCGCACCCAGTCGCGGCCGGTGTCGGTGCCGGTCACGAACAGCACCGTGCCCACCGCACCGAGTGCCATCAGCAGCACGGTGACGAGGCCCGCGACCAGCACCAGGCGACGGCGGCGGATCATCGCGTCAGAACGCCTGCCCGATCGCGAAGAAGAACGTGAACGGGCCGAGCGCGCCACGGTTGCGGCGGGGCGAGTAGGAGCCGCGGCAGGTGCTGTACGCGTCCTGGACGACGCGCGTCACGCCACCGTCCACGACGTCGCGGGCGGGGATGCCGTTGCCCGGGCTGACGCACAGCAGCGCCTGCGTGCCGTCGGCGCTCGGCAGGTCGTTGAAGTACGAAGCGCCGGCGCGCGGAGCATAGTTGTTGTAGCCGAAGTCGAGGCGGATCACACCCACCGGCGAGAAGATGCGGGCGCCGATCCCGGGTGTCGTGCGCAGCGTGCGGTTCCGCAGTGAGGCATCGCTGCCGCCGCGACTCCACACCTGACCGAAATCGGCGAAGAGCGTCCACTGCAGCAGCGTCGGCAGGAACGGGCTGCGCGTGCGCAACTCCACGTTGCCGACCACCACCGTGTTGCCGCCCACCGGCACGATGCGGAAGGGCTGCACCGTGGGGTTCACCTCGTAGGAGAACGTGCCGTTGCCGAGATCGCGCCGGACGAAGGGTTGCGTCGAGTCGGGGTTGACGACGTACGCGACTGGTCCGAGCTCGTTCTGGCGGAAACCGCGCACGGTCGTCGGGCCACCGGCGTAGAGGCGCTCCTGCGGCGGCACGAGCCGATCGCTGCTGCCGAACACCGCACCGAGCTGCAGGCGCACGGCGAGCGTGGTGCCAAGGCCAAGCCCCCAGAACTTGCTCGCATCGAGCACGGCGCTGCTGAACTTGAAGGCGGAGTCGGCGAGCGTCAGCGGTGAGGCGTGACGGATGGCGAGCCGCGTGAACGAGCCGCTGTTGGGATTGATCGGATCGTTGGTGCGATCGCGGCTGAAATTCGCGCCGATGACGCCGAGTCGGCGCGTCGTCTCGAAGACGCGCCGGTCGGCGGGTTCACACCGGTTGAGCACCGAGCAGAAGAGCGCCGGCTGTGCCTCGGTCTTGCCGAAGCTGAGGTCGTACGCGAGCGTCACTGGCAGCCGCTGCGCCGCCTGCAGCGTGACGCTGGCGATCGCGCCGATCGGCGTGGTGCGACGGTACGCCTTGAACTCCCCGCGCACCTCGGAATAGATCGTGAGTTCGGGGATGCGCAGTCCGCCCGGTCCCACCGGCGGGCGCAGCGTCGCCCCGACGTAGTAGTTGAGGCGATCGCTGTAGGGATCCCGACCGTTCGCGACCGCACCACAGAGCGCGTCGGCGCCCTCGAAGTCGAGGGGACGCCCGATGCCGATCTTGCTCAGTCGCCCGGTGACCTCCAGGCGGCGCGCGCGGCTGAGCAGGTTGCGATCGGTGTACTGGAGCTGTGTGCGAAAGCAGTCGAGTGTGCCAAAGCCGGCGCTGAGCGTGCGGCTGTGCATGAAACGCTCGACGACGTTCACCACCACATCCAGCTCGGCGCTGTCGGCCACCTGCTCGATGGCGTCGGGCACACGCAGCTCGATGCGCACCTGCTGATACGCATCCGTGAGATAGAGCGCACGGGTCGCACGCTCCACGTCGCTCTGCTGGTAGCGTTGCCCGGGGCGCAAGCCGGTGATCTGCCGGACGACGGGCGACGGGATCTCCTGGCCGTGGCCGTCGCGTGGCACCGCCTTCACCAGCACCTCGCCGAGCGTGACGCGCGGCCCCGTCCGGACCGAGAACTCCACGATCGCCGTCCGTGACGTCGAGTCGGCGCCCGCAGCGCGCATCACGTCGGTCGCGAGCAACACCTGCGCGAACGGATACCCCACGTCCGCCAACCGGCGCCGCAGCGAGTCGCGACTCTGCTCCAGCAGGTACTGGTCGAACGGGCCGCCGCGGGCGATCGGCAGCGCACGCACCAGCCGGTCGCGTTCGCCGATGCGCTCGAGACCCGACACACGCAGCGTGTCGATCGTGGTGACCCGCCCCTCGCTGACCACGAATCGCAGGTCCATCACCCGCGCGTCGCGCTGCACGACGGTATCCACCTGCACGTCGGGGAATCCGCGGCGGCGATAGTAGATCACGAGGCGCGCGCGGTCGATCGCCACCAGCCCCGGGTTGCCGCACCGTCGCACCCCGAACACGCCACCGATCAGCGCCACGCGCCGCGAGACATCGGAGGCGGTCAGGGAGATCACGCCGGCAAGCTGCCCGCCACTGAAGCTGCGGTTCCCGGTGAAGGTGAGCGAGCGCACCTCCAGTTCGGCCGGATCGCAGGCATCCCGCTGCGCATGGGCCACCATCGGGACCGCCAGACCGAGACACACCGCGACGAAGTGCAGGCCGCGCCACAGGCCGCGCACCGCACGTCGGGGCCGGGAGGAACGAGCGATGTCGGGTCGCGGCGGCAGTGTACGGACCGAGGGAACGATTGAAGACGTCGCGCGGCTCCGCGCGGCGGAAACGGTTGGCACCCTGTGCGAACCGGTCGTAAGTTCACGTCGGCGCAGGCTGGTGTCAACGACGTACGCGCTTTCCTGACAACGGGTTAGCACACGTCGACGACCCGCCGCGACGCCCCCGTTCCCCTCCCTCGTCCACCCCACGATGTTGCCCTTCCGCACCGGCGCACTCGCGCGCGTCGCGCGCACCCTGATCGCCACCGCACTGCTCGCCGCCTGCGGTGGCGCCGGCGACGCGGCACGTCGCACCGCGATCGTCGACAGCCGCGATACGTACGACCCGCGCTCCTTCGATCCCGCACTCTCCACCGACGTGCCGACGGGACGCGCGGTCGGATACGTCTTCGAGGGGCTGACGCGGTTCACGCCCACCGCCGACGTCGAGCCGGCGCTCGCCTCGTCGTGGACGGTGTCCCAGGATGGCCGCATCTGGCGGTTCACCCTGCGCCGGAACGTGAAGTTCCATGACGGCACGCCGTTCACCGCACAACACGTCGTCGCCAGCTTCCAGCGCGTGCTCGATCCGAAGACGCGCGGCGGCCGCGGCTGGCCGCTCTTCCCGATCGCCGGCGCCACCGACTTCGCCGCCGGCAAGGCCACCACCATCAGCGGCCTGCGCGTCGCAAACGACAGCACGATCGAGATCACGCTCACGGAACCGTTCGCGATCTTCCCCAAGCTGCTCGCGATGCCGGTCGCATCGATCGTGCCCACCACCATCGGCGCCGACTTCGGTGAGAAGCCGGTCGGCACGGGCCCGTGGAAGCTGGCCGAGTGGAAGCACGACGACGCGGTGCGCTTCGTCCGCAACGACGCCTACTGGGGCACGAAGCCGGTGCAGGACACGCTCATCGCCCGCATCATCCCGGAGCCGAGCACCGCCGTCGCCGAGTTCGAGTCCGGCAACGTCGACATCCTCTACATCCCCGAGGCCGAGACGCGCGAGTGGGAACAGGTGGAGGAGAAGAAGGCGCTGCTGCAGTCCGCGCCAGTCCTGCGACTCTGGTACGTCGCGATCAATACCACCCGCGGGCCCCTCGCGGACGTCCGCGTCCGCCGCGCCATCAACCACGCCATCGACACCAGGGCGATCCTCACGCAGCTGCTCGGCGGACGCGGACGTCTGGCGGCCGGTGTGATTCCACCGGCCCTCGATGGCGCAGACACCACCCGTGTGCCGTATCCGCACGACGTGGCCAAGGCCAAGGCCCTACTCGCCGCCGCCGGCTTTCCCAACGGCATCACGATCAGGCTGTGGTGCTCACAGGACGCGACGCAGTCGCGCGTGGCGCAGGCGATCCAGGGCTACCTGAAGGAGGCCGGCATCACCGCCGAGCTGGTGCAGCGCGAAAGCGCCAGCATGCGCGAGGCCGCGCGCAAGGGCGAGACGGACCTGGTGCTGAAGGACTGGTACGCCGACTATCCCGACGCCGAGAACTTCCTCTACCCACTGCTGCACTCGGCCAACGCCGGCGTGGGCGGCAACGTGAGCTTCTTCCGGGATGCGGCGTTCGACTCGATCGTGACCGCGAGCCGCCGTGAGACCGATGTGACGAAGCGCACCGCGCTCTACGCGCGCGCTGACAGCCTCGCCTTCGAGCAGGCGCCGATGGTCTTCCTGCTGTTCTACAGTGAGCTGTACGCCGTGCAGCCGTGGCTCAGGGACTGGACGGCACCGGTGATCTTCAACGGGCAGCGCATGCTCAGCGCCCGCATCGACCGCGGCACGCGGTGACCTTTCTCGCGCGCCGGCTGCTGCTCGCGCTGCCCACGCTGGCGGGCGTGCTGGTGGCGGTGTTCCTGCTGCTCTACGTCGCACCGGGCGATCCGGTGCAGCAGATGGTCGGCGAGCGCGCCGACAGCGTGACGATCGCGCGGCTGCGTGCCGAACTGCGGCTGGACGAGCCACTGCCAGTGCAGTTCGCGAGCTACGCCGGCGGCGTGCTGCGCGGTGATCTCGGTCGCTCCTACATCACCGGTCGCCCGATCATGCAGGACATCCGCGAACGCTTCCCGAAGACGGCGCAGCTCGCCCTCGCCGCGATGTTGCTCGCGATCGTGCTCGGCATCGGCATCGGGATCGTTGCGGCACTGCGTCCGGCCGGCCCGTTCGACAAGCTGCTGATGGGCGCGACCTACCTCGGGATCAGTTTTCCCGTGTTCTGGGTGGGGTTGCTGCTGATCCTGCTGTTCGCGCTGACGCTGAAATGGCTGCCACCCAGCGGCTACGGCGGCGGACTGGTGCTGATCCTGCCGGCGCTCACCCTCGGCTCGCGCAGCATCGCGTATCTCGCGCGCGTGAC
>JANNXU010000099.1:0-122163 GCA_031409715.1 Gemmatimonadaceae bacterium | reverse complement strand
CCCGCGACGAGCTGATCCAGCACCTCGGGCGTCAACCCGGCCGGCAACGTCTCCGGTCCCGCTTGTTTCCGTCGAGCCATGCACACCTCCGTCATACAGAGTGATGGCTCATACACAGAATTTCCGACAGACCCCGCAGTTTTGCGGCTGTTCGCTCTTTTGCGTTTTGCTGTTCAAGCTGTTCAGCCATTCTGTGGCTGTTCTGTTCTGCGGCAGTGCAGTTCTGCGATATGCAGTTCAGTTCTGTGATTCGCTGGTCAGTTCTGCGATCCGCCGGTCAGTGCTACGATCTGCTGTTCCGTGTTGCGATCTGCCATTTCGTGCAAGGGACCACGGCGCGCTGAGGATCACGATGCCGGCACCAGCGCAGTCGCCTCACCGTCGAGCACGGGCTTCCCGCGCGCATTGCGCACGGTCGTCGCGAGGCTGAGCTGCCGTGTGGGCACGTCGATCGCCGTGACCTGCACCTGTACCTGCACGGTGTCGCCGAGTCTGACCGGGCGCAGGAAACGCAGCGTCTGGGCGACGTAGATCGCGCCCGGGCCGGGCAGGTGCGTGGCGAGCGCGGCGGAGATGAGGCTCGCCGTGAGCATCCCATGCACGATGCGCTCCCCGAAGCTCGACGCGGCGGCCGCTTCGGCATCCACGTGTACCGGGTTGTGGTCTCCGGTGAGCTCGGCGAAGGCGAGCACGTCGGCCTCGGTGAGCGTGCGTTCGTACTGCGCCGACTGGCCGACGCTGAAATCCTCGATCGTCACACTCATCGTCCCCTGTCGTGTCGTGTGTGCTGGCCGATTCAGCGCGTGGGCGTGCCGGCGACGAGGATCGTGCCCGTCGGCTGCGTCGAGCCACCGGCCGGTTCCTCGGTGATGGCGATGGCGGCCAGGTCCGATGCGGCCAGCGCATACGTCGCCTGCACCACGGCGCGACCCTGCGCGTCGGTGTTGAAGGTGCCGGCGCTGATCTTCTCCGATTTCGCGGTGACGAGCCAGAGCTGGTACGTGCGGCCGGTGGCGGCGGGCGCCAGGTCATGCGTGACCATCGTCCAACGGTTGGCGACCCGATCCCAGAACATCCGCGCACCCGGCGCCAGCTTCTGCGTCGAGACCAGCTCCACCACGCGCACGCTGGCGCCGCTCATGGCCTGGACCAGGCTGTCGCTCGAGGCGAGCTGGCGCGTGAGCTGTCCCTGCTGCGTGGTGGCGGCGACGTAGGCCTGCTGCACCGCGTCGCGCTCACGCGTCACGGTCGAGAGCCGGACGAGCGAGATCACGAACGCGATGCTCGCTGCGAGAGCCAGGAACTGCATCACGCGCGAGGTCGGCCGCGCCGCCGAGGACGTGAGCGTGCCTGCGCCGGAAGCGCCGGATCCGCCAAGTGCGCCGGCGCGGGTGCGGCTGAACTCCACCTGCATCTGCGGTGCGGCCGACGGCGTCGCCGTCGCGACTGTTGCCGCGGGCGCCGCATCCGTGCCGCCGCCGGCGCGCGCCAGCAGGCGGTCTCGCATGGCCTGCTTGCGGTCGGCAGCGAGCGGCACAGCCGGAGCTGCGGAGCCCAGTGCCGCGGCCGTGTTGCGCAGCGACGCCAGTTCCTGCAGCAGCGATGGCGATGACCGAACGATCGCCATCAGCCGCTCCGCCTCGGCCGCGGGCAGGCTGCCGAGCACCAGGTCGGGGAGCATCACGAACGTCTCGTCGCGCTCGTTTGGGGTACTCATGCCTGCACCTCGCGGAGCGCGTCGAGCTTGTCGCGCATCTTGCGGAGGGCCAGTCGTGCGCGGGTCTTCACGGTTCCGAGGGGAAGGGAGAGTCGTTCGGCGATCTCGGTCTGGCTCAGTCCGTCGAAATATGCCAGTTCGAGGACCTCGCACTGCTCCGCCGGCAGCGTCCGCATCGCGGCGGAGACGTGGGCGGCTCGTTCATTCGCGTCCAGTTCCGACAGCGGGTCACCGACGGCTGGGATCGCGTCGAAGATGGCCGCATCGGCCGGCTGCTCGTCGCGGCGGCGGCGGAGGGCCCGCAGCCGGTCCAGCGAGCGGCTGCGGGCGATCGTCAGCAGCCACGCCCCCGGCGCGCCCCGCTCACTGGTCCACCGCTGCGCCTGCTGCCACGCCTGCCAGAACACCGCCTCCACCACCTCTTCGGCCGCCTGATCATCGCGGACGATGCGCACGGCCAGCGCGTTCACCGCGTCGGCCCAGCGGTCGTAGAACGTGCCGAGGGCCGTTTCGTCCCCGCCAGCCATCCGGGCAATGATCGCTGCATCCACCGCAGGATCCTCCGGGTGCTTCGAGGCCCCTGCTGCGGCAGGAGCCCCGGTGGCGGGCGTGCTGGAATCGAAGTCTGGCATGCTGTTCTACGTTGAGGGGCGCCCAGCGGATCTCACGCCTGTGTACGTCGTGGTCAGCTGACCGTGAACTTACCGCACCGGCACCGCACACGAGGTGCTCCGGAGCAACGCACGAGATGAGCAAAAGACGCGCCCGCTGCCGTGTGCAGGGGCGCAGGCATGGCCCCTGCCGCAGTCAACCCCGAGCTTCCGGACGCCGATGAACGAACGCGCAGTGGTGAAGGGACTCGACCGCGCCATCGCGGGATTCTTCACCTATCGCACCGCGCTCGACATTCGTTCCCACCGGCCCTGGGTGATCTTCTCGGATCACCACAAGGGCGCCGGCGATCGCGCCGACGAGTTCCGGCTCTGCCGCGACACCTACCTCGCCGCGCTGCAGCACTACGACGCCGCGGCCTTCACGCTGCTCCTGCTCGGCGACGTGGAGGAGCTGTGGGAGAACGGCATCCGCGACGTGATCGCGACCTATCGTGACGTGATGCAGGCCGAGGCGGCGTTCGGGCCGGAGCGGTACCTGCGCGTGTGGGGCAACCACGACGACCGCTGGATGGAGGAGGTGCTGGTCGCGCTCGAGCTGCGCGCCTACGCACCGGGCACCGGCCTCCGCCGCGTCTGGGAAGGCGTGCGCCTCAGCATCCGCGACGGCGACGCGAAGCTGGGCACCCTCTTCCTCACGCACGGCCATCAGGGCACGCTGGGCTCCGACCGCTTCAAGTTCTTCTCGCGCTGGGCGCTGCAGTTCTACCGCTTCCTGCAGAACCGTTTCGGTGTGGGCTGGTTCGGCGGCATCGATCTCCCGAGCCAGGACGAGGCGTTGCGTGGTGAGCACGACCTGATCCTCTACAACTGGGCGGAGCGGCAGGAGAAGATGATGCTGGTCGCCGGTCACACCCATCGCCCGGTGTGGGCCGCGCGAACGAAGGAGCAGCAACATGAGCCCGGCAGTCGTCCGGCCTACTTCAACGTGGGGTGCTGCAAGTTCAGCGACGGCGACATCACGGGCATGGAGATCGAGGGCGGCTGGCTGCGCCTGATCCGCTGGAAGACTACAGACGACGGTCCGCTCCGGACGGTGCTGCAGCAGGCGCCGCTCGCTGACCTCTTCGCGGTTCTGCGCTGACGCGGACATCGGCAACAGCATCAACGCAATGGCCGCAGAGGGGCACGGCAAGGACGCAAAGCGACAGCTGGATCAACTGCGGTGGGGCGGAAGACCCGGCGCGGGCAACGCGCCGATCGCGACCCCTCATCCCCAAAAACAGCCGTTGCAGTTCTCCGCGTCCTTTCCGTCCCTTTCAGTTGCGTTGCGTGGATGCTGTTGCTTTCGCTATTTCAGTTTCGGGACGGCAGGATGCTGGCCGGATGGGCGGGGCGCGGGTGCGGACCCGAGCGGGTTAGTTTTTCGGCATGACGCCACCAGCGAAAGATCCGAAGAAGCCGAAGTACGACACCAAGCGTGCCTGGGGCGAGGCTCGCGCCCTGATCTGGACGTATCGCAAGTCGGTGGGCATCGGCATCGGGCTGATGCTGATCAGCCGGCTGGCCGGGTTCGTGCTCCCGGCCAGCACCAAGTTCTTCATCGACGAAGTACTCGGCAAACAAAACCGCGACCTCCTGCCCAAGCTGGCAGCGGCGGCGTTCGTGGCGACGGTCGTGCAGGCGATCACGTCATACGCGCTGTCGCAGGTGGTGAGCGTGGCGGCGCAGCAGGCCATTGCGCGACTGCGCGAGGAGGTGCAGGCGCACCTGATCCGGTTGCCGGTGCGCTACTTCGACAGCACCAAGAGCGGCGTCCTCGTGAGTCGCGTGATGAACGATCCCGAGGGCATCCGCAACCTCGTCGGCACGGGGCTGATCCAGCTCCTCGGTGGGTTCCTGACGGCGGGCATCGCGGTCGTGTGGCTGTTCATGCTGAACTGGCGCCTGACGTCGGCGACGGTGGTGTTCCTCGCGATCTTCGGCGTCGGCATGTCGATCGCCTTCAAGCGGCTGCGCCCGATCTTCCGTGAGCGCAGTGTGATTCAGGCGGATGTGACCGGGCGCCTCACCGAGACGATCGGCGGCATCCGCATCGTGAAGGTCTACACGGCCGAGGAGCGCGAGCAGAAGATCTTCGCCGGCGGCGTGGACAAGCTGTTCAGGAACATCGCGGCGACGATCACCGGTACCTCGGCCACCGCGGCGCTGAGCGTGGCGATCGTGGGGGCGCTGGGTGTGCTGCTGATGATGATCGGCGGCGGCGATGTGCTGAACGGCAAGATGACGCTCGGTTCGCTGATCCAGTACATCTTCTTCATCGGGCTCGTGACGCTGCCCGTGGTGAGCATCGCCAGCATCGGCACCCAGATCACCGAGGCGCTGGCCGGACTCGATCGCATCCGCGAACTGCGCGACATGGCGACCGAAGACCAGCTCGACGCCAGCAAGCAGCCCGTGCCGACGCTCAAGGGGCACGTGGAGTTCGACAACGTCTTTTTCGAGTACGAGCCCGGTGTGCCGGTGCTGAAGGGTGTGACGTTCGATGCACCGGCGGGCACGACGACGGCGCTGGTGGGCAGCAGCGGCGGCGGCAAGAGCACGATGATCAGCCTGGTGATGGCGTTTGCCGGGCCGAGCAAGGGGCAGATCCGCATCGACGGTACGTCACTGAGTGATCTCAAGCTGCACGAGTACCGTCGCCATCTGGGTGTGGTGCTGCAGGACAACTTCCTCTTCGACGGCAGCGTGCGGGAAAACATCGCGTTCACCCGTCCTGGTGCGAGCAAGGAGAGTGTGGAGGAGGTGGCGAAGATCGCGTACGTGGACGAATTCGTGAACCGCTTTCCGGACGGCTTCGACACGATCGTGGGTGAGCGTGGTGTGAAGCTGAGTGGTGGGCAGCGGCAGCGCGTGGCGATTGCGCGGGCGATCCTTGCTGATCCACGGATCCTGATTCTCGACGAGGCGACGTCGGCGCTGGACAGCGAGAGCGAGCAGCTGATCCAGGAGGGGTTGCGGCGGTTGCGGTCGGGCCGGACGACGTTCGTGATCGCGCACCGGCTGAGCACGATCACGTCAGCGGATCAGATTCTGGTGCTGGAGCAGGGTGAGATCGTGGAGCGGGGCACGCACAATCAGTTGCTGGCGCTCGGCGGTCGGTATCGGGAGCTGTATGAGCGGCAGCATCGGCTGGAGACGGATCGGTTCATCAATCCTGGGGAGGACCCGAGCGCGCTGGTGGCGGCGTCGAAGTAGTCAGCGGTGCAGGCCGCAGCGGACGCGATTGTCTTGAGGGGTGTCTTTCACGGGGTCGGTCTTTCAAGGGGTCAGAGTCCTTGATGCATATCTCCATCAAGGGGTCCATCAAGGGGTCCGTCCATCAAGGGGTCAGAGTCCTTGTTGCATATCTCCATCAAGGGGTCAGAGTCCTTGTTGCACAAATCCATCAAGGACTCTGACCCCTTGAAGAGACCCCTTGAAGACCGGCGAGGACAAGCGCTGCAGTTTCGCGGGTGCTCGCATTGCCGATATTCAGCCAGAGGACCTTGGGCGGTGGCCCATACAGCACACTGAGGGTGACGAATTCGTCATCCTTGGTCACCAACACTGCGCCGTCGGCGCGCGCCTGCGCCTAGATTTGGGCTTCCGGTGCCCCGCCAAGTCCCAACATCCTTACATGGCGAGTGTTGGCGAAGTTCGGTGCCAATGCGAGGATCAGCCGCTCCGAACGGTTCTCATCGAGCAGCAACTGCACCAGCACTAGGCCGCCGGGATCGCCAGCAAGCGACGCTCGCGCTCGGCGGCAAACGCCAGACACGCCAAGACGTCGTCATGCCCCAGTTGAGGGTACTCCTCGAGCAATGCCGACTCAGTGCGACCCGCAGCCAGATAGCCGAGCACGTCGCCCACCGTGAGCCGGGTGCCGCGCACGCACGGTTTCCCGAAGCGCACCTGCGGGTCAATCGTGATTCGCGCCAGACTGGTCATGGTGATATGCATACGGTCGGTTGGCGCTCCACGCGAACTGGGGCTCGGTCTCAGGTGACCGAGCCTCGGCCGGCCTGCGAGCGCACAGCGCACACAAGCCGTTGTGCGCAGCCGCCGGATTCACGCTCGACTGGCAGACACAAAATGGCGCCGGACCATCCACACCTGCCGGCCGACGCTACATCGAAAGTCCGAACAACGGGTGGCGGTATCTGCTCTTCGTGCGCGAGACGCGCGACCAGGCCTTCCTGGCGTGCGGCCCGGTCGTGATCGCGTCCCGTGATGACGTGACCGGCCAGCAGCCGATGAACATCACCTGGACACTCACGGAGCCGCTGACTGCGCACGCCTTCCGGGCGTTCAGCGTGATTCGCGAGATGTGAGCAGGTCCGATCGTTCCGGAAGGTGCGATCACGCCGGCACGAACCGCACACTCACTCGCTCCCCCACCGCCGCCGCAATCCGCCTGAGCACCGCCGTCGAATGCCCCGCATACGACGCGTTCTCCAACCGCGCGATCGCCGACTGCGACGATCCGATCAGCTCCGCCAGCGCCGCCTGCGTCAACCCGTGACGTTCCCGCAGCGCAAATACCTCCTCCGCAACCTCGAACGCGCCAACGGCTCGTGCCACGCCGTCGTCCCACTCTGGCGTCCCGCCGAACAGTGCGTTCAACACCTCGGACGCATCGTTGCGGGCCGACTTCGGAGCTTTCCTGCTTGCCACGTCACCCTCCTTGACTGACTTCACGAGGCCATCCCACCTACAGCGACCGCGCGGTGTGTAGATCCGGTGCTGCTCGATACCGCCGCCGCCGGACGATTGCGCGGTCGATTTCGGCGGCCTCGACACTGCCTTCCTTCGTGCATCCGTGCGAAATGATTGCACCCCCCGGCCCAGCGAAGAAATACAGCACGCGATAGTTGATTCGGCCGACGGACAGGAGGAGTTCATGAATGCCATCGCGCAGCGGTGCCGATGTCGGCCGACGAAGATCATGCCCGTCAACGGCAAGCCGAATCACCATCGCCGCCAGACGCTGCGACGCGATTCGTTGCTGCGCCTTGCCCCGGGCCGCGAGCGCACCGAGCCACACGTCGAACGGCACCGAACCGTCCGACTCCCGAAACCGAAGAACGATGCAGGCTGGCATGACGCCGGATGATCTGAGTATATCTCAGAAGTGAGATGAACGGCAGACCCAATCCTGCTTCCCGGAGCAGGATGCCACCGCCTGCTCTCCAGTCGCGCGCCCCATCCGCGCACCTATCAGCAATCGAGCGCAGTTCGCCCCCCTTCGCGTACCGCAACGAAAAAGGGCCCCCGCGCACAGCGCAGGAGCCCCCTCTCGCCCACCCCGCCACCCTACCGCACCGCCGCCAACTCCCTGATCGCCGCCGCCATCGTCCGCACCTTCCCCCCATCTTTCGCCGTCGCCGCATCCGCCGACACCGCCGTCGCCAGCGCAGTCAACGCCCCCCGCCGCGCCGCACCACGCTGCGACTCCGCCGCGTCCAACGCCCGCCCGATCGCCGCCGTCCGCGTTGCCACCAGCCCATCATTCCGCACCAGCTGATCCAGATACGACCGCACCACCGGGAACGCCGCCGGCCACGTCATCTTCGGCTGGCTCTGCGGATTGAACTCGCTCCACCGCACCAGCTTCGCCGCCGCGAGTTCGTTCGCCGACAGCATCGGCCCCGGCACCAACTCCAGGATGTCAAAGCCGCGCGCCATCTCGGAGGAGTAGATCCGCCCGTTGTACCAGTACGCCGCCCATGACCCACCGATCGTGCCGCGCGTGCGGCTGTTCGCCGCACCGTCAGCCGCCGGCGCATCCGCCGGCCCACGATCGAAGTAGCCGATCTCGACGGGCTTGTCGGCATCGGTGAAGTCGATCACGTCGATGCCACCCTGATACCACCCCTGCACCATGATGTCGCGGCCCGGCACGGGCACCAGCGAGCCGTTGTGGCTCACGCAGTTTTCGTTGGCGCCCTGCGCGCTCGGGATCTTGAAGTACGCGTGCTGCCGGAACTTGCGATCCGCACCGATCACCAGTGTCGTGTTGCCACCCATCTCGAGCTGGTGAATGGCCTGGCAGTTGGGCGACGTGCCGCCGCCCCACTCGTCGGTGAAGACGACCTTCGAGCCGTCGTTGGAGAACACTGCCGTGTGCCAGTACGAGAAGTTCGTGTCCGCCACCGCGTCCAGCCGCACCGGCTTCTCGGGGTTGGAGATGTCCACCAGCACGCCATAGCTGCCACACGCCCCGGCCATGAGGCCGAGCGCGGGATACGCGGTCACGTCGTGGCAGTTGCGCGGGCCGGGGGAGGTCGCCTCCGCCACCGCACCAGCGGTCGCGCGCCCGCCGCGGGCCGGCGGTGCACCTAGACCGGTGAAGATCCGCGCACCGCTGAACACCTCGGCGTCCTGCGGTCGGTCGAGCGGCACCTTGATGATGTCCAGCCGGTACAGCGAATTCGACTCGTCGGCGGGGTTCGCACCGTTGTTGCACCCGGCCAGTTCCGTCGCCGGCCGCGCACCACTCTGCCCGGAGACGTAGAGGTACACCACGTTCCGATCCGTCGGCGACGGCACCACGGTGTGCGTGTGCGACCCCTTGCAGGTCTCGACGTTCTTCACCAGCCGCGGTGCTCGTGGATTCGATACGTCGTAGATGCGCACGCCGGCCATGTGCTCCGACGGATCCTTCACGCCACCCTTCGCGCAGTCCTTGCGATTGCCGCTGCCCTCGGCCGAGATGAACAGCAGGGTGCCGACGATCGAGGGATCACCCTGCGACGTGATGCACGACACCGCCGAGAGCAGCGCCGGCCTGGCGGGGTTGCTCACATCGTAGATGGAGAACCCGGCGAAGTTCCCCATGTACATCACGTTGCCCCGGAACGCGAGGTCGCTGTTCACGAAGGTCAGTCCACGCACCGTGTCGAACGGCGCCGCCTTGCCCGTTGTCGAGAGGAGCGTCATTCCCGAGATCGCGATCCCGGCGTCGTGCAGGCCGGGCTTGAGGCCGTTGCGCGGATCGGTCGCGCTGGGGTAGGTCTGCGCGCCGAGCGAGGTCGCGGCGGCGAGGGCGAACAGGACAGCTGGCGCACTGGTGCGCGCGCCGCGGAAGACGGCCATTGCAACGGACTCCGGAGTGAGGGTCAGCGGTCGAGCAGCATCTGTCGCATCAGGCCGATCTCGGCCGTCTGCGTGGTCTCCACATCGTTCGCGAACACGTTGATGTCCACTTCCTGCGCGGCGCGGGGCGACTTGAGCAGGTCGGACACCATCAGCAGGGCACCCTGATGGTGCCCGATCATCAGCTCCAGGAAGAGCCGGTCGAAGTCGCCACCGTGTGCGTCTTCCATCCGGGCCAGCTGTGCCGTCGTGAGCATCCCGGGCATGGTCATGCCGCGCCACGACGAGGTGTCGGGTACGAACTGGTCGTACGCCCGCAGCCAGCCCTGCATGAGCGCGATCTCGCCTGCCTGCGCGAGGTCGATCTTGCGCGCCAGCTTGAGCACGCGCGGACTGGCGGCGCGAGACACGGCCATGCGCGACATGACGACGGCCTGGGCATGGTGTGCGATCATCCCCTGCATGAAGCGCACGTCGGCCTCGGTCACGATGGAGCCGGCCGGGAGCGTCACCGGCGGCATGCCGGCAGCGTGCTCATGCTGCTGGTGCGGGTCCTGAGCGTACGCACCGACAGCGGGCGCGACGAAGATGGCGAGAGCGAGCAGGAGACGACGAATCGACACGAGGCAGGGGCAGGAGACACCGGGAGTCTAGGCGATGTACGCCCGACTCGCCGGTATCGCTGCCCCTCGCAACACCCCCGGTCGCTCACAGACACCGCGCCGGCTTACTCCTCGACCATCCGGCGCGCGGCGCACCTGGCGCCGCGCACGATCGGGTGAGAAGCATGCGCCACGGGCCGGAACCGCCCCCTGGCACAGCGGCGCACAGTGTCCGACCCACCGGCCTTCCACCGCGTGAAGCACACCATCACGACGATTGAAAGCCTCGACCCACAACTCCAGACGACCGACGATCCCACCGCCGCACCCCGCAGTTTTGCGGCTGTTCAGTTTTGCGTGTTGTTGTTCAGCCGTTCCAGCCGCTCCAGCCGCTCCAGTAGTTCCATCAGTTCAGCGTTCAGCCGTTCCAGCTGTTCTGCAGCTGTTCCGTTCTGCGGCCGTGCAGTTCTGCGATATGCAGTGAGTAGTTCGCGACTCACGATGCCGAAGCCACACACGTCCGAACAGTGCCCGATGCGCTCCGCCGCCCACCGAGAAATCTAAAAAGAATCTCATGGCGCGAAAATTCGTCGAACGGAATCAAGTGTTCGCGGCTTCCGGCCGAAACACGACTGCATCAGGTGTTTCGCGGGCCCTGATCCCGATCTGGCACGACGCGAGTTCCTCCCGAGCACTTCCGACGACCCGCACCACCATGCAAGACACCACCACGAGGCCTGACGGTACCCCAGAACGCGCGGCGCCCGATTCCACGGTCACCGGCGCGCGGCCGAAGGTGGCGCGCGTGGCACGGCAGGGTCGAAGCACCCCATCCCGCTCACGACGCAGTGTGGATGCGACCGCGGCGCGCTACGGCGAGCGTGAGGTAAGCCTCACTGCCGGACGTGGTGATGCGGCGACGCTGGCGCAGGACGCCGAGTACGAGGCCCTGCTCTCGTTCATCACGCTGGCGCCGATCGGACTGGCCGAAACCAGACTCGACGGTACCATCCAGCGGATCAATCCGATCGCGATGCGCCTGCTGGCCCCGCTCGCCCGCGGGCGCGCGATCCTGAACCTGTTCGCCACGCTCGAACCGCTCATGCCCGATCTGCGCCAGCGTGCGGAGGGCTTCCGCGGCGCACGCGGCAAGATCTGTGAGGACTTCCAGATGCAGGTGGCGCTCGGTGTTCAGGGACAGCACGACGCCACGGTGCTCTCGCTCTCCCTGATCAAGCTCGATCGGTTCCGGCTCATGGCCGTCATCAGCGATGTCTCAGAATCGGTCCAGCGCGAGCGTGACCTGCGCGAAAGCCAGGCCTGGGTGAACACCATGGTGACCGGGATCTCGGACTACGCCACGGTGCTGCTCGATGCCGAGGGCGTCATCGTGCATGGCAATCCGGGGATCGAGCGGGTGACGGGATTCCTGCCGCACGAGGTGGTCGGCCACTCCTACGACGTCTTCTATCCCACCGACGCGGTCACGGCACACTCCAGCAACACGCGGCTGGAGGATGCCGATCTGCATGGCTGGACGCTGGACGAGGGATGGCGCCGTCGCGCCGACGGGACGCGCTTCTGGGGCAGCTGCCTCATCGCACCGCTCGCCAACACCGACAGCGCCTGCCCCGAGACGCACGGCTACAGCCTGATCGTGCGCGACATTTCCGATCGCCGCGAGGTGAACGAGGCGCTGCGGCGCAGCGTCTCCTACGATCACCTCACCGGACTCGCCAACCGTCGCGCCTTCCTCGACGCGGCCGAGGCGGAACTGGAGCGATGGTCGCGCACGAAGAGCCCCCTCGCCCTGATGGTGATCGATGCTGACCACTTCAAGGTGGTGAACGACACCTACGGCCACGCCGCTGGCGACGCCGTGCTGCGCCACCTCGCGACCAGCATCGCCTCGGCCTCCCGCACACTCGACGTGGTGGCGCGATTCGGTGGCGAGGAGTTCGTGGTGCTGCTGCCTGGCACGCCACTGGAGGGTGCCGAGACCGTGGGCCGGCGGCTGCTGAAGGCCGTGTCCACCAAGGCGGTGGACGTGGACGGCACGCGCATCCGCTACACCGTCAGCGCAGGGGTCGCGTTGATGGAGGAGGGCATGGACGGCATCGCGGCACTGATGAAGCGCGCCGATGCCGCGCTCTATGTCGCGAAGGCCAATGGCCGCAACCGCGTGGAGCGCTGGAGCGAGAGCACGCCGCTCCCCGGCACGCCGCACCTGCTGGGCTGAGCTCGCGCGCGTGGGCGCGCGCTATAGTTTCTTCGCGAGCATCGTCCCGCGACACTGCGGAGCTCCGCAGTGGCAGGGATACCGTCGCTTCGCCGCTGGCGTGTGCCGCTCCGTCAGCGTGAAGGCATAGTCGTACGCCAGCTCCTCACCGGGGAGAACGTCGCGGATGCTCTCGATCCAGATGCGGCCATCGTCCACCACCGCGTCGCAGTTCGGATCGCACGAGTGATTGATCCAGCGTGCATCGTTGCCGTCCACTGCGGCGTCGATCACGACGAGCTCGTCGATGGCGAAGAGAAAGGTGTGGTGCCGCTCGCCCGGTGCGTCGGGATAGCGGGCTTCGGCCGCCTGCGGCGTGAGCCGCTCGCCGGCGTATTCCACCAGCCGCGTGCCAGCCGGAATACGATGCGTGGCGAAGGCGCCCCGACCCTGGATCGGTGAGTCGCGGATCTCGAATGGGGGTGACCCGGTTGCGTCGTACGTCGGCATGGCGGCAATCTGTCGACACGGCGCGGCGTGCTGCAGGCGGCGCGCACTGCCCGCACCGCCACGGGTGCGCGCATGCGGCCCTCCCTGACGACATGGTTCTCCGTGCATGTTTCTCCGCACATGAGGCTTCCCGCCCGTCCGTCCGTCGTCGACCGCACTGCGTTTCTGCGCATCCTGGCGGTGTACAAGTTCCTCCAGACGGCGGTGCTGGTCGCGCTTGGCCTCGCCACGCTCCGGCTGATCCGTCCAGCGTCGGCCGCGTCCTTCGAGCTCTGGGTACAGGACCTGCCCGTCGGCCTGCTGCAGCGGATCGCCGATCGGTTTCTCGTCTGGGTGTCCGGGACGCATTCGAACCGGCTGATGATCCTCGGCGGGGCCCTTTTCGCGTACGCCGCCCTGTTCCTGCTCGAGGCCGTGGGGCTCTGGCTGCAGCGCCGCTGGGCCGAATGGCTGACCGTGGTGGCCACCGCCGCCCTCATCCCGCCCGAGGTCTACGAACTGGCGCAGCACGCGTCGCCATGGCTTGCCACGCTGCTGGTGGTGAACGTCGCCGTCGTGTGGCTGCTCGTCACGCGCCTGCGCCACGAGCTGGCACAGGAGCGACTGCCGCCGGCACTGCGCGACGTCTGAGCCTGCGGGCCGGGCTGACTGGGCGCGCTCGGATCGTCGCCCGCCGCGCCACGGGTGAAATGCCGGGAAATTCCTGCCGAGTCCGTCATTTCGACCGGCGGGGATGTAACTTCTTAGCTTATGACACTAAGTCCCACAAGTTCAGCAGACACGTCCGACGCCGGCTTTTCCGGCCTCGGTCTCGATCCACGCCTCGTCGGTGCACTGGCGGCGCTTGGCTATGAAGAACCCACTCCGATTCAGCGCGAGGCGATTCCGCCGCTGCTGAAGGGGCACGACGTCCTCGCACAGGCTGCGACGGGTACCGGCAAGACCGCAGCCTTCGCGCTGCCGCTGCTGCACCTCGTGGACACGAACGCCCCCGCCCGCACGCGCACCAAGGCGCTGATCCTCACGCCGACGCGCGAACTGGCGATGCAGGTGGCCGAGGCGGTGCACCGGTACGGCAAGGCGATGGGCATCATCGCACTGCCGATCTACGGCGGCTCGGCGATGGACACCCAGATCCGCGCGCTGCGTCGCGGAGTGGACGTCGTGGTCGCCACGCCGGGTCGCGCCCTCGATCACATCCGCCGCGGCACGTTGCTGCTGGATGCGGTGCGGATGGTGGTGCTGGACGAGGCCGACGAGATGCTCGACATGGGCTTCGCCGAGGACCTCGAGGCGATCCTCGCCGCGACGCCGACCGAGCGCCAGACGGCGCTCTTCTCGGCCACGGTGGCACCGCGCATCGCCCAGATCGCGAAGAAGCACCTGCGCAACCCGATCACGGTCAAGATCGATCGCGTCAAGGTGGAGCCGGGTCAGACGGCGAAGGTGCGCCAGGTGGCGTACATCGTCCCGCGCGCCCACAAGATGGCCGCCCTTGGCCGTGTGCTCGACATCGAGCAGCCGCAGTCGGCGATCATCTTCTGCCGCACGCGCACCGAGGTCGACGAGCTGACCGAGACCATGAACGCGCGCGGCTACCGCTGCGAGGCGCTGCACGGTGGGCTGTCGCAGGACCAGCGCGACCGCGTGATGAAGAAGTTCCGCGCCGAGAAGACGGACCTGCTGGTGGCCACCGACGTCGCGGCGCGCGGGCTCGACATCCAGCACGTCTCGCACGTGGTGAACTACGACGTGCCGACGTCCACCGAGGCGTACGTGCACCGGATCGGCCGCACGGGCCGCGCCGGCCGTGAAGGCGTCGCGATCTCGCTGGCCGAGCCGCGCGAGCATCGCATGCTGCGCAACATCGAGATGGCGACGAAGTCGAAGATCGAGATCGCCACCGTGCCGACGGTGGCCGACCTTCGCACGCGCCGTCTCGAGCTGACGAAGGCGTCGCTGCGTGAGGGCATCCTCGCCGGTGATCTGGATGCCTTCCGCAGCATCGTCGAGTCACTGGCGGAGGAGTTCGACGTGATGGACGTCGCCGCGGCCGCGGTGAAGCAGCTCGAGCTGTCGTCGGGCGGCAGTCAGGACGAGAAGGAGATCCCCGCCGCCGAGCCGCGGCGCGACCGTCCGGAGCGCAGTGAGCGTTCCGGTCCCCCGGCACGCGGTGATCGCCCGGAGCGCACCAGCACGCGTTTCGAGCGCGCCGAGCGTCCGGAGCGTACCGAGCGTCCGCGCCCGGAACGCTCCACGGCTCCCGCCGCCGAGGGTGAGCGTCCGGCCCGTCCCGCGGCGCGGAAGCCGCAGTGGGACGTGGCCCGCCTCTACGTCGGCGCCGGCCGGCTCGCGCGCGTCCGCCCGGGTGACCTGGTGGGCGCGATCGCGAACGAACTGCAGCTCGATGCGAGCGTGGTCGGGGCGATCCAGATCCAGGACAAGTTCTCGATCGTCGAGGTGCCGGACGAGATCGCCGACGACATCATCGACGCGTTGCGCAACACGACCATCAAGGGCAAGCGGGTGGTCGTCCGGCGTGACCGTAGCTGATTTCGCGTTGCTCTGAGATCGTCAACTCTGTTCACGCAGAGGGGCGGAGCAACAGAGATGTCAGTGCCAGTGGCGATGCTCCGCGTGCGATCGGGGCATCGTCATTTTTATGGTGGTGACCGTTCCGCTGCTGTTCCAGAAAGAAAGCGGTCGGTGGCCGGCACCGACCGTCGAACCTGTGAACAGACATCCGCGTCACACCGACATCTCCGCTGCTCCGCCCCTCCGCGTGAACGGAGTTGACGATGCCAGCCAAGCGCGCAGACGTCAGGTCGGCTGCACAGACAGCGCCGGCTTCGGCACCTGCGGTGGCTGGCGGTAGACGAACAGCACCGCGATCAGGATGCCCGACACGATCATGATCGACGAAAGCAGCTGCCCCATCGTGATCCCGCCGGCGAGAAAGCCGAGCTGCGCGTCAGGCTGGCGTGTGAACTCGACCAGCGAGCGGATGATCCCGTAGCCAATCAGGAAGGCCGTGCCGCCGACGCCGGGGCGCCACCAGCCTTCGCGGCGCGCCTTCGCTTCAAGCCACCAGAGGAAGCTGCCGAGGATCACGCCCTCGCCAAGGAACTCGTACAGCTGCGATGGATGCCGCGGCACCTGCTGCGGATCGGTGGGAAACACCATCGCCCACGGTACGTCACTGGCGCGGCCATACAGTTCGGCGTTGATGAAGTTGCCGATGCGACCGAAGGCGAGTCCCGGCGTGGCACAGAGTGCGAGCGTGTCGGTGAGCGTGTGGAACGGGATGCGATAGCGGCGCGCCGTCCAGGCGCAGGCCACGACCATGCCGACCGCGGCACCATGGAACGAGAGTCCCCCGTTCCAGACCTTCAGCCACTCGACGCCCGTCAGCAGCGAGCGATCGTAGACGAGCACGTACATCGCTCGCGCACCGAGCAGCATCCCGACGAAGAGCGCCGTGAGGTAGGTGTCCAGCCCCTCCTCCGTCAGCGGCAGCGTGCCATCCTTGATCCGCTTCCGCGCCAGCTTGCCGCCGACGATGTAGCCGAGGACGTACATCATCCCGTACCACCGGATCCGGAGCGGGCCGATGTGGATGATGTCCGGGGAGATGTTCGGGTAGGGGATGGTCATGCCGGAAGATAAGGTGGTGGACGCCGGGCTTCAGCGGGCGAGCGGGGCTGGTCGCTGCGGCAGGTGAGGCCGAAGCCCGTCAGAACGCGACGCTGAGCGATGTGACCAACAGGCGATTGAAATCGACGGGGCGGGCCGTGATCCCGTCGGGAAAGAGGTCGGCCGTCGTGCGGATCGCGCGCACCTCGGAGCGCCATCGAACACCCGACTCGAGCGCCACGTCCATGCCCACTGAGCCGCCCGTGCCGATGAAACCGTCACTGTGTCCGGTGGTGATGATCACCTGGGAGCGATCGTTGAACCGTTCGAGCCGCCCCGACAGCGCGATCCGTGATGTGAGGGGCTGCCGTACGATCGCGACCAGTCCTGACCAGTGCTGCCCATCCTGCTGCCCGACGTCCACCTGTCCCTGCCACTGCGTGCCGCCGGCGAGTTGGCCCCGTGCCATCAGCTGATTGAAGAGGCGCATGGCGCCGCTGCGACCAACTTGCGGTTCCGTGCCGACGAAATTCGCGTACGACACCGTGACGGCAGGCGAGACGGCGACATCGACGCGCGACCCCACCGCCTTGCCGCGATTGTTCTCCGAGATGATTTGCCATCCGTTCATTACATGCAGCTGTGCAGTCACCCGAGGTGACGCCGTCCAGGTGACCCGTGCGCCGGACAGGTAATACGGGCTGTAGTCCGCCACCAGCGATCGTGTGTACGTGGGGTTGTCGCCTGATGTCCAGCCCTCGAGGCCGATATAGCTCGCGTAGATTCCCGCATCGAGCCAGACGGTGCGGCTCAGGCGCGCCCCAACGCTGCCCTCCTGGATAATCCGCGCCAGTTCCGGGCCGCTCACCGTGCCGTTGCGCGGCTCACCGGCATAGTTCGCCTGCACCGAGGTGCCGGCCTGCAGTGCGATACGTGCACGTGAACGCGGCCGCTCGACGGTCAGGCCAAGCCACGCGAGGTTCACATTCATCTCGTCGTGACGCGCCGGCTGCGTCGTGAAGCGCCGGTCACCGTCAGCGGGTCGCGTGAAGTCGTATGCGTAATACGTGTCCACGAACCCGTTCAGCCGGAGGCGCGTGGTCGTGTCGGGCGCCTGCGCCTGCGTGCCGGCAGGCGTGACGAGCAGGAGGCACGAGAACACGAGCACGCGGACTTTCGTCATGACTCAGGCGGACGCGTTGGAAATGGAAGCTCGCTCGACCGCACGCCGGACACGCGGCGCGACGTCGTGCCGCTGAAGCGGCTCAGAACCGGAACACTTGATCCGCCCTGGACCCACCAGAATAGAACTGCGTCGCCTCACGGCCACTCGCGAGATGCTTCACCTTCACGATGTTCTGCTGGTCGTCGAACAGCTCGAACAGCGCGGCGTTGTGCATCGACACCGTCGTGATCGGTGTCGGTGACGTCCACGTCACCACGTACGACCACATCTCGCGGTCCTGCACGCTGCTCGCCACCACGGGCGAGAGCAGGCGCCCGTTCGCCTTCACCGGAAACCCGGCGGCGAGGTACGCCTGGAATGCCGCCTCGCCCTGCGGCGAGTTGAGCGTGATCGACTGCGCCTTCGTGCGCTCCACGAGCGCGCGCGTGACGTCGTCGGCGAACACGCGGATCTGCGCGGAGATCACCGTCGGCTCCACCGCCATGCGCGTATACGACACGTGGAACTCGTGTGTCGCACGCGCCGGCGCCGATGTCTCGACCTCCGTGCGGGTGGGCGCGTGCGCCCGTGTGCGCGCCGCTGCGTGGGTTCGGCCCGCAGGGGCGGCCGTGATGGCCACCCCCGCGAGCAACGCCACCGGCAGCCAGCCAGCGGTCACGGAATCGCGCCGGTGCGCGGTGCCGGCGCGCCCTTGTTGTTCTCGCGGTTGATGTCCGCCAGCGCGTCGTCCGGGTCCAATTCCACCGACTGCAGCTCCTTCTGCGAGAAGCGCCCGTACTCGAACTTCTTCTCGTTGGTGCGCCAGATCGACACGGGCAGCTTGACCCGCTCCTTGGTGCCGTCGGTGTAGGTGAACTCCATGATCACCGGCATCACCAGGCCACCCTTGTTCTCCAGCGTGACGCGATTGTAGAAGCGACCGCGCGCGGCCATCCCCATCGCGTCGGCGCTCTGCACCTCGACGCCGGCCACCGCCTGATCGTTGGCATGTGTGCTGTAGAACCAGCCGCGCCAGAACCAGTTCAGGTTGTCGCCGCTCGCCTGCATCATGCTGCGGAAGAAGTCCGCCGGCTGCGGGTGCTTGAACATCCATGCCTGCGAATACTCCCGGAACGCCGCGTCGAACAGCTGCGGACCGAGCACCTGCTCGCGCAGGATGTAGAGCCCCGAGGCCGGCTTGGTGTAGCCGTTCGGGCCGAAGCCGCGATGGATCAGGTCCGACTCGGTCATGAGCGGCACCTGGTCGGGATTCTTCATGTAGCCGACGATGTTCGCCGCGACCAGCGGCAGGCGCGCCTTGGGCCACGCCGCATCGAACTCCATCGACGCCATGCCCTCCAGATAGCTGTTCAGCCCTTCGTCCATCCACGTCCACTTCCGCTCGTCGCTGGCGACGATCATGGGGAACCAGTTGTGGCCCACCTCGTGAATGGTCACCGCCACCAGGCCGTAGCCGACGCGCTTGAGGGTCTCGCCATTGGCGTTGGCCGGCGGCCGTGCGCCGCAGAACGCGATCATCGGGTACTCCATGCCGCCCACGATGCCGTGGATGTTGCTGGCCTTCGGGTACGGGTACTCGAACGACAGGCGGCCGTAGGTGCGCATGGTCTGCGCGATCGCCTTGGTGCTGAGGGAATCCCAGACGCCCAGTGCCTCGCGCGGGTACAGCGAATGCATCTCGATCGGCTTGGACGCCGGCGTGTAGCGATAGCCCGCCGCATCCCAGATGAAGCCCGGCGACGAGGCCCATGCGAAGTCGCGCACGTTCTCTGCCTTGAAGCGCCACGTCATCGGGCCGGTGCCGGCCGGTCGCGTCGCCGGCGTGTTGGCCTCGTCCTTCGTGATGATGAAGACCGGCGTCTCCGACGTCATCGCCTTCACCAGCCGCTCGCGCTGCGCGACCGTGAGCACCTCGGTCGGGTTCTGCAGTGCACCGGTGGACTGCACGATGTGGTTGTGCGGCACCGTGATGCTGACGTCGTAGTTGCCGAAGTTCAGGTAGAACTCGCCCTGACCGAAGAACTGGTCGTTCTGCCAGCCCACCACGTCGTCGTAGACGGCGGCGCGCGGGAACCACTGCGCGGCCAGATACTCCCAACCGTCCTTCAGCTTCTCACGCGCCCCGCGGCCGTTGCGGCTGGCGAACGACTCGGGCATCACATAGCTCCAGTCGATCTCCAGCTCCTGTGCGCCGCCCGTCGCCAACGCCGTCGTGAGCGGCACCTTCATCTGCGTGCCTTGCATCACGTAGGGCACGTCGGTCTTCTGGCCGGTCTTCGACACGAGCTGGACGCGCGTGATGCTGTAGCCCTTCGTATCGAGCCGCGCGTTGATGAACGATGCCGCGGCCGGTGACACGGTGCGCGGCAGCGCCGGGGCGCCGATCATCGACTCCGACACCGACGGGTTGTCGATGTTCTGGTCGAGCTGGAACCAGAGGTAGCCGAGTGCGTCCGGCGAATTGTTGCGATAGGTGACGCGCTCGGAGCCCGTCACGGTGTGCGTGGTGGTGTCGAGGCTGACGCGGATCACGTAGTCCACGCGCTGCTGCCAGTACTTCGTGCCGGGCTTGCCGCTGGCGGCACGCTGCTCGTTCGGCGCGGGCCACTGGTCGAGCACACGGAAGATGGACTGGTTGGTGCGGCCGACGGTATCGGGGTGGAGCCACTGCTGGGCGCCAAGCGGGCCGGCCGCGGCAAGGGCAAGCAGCAGGGCGGAACGACGCCAGACGAACGAATGCGACATGATCAGGCAGCTGAAGGGTTATCGAACCTCCGTAAACTACGATCCCTGCCCCCGTCGTGTTCCGTCCGCTGTGCCTCAGGGCCCGGTCGCGGCCGTCAGAGGCGCTGCAGCAGCATCTGGGTGGCACATCCGAGGGTGATGCCGCTGGCCGCCAGCACGTAGCCGCGCCGGTCGAACAGCCACGTCGTCAGCACGCCGCCGACGAGCGCCAGCAGTGCCAGCACCAGCAGCTGCGCCAACTCGATGCCGATGTTGAAGGCCAGCAGCGGCATCAGGATCGATTCTTCTGAGCCCAGCAGGCCGCGCAGCACCGACGAGAAGCCGAGGCCGTGGATCAGTCCGAACACCGCCGTCATGAGGTATCGCGGCCAGAGCGGCAGCGCCGACCGCGCCGGCGGGTCGTTGGCGCGCCGGCCCTGCCGCCATGTCCAGAGGTTCACCAGGCTCGTGACGATGATCGTCGCCGGAATCAGCGCCTCGACGGCACGTGCATCCACGCGCACCATGTTCAGGGTGGCGAGTGCCAGCGTGAGCGAATGCCCGATCGTGAATGCGGTGATCAGGATCAGCAGCGGTCGCCACGTTCCGAGATCGTAGGCGAGGATCAGCGTCGCCAGGAAGAGCAGGTGATCGGCGGCGTCGAGCGTCAGGATGTGACGCAGGCCAAGTTCGAGGAAGCTGCCGAAGGACGACATCGGAGAGGCTGAAGGACAGTCGCCGCGTGCGATCGGACGGTTGCGCCGCGACAGACAAACTAGGTCGTACGCCATCCTCCGCGACACCGCGTCGGACGCACGAGCGCCGCCGAACCAGAGGCTCGGCGGCGCCATCGGTCAGGCACGCGCTGGTGCGACTACGGGCGGGGCTTGGCGGTGCGCTGCGTGCCGCTGCTCTGGCCACCGCTGCTCTGGCCACCGCCGCTGCTCGTCCCTGACGATCCGCCGCCGTTGTTCACGCTGGGCGACGGCGAGGGCGACTGCCCGCGCGGTTCGGCACCACGGGATCCGCCCGATCCGCTGCCCTGCGAGTACCCGCGGCCGTTGATGGCCCGGCCACCGTTCTCCGTCGTCCCCGGCGATGTGCCGGCGGGCGTGCCCGGCACGATCACGAAGGGTCCGTTGCCGGGGAGCCACACGCCACCGTTGTACGGGCCGTAGCCATACGGGCTGTAGGGGTTGCCGTAGCCGGAGTAGTTCGCGCTGTAGAACGGGTTCAGCAGGCCGTTGCGCCAGCCATAGCCAAAGCCAAGGCCGAACGGCGAGAAGATGTCGTAGCCGAACGCGCCCTGGCCATAGATCGGATCGCGGCCCATGAATCCATCGTCGCCATAGCCGCGCCCGTCGCCACGCGCACGCTCGGCCGCCGGCCGCACGTCGGGCTCACCGCCAACGGAGACGGCGAAGGTCTCAGGGTATGACACCGCCACCACCATGTCGATCACGCGCGACGCGACCTTCGCGGCCTTGAGTTCGCGCAACGCGCGGGCGTCGAGCGCGAAGCGCTGGCCGCGATCGACCAGCCACGCCTCGACCACCGTCGGCTCCACGACACGCGCCGCCTCCGCCACGTCGGCCACCTGCACCTCGGACGCGGCTTCGACGCGGGCAGCGTACGTCGCCATCGTCACCAGCTGCGGCAGGCGGGCACGGATCGATCCCGGCAGCCCGACACTGTCACGCGCGGCCGCGAAGTTGATCACCCGCACCGCACCGCTGTTGCGCGTCTTCACCGCGTCGATGCGCGAGAACGCATTCACGTCACGCATCGCCAGCATGCCGCTGGAGGTCTGCGGTGCCGCGTTGCCGCAGCGGAACTCGGCGCTGAGGTAGAGGCGGCGTTCTTCCGCCGACCACTGGCCGCGCTCCCAGCCGGTGCAGCCGTCACGTGTGCGCGGCACCTGCTGTCCGCTGGCCGACATCGGCAGCACGGAGAGCACCGAGTCGCCCTGCACCGTCGCGAACTCGACCACGTTCGGATCGGCGGTGGGGAGCACACAGACGCCGGGGCCGGTGCCGCCACCACCCTGCGACGTCCAGCAGCCGAAGTAGGGGCGCCAGCGTTCGTCGATGCGCGTCGGCGTGGGCGACTGCGCACCCACCGTCTGCACCAGCGCCACCGCGGCCGCCAACGTCGCGAGCATCGTGCGTGATCGGAGTGTCATGGGTCCGTCTCTCCTGTTACATGCGGAACGTGAGGCCCACGGTCGCTGCGGCGCCCGAGAGATCGATCTTGTCATAGCCCTGAAACGACCCGCTCATCCTTGCCCGCGCAGCAGTGTAGCGCAGATCGGTGGTGAGGTAGATGCGCGGCGCGAGGCGCACATCCATGCCCACGTTGCCGTACGCCATCGGCGCCCACCCTGCCGAGGAGATCCGGTCGGCGAAGACATTCAGCGTCTTGAAGTCCACGAAGTCGCCGTTCTGCGCGAACTGATAATGCATCGCGCCGCCGCCGGCGCCGATCCACGGCGTGAAGCGCGACGGGATCCACGCCAGACGCCCGATCCGCTCACCGGGGGCGCTGAGCGCGAACTGCAGGCCCGCCGTCACCGGGCGGCGGCGGAGCTGCGTCGCCTGCTCGATCGGAAGGTCGTTGTTGTCCGTGTAGCGGCGGAATTCCGACCCAGCCGTGCGGCTCGCCTGACCAACGCCCACGACGACGTCGAGGCGGTCGGAGAGACGGACGCCGATGTCGAGATTCACGCTCGCGGCAGCGAAGTCGCCGCGCGAGAGGGTGAGCTGGTCGGTCGCGAAGTCGAACACGTCGCTCCGTGCCGCCGGGCGGTCATAGCCGCCACGCAGCGCGATGCTCACGAGCGGCCGCTCGAACAGGAAGCCGTTGCCACTGGGCAGACCCTGCGCCAGAAGAGGGAGCGGCGCGGCGGCGATCGCGAGCAGCAACCAGCCTCGCGCCACACTCCAGCGTGGCTGCGGCGCCGCCATCGCCGTGGTGCCCGCGACGTGCCGGTCGAACCTGGAATGGGCCTTCGGCATGCGGCGCTCCGATGCAGACAGCGGGAGAGGGATCCTGAATTGTACCGCAATGGTACCGGCTGACCAGTTCACGGGTTCCCAACCGGGCGTTTGGGTCCCGGCCGCGTCAGGCGGCGGGGCCGTCGCCGTCAGCGCGCGCCACGGGCGATGGCAGGTCGACGGGGCCCGGCCGCCCCTCGCGCTGGAGGGTGCGGCGGAGGACGAACTCGATCTGCGCGTTGAGGCTGCGCAGATCGTCGTTCGCCCATCGCTGCATCGCGTCCAGCAGCGCCGGATCCACCCGCAGCAGGAAGGCCTTCCGCTCTGCCACCGTGGCGGCCCGGTCTACTGGTAGATCGTGCCGGTGTTGAGCACGGGCTGGGCGCTGCGCTCACCACAGAGCACCACCAGCAGGTTGCTCACCATCGCGGCGCGCCGGTCGCCATCGAGCTTGGCCATGCCGCGCTCCTCCACCATCGTCAGCGCCATGTCCACCATGCCGACGGCGCCCTCGACGATCTTGGTCCGGGCCGCGATCATCGCCGCCGCCTGCTGGCGCTGCAGCATGACGCCCGCGATCTCGGCGGCGTAGGCGAGATGGCTCACCCGGCTCTCGATCACCTCGACGCCTGCCTTCGCGAAGCGCTCGGTGAGCTGGATGCTCAACTCGCTCGCGATCTCGTCAGGGTTCACGGACAGCGACACCTCGCCCTCGCTATGGGCGTCGTACGGGTACTTCGTGGCCAGCGCCCGCAACGCCGACTCGCTCTGCGTCATCACGTAGGTCTCGACGTTGTCCACCTCGAACAGCGCCTCGGCGCTATCGATGACGCGCCAGACCACGATCGCGGCGATCTCGACCGGGTTGGAGTGCTTGTCGTTCACCTTCAGGCGAGCGGTCTCGAAGTTCCGCGCGCGCAGCGTGATCCGCTTCTTGGTGAAGAACGGGTTCGCGAAATAGAGCCCCTGCTGGCGGACGGTCCCCTTGTACGTGCCGAACAGCTGCAGGACCTTCGCCTCGTTCGGTTCGACGGTGAAGAGGCCGATGGAGAGCAGCAGGCAGAGCACGATCAGCCCGATCCCGATTGCGGCGGTGGCGACGCTTCTGCCGCTGATGCCGCTCCAGGCGAGCCAGGCGCCGGCGGCCACGCCGGCAAGCTGAGCGAAGAGGACCGGGAGCCCGGGAGCTGCTTTCTTGATGAATTCGCGCGTCATGGTTCGTGACCAAGGTTCAAGTGACATCGAAGTGATATCGCTGTGATATGACGCGCGCAAGCGGTTGGCGGTTTCAGCTGTCGGGGCGGAGCAGGCCGTGGACCAGCAGGTCTTCCTTCATCAGCGGGCCCGGCTGGAGCGGCCGCCGGAAGTACCACCACTGCCATTCCGGGCGCCACCGGTTGGTGTCGGCGACGGCGTCGCCCCAGAGGCAGTCGCACGGCTCGGTGATGGCCATGAAGCGCCCATCGGCGTCGTCGAGTCGGGCGGAGGCGGCGCGGCGGTCGCGGGGGGCGGCCGCCGCCAGGGCCCCGGCCATGATGTCGCGCAGGTCCATGTCGTTCAGCCATTCATCCAGCGAGGCGTCGCGGCCCCGCTCGGCCTGCGCCACGACCGCCGCCCATTGCTCCAGCAGTCCCGCCAGCCCGCGCCGCACGACGAGCGGCGCACAGCCACGGCTGACCAGATAGGTGTGGACGGGATCCGGCTGCGGGGTCACGGTGCGCGGGCCGGGGGGCGCGCGGCCTGACGGCGGAAATAGCGCTCTCCGTCGTTCGGCCGGAAGAAGGTGCGGATGGTGCCGTCGCGATTCACCGCGATGAAGGCGCCGCTGGCTTTGTCGAAGCGCGTGAGCACGCCGTCCGCCCGTCGCAGTTCGAGGATCGTGCCGGTGGCCGGCGCATCGCGCAGGGACTGCGCCGCGCGCAGGTACGCCGCCATGTCGAGGCCGGGGAACTCCGACCCATGCTTCTCGAAGTGGTCCAGCAGTCCCTGCCGCGACGCGAACCCGCGCGATGCGCCGCGCCCGGATGCTCGCTCCGGCGCGGCTGCGGGCGTGGACGTGACGGCACCATCGACCGCGAGTGTCGGCGCCGCCTTCGCCGCACGGCGCGCCTCGGCCTGCGCGATCTGTGCGGTGTAGGCCGAACGGCTGGCGAAGATCGCGACGAGGATCGCGATTGCGACGGCGATGGGAAAGCCGGAGCGGGAACGTCGGCGCCGTGGTGACATGCGCTGGCGGAGTCGGGGAGCGTCGTGCCGGGGAGGCATCGACAGTAGGACGAGACTCGCGCCGAATGATCGATCCCGCAAGCGCACCGTTGGTGCAGGTGCGGGCCGCCGCCGTGTGCGGCTAGCGCCGCGAGAGCGTCAGCCCGGTGCCCCATTGCGTCGAATCGAAGCGCACGAGGCCCAGCCGGTTCCCGCGGATCGCCAGCAGCAGCGACGTGGGTCGCGCGGCCGTGCCGCCGCTGCGCACCACCACGCGCAGCAGTGTGTCGGCGCCATCCCAGGTCCCGCGCTGTACCAGGCTGTCACGGCCGACCGACCCGGTCACGAACTCCGCCCCACCGGCCGAGTCGATCCGCAGGCGGTAGACCTGCCGCGGGCCGTCGCCGACGGTGAGCGTGTCGCTTTCCCACGTGCCGACGACGGCCCCCTGCTTCAGGCGGGGCTTCTTGTCCTGCTGACTGCAGGCGGCGGCGAGCAGGAGGACGGCGAGAGCGAACGGGCGGCGCATGGGCATGCGGCAATCTCGCACCGGCCGACTCGGCATCACAGGTCGCCGATGGTTTCGGCGTCACCGGCGGTGGCGCCGCTCCGTGCGCGGGCGTACCGTGCGCGCATGTCATCCACCACCCTTCGCCGCACACTGCAGCTACTGGTCGCAGCCGCCGCGGCCGCGCACGCCCAGGCGGCCGGCACGCCGAGCACCGATGTCTTCCTCTCGCGCATCTCGCAGCGCGACGGCGCGCTGCTGGTGCAACCGCCGATCAACCTCACGCGCCGGGACGGGTACGACAACCAGCCGTCGTTCGATCCGCGCGGGCGCGTGCTCTACTACACCCGCCGCGCGCCGAACGCCCTGATGCGTGACAGCGTGCGGGACGTGCAGAGCGACATCTGGCAGTACGCCCTGGACGGCTCCTCGCACGTACCGGTGGCCGTGACGGCCGAGAGCGAATTTTCGCCGCAGGCCACGGCCGATGGCACGGCGCTGACGGTGGTGCGTGTGGAGCGTGACTCGGCGCAGCATCTCTGGCGGCTGCCGCTCACGGCATCAGGCACGCCGGCACGGCTGGTCGGCGCGGTCAAGCCGGTGGGGTACTACGCCTGGGTGGAGTCGAAGGTGGTGATGTTCGTGCTCGGGTCGCCAGCCACGTTGCAGCTCATGGACACCCTCACCGGTCGCATCGACACGATCGCGCGCGACATCGGCCGCGGCGTGCGTCGTGTGCCGGGCACCGCGCGCGTGACGTTCGTGCAGAAGGAGGGCGCGCGCTGGTTCATCGACGAGCTGGATCTGTCCACCAAGCGCGTCACCCGTCTGGTGCAGACGCTGCCGCAGGCCGATGAGTACGCGTGGGTGGACAGCACGATGCTGGTGGCCGGCAGCGGCACGACGCTGCAGACCTGGCGTCGCGGGCAGGGCGCGTGGACCGTCGCCGCCGATCTCGGATTCGCACCGCTGACGGCCATCTCCCGCGTCACCGTCGACCCGAGCGGACAATGGCTCGCCTTCGTCGCGCTTCCGACGCCGCCGGGTGCGGTGCGCGCGAGCGCCTGGCAGCCGCGTGTGCGCGATGCCGACGTCGCGCGCGACCTCGCGATCCTCGCCGCCGACAGCATGGAGGGCCGTCTCACCGGGTCGCCCGGCAGCTGGCGCGCCACGCGCTGGCTCAGTGCGCAGTTCCGGGCCGCGGGGCTCACGCCGGTGGGCGACAGCGGCTTCGTGCAGCGCGTGCCGCTGGCGGCCGGCACCGCCGCCACGCCCGGCGCGCGCATCCGCCCGCAACTGCTCGCGAGCTGGGCGGCGTACGACTCGCTCCCGCGCGAGAAGCGCCTGCCCGGCGCCAACGTGGTCGGCATGATCGAGGGCAGCGACCCGTCGCTGCGCAACGAGTACGTGCTGATGACGGCGCACTACGACCACATCGGCGTCGGCAAGGCGGTCGAGGGCGATTCGATCAACAACGGCGCCGATGACGACGCGGCCGGCACGATTGCCGTGCTGCAGGTGGCGCGGCTGCTCGCGCGCGGGCCGGTGAAGCCGAAGCGCACGATCATCTTCGCCGCGATGACCGGCGAGGAGGTGGGACTGCTCGGCACGCGCTGGTACATCGAGCATCCCGTGCGCCCGCTCTCCGAGCTGGTGGCCAACCTCGAGGTGGAGATGATCGGCCGGCCCGACAGCCTCGCCGGCGGCGTCGGCCGGGCATGGCTGACGGGCTACGAACGGTCGACGCTCGGCGACCAGCTGCGCGAGGGGGGAATCCCGATCGTGCCCGACCGGCGCCCGGCCCAACGCTTCTTCGAGCGCAGCGACAACATCGCCTTTGCGCGCATGGGGATCCCGGCGCACACGTTGTCGAGCTTCAACCTGCACCCCGACTATCACACCGTTCGCGACGAGGCGCGTTACGCCGACGCGGCACACATGGCGCGCGTGATCGAGTCGGCGGCTCAGGCAATCGTCATCCTCGCGAACGGTGCGAAGCCGGCGTGGCACCCGAACGGGCAGCCGCTCGGCACGACGCGTCCGATGCGGTGATCCGGTGCGGTGCGGTGCGGTGCCGGCAAGGGCACAGCATATCGCAGAACTGCACGGCCGCAGAACGGAACAGCCGCAGAACCGCAGACTGCGGAACCGCAGACTGCGGAACCGCAGACTGTGGAACAGCAATCTGTGGAACAGCAAACTGCGGAACAGCAAACTGCGGAACAGCAAAACGCAAATGAGCACACAGCCGCAAAACTGCGGTGCGCGGGTTCGGCTTCGCTGGCGTTCAGGGCGGACGTTCTTCTTGGGAACGGCGCCCGCAGCAGTAGTTCCAGCAAGTACGTCAGCCATGCGTCACACCGAAGCCTGCAGCCGCAAAACTGCGGTGCGCCGGTTCGGCTTCGCTGGAGTTCGGGGCGCACGTTCTTCTTGGGAACGGCAGTTCCAACAGATTTCGTCAGCGATGCGTCACACCGAAGCCTGCAGCGCGAGGGGATGCTACGCGCAGTTTTGCGGCTGTGTGCTCTTTTGCGTTTTGCTGTTCAGCGGTTGAATGCGTCAGCTCCTGCAGCGCTCAGCGTTCGGCGTTCAGCGCTACGAAATTCGGCCGTTCTGCGGCAGTTCGGTTCTGCGGCCGTGCCGTTCTGCGATATGCTGTGCGCCGTTGAGATCTCGCGTTGATTTGTGGAGTTCCGGATCAGGCATGGTGCGGTTTGTCGGCGGTCGTGCCGTTCTGCGATATGCTGTGCGCCGTTGCGAGCTCGGTTGATCTGCGGAGTTCCGGGTCAGGCATGCAGCGGATAGTCGAGATAGCCGCGCTCCCCACCCGTGTAGAAGGTGGCCGGATCAGCATCGGCGATCGTCAGGTCACCGGCCAGTCGCGCGACGAGATCGGGGTTCGCGATGTACGCCCGCCCGAAGCTCACCGCACAGGCCAGCTCACTGCGGATCACCTGTTCGGCCGTGTGCGCATCGAAGCCGCCGTTGAGGATGAACGGCCGACCGTAGGCGTCGCGCAGGCGGTGCGTGAGGTCGGTGTCGCCGAGCGCGGCGAGGTGGGCCCAGGCGAGGTCCAGCGACGCCATCAGCCGCAGCGCCGTGCCGAAGGTCTCGGGTGGATTGCCGTCGCGCATGTCGTTGAAGGGGTTCAGCGGCGACAGGCGCACACCGGTGCGGTCGGCCCCCATCTCCTTCGCCACGGCCTCGCAGCACTCCAGCAGGAAGCGCGCGCGATGCTCGGCGGCACCGCCGTAGCGATCGTGGCGCTGGTTCACGCCGTCGCGCAGGAACTGGTCGATCAGGTAGCCGCTGGCGGCGTGGAGTTCCACCGCGTCGAACCCGGCGGTGCGTGCACTGCGGGCCGCCTGGGCGAACTGCGCCACGACGCCGCGGATCTCCTGCAGCTCGAGCGCCCTCGGTTCGGCCGCCGGTTCGCGGGTGCCCTGCGGCGAGAGCAGGTGCACCCCGGCCGCAGGGATGGCCGAAGATGAGACCGGGGCGGCGCCGTCCGGTTGGAAGTCCGGCAGCGAGACGCGTCCGCAGTGCATGAGTTGCAGCGCGATCCGGCCCCCTTCCACGTGCACCCGGCGCACCACCTCGCGCCACGCCTCGGTCTGCGCGTCGGTCCACATGCCCGGCGTGCCAGGATAGCCCACGCCCTGCGGAGACGGCATCGTGGCGTCGGTGATGAGCAATCCGGCGCTGGCCCGCTGTGCGAAGTAGTCAGCCATCAGCCACGACGGCGAGCCATCGGCGCTGGCGCGGCTGCGCGTCATCGGCGCCATCACGACGCGGTTTTCGATCGCGATGGCGCCAAGTGCGCCCGGTGCGAGCAGGAACGGGTATCGGGACATGGACGGGGCAGGGGAAGCCGGAGCAGGTGCGGGGCACGCGCGCCGGTGCCGAAGAATGCGCAATCCACGATGGCGGTGCGCGCCGCCGACGGGGCGAACCGGTTGCGTCTGCCCTCGCGGGGCGGCATTCTCGCCTCATGCCCCTCGACGATGCGGATCGCCTCGGCCCCAAAGGGTACGTGTTCGTGGAGCTCGTGCGTGACCAATGGCGCGCGCCGCTGGAGCGCGGCAGCGCCCGTCGCGCGATCATCACGGCCATCCTCGGCGTGGCGCTGATCGTGTTCGGGATCGGCGGGGCATTCGTTGCCTATGGCGAGTCGGTGTTCCTGGTGGCGATCGGCGCCCTGGCGCTCGCGACCGCCGTGCCGGAGCTGCGGCCGTTGCGGCCCGAGTTCGAGGAGGCACGCCGGATCGGGTGGGTGGAGCCGGCGCTCGATGATACCCATGTCACCGTCGGCGAGCCGGTGACCTTCCGCGTGGTCCTGCACGCCCGCCGTACCCTCGCCCTGCAGAATGCTGTCATCGTGACGGAGGCGCGGCGCTACACCGGCTCCACGCCTGGGGACGTGCTGCTGACCCAGCCCGTGCCCGTGATGCTCAGCGGCGGTCCGGTGCGGGCGGGGGAGGATTGGCGCCAATCGGTCACGTTTCGCATCCCGGAGACGGCGGCACCCAGTCATTACGATGGGGTCACGTCGGTGCGATGGACGATCACCCTCGCCCTCACGTTCGACGGCGAGCGGCCGTGGCGCCGTACCTGGCCGATGCTCGTCTTTCCGCAGGACGCGGCGTAGGCGGCAGCCAGCTGCGACGCCCCCGCGCAGGGTGGCGCGCACGCCGGCGTGGTGCGGGAGGCGGTAGGACCGGCGGTACAGCCAACGCGAAGGACCCTCGCGACGGCGACGGCACGGCTGCGACGCGCGTCGGCGCGGAAGTTGCGCCGACGTCGCCGAACGGTCAGCATTCCGTCACTACGCCGGCGTCTGCTTCGCGGTCGGCCGCTTCTTCTCAACTCCATCGGCTTCACGCCACCACTCATGGCCATCGAGATCCGCCGCGCCGCCGTCATCGGCGCGGGCACGATGGGGAGCGGAATTGCCGCGCAGCTTGCGAACGCGGGAATTCCGGTCCTCCTGCTCGACATCGTTCCATCCGGCGCGACTGAACGGAACGTTCTCGCGGCGGGTGCGCTGGCGCGCATGCGCACGCAGCAGCCGGCCCCCTTCATGAGCCGTGAGGCGATGGCTCTGGTCACGCCCGGCAACGTCGACGACGATCTCGACGCACTGGCCGAGGTGGACTGGATCATCGAGGCCGTGTTCGAGGATCCTGCGGTGAAGGCGCCGCTGTACGCGCGGATCGATGCGGCGCGGCGGCCGGGGAGCATCGTCACGTCCAACACCTCGACGATCCCGCTGGCGAAGCTGATCGAGGGGCAGTCGGCCGCCTTCGCCGGCGACTTCGCCATCACGCACTTCTTCAACCCGCCGCGGTACATGCGGCTGCTGGAGCTGGTGAGCGGACCGCAGACGCGCCCGGAGGTGACCGCCACGCTGCATGCCACCTGCGACGAGCGGCTCGGCAAGGGCGTCGTCGTCTGCAAGGACACACCCGGCTTCATCGCCAACCGCATCGGCACGTTCTTCATGTACTGCGCGATGCACGAGGCCCTGCGCCACGGGCTGAGTGTGGAGGAGGCCGACGCCGTCTGCGGCAAGCCGATGGGGCTGCCCAAGACCGGCATCTTCGGGCTCACCGATCTGGTGGGACTGGACCTGATGCCGCACATCATGAAGAGCTTTCATGCGACGCTGCCGGCCGGCGACCCGTTCCTCGCGCTGCCGATGTCCTTCGCACCCATGGAGCAGCTCATCGCTGCCGGCAACACCGGCCGCAAGAGCAAGGGCGGTGGCTTCACGCGCCTCGTCCCCGATGGCGCTGGCGGGCGCCGCAAGGAAGTGGTGGACCTGCAGACGGGCGCCTATCGCGCGGAGCAGGCGCCGGCACTGGCGTCGCTCGCCGCGGCCCGGGGGCGCAGTGCGCTGAAGACTCTCGTGTCGTTTGATGACCGTGGCGGGCACTTCGCGGCGTCGCTGCTGGCACAGGCACTCGCCTACGCCGCGGCGCTGGTGCCGACGATCGCCGACCGGGTCAGCGCCGTGGACGAGGCCATGCGCCTGGGCTACGGGTGGACCTTCGGACCGTTCGAGCTGATCGACCAGCTCGGCGCCGGCGCTTTCGCGGCGCTGCTGGTGAAACATGGCATCGCCGTGCCGCCGCTGGTCGCGATGAACACGCCGTTCTATCGCACCGAGGGCGGCGTGCTCCAGGAGCTGCTGCCAAGCGGTGACTATGCGGCGGTGCCGCGCGCCGCCGGTGTGCTGTCGCTGGACGATGTGAAGCGCCGCGGCACGCCGGTGATGAAGAACGCCTCCGCCGCGGTGTGGGACATCGGCGACGGTGTGCTCTGTCTCGAGTTCACGTCGAAGATGAACACCATCGACCCCGAGATCATGGGGATGATCCGTCAGGTCATTGCCACCGTGGGCGATGGCAGTGGGCCGTTCAAGGCGCTCGTGATCTACAACGACGGCACCAACTTCAGCGTCGGCGCCAACATCGCGCTGGCGATGTTCCTGGTCAACATCGCGATGTGGGACGGGCTGCAGCAGAGCATGGCCGATGGACAGGCCACGTACGCGGCGCTGCAGGCCGCGCCGTTCCCCGTCGTCGGTGCGCCCGCCGGCATGGCGCTCGGTGGTGGCACGGAGATCCTGCTGCACGCCGATGCCGTCCAGGCGGCGGCGGAGACGTACATGGGGCTCGTCGAGGTCGGTGTGGGCATCGTGCCGGGCTGGGGTGGCTGCAAGGAGATGCTGCTGCGCCACGTGGCACCGGTGCAGGACGATGCCGGCAAGGCGCTCGCCGCGGCGGGGCAGGTGTTCCAGACGATCGCCACCGCGAGGACGTCGACCTCGGCCGCCGATGCGCGCGCGCTCGGCTTTCTGCGCGCCGGCGATGGCATCACGATGAACCGCGACCGCCTGCTCGCCGATGCGAAGGCGAAGGCACTCGCCCTCGTGCCCGGCTACACCCCACCCGCACCGCGCACGGTGACGCTCGCCGGCGCCCGTGGCAAGGCGATGCTGATGGCCGGCGTGGCGGCGCAGGCGGCCGCCGGCAAGGTCACGGCGCATGATCAGGTCGTGGCCGACCATCTCGCCAGCATCATCACCGGCGGTGACACCGATGGCACCACGCCGCTCGATGCCGCCGCACTGCTGACGCTCGAACGCACGCACTCGATGCTTCTCGCCCGCACGCCGGGCACCCTCGCCCGGATCGAGCACATGCTCGCCACCGGCAAGCCGCTGCGCAACTGAGGACGACGGGACATGCCCACGTACAAGGCTCCACTGGACGACATGAAGTTCGTCCTCAACGAGGTGATCGACTACAGCCGACTCACCGCCCTGCCCGGATACGCCGACTTCGACGCAGAGACGGCGATGTCGGTGCTGGAAGGCGCCGCACAGTTCTGCGAGGAAGTGCTCCAGCCGATCAACCAGTCGGGTGACGCCGAGGGGTGTCACATCAGCGATGGTGTGGTCACGACGCCGGCGGGATTCAAGGAAGCGTACCGGCAATACGTGGAGTCAGGGTGGCCGGCGCTCGGCGCCGACACGGCGTTCGGCGGCCAGGGCTTCCCGCAGACGCTGCGCTTCGCGGTGGAGGAAATGATCTGCGCATCGAACCTGAGTTTCGGGATGTTCCCTGGGCTCAGCCACGGCGCCTATCACGCATTGCTGCGGCATGGCGCCGACGACCTGAAGGCGATCTGGCTGCCGAAGCTCGTCACCGGCGAGTGGTGTGGCACGATGTGCCTCACCGAGGCGCAGTGCGGCACGGACCTTGGCCTGCTCACCACACGCGCCGAGCCGCGTGAGGATGGCAGCTATGCCCTCACCGGCAACAAGATCTTCATCTCCGCCGGTGACCACGACCTCAGTGACAACATCGTGCACCTGGTGCTGGCGCGGCTGCCGGACGCGCCGCCGGGCATCAAGGGCATCAGCCTCTTCATCGTGCCGAAGTTCCTGCTCACGGCCGAGGGCGCGCCGGGTGCGGAGAACGGCGTTCGCTGCGTGAGCATCGAGCACAAGATGGGCATCAAGGCGTCGCCCACCTGCGTGCTTGCGTTCGAGAACTCGGTGGGATGGCTGGTCGGTGAGCGCAACAAGGGCATGCGCGGGATGTTCACGATGATGAACTCCGCGCGCCTCGCGGTGGGCATGCAGGGACTGGGCCTGAGCGAGGTCGCGTACCAAAACGCCGTCAGCTACGCGAAGGATCGGCTGCAGGGCCGTTCGCTGACGGGGCCGAAGAACCCGTCGGGTCCCGCCGATCCGCTGATCGTGCACCCCGACGTGCGCCGCTCGCTGCTCACGATCCGCGCCTTCAACGAGGGGGCCCGTGCGCTCTCGCTGTGGGTCGGCACGCACATCGACCTGCACGAGCACAGCGACGATCCGCAGGTGCGGAAGGATGCCGACGACTTCGTGGCGCTGATGACGCCCATCGTCAAGGCGTACTTCACCGACATGGGCTTCGAGTGCACCAACCTCGCGCTGCAGATCTACGGTGGCCACGGCTACATCCGGGAGTACGGCATGGAGCAGTTCGTCCGTGACGCACGCATCGCGCAGATCTACGAGGGGGCGAACGGCATCCAGGCGCTGGACCTGGTGGGTCGCAAGCTGCCGGCCGAGGGTGGGCGCTTCCTGCGCTTCTTCTTCCACCCGCTGGCCGAACGGCTGGAGCGCACCGCGCAGGATCCGCAGCTCCGGGAGTTCGCGGAGCCGTTTGCGAAGATCTTCACGCGGCTGCAGCAGGCGACGCAGTACATCGCGCTGAAGTCGCTGGCGAACCCCGACGAGGCGGGTGCGGCGAGTTCGGACTACCTCCGCATGTTCGGCCTCGTCGCGCTCGGGGACATGTGGCTGCGCATGGCCGAGGCCGCGTACGCGAAGATGCCGACGGCCAACGGCGACCGGCAGTTCTACGACTCCAAGATCAAGACGGCCCGGTTCTTCTTCACCAAGATGCTGCCGGAGGCCCATGGGCTCTTCGCGCGGATCATGGCCGGCGCGGCGCCGGTGATGGCGATGGAGGCCGACGCGTTCTAGGGAGCGCAGGCAGCAGGTACGCCTGGGACGCGGTGCGCGGGACCCGGTGGACCGACGGGGGCGGCGTGGGCAGGCCCGGACTTCGGGATTCCGGTGGGCCTGCCGACACTCCTGCGCGGACCCCCTCGGGTCCTGTTGCCGTTTCCCGTCGCCCTCGTCGTATGGATGAGGCGGCTTGGGGCCGCTCCGCCTGGCCGTATCGTGACCCCGCTTCCATCCCGGCAGCGGGGACGCGGTGTGCCTCTCGATGAAGGGAGACTCCCGTGCATCCCGAACTGTTCGAACTGAAGGCCCTGGTCGCCGGCCGACTGGACGCACTCCGCCGCCGCGAGATCGATGATCATCTGGGCGGATGTGCTGAATGCTCGCGTCATTATGTCGCGATGATGCTCGGGAGTGCCTCGCCGAAAACTGCCGAGGCGGAGGCGAGGGAGGCGGCGGCACCGACGCGTGCCGGTGCGCAGATGACGTTTGCGGGCGTGGCGTCCGGACCGCCGCTCAGCACCGCCTACGGCATCGACGCCCCGCTCGCACCGGCGGATCCACGGCCTCCGGCGCGCGCGATCCCGAAGCCTGCTGCCGCGCGTGCCACGGATCTCGCACCGCCGTCGCAGGGCCGCACGCAGATGCCGGTCTCTGCCAGCCTCGTCGATGCCATCACGAGGTTGCGTGCCGAGTCGGACGCGCAGGCGAGGGCGGCGTTCGTCGATGTCGAGCCGCCACATGCGCCGGCCACCGCCGTGCCCGCACCGCCCGCGCCCGCCCCGGGCGGCGAGGCATCCGCCGCGCCCGTGCTTCGTGCGCCGGCGCGCTGGAGCGATGCGCCGGTCGTCGAGGATGCCCCGCCTGCGCGGTCCACAGCGGCCATCAACAAGGTCCTTCCGCTCGGTCCCCGTGCGGCGGATCCGGCGTCGGCCGTCAGCGCGGCTGCCCCGACCGCACCGGTCGAGGCGAGCCTTCCGCCGCTCCCCGCGTTCTCCTTCGCGGAGTACGACGACTTCGACGTCCCGGCTGCGACCGTTCAGGTCGCGCCGGTCCAAGCAGCACCTGCCCAAGCAGCACCTGCCCAGGCAGCACCTGCCCAGGCGCCGGTCGCGGTCGTGCCGGTCGCACACCAGCCGGTCGTCCCGCAGCCCGTCGCACACCAGCCGGTCGTTCCGCAGCCGGTCGCACGCCAGCTGGTTCCGGCGGCGCCTGTGAGCGTCCAGTCGGTCGCCGCACCGGTCGCAGCAGCGATCGCAGCACCGATCTCGGTGGTACCGGCGGTCGCCGTTGCGCCAACCGCAGCCGCCCCAGCCGCCGCGCGGCCGGAACTCGTGGTCACGTTCTCCTCAACGCCCACGCGCCGGTCGCCACTTCGCACCACGGGCATCAAGACCACGGCCAGCTTCGTGCCATCGCTCGGCGGTCATGACGTCACGGCCAGCGTTGTGCCGTTTGCCGCCGGAATGCCGTTCGCCACCAGTGTGCCGCTCGATGAGTACCACGTCCCACCTACCCAGCCACTGTCCGGCATGCCGCCGGCGCGGCTCGCGATGGTGCTCGGCAGTGTCGCGTTGGTCTTCGTGACCGGCATGAGCGGGTATCGGTACTTCAAGTCCTCCGTGTCCACTGCCGCCGCGGCCGCTGCGGCCGCTGCAACGAAGCAGGTGCAGGCTGCGGCGCAGGCGAAGGCGCAGGCCACCCCCGGTGCGCCGGCCGCCGCCGCACCCGCTCCCGCACCCGTGCAGACGCGCATCGTCTATGTGCGCGAACCCGCCCCGCCCGAGCCGCGGTCGAAGGCGCGCGCTGACACGCAGTCCGCTCCGGCCGCACCGCTGGCGGTGATCCTGCCCGACGTGAACCTGAGTCCGACGTCCTCGGCTGACAACGCCGTCCTGTCGGCCACGCAGCGAGGCGCCACGTCGGAGCTCACGCGCAGTGCCCGCGCCACCTCATCGCGCACGGTGTCGCGACCGTAGCCGTCCTCCGCGAACACCGCACGTCCCACGGGCCGCTGCCACCACGCAGCGGCCCGTCGTGCATTGGCCACGGGAGCTGATCGCGCGGATCGCGTGACCGGTGTGTGCATGCCGGAGGGCGCCAGGCATCTCCCATGCGAACCCGATTCCCGAGGCTCGTCATGGCATCCTGCACACCGCGTCATCACGCCGCGCCGCGGCACACCGCCTTCCAGCGCAGCACGTCGCGACTCGCGACGCTGCCCGCAGCAGCACCGGTGGCCGTACTGCGCGCGATCACGCGCCGCGTCGCCGCGCTCGCACTCGGCGCACGTGTGCTCAGCGCATGTGCACTCAGCGCACTGGCACTCGCCGCACTCGCGCTCACACCGTGCACCGTACGCGCGCAGGGCTGGATCGAACCGGCACCGCGACTGCCCGCCGCGCAGTGGAACGTCTCCCGCATCGCCACCACGATCCGCGCCACGGTGGAAGGCCGCGTGGCGCGCATCGAGGTCGAGGAACGCTTCCGCAACGATGGTGCGCAGATGGCCGAGGGCACCTACCACTACCCATTGGCGGGTGAGGCGGTGTTCCAGTCGCTGTCGCTCTGGATGGGCGAGACGGAAGTGCGGGGCGAGCTGATGGATGCCGCGCGCGCCAGAGGCATTTACGAGGAGATCGTGCGTCGGCGCCGCGATCCGGCGCTCGTCACGCTGGCGGGGCACCAGTTGCTCCGTGCACAGGTCTTCCCGATCCAGCCCGGTGAGACGCGGCGGGTGGTGCTGCGCTTCACGCAACTGCTCGATCGCGATGGCGACGCGCTGCGCTGGCGCTACGCGCTGGGTGCCGAGGACCGCGGCAGTGCGCGGCCGGATATCCGCCTCACGCTGCGCGAGCCGGCGCGCTTCGGAAAGCCGTTCTCGCCCACCCACGGCGTGCGTGTGCGTGGTGACGACGACAGCGAGATCACCATCACCGACGCCACGCGTGGTGATGTCGAACTCTTCCTGCCGCTGCGCTCCACCGCGGCCGGACTGAACGTCGTCACACACGCCCCAGGCGATGAGGATGGCTACTTCATGCTCTATGTCACGCCGCCGGACATGCGTGATGCGGAGGCAATCCGACGTGACCTGACCCTCGTGGTCGATGTCTCCGGTTCGATGAGCGGTGCAAAGCTGGAGCAGGCGAAAGCCGCCATCCAGCAGGTGCTCGGCACCCTCACGCCACGCGATCAGTTTCGATTGATCGCCTTCTCGTCATCGGTGCGGTCGTTCCGCGATGGGTTCACGGCGGCCGATGCCGACGCGCTGGCCGAAGCGCGGCGCTGGACGTCGGCGCTGGTGGCCGATGGCGGCACCAACATCGAGGGCGCACTGCGCGCATCGCTGCGCCGCGACGGCCGCCGCTCACGCGACGACGCGCTCGACCTGCTGGTGTTCCTCACCGATGGTGTGCCGAGCGTCGGCGAGACGCAGCCAGAGCGGCTGGCGGCACTGGCGGCCCCGGATGGCACACGCAGCCGCGTCTTCACCATCGGCATCGGCACCGACGTGAACACGTACCTGCTGGAGCGGATGGCGCAGGATGGGCGCGGCGCAGCGGCGTTCGTGCCGCCGGAGGGCAGCGTGGAGGAAAGCGTGAGCAGCCTCGCGCGCAAGCTGCGTACGCCGGCACTGGTGGACCTGCGCATCGTGTCGTCGCCGGCGCGCATCGTCTCGATGGAGCCGGTGCGCCTGCCCGATCTGTTCGCCGGGCAGGACCTGGTGGTGATGGGCCGCTACACGGGCGGTGGCAGTGGGCCGCTGGTCATCGAGGGCACGCGTGACGGCCGCACCGTGCGCGTCTCGACCCCGGTCCGATTCGTCGAACACGGTGACGATCACGAGTACGTGGCGACGCTGTGGGCGGCGCGCCGCATCGGCGCGCTGACGCGCACGATGCGGCTCGAGGGCAGCACACCGGCGCGCATCGACGAGATTCGTTCGCTCGCGCTGCGGCATGGCATCGTCACCGAGTACACCGCCTACCTGGTGCAGGAACCCACCGCCGTGGTCGCGGGACCACAGGGCAATGCCGGTGGAACGCGTCGCTCCGCACCGATGTCGCCGGCGGTGTCGGCGCCGCCGCCCGCGGCCTCGATGCAGGTGGGCAAGGCGGCCTTCGAGCAGGCGCAGACCAGCGCCGACTATGCCGGTGCCGCCTCGCTGGCCGACGCGCGCCGCGTGAGCGAGCGGGCCCGCGAGCGTGCCGAGCCGGCGCGCGTGGGACCCGATGCCTCGCGCGAGCGCGTGCTCGGCAGCCGTCGCTATCAGCAGCAGGGCGTGCGCTGGCTCGATGTGCAGCACGGCACGCAGCGTGTGGTCAGCATCGAGGCGTTCTCGCCGGCATACTTTGCACTCCTCCAGGTGTTGCCCGAGCTGCGCGACGCATCGCAGCTGGGCGACGACGTGCTGATCGCCGGACGTCAGGTGAGCATCCGCCTGCAGCGCGCGGGCGTGGCCGGTTTGGCGCCTGGCGACGTGCAGCGGCTGGCGAAGGATTTCCGCGGCGCCTGACCATCTTTCCGACCATGGGCCTCGATCTCGGTGCACTGTTCCGCGAGTACCACGAGTCGCTCGTGCGGATGCTGACGCGTCGCACGGGTGACCGCGGTCGCGCGGAGGAGCTGGCGCAGGAGACCTTCGCGCGCGCCGTCGCGGCGCCGCCCACCAACCCGCGACCGTGGCTGTTCGCGGTGGCCCTCAACCTCCTGCGTGAGGAGGGGCGCAACGCCGCCACGCGTGAGCGGCGGCTGGTGCTGGTGCGGGACGAGGACCATGTCGCGCCGTACGAGCCGCCGGACGAGGCCTACGAGCGCGAGGAGGCGCGGCTGCAGGTCCGGGCCGCCCTCGCGCAACTCTCCGAGCGTGACCGCGACGTCCTGCTGCTGCAGGCGGAAGGCTTCGATTACGACGAGATCGCGCAGGCCACCGGCTTGGCGCGTGGGGCGATCGGCACGACACTGGCGCGGGCGCGCAGGCGCATGCTCGAGGTGTACACGCAGGGACAGGGAGGGGCTCATGACGCACGTGGATGAGGGTACGCTGCACGCGCTCGTCGATGACCAACTCGACGCGGCAGAGCGCGCCGCCGTGCAGGCGCATCTGACGTCGTGCGGCGACTGCGCGCGCCGCTTCGCCGACGCCACGGCGATGGCCCGGCAGGTGCGCGACCTGCTCGGCGCGCTGGATGAGCGACCGGTGCCGGTGCGGGTGCAGCCGGCGGTGGAGCGTCCGGTGGCGGAGCGTCCGGCGACGCCGGTCGGAGATCGCGTGGATCGTGTCGTCGTGCCGCTGTCATCGCGTCGGACGCCGCTCGTGACGCTGCGCCGCATTGCGCTCGCGGCCAGCCTGCTGGTGGTCGCGGGCATCAGCTATCGGGTGGGCACTGGTCGGCAGGAGGCCTCCGCGCCGCGGCTGAACACCGCCGTGGCCGTGCAGGACAGCGTCCTGCCCGAGGCGGCTGCGATGCCTCCGGCGGTGGTGTTTCCGGCGTCTCCGGCGGCCGTTGCGGAACCGCAGGCTACGGGGCGGGCAGGGCGCGTCGCGTCCCGGTCGATGGCGGTGGTGCCGGCGGACAGCGCCGTCGTTGCCGCGCGCGTGGCGTCGGCAGATCGACCAGTCGCGTCGGCGCCGGTGGTCGCCGGGCGTGACACGGCGGTGGCGCTCCGCGCGGAGATGCAGCGGGCGGAGCGTGCCGCGCCGCTGAAGGTCGCCGACGCGTCGAATGCTGCGGGGGCATCGCGGGAGCGCAGGGCCTCGTCGGTCGAGGCGCGGGAGTCCGCCGCGCGGGTGCCGTCGGCGCAGCCTGCTCCCGCCAGCGCGACCGGGCTGGCGGCGCCTGCGCCACTGGCGGCATCGCAGGTTGCGGCTGCGCCGAGGGCGCCCGCAGCACCGGCAGCGACCGCAGCGAAAGCGGGATCACCCACTGCCGCGCCCGTGCTCGTTTCGCTGGCGGGGTATAGCGCGGTCGAAGAGCAGACGCTCCCCGCAGTGACGCGTCGGCGGTACGTGTCGAGCGCGGGCACCACGCTCGTGCTGCTGATCGAGCGCGGGACGGCGCCGCCGCGGCCCACGAGCGCCGCTGCCACTGGCCCCGAGTTCACGGTGCGCACCGTCAACGGATCGAGCGTCGTGCGCTGGACGTCGCGGGGAGATGTGTACGAGCTGACTGGCGCGCTGCCGCCCGACTCGCTCGTGAAACTGGCGACCCAGCTCAGGTGAGCGGGTCGCCAGTTGGGTGCATCGGTGCGTGCTGGATCTATTCGCGGTAGGGCGAGCCCCCGCCAGTGCCACCGCTCCGACCGCCGCCCCCGCCCCCGCGCCGCCTCCGCCGTGGTGCCGCACCATCCGACGCGGGCCGTTGTTCGGCACCACCGTCACCGGACGCTGGCCGCCCGGCGGGCGCCGACCGCCGGCCACCCGAGGCGGCACCGCCGCCGCTGCCGGCAGCGGCGCCACCGCCGCTCCCGCTCCGGCCGCGCGGCGCCGCCGTCGGCTGCCCTGACGACTTGCGCGCCGCCTTTTCCGCCGACCGCTGACGATCGGCTGCCTTGCGCGCGCGGATCTCCTTGATCCGCTCGGCAATCGGCACCTCGAAGGCCTGCGCCGTGCGCGCCGTGTAGTCGAAGTCGGGCAGCGTCACGCGCGGCAGGCGGCGACCGACGGCCTTCTCGATGGCACGCACGTCCGCCTCCTCTTCCGGCGCGACGAAGGTGAACGCGTCACCCGTCGCCTCGGCGCGCCCGGTGCGGCCCACGCGGTGGATGTAATCCTCGGGCTGGGCCGGCACGTCGAAGTTCACCACGTGACCGAGGTCGGCCACGTCGATGCCGCGCGCTGCGACGTCGGTGGCGACCAGCACGCGGATGCTGCCGTTCTTGAAGCCATCCAGTGCCGCCACGCGCGCTGCCTGCGAGCGGTTGCCGTGAATGCGCGCCGCCTTCACGCCATGCTTCTCCAGCAACTCGAACAACCGGTTGGCGCGATGCTTGGTGCGCGTGAAGACCAGTGCCTCCTGCATGTCGCCGCGTTCCAGCAGCTTCACGAACAGCAGCGGCTTGAGGTCCTGCGACACCGGGTAGAGGGCCTGCGTGATGCCGCTGGCCGGCGCCGACTTCCGTTCGAGGTTGATCTGCGCCGCATCCTTCAGCAGCTCCTTCGACAGGCGCACGATCGCGTCGGGCATCGTCGCGCTGAAGAGCAGCACCTGCTTCTTCGCCGGGAGGTGCGACAGGATGCGCTTGATGTCGGGCAGGAAGCCCATGTCGAGCATCCGGTCGGCCTCGTCGAGGACGAGGTGCTGCACGCCGGCCAGGGAGGCGTAGGGCTTGGTCATGTGGTCCAGCAGGCGGCCGGGCGTGGCCACCATCAGGTCCACCTTGGTGCGGAAGGCGTGCTCCTGCGGCCCCATGCCCACGCCGCCGTAGATCGCGGCGCTCGTCAGCGGGGTGTGGACGGTCAGCGACTGTGCGGTCTCGAGCACCTGCAGGGCCAGCTCGCGCGTGGGCACCACGATCAGCGCCCGCGTCGTGCCCCGCTTTCCCACCAGCATGCGATGCAGGATCGGCAGCAGGAATGCCGCCGTCTTGCCGCTGCCCGTCTGCGCGCACGCCAGCACGTCCCGCCCATCGCGGGCGGGCGGGATCGAGTCGAGCTGAATCGGCGTCGGCCGCGCGAACCCCAGCTCCTTGACGGCCGACATGAGCGCCGCATCGAGCGACAGGGAAGCGAAGGTTGGGACGGCCACGGGACCTCGGGACGGTGATTGGAGCTCCGGGCCCGGTGCCACGGAGTTCGTCACCGCAAGATACTCGCGTCAGGCCACGCTGGTGGTCCGGTGCCGCGAGTCGGTCTCGAGCGCGACACCGATCGCATCGGTGAGCTGCGCCAGCGTGTAGGGCTTGTCGAGCATGGTCCGCACCCCCGCCGCCCGCAGACGCTCGTTGGAGAGGCGACCGGTATAGCCGGTGCTGAGGATGATCGGCAGCGTCGGACGCAGGTCGCGCACGCGCTCGGCAAGCGACAGCCCCGTCATCTCGGGCATGGTCTGATCGGTGATCATCAGCGCGATGTCGTCGAAGGTGTCCAGCAGTTCGAGGGCGCGGCTGGCACTGGGTGCCGTCACGACGCGCATGCCGGCGCTGCGGATCCCCCGCTCGGCTGCACGCAGCACCGCCGGCTCGTCGTCCACCAGCAGGATCAGCGGCAGGGCGAGACCCACCGGGGTGCGGTCGTGCGGGGTGAGTGCGCTCACCGCCCCCGGCTCCGTGATCGTGTCCGCCGCCGCTCCCGCCACCGGTGCGTCGGCGCGCGGGAAGAGCAGCTCCACCTGCGTGCCCTGCCCCTCAGCCGAGGCGACGTGCACGGAGCCATGGTGCGCGAGCACGATACCGTGCAGCACCGCCAGCCCCAGCCCGGTGCCCTCGCCGACCGGCTTGGTGGTGAAGAACGGCTCGAAGATGCGCTCGCGGACGGCATCGCTCATGCCGGTCCCGCTGTCGCGCACGGCCAGCCGGACATAGGTGCCGCGCGGCAGGTCGGCGTGCCGCAGCGCCGCCGCCGTGCCATCCAGCGAGAGCGTGTCCACCGTCACGCGCAGCAGTCCCCCCTCGGTGCCTCGCATCGCATGCTCGGCGTTGCTGCAGAGATTCAGGATGAGCTGCTGCATCTGGGTGCCGTCGGCGGTGATCCAGGCGTCGCTGTCGCGGACCTCCAGCAGGAGCTGCACCGTGCTCGGGATCGTGGCGCGGAGCAGCGTCTGCGTGTCCGTGATGAGCGCTGCGAGGTTGATGCGCTCGTGGGCGGGCACGGCGCGACGCGAGAAGAGCAGGATCTGCTTCACGATGTCACGGGCGCGGTCACTGGCCTGGACCACGGCCGTCAGTGACTCGGTCACGCCGTCCGGATCCCGCTGGCTGAGCGCCAGGGCTGCGATTTCGGCGTTGGCGCGGATCACCGTGAGCAGGTTGTTGAAGTCGTGCGCGACGCCGCCGGCGAGTGTGCCGAGCGCCTCGAGCCGTTGACTGGCGAGGAGCTGCGTCTCGAGCTCACGTCGCTCCTCCTCGAGTCGCCGCGTGGCGCGCAGGTCGTGCAGCTGGTAATGCTGCAGGTCGCCGGTGTCGAGTGGGATGCGGGTGCAGCGCAGCGTGACGGGGATGCTCGAGCCGTCGGCGGCGATCGCCTCGCTGTCGAACGAGACATCCACGTCGTTCGAGGGCTGCATTGCGGCCGCGCCCGGCAGCACTGCCTGCAGCGGCAGCAGCAGCCCGTCGATACCGGTGCCGAGCAGCGCGGCGGCGGCGGGATTGGCGGCGACGATGTGTGCGCCATCGACGAGGAACTGCGGATCAGCACCGCGGTCGAAGACGCGGCGGAATCGCTCCTCCCGGGCCAGTGTGCGGAGCGTCGACGTCTCGGCCGCACGAGCGCGCGCGAGCAGCTCCGCGTTGTGCTTGCGCAGGGCGGTGATCACGACCGCGATCAGTGCGACGCCGGCCGCGATCGCGAGCGGCAGGGTCCACACCGCTGGCAGGGCAACCAGGGCCGCGAGCGCGGCGGAGTGTCGTGCGCGCAGCGCTGCGGGCGGCGCTGCCGCGTCGGCGGGACGGTGCAGCGTCTCCCCTCGCCGCCAGGTACGTGTGAAAGCAGACAAGTGCACGTGCCGTCGTGAGTGGGTGGGGGCGAATGGTCGCTGACCCTGTCGTGAGAATATGCCGAGTTCGCCAATTGGCAACGTTGTGGAACGCTCATGGCAGCCGCCTGTCGCGAGCGCGTGCGGGGGCGACGACCGGCCCATCGCACGGTGCGCGGTTGCACGGGCATGGGACACGAACGGTGCCGCACGAGCGTATACAGACCGACGATTCCGACGGGTGATATCGGTGGCCGGGCGTGACCAACGCTGCGAAGTCGGCCGGCGTACATCCACCCGACGGGGCGCAGTCACTTGCCGCTCCCTGTCCGGGAGGCACGACGTCCGGGTGCCCTCCGCTCTCTCCGATCGATGAATCATGATCATTCGCCTTGCACTGGCGCGCCGCCTGCGCCGATATGCCGTTCCTGTGGCGCTGTTGCTCGCCGTCCCGACGTTCCTGCGCGCCCAGGTGGGCGCCTCGACGGACATCATCACCGGTGTCGTGAAGACCCCCGCCGGGGTGCCGGTCGAGAATGCGCAGGTCGAGGCGCAGTCCACCGAGACGCAGGTCACGCGTCGCCAGCGCACCAATGCGCAAGGCAAGTACACCATCCTGTTCCCCGATGGTGGCGGTACCTATCGCCTGACGGTGCGCTACATCGGGTTCCAGCCGACGGTGATCACCGTCACGCGCAACGGGGACGATGACCGCATCGTGCGCAATGTGACGCTGGGCCAGAGCACGGCGCAGACCCTGGCCCGCGTCGAAGTGCGTGGGCAGCGGCGTCCGCAGCAGGGCGGTCCGGGTGGCGGCGCGCCGGCGCCGGGTGGTTCCGAGCGCGTCGTCGATGGCGGACAGGCCACGCGCCTGCCGGTGGATGCCTCAGACCCGACCGCGATCGCCTCGCTGGCACCGGGTGTCATTCTCACACCCGGTGACACCGCTGGCGGCGGTGGCGCAGCGAACTTCAGCGTGGCCGGCCAGTCGGCCGCCAGCAACAACGTGACGCTCGACGGCCTGTCGTTCTCGGCCGGCGCCGTACCGCAGGACGCCATCCGCGGCACGCGCGTCGTCACCAACACGTATGACGTGGCGCGCGGCCAGTTCTCCGGCGGGCAGGTCTCGCAGACCACGCGCAGCGGCACCAACGTCGTGCAGGGTTCGCTGTCGTACATCGGCCGCTATCGCGAGCTGACGCTGGAGCAGGGCGGCACGACCGGTGCCTTCGGCGGTGCGTTCAACCAGAACCAGTTCGGCGCCGGCGTCGGCTTCCCGATCATCAAGGACAAGCTCTTTTTCTTCGGCGCACTGCAGGGTCGCCGTCGTGCCGACCTGCTACCGTCGCTGCTGGCCGCCGATGCCGCCACCCGCGAGCGTCTTGGCGCATCGCCTGACTCGGTGAGCCGCTTCCTCGCGCTGGTGAACGGCTATGGCGTTGCCGGGGCCGGCGGCGTCGTGGATGACAACCGCAATGCCGACAACCTCACGTTGCTCGGCCGCATGGATTATTCGCTGGCGGATGCGCACACACTCACCATGCGCGGTGACTGGCGCCTGAACGACCAGACGCCCACGCGCGTCGGGTCGCTGGCGTTGCCGCAGACCGGCGGTACGACCGAGAATCGCGGTGGTGGTGGCTCGGTGGTGCTCTCGTCGCGGTTCGGCACGGGCATCATCAACGAACTGCGCGCCGGCGTGCAGATCGACAATCGTTCCGGCACCCCGTTCGTGACGCTGCCGCTCGGCCGCGTGCAGGTGCTCTCCGACCTGAGCGATGGCACGCAGGGCTTCAGCACGCTGCAGTTCGGCGGCAGCACGTCGCTGCTCTCGCAGAGCGACAACACCGTCTTCGAGGCCACCAACGAAACCTCGCTGCTGCTGGACGGCGGCAAGCACCGCCTGAAGATCGGTGGTCTGATCAATCGCACGAGCTACACGCAGGATCAGGCGTTCAACCGCTTCGGCACCTTCACGTTCAACTCGCTGGCGGACTTCCAGTCGAACCGGCCGGCCACGTTCAACCGCACGCTCGCCTCACCGGAGCGCTCGGGCAGCACGATCAACACCGGCATCTACATCGGCGACACCTGGCGCCCACGCGACGGGCTGCAGCTGGTCTTCGGCGGCCGCATCGAGGGATCGGAGTTCGATGGTGCGCCGGCCCGGAACCTGGCCGTGGACTCGGCCTTCGGTCGTCGCACCGATGTCATCCCGAAGGACGCGTCGTTCCTGCCGCGCGTCGGCTTCAGCTGGTCGCCGCGTCAGCCGGAGAATGCCGGTGGCGGCAACCCGTTCGGGCAGGGCCAGCTCACCATCCGCGGCGGCATCGGTCGCTTCCGCGATGCGCCGAACACGCAGCTCTTCTCCGGCGCACAGACCGCCACCGGTCTGCCGACGGGTGAGCAGTCGATCGCCTGTGTCGGCGCCGGCGTGCCGATTCCCAACTGGACCGGTTTCTTCGCCAACCCGACGTCGGTGCCGACGCAGTGCCTGGCCGGCGGCCCGGCAGTGCAGCTCAACACCGCGCGCAACGTCACCACCTTCGACAGCGACTACGGCAACCCGCGTGCATGGCGGGCCTCGATCGGTGGCTCCAAGCGCATCTTCGGCCGCATGAGCCTGAACGTGGACGTCAGCGGCTCGCGCGGCGAGGCCCAGACGGGCTACCGCGACCTGAACCTGAACACCACCCCGAAGTTCACGCTCGCCTCGGAAGGCAACCGCCCGGTGTTCGTACCGTCATCGTCGATCATCACGACGACCGGTGCCGTGCCGGTGCAGCTCTCCCGCGTCGACCAGCGTTTCGGGTCCGTGTTCGACGTGAATTCGCTGAACAAGACTGAACAGTGGCAGGCCACGTTCGGGTTCGGCGGCTTCACCAGCAAGGGCGCGATCATCAACACCAGCTACACCTACTCGGACGCACGCAGTCAGACCGGTGTGGGCTTCGGTGGCGCCGGCGGCGGGTTTGCCTCGGCGACCACCGCAGGCAATCCGAATGTGGCCGAGTGGGCTACCAGCGCGTTCAACCGCCGTCACAACCTGATCGGCACGGTGACCTATCCGCTCACCTCGAGCTTCGAGATCACGGCCATCGGCCGCATGACCTCGGGGTCGCCGTTCACGCCGCTGGTCAGCGGCGATATCAATGGTGACGGATCGCGCAACGATCGCGCGTTCATCTTCGATCCGGCCACGGCGGCGGACGCCGACTTGACCGCCGGCATGAACACGCTGCTCAAGTCGTCGGGCAACTCGGCGCGCTCGTGCCTGCAGTCACAGCTCGGCACGCTGGCGGGGCGCAACTCGTGCACCGGCCCGTGGCAGCCCAGCTTCGACCTGCAGCTCAACTGGCGCCCGACGTATCTCAAGCTCGACCGGCGGCTGACCTTCTCGCTGGTCACGGCCAACCTGATCGGTGGCATCGACCAGGCGCTGCACGGCTCGAACAACCTGCGCGGCTGGGGCTCGTTCTCGCAGCCGGACAACACGCTGCTGTTCGTTCGCGGCTTCGATCAGGCGGCGAATCGCTACAAGTACGAAGTGAACGAGCGTTTCGGCGCGGTGCGAGGCAACCAGACGGGCATCCGCCTGCCGTTCCAGGTCGGCTTCAACATCCGCTACACGCTTGGTCCCGATCAGACGCGGGATCGCCTGCGTGCGGCCTTTGGTGGCGCCGCCGGCTCGCGCCTCACGGGCGAAGCGATGTCAGCCGGCGTGGGTCGTTTCTTCCCCAACATCCCGATGCAGATCATCGAGGCGCGCGACTCCATCGGCCTCACCGATGCGCAGGTGGCCAGGCTCAAGGTGCTCGCCGACTCGGTGCAGGTCGAGGTGGACACGCTGGTCTCACAGGCACGTGCTGCGATCGAGAAGGAAGGTGGCAACCCTGATCCCGCCGTGCTGTTCGGTGTGAAGCTGCGCCCGTTCTTCGAGCGTGGCACACGCCTCCGCACGGCTGGCACTGCGGGCGCCAAGGCGATCCTCGGCGATGAGGTCTGGAAGCGTGTTCCCACGCGCATCATCCAGCCGCAGGGCTTCGGCGGACCTGGTGGTGGCGGTGGTCGCCCGCCGGGGTTCTGAGTTCCGACCGCAGTGACTGAACGCAGACGCGGCGCGATCCACTCCGGATCGCGCCGCGTCTGCGTTGCGCCTGTGACGAGCCGACGAGCACGGCGACGGTGCCATCGTCGGCGCGTGCGTGGTGGCGGTTCAGCCGGTGATGTGCCCTGCGTCGATGGCGGCGCGTACACTCGCGGTCAGTTCCGTCCACGTCCATGGCTTGGGAAGCACCGGCACGTGCGGATCCAGCGCGGCGCTGTCGCTCGCCATGCGATCGGTGTAGCCGCTGGTGAAGAGGAACGGCATGCGGTACCCCTCGTCACGCAGCGCCGCGTACAGTTCGCGACCACCCATCCGCGGCATCACCACGTCGCTCACCACCAGCGCGATTTCGGCAGCGCGTTCGCGCAGGATGATCAGTGCTTCGGCGCCGTCGGCGGCCTGCAGCACGCGATAGCCGTGCTTCTCGAGAATGCGACGGCCGGCACGGCGCACCATGTCCTCGTCTTCCACCAGCAGGATCGTCTCCGTCGCCCCCTCGCGGATGCGCGGCGCCGCGAGCGGCGTCACCGCACGGGGCGCGAGCTCGGCGGGGGGCAGCGCAATCGTCACCGTCGTGCCCAGGCCGACCGTGCTCTGCACCTGCACCGTGCCCTCGTGCTGCTCGACGAGGCCGAAGATCATCGACATGCCCAGCCCGGTGCCTTCGCCCGGGCCCTTCGTCGTGAAGAATGGCTCGAAGAGGTGCGCGAGCACATCGGCATCCATGCCGCGGCCGGTGTCTTCGACCGTGATCGTGACCATCGGGCCCAACGTGCCGTCGGCGCGTTCCCACGTCGGCGCGAAGGCGGCCCGCATCGTCAGCAGGCCACCGGTGGTCATCGCATCACGCGCATTTGTTGCGAGGTTCAGCAGCATGTGCTGTACCGCGCCCGGATCGGCCAGCACGCCGGGCAGGTCGCTGCTCGCCTCGTGCTGTACGATGATGTTCGACGGCAACAGGCGCGCGAGCAATGCCGTCGTCTCCGAGAGCACGACCTCCAGCGACACCGCGTGACGCTGCAGCGCATCGCGACGGCTGAACGCGAGGAGCTTGCGCACCATCTCGCTGCCACGCCTGGCGGCGTGGACCATCTGCCCGACCTCGTCGCGCAGGTCGGCGTGCTCCAGCGGCAGCGACTCGAGCACCAGGTCGGCGTTGGCGAGCACCACCGTCAGCAGGTTGTTGAAGTCGTGGGCCATGCCACCGGCGAGGAGTCCCACCGCCTCCATCTTCTGCGCCTGACGAAGCTGCGCGCGGATCTGCACGACTTCGGTGACGTCGCGGATGCAGAGCAGGTGCTGGCCGGCGAGCAGGTGCGCCGTCGCCGTGACGTCGAGGTCACGCGGGCCGTCGCGGGTCAGGAGCCTGCCGTCGCCGCGCCAGTGGCCATCGCGAAGCAGCGCCTTCCACGCGACCTCCGGTGACGCGATGCCGCTGCCTGGCGCGAGGAATGCCGCGAAGTGGACGCGCAGCAGGCCCGTGTCGTCGCAGCCGAGGAGGGTGCGCGCGGCGGGATTGCCAGCCAGCACGGCGCCCCGGTCGTCGGCGAGCAGCATCGCGTCCAGCGTGGCCGCGAACAGTGCCTCGCCGGCCGAGTGCGCCGAGTGTGCCGCGGCCGGCGCGACCGTCGGTGGCGCGGCGGCGTGAAGCTGAACCACCGCGCCGCCGCCGTTCGCTGCGGACAGCGACGTGACGCGGAGCACCGATGGTCGGTGCGCCGTCACGGGACCATCGCATTCCAGCGTGAAGGCACGCTGCCGGCCTGCCATCACACCGGCAACGCCAGCGACCGCCAGCGCACGCTCTGCGTCGGAGACCAGGCCAAGTGCCAGCAGGGCGTCGGACACACCGGCGCCGGGGCGCACGGCGGCGGCGGCGCGGTTGCGCGCCGCGACCGTCGCATCAGCGTTCAACACCAGGGCTGGTCCTGGCAGCGCATCGAGAACCTCTCCGAGCCACGGCCACGGCGGGGCGTCTGGTGTCATGGGCGCAAGGTAGCCGCATGCCCTCATCACGTTCCGTCAACCGTCCGATACTGAGAGGCACAAGCGGCCCGCGGCAGCCTGCCCAGGCCTGGTCCACCTCGCTGCCATCGCACATGCTGCCGAACGCCTTCACTCGCAAGGGCAACAAGACGCCGTTCCTCTCCGCAGCCATACGGCCGGAGCAGGGCGCGCCGACACCCGCGACTGCGTCGTCGGATGCCGCCGCCGTGAAGTTGGCACCAGTGCCCCCGCCACCGGCCAACCTCCCCTCGGCCGCGCCAATTCTCACCGAGCCATCGATCCGTGACGACGTCGAGGCCGGCTCCGACGTCCGTCGCGCCATGCGGACGGCGCTGGAAGGGCTCGAGGCCGGGCTGGACGCGGTGGATCGACGTGGCGATGCGATGGTGTTCTTCGAGCGCCTCTCGCGCAGCGGCGAAAAGACGGTCCGGCAGCCCCCCGCCGCGGCACAGCGGGCGCTGGACCTCCTGCGCCGCGACGTGGCCATCTCGCACTTGGTGAAGCTCGTCGAGCAGGACCCAGTGCTCGCACAATCACTGCTGCGCTACGCGAATTCCGCCGTGAACGCGACGGGAGCGCGGACCACATCGCTCACGGAGTGCATCCGCCGCGTCGGCACGCAGGGCCTGCGCAGCGTCATCCTGAGCAGCATGATGGAAACCACCCTCTGCCGCACCGGCACGGTGTACGATGTCATGGTCCGCTCCGTCTGGGAGCACATGATCCGCACCGCGCCGATTGCGCGCACCCTGGCGCCCGCCTTCGGCGTCGTGGCCGACGAGGCCTTCACGCTGGCGCTGCTGCACGACGTGGGCAAGCTGGTGATCTTCGACCGCCTCGGGTCACTGCGCGCGGAACTGCGCCGCGACGTCAAGATGACACCAGGCGTGATGCCGCAGGTGTTGCGGGAGTTGCACGAGGTGCTGGGCGGCGCGGCGGCGCTGCGCTGGGGACTGGGGAAGGGCGCCGTGGCTGTCGTCAGCACGCACCACCGCCGTGGCAATCCGCTCGAGCCGAGTCTTCCCGCGGAGTGTGTGCACATCGCGGAGCGTCTCGACCTGGCCATGCAGTCGGGCCAGCCGGTGAATCTCTTGCGCTGGTTCGAGGAAGGGCGGCTGCAGGCGTCGTTCGAGGCGGTGGCGCCTCTCGTCGAGCGGGTGCTGGCGCCGGATTCCGGCGGCACGGGCTTCAGCGTCTGACGAGCACGGCGCAGTAGCATGCACCCGGAGAAAGGCCGGATCTGTGTCACGGAATCTTCGAAAGAATCTAAGTGAATCCGTAGTTTCTTGAAATTGTGGGGCAAGTGGCTCCCGGCTAGTCTCTGACCAGCCGACCGCTGCCGTCGGCGTTCACTTCCGCTTACGCGCGACGAATGGGTGCCACATGACCGTCACCGCCCGCCTCACCTCCCTGTCCTCGACTTCGTACAGCGCCCAGCCGCTGCTCGAAGGTGGGCGCCCGCTCCCTTCGCTGTCCGTGCGCGCGGCAGCGTCGGGCGGCCTGTCGGCCGCAACGCTGTTCGCCGACCCCGGGGTCAGCGTCATGTTCGACGCTGTCCGCGAACTGGCCTCGAGCATCGGGATGCCGCTCGCGGGCTGTGAAGTCCCCGCGGAACTGGCCCGCGGCGGGACCGTCGGGCGCATCGGCGTGCCACGCGAGGCGGTGACCCGCATGCGTGCGCAGCAGGTCCTGATCGGTGCCACCGTCGGTGGTGATCCGCTCGCGCCGGTGGCTCGGCTGCTGCGCGGATTGCAGCGGCGCGCGGATGTCCTGATCGATGTGCGCCAGTGCACCACGCTGCCCGGGAGCGCGGCCGCCGCCAGCGGCAACGAGCGGGACGTGCTGCTCCTCTCGCAGCGCACCACGGACCGGGCACCCGTCCGCCCCGGCGATACACACGACGAGACCGCCGCACACTGGACGCGCGCGCGACAGGCGGCCGACCTGGCCTACCGGATCGCAGCGACCGAGAAGCGCACACCGCTGCTGGTGCTCCCGATCGGCCGCGGCACGAGGGCGCAGGCGTACTTCGCCGAAGCGATGGAGCGGCAGGCCCGGCTGCAGCGACTGCCGTCGCCGCGCACCGTCAAGGCGGGGTTGCTGGCAGCGCTGCTCAGCGGCGAGGCCGGCCGGGAGCGCTGGCTGGTTGCCTCGGTGATCCCCATCGATGAACTCGTGGCAATGGCAGTCGAGACGATCGGAGACACCGGCCCGTGGCCCGTGATCAGCTACGGCCGCGATGCCTCGTTCTACGACCTGCCACACGAGACGGCGGCGACGGACCCGATGCCCCTGCTGCTCGTGCTCGTGAGCCTGTTCTTCCGCGCCGGCCACGTCGAACTGTCGCGCACGCTGCTGCATGCCGTCCGCACCACGGCGGCGGCACAGGCGCGCATGCAGGAGGAACTCGGCATGCCGTTGCACGTCCCTGCCGCCGGGTTCCTGCGCGGCGTTCGTGCGAACTGGGGACGCCAGCCGGTCGGAAGTGCGCCGCGCATCGTGCGTGTCGCACCGACGGTGACCGGGCTGCGACTCCGCATCGAGACCACGCTCACTGCGACCGCGTTGCGGGAGTCGGTCAGCCGAGTGCTGCTGCCAGCGGGGCTCGAGGTGGCTTCGGTGCGCGGCGCCGATGCCGCAGACCGGGCACAGGCCGGCTCATTCGACGTGCGCATCCGCAGCCGCCTTGGTGAACCGGAGCTGGGCGATGACGCAGCGGTGGCCCTCGCGGCAGCGTTCGGACGCGACGTGCAGTGCACTGCAATCGAGCCGCTGACCCTCTCCGCTCCGTCACCTGACCGCCCGCGTCGGGCTGACACACGCCGCATTCGGCTGACACACACCACCCCTGGCTGACACCGACGGCCCGGCTGAACACTCGCGTCAGCCGAACAGCCTCGTGCGAGCCGCGTGTGCAATCGCGGTGACGGCGGGATGCTCCATGCGCCGCTCGGCGGAGATGGCGTAGAACTGCTGCGTCACGTCGGGCAGGCGGCCCACCACCTCCACGCCGTATTGCCGCGTGACTTCCGCCTCCAGCACCGTCGGCGCGGTGAACAGGCCGTAGCCGTTCTGCCCGAACACCTTCAGCAGCGCGCTGTCGGCGTACTCACCCACCAGGGTGGGACGCACGTCCTGCTCGTGGAACCAGGTGTCGAGGATGCGGCGGAGTGACGACGTGTGCAGCGGCAGGAGAAAGGGTGCACCCTGCAGCGAGGCGGGAAAGTCGTTGCGATACCGCGCGGCGAGCACAGGCGTGCCGTAGACGGTGATGCTGCTCTCGCCCAGCAAGTGACTGTACGCGCGGACGCTCGGGCCCGGGGTGACTGGGGCGTCGGTGATCAGCAGATCCAGTGCATGAACCGACAGCGCAGCCACGAGCCGCTCCGGCGTGTCATCGGTGCACGTGAGCATGATCCCGCCCGGAATGCCGAGCGCGGGCTCGATGAGTCGATAGGCGATGAGCTTTGGCACGACGTCCGCGATGCCGACGAGCAGCCGGCGGGGCCGGTCGCCTGACTCACCGACCATGGCCTGCGCGAGTTCGTCACTGAGGGCGAAGATGTCGTCGGCATAGCGCAGCGCCGTCTGCCCCGCCTCGGTGAGCTGAAGGCGGCGCGTGGTGCGGGCGAACAGCGGCTGCCCGAAGTGCTGCTCGAGCGACTTGATCTGCGTGCTCACCGTCGGTTCGGTGAGCTGCAGCTCAGCCGCCGCCCGCGCCAGCGTGCCGGCACGGGCCACGGCGCGGAAGAGATGCAGGTGATGGAAGTTGAGCGGTGCCATGTTCAGGCGTGCGTGGTTGGAGTGGCGTCGACGCTGATGCGCTGCAGCGGCCCGCCAAGGCGGAGCGCCAGTCGGACGATGAGCACGGCGGCCACGGCGGCGAGCCCGGCCACGAGTCCCCACCAGAGTCCTGCCGGGCCCATGCCGCGGCGGAAGGCGAGCCAGAGCCCGAGCGGCAGCCCCAACGCCCAGAAGCCGAGGATGTTGGCGAGCATGGCCGCATGGGTGTCCCCGGCGCCGCGGAGGGCACCGCCAGCCACCGCCTGCAATCCGTCGAACAGCTGAAAGATGCCGGCCAGCGGAATCAGCGTCGCCGCCAGCGCCACCACCCCGCGCTCGCTGACGTACGCACTGGCCAGCCGCGCCGGCATGGCGAGGAAGATGCACGTCGTCACGCCCGACATCGCCAGCCCCGCCACCACTGCGGCCGTCGCGGCGCGTCGCGCGGCGTCGGCATCGCCACGGCCGATGGCGTGCCCGACCAGCACCGCCGCCGCAGCGCCGATGCCCAGCGGCAGCATGAACGTGAAACTGGCCAGCGAGATCGCCACCTGGTGCGCCGCCAGTGTGGCGGTCGCCTGCACCCCCATCAGCAGCGCGACCGCATTGAAGACGCCGACCTCGAGCAGGTACTGCACGCCGACCGGGGCGCCCAGCCGCAGCATCCGCAGCAGTGGCGCCGGCTCGAGCAGTGCGTGTTCGCGCACGCGGAGCAGCGGCCAGAGCACGTCGCGCCCCATCCAGAGCAGCAGCAGCGGCAACGCGGTGCGGCCGATCACGCTGGCGAGTGCCGAGCCGTCGACGCCGAGTGCGGGCAGGCCGAAATGGCCGTGGATCAGGAGCCAGTTGCAAAAGACGTTCAGCAGGTTCGCGAGCAGCACCGTCAGCAGAATCGGCCGCATGCGTGCCTGTGCCTGCAACACCTGACGCAAAACGACGAACGCCAGTGCCCCCGGCAGCCCGAGGATGGAGAGGTGGACGATCCGCGTTGCCGTCGGGATGATCTCCGGGGGTTGCTGCAACAGGCGCAGCACGGGCTCCGTGGGCCAGAGCAACAGCGCTTGCGGGATGCACAGCAGCAACGCGAGCAGCAGCGCCCGCTGCAGTGCACGACGCACGCTGCCCTCGTCGCCGGCACCGACGGCCTGGCTGACGAGCCCATCGAAGCCGACGAGCGTGCCGACGCCCATCACGACGACGGTGAAGTAGTAGATCAGCCCGAGCGACACCGCGGCGAGTGCCGTGGCGGACAGATGCCCGACGAAGAGCGTGTCGACGACGTTCATCGCCATCATGCCCATCTCGATCGCCATCGCCGGCACCGCGAGCTGCACGAGCGCACGCATATCGACGGCGGAGGGCCAGGCGACGAGCGTGGCGCGTGGTGCGGATGGGGCGGAGGACACGGGGCCGGGCATGGTCGCTACACTGTAATGCGTTGCGCCTGATCCACCCGTGCCCGTCGACATGCCAACCCGCCTGCCCGTCTCCAACGCCACCAGTCTGCTCGGTCTCGTGACCGGGCCTGCCACGTCGCGCCGGTGGTGGCTGCGGCTACTGGTGCGCATCACGGGTGGCGGGCTGGGCGTCCTGGTGCTGATCGGGGCAGTCGTCGCCTACCTCGTGACGCTGCGCCCGGACATTCCCGGTTCGCGCCGCCTCGCGCGGCAGGAACTGGGTGTGCTGCTGGAGTCGGCGGAACAGGTGAATGCCACCGCGTGGGTGCGGCGCCGTGAATGGTGGGACGGGTTCCGCGAGACGTACGGCATTCTCGCACTCACCGACCGGCGCATGCTGTTCGTCGGTGTCCCGCCGCGCGAACTGCTCACGCCGGAGCGCGGCCCGCAGCAGTTCGTGATCCTGCAGCTGGGCCGCGACGCCAGGCTGACGGCCGAGCGCACGCGGGTGGACCTTGGCACTGCGGCGGGGTTGTACCTGTCGAACGAGCGCGAGGGGTACGCGTTCGCGTCGGTCGATGATGCGGGGGTGGACAGCGTGCTGGCGGATGTGGCGTTCAGCGGGCGCGAGGAGGCGCGTGCGCTCCAGCAGGCGCGACGCCGTCGGGCCTACGAGACGCGGGTTGCGGCCGGTGAAGTGTGGCATCGGGTGGAGGCCGGTGACGCGCTGACGACGATCGCCGACCGGTACGGCACGACGGAGGCGGAGCTGACGCGACTGAACCGGCTGTCGGGCACGACCATCAGGGTCGGTCAGCGCCTGCTCGTCCGCGCCGCCCGCTGAGCCCGGCAGGGCGCGGCCGCGCCTTGTACGTTTCGGATGTCGACACGCAGTGCCTCCCGACGCGGTGTTCACCAACGGAGCTGATGCAGCATACATGGATGTGGGTGGCGTTCAGCGTCGTGGTGGCGGCGATGCTGGCGCTGGACCTTGGCGTGTTTCATCGAAAGGCACATTCGGTCAGCCCGCGCGAGGCCTCCATCTGGAGCCTCGTCTGGGTGACGCTGGCCGGCGCGTTTGCGCTGACGCTGTGGTACCTCGACGGGCACCAGACGGCGATCGAGTTCGCGACCGGCTACGTCGTCGAGCTGGCGCTAAGCGTGGACAACCTGTTCGTGTTCCTGCTGCTCTTCTCGTACTTCGCGGTGCCCGATGCGCTGCAGCATCGCGTGCTGTTCTGGGGCATCATCGGTGCGCTGGTGATGCGCGCCGCGATGATCGGCGCCGGCGCCGTGCTGCTGGATCAGTTCCACTGGATCATCTACGTCTTCGGCGCATTCCTGGTGTTCACCGGATTGAAGATGGTGAAGGAGGACGGTGACGAGATGGAGCCGGAGAAGAATCCGGTGCTGAAACTCCTGCGCCGGTTCGTGCCGGTCTGCGATCATTTCGTCGGCGATCGTTTTTTCCTGCGCACCGCGTGGGGGCCGTCGAACGCGGTGCACACCGTCGCCACGCCGCTGTTCGTGGTGCTGGTGCTGGTCGAGACGACCGACCTGGTGTTCGCCGTCGACTCCATCCCGGCCGTCTTCGGCGTGACACGCGACCCGTTCATCGTCTACACGTCGAACGTGTTCGCCATCCTCGGCCTGCGCTCGATGTACTTCATGCTGGCGGCGGTGGTGCACCGTTTCTGGCTGCTGAAGCCGGCGCTGGCGCTGGTGCTGATGTTCGTCGGCCTGAAGATGCTCCTGAGCAGCGTCTATCACATGCCCACCTGGGTGTCGCTGGTGGTGATCATCGGCGTGCTGGTGGGTGCGGTGGTGCTGTCGCTGCGGTTTCCGCGGGCCGCTGCCGCGCCGAACACGGCCGACGCGCCCGGTGACGCGCCCGCGACGGCACGACCAGCGACGGCGTCGGCGCCGTGACCGCCACGGCGGCGGTCTCCGTTGTGGCGGACGAGCACCTGCCGCTGGACCTCGCCCGGGCGCCACTGCCCCCGCTGTCGCGCCCTGCCGCGACGATGGCGGTGCTCGACACCACCGAGTGGTTCGCGCCAAACAGCGGCGGCATTCGCACCTATCTGCTTGAGAAGCAGGCGTACGTCGGCGCGCGCCCCTGGCTGCGGCATGCGCTAGTGGTGCCCTGGTCGATCGACGCGATCGTGGAACGCCCCGGTGCGCGCTGGTACGAGTTCGCCGGCCCGCGCATCCCGCGCAACGACCCGTACCGCCTGCTCACGTCGGTGTCGCGCATGCGCCGGGTGCTGGAGCACGAACAGCCCGACGTGATCGAACTGGGAAGCCCGGCGATCGTGCCGTGGGTGACGTTCCGTGCGCTGAAGGGATATGACGCACCGATGGTGAACTTCTTCCACAGCCACTTCCCGGCACTGGTCCAGGGGAGTCGTCGCCCGACGCCGGGCTGGCGCTACGCGGCACGCGATCTGGCGTGGCGGTACGCGCGCCGATTGGACCGGCATGTGGACGCAACCATCGCCGCCTCGCGCTTCGTCGCCGATGACCTCGAGCGGGCCGGCATCAGAAACGTGACGCGCATTCCGCTCGGCGTGGATCTCGTGCACTTCACGCCGGAGCGCCGGGCCAACGCCGACGCGACCCGCGCAGCGTGGCAGCTGCCCGCCGACGGGCCGCTCTTCACCTTCGTCGGTCGCTTCGCGCACGAAAAGGAACTGGAAGTGCTGCTGGACGCATGGCCGGCGATCGAGAAGCGCAGCGGCGCATCGCTGGTGATGGCCGGCGATGGCCCGCTGCGCGCCGCGCTCCAGGCGCGCAGCCGAGGCGCGCGCGTCTTCTGGCTGCCGTTCATTCCCGATCGCACCCGGCTCGCCGACCTGTACGCCGCCAGCAGTGTGTACATGGCCACCAGCCCGCACGAGACCTTCGGCCTCTCGCCGCTGGAAGCCATGGCATCGGGCACGCCGGTGCTGGCGGCGGACGGCGGTGGTGTGCGGGAACATGTGCTGCACTCCGGCGCGGGCGGGATCTTCACGCCCGGCGATGCCGGCGAGCTGGCGGAGCGCGCGCTGGAGCTGCTCAACGACGACCTCGTCTCGCACGGCGTCCGCGCACGCGCGTTCGCGGAGCGTGAGCACTCGTGGGAGTCGGTGTTCGACCGCGTCTTCGCCGTGTACGAGCACATCCGGCGATGAGCGTCCTGCTCTCCATCCACGACGTCACGCCCGCGTGGACGGCGCAGGTGGAGGCACTCTGGGCCCTGTGCCGCGAGCGTGGTGCCACGCCGGCGCTGCTGGTCGTGCCGCAATGGCACGGCGCCTTCCCGCTGCGCGACGCGCCGGCCTACGTGCAGTGGGTGCGTGCGCGCGTCCGTGACGGTGCGGAGATCTTCCTGCACGGTGAGCGGCACGACGAGGTGGGCCTGCCGCGCGCCCTGCGCGACAGCCTCCGCGCCCTCGGGCGAACGGCGCGCGAGGGAGAGTTCCTCACCCTCGATCACGCTGCCGCTGCCGAGCGCATCGGGCGTGGGCTGGTGCTCTTCCGCGAGCTCGGTCTGGCGCCGATCGGCTTCGTGCCGCCGGCGTGGCTCTGTCGCGATGGAACGCACACGGCCTGTGCGGCGCACGGTCTGTCGCTGCTCGAGGACGACGCCCGCGTGTATCTGGTGCAGCAGCGCCGGTCGCTGGCCAGCCCTGTGCTGCGGTGGAGTGGCCGCACCGCAGCGCGCGCGCGCGGCTCGGCGGTGCAGGCCGCGCTGCGCTGGCGGCTGCAGCGCCATGCGCCGCACCTCCGCATCGCGCTGCACCCCATGGATCTCGAGCACGCCATCACGCGGCAGTCGGTGGTGGATGAACTGGACCGCTGGCTGACGGCGCGTCCGGCGCGCGCGTATGCATCGCTGCTTGCGCCCGGGCCGCGTGATGCCTGACGCGTCACGCAGTGACGCCGCGCCGCTCGATGGGCTGGTGCCGCTCGATGGCGTGCGGCTCGCGCTCTTCAGCGACACCTATCCGCCGCAGATGAACGGCGTCTCGCGCACGCTCGAGCGGCTGGTCGCTGCGGCGCGGGAGCGCGGTGCGGCGGTGCGGGTGTTCACCACCAGCGATCCCGACGCGCGCGATGACGACGCCGACATCGTGCGTTGGCCGAGCCGGCCATTCTGGGCCTATCCGCAGGTCCGGCTGTCCGCGCCACGCATCGGCGCGGCGCGCACGGCACTGCAGGCGTGGCGGCCGACGCTGGTGCACGTCGCGACCGAGTTCGGCGTCGGCCTGGCCGGCCGCGCCGCCGCGCTGGCGCTGCGAACGCCCCTCGTGACGAGTTATCACACGAGCTTCGCGGCCTACGCGGAGTTCTACCGGCTCGGCGCGCTGGCGCCGCTGGGATGGAAGTACTTCCGGTGGTTCCACGCGGCCGCCGCGCGCACCTTCACACCCACCGACGCGATCCGCGACGAGCTCAGGACGCACGGCTTCAGCCACGTCGGCGTGTGGGGCCGCGGCGTGGACGGTGACCGCTTCGACCCCGCCTTTCGCTCCCTCGAGTGGCGTCGCAGCCTTGGTATCGCGGACGACGCGATGGTGGTGCTCTACGTCGGGCGCATCGCGAAGGAAAAGGGGCTCGAGCATGCGCTGCGCGCGATGCAGGAACTCGCGACGACGGTGCCGTCGATCCGCTTCGTCTGCGTTGGTGACGGGCCCTTCGAAGCCGAGATGCGCGCGGCGGCACCGGCAGCGGTGGTCTTCACCGGTCGGCTCGCCGGCGTGCCACTCAGCACCGCCTACGCGTCGGCCGACGTGTTCCTCTTTCCGTCGGTGACGGACACCTTCGGGAACGTCCTGCTCGAGGCGATGGCGTCAGGGCTGGTGGTGGTCGCAGCGGATGCGGGGAACACCCGCGAGCTGGTCGGCACGGGGCGCGGCATGCTGGTGGATGCGGCCGCACCCGGAGCCATCGCGACGGCACTGACGGGGCTGGACGGCGATCGCGCCGTGCATGCGGCGATCCGAGACCGCGCATCAGCCTGGGCGCGCGCGCGCACCTGGCCGCAGGTGTGGAATGGACTGTTCGGCGAGTACCTGCAGGTGATCAGCGGGCGAGCTGCCAGTTCGTGAATGCACGCTCGCCGGTCACCTCGCGCACGACGTAGGGCGCGAGCCACGGCGGCAGGGTCACGTTCTCCAGCGCGCTGCCCAGTTCGAGCTCGGCCACGACCAGCGTGCGGTCGGTGAATTCATCGATTTCCCAGTGGTGCGTTCCTTCCGGCACCGTGTAGCGCCGCTTGGTGACACGTCGGCCCACGGTGAGCGCATAGAGCGCCTCGCCGAGCGACTCGGACGCGTCCTCTTCCACCTCGATGCGCGCGATGCCTCGCCCGAGCTTGACGGTGCGCACCCATCGGACCGCCCCCGCCGTGCCCACGCGGCGAATGCGCTCGACGAGCGACTCGCCGGGCAGGTAGCCCTGTGCGAGCTCCATCACCGGCGCCGTGCGCGCATGCGGCGGCAGGGCTGACAGCAGCCACTTGCGTTCGATCTCCAGCGGTGGCTCGGCGAGGGCACGCCACGACGCGGCGAGCGACGTGAGCGCGGCGACGCGCGCGTCGCGCAGCGCTGCGTCGTGCCAGGTGGCGAGCTCGGCGCCGTCCGTGTGCAGCAGCGCGGCCAGCGCGATGCCCTCCGGCGTGGCGGCAGCGAGGGGAGCGAGCACCACGGAGAGCGCGTGCGCCGCGACCTGTGCCGAGCGCTCGGCCCCGCGACCGGCCTCAGCCGACCTCGTGCGCCGCGCGGCGCGCTCGGTGGTCCGCTGCAGGGCGTCGGCCGCCGCCACCGCGAAGGGTGTGGACCGACGGCTGCCATCCAGCGAATGGCGTTCGCGCCAGGACTCGAGCGCGGGACGGAGCGGCGCGGCGATTGCGCCCCAGCGCTCGCGGACGCGTCGCACCGTGACGGTGTCGCTGCCGGGTGGGGCGGCGGCTGGCGAGGTGAGCAGGCGTACCAGCGCGGCGCAGCGACGAGACGTGACCTGGGGCGAGAGCTCCACCAGCACCGCGGAGTACGCCTCGATGGTGGCACGCAGCTCCCGCAGCGCATCGATCAACGCCGCATCAGCGCCGGGATCACGTTGCTCCAGTCGGGCTGACGCCGCGTCGGCACGAGCGACGGCGGCCCGGCAGAGCAGGCGCGCGCCGTGCGGCGCGGCGAGCGTGAACCACTCGTCCGCGGCCGTGACCGTCGTGGGCGGCGTGGTGAGCGTGGCCGTGAGGGGCGCACTCGGGGGCAGGGTGTCGGCCATGGCGGCAATATGGCGCGCGATACGCCGCGCTCGCGGCTAGGCACCGTTGACAGGACGAGACGGCGGCGTATTGTTCGGCATCGAAATAAACGACATCGAAATAAACGACGTCGAAACTTTGGAGGTCGAAATATGGGCACCCACTTCCGCGGGACCGAGGACGAACGCCGCGCGCTCGATGCCTACATCAAGCTCATGCGTTCAACCGTGGCAGTGAACGCTCGACTGTTTCCCGCGCTGCAGGCCGAGTACGGGATCACGCCGTCGCAGCTCGGCGTTCTGGAGGCGTTGTCGCATCTCGGTCCGATGGCGCACTGCGCCCTGGCCGGCAAGCTGCTGGTGAGCGCCAGCAACCTGACGACCGTCCTCGACAATCTCGAGCGCGACGGCCTGGTGCGGCGGGACCGCGACGCCGCCGATCGCCGCGTCTCGATCGCGTCACTCACTCCTGCCGGCCACGAACGGCTGGCCTCGTTCTTCCCGCAGCACGTCGGCCGCCTCCTTCAGGCGATGTCCGCACTGGATGATGCCGAGCAGGTGGAGCTCGGCCGGCTCTGTCGCAAGCTGGGCCTGCACGCCGCCGCACCGGAGCCGGTGCCGACTGCCGCAGTTTGATCTCCGCCGCCCGCACGTCCATCACTCTTTCGCAGGGACAATCATGAGCACCGCCGTTTCCGAACAGGTTCTGACCGTCACCGAGGCCGCCGAGGCCCGCCGCTCGATCCGCAAGTTCGACCCCACTCCGATCCCGCGCGCAAACCTCGAGGAGATCCTCCGCGTGACGGGCCTTGCCCCGTCGCCGTGGAACGTGCAGCCGTGGCGCTTCGTGATCGTCGAGGACGAGACGACGAAATCGAAGCTGCAGGAGGCCGCCTACGGCCAGGGACAGGTCGGCGGCGCGCCGGCCGTGATCGTGCTCTACTCCGACATGACCGATGCGCTGGATACGATCGAGGAGACCGTACATCCGGGCATGCGCGGGCCGCAGGGTGACAAGGCCGCCGCCGACATCCGCGGCACCTTTGGCGCCTTCAGTGATGCCGACCGCGCCGCCTGGGGCTTTGCCGAGTCGAACATCGCGCTCGGCTACCTCCTGCTCACCGCGCAGGCGCATGGCTACAGCACCAGCCCGATGCTCGGCTTCGATCCTGAGAAGGTGAAGGCGCTGCTGGGCCTGCCGTCTGACGCTCGCATTCCTGCGCTCGTCGCAATCGGCATCGGTGCGGAGCCCGGCTTCCCGCACCACCGGCACGCTGTGGAGCGCGTCGCGCGCTTCGTCTGATCCTGCCGGCTGACTGACCGTCCGGCACCGCGCGATCAGGAGGTCTGGTCGCGCGGCGCTCGACACATCTGGCGCAACGGCGCCGCGAAGGAGTTTGCATGCATCGCACCTCGGGCCTCCATCACCTCACGGCGATCGCCAGCGATCCGCAGCGGAACGTGGACTTTTACGCCGGCACGCTGGGCCTGCGCCTGGTGAAGCAGACGGTGAATTTCGACGATCCCGGCACGTATCACCTGTACTACGGCGATGCCTCGGGACGTCCGGGCAGCATCCTCACGTTCTTCCCGTGGCCCACCGCGCGCCGCGGTCGCATCGGCGCGGGACAGGTGGCCGAGACGCAGCTCGCGATCCCGACGTCGTCGCTGGCGTTCTGGATCGAGCGGCTGGCGTCGCAGCAGGTCGCGTTCGAGGGACCGGTGCGTCGCTTCGACGGTGAGATGGTGCTGACGTGCACCGATCACGATGGCATGCCGCTGGCGCTGGTGGCGACGGACGCAGCGGCGGCGTTGCCGGGGTGGGGTGGCGCCGATGGTGTGCCCGAAGCGATGAGCATTCGTGGTATGCACGCCGTGACGCTGTGGGTACACCGTCGTGCCGACACCGCGGCCGTGCTGACCGGCTCACTCGGCTACCGCGACGTCGCGAGCCGCGAGGACATCGTGCGCTACGCGGTTGGCGACGGGACGCCGGGCACGCTGCTGGACGTGCGCGAACTGCCGACGGGCCCCGGCGGCACGGGCGGTGCCGGTACGGTGCACCATGTCGCGTTCCGCGCCACCGACGACGCCACGGAGTTCGGCATCCGGTCGCAGGTGAGTGCGGTGGGCCTGCCGATCACCGAGCAGATCGACCGCACCTACTTCCGCTCGATGTACTTCCGTGAGCCGGGTCACGTGCTGTTCGAACTCGCGACCGACGCACCGGGATTTGCGATCGACGAAAGCCTGGAGCACCTGGGTGAGACGCTGCAGCTCCCGCCGCAGCATGCGCACCTGCGTGAGGCGCTGCGCTCGCACCTGCCGCCGCTGCACCTGCCGGGTGTGCAACTGGAGCGGGCATGATGACGCCGACGGTGTCGGACTTCGTGCATGTGCACGTGCCGCCGGCGGCCGCGTCGCGCGCCGCGCGGACGGTGCTCCTGCTGCATGGCACCGGCGGCACCGAGCGCGACCTGCTCGACCTCGGCGCCCGGATCGCGCCGGGCGCCCGGCTGCTCGGCGTGCGTGGCCAGGTGACCGAGGCTGGCATGCCGCGAGTCTTCCGTCGGCTCTCGGAAGGGGTCTTCGACGAGGCCGATGTGGTGCGGCGCGCCGGTGATCTGGCGGCGTTCGTGCGGTGGGCGGCTGCCACGTACGACTTCGATGTGGGACAGGTGGTGGCGCTCGGCTATTCCAACGGCGCCAACATCGCGGCGGCGATCATGCTGCTGCATCCGGAGGTGCTCGCCGGGGGCATCCTGCTGCGCACGATGGTGCCGCTGGAGCCGGCGGTGCTGCCGGCGCTGGGCGGGGCGCCGGTGCTGCTGCTCGAGGGGACGCTCGATCCGATCGTGCCGCGAGCGAATGCGGAGCGGCTCGCCGCGATGCTCGGCGCGGCTGGCGCCGCGGTGACGCTGCAGTGGGAGGCGGCGGGACATGGCCTGACGCAGGGCGATCTCGATGCCGCGCGCACCTTCTTCGCCGGCACGGAGTTCACGAGCGCCGCGCGCCAGCCGTGACGCGGCGGGCGGCAGCCGCTTCGGCACGTGGAAGGCTCGCGACGGCACACCGGTGACGGTGGCACCCGGGCGCGGCTGAGCGCTTGCGGTGCGGAGGCGGGGCGCCCTCTATCTTGCACGGGTGCCTTTCCTGCGCCTCCTCCTGCCGATGGCCGCCGTCGCAGCCACCATCCTGTCGGCGGTAACTCCGACTCCGCGCCGCGGCATTGCCGATCCGCAGCGTGGGCTGGCGCTGCTGGAGCACTTCAACGACAGCCTGCCACGCCAGGCGGGCAACGGCCTGCGGTGCACGAGCTGTCACCTCGACGCGGGGCGGCGCGGGTCGGCGATGTCATGGATCGGCGTCACGGCGCGTTATCCGAAGTTCCGCGGGCGGCGGGGTGCCGTGGAGTCCATCGAGCAGCGGGTGAACGACTGCATCACGCGAAGCCTTGCCGGCAGCCCGTTGCCCGCCGACGATGCCGCCATGCGTGACATCGTGGCGTACTTCGACGCGCTGCGCAGCGACTCGCTCCCGGCGCGCCCCGATACGGTGCGGGTCGCAGGTGACACGGTGCGCGGCGCGCGTGCCTACCGCAGCACCTGTGCGCGATGCCACGGCGCCACCGGCCGCGAGCGGGTCACCGTGGCGCCAGCGCTGTTCGGCGCCCGGAGCTTCTCGATCGGTGCGGGCATGGCTCGGCAGTCGGTGCTGGCGACGTTCGTCCGCTGGAACATGCCCTATGACCAGGCGGGCACGCTGGACGATCAGGCAGCGGCGGACATCGCGGCGTGGGTGCTGCGGCGGGCCCGTCCCGATCATCCCGGCAAGGAGCGCGACTGGCCGCGGGGCGACGCCCCGGCGGATGTCGCCTACGCCACGGATGGCGCACGCGCGCTTGGTCGGCCGCTGCCGCCGCCTCGTCCAGTGCTGCCTCGTCGCGTCTCACCCATCGCCCACGAGAGAGAGCGATGAACCGTCGTGCCGTTCGTTCGCAGTGGCGTGGTGGGTCGGCATCGTGTCGGGGCCTGCGCTGATGGCGCGCGGCGCGGCGCTGGCAAGTGATCACGAGGACGAGGCGACACCCCCGGGTCGCGTGCGGCTCGACAAGTGGCTCTGGGCCGCCCGTTTCTTCAAGACACGCGCCCTGGCCGCCGAGGCGATCGACGGCGGCAAGGTGTCGGTCAATGACGATCGCCCCAAGCGGGCGCGCCTCATCGGCGTGGGCGACGAAGTGGCGGTGCGCATCGGGCCGTACGAGCACGTGGTCCTCGTGCGTGACGTGAGCGCACGCCGCGGCTCTGCGGCCATTGCGCAGGCATTGTACGACGAGACACCGGCCAGCATCGCCGCGCGTGCGTCACTCTCGGAGCAGTACCGCACCGCGGCGATGGGATTTGCGCACCATGAGGGAAAACCGAGCAAGAAGGAACGTCGCGCGATCGACCGTGCGCGGCCCCGATGGTGAATGCTGAGGCAGCGTAACATCATGTGGCAGAACGGGATGCCGCGTTGTCGCCGGCGCCCGGTGTGGCCACATTTGAGTGTTCGCCCCCGTCGCTTCAACCCCCTGTGGTCTCATGGCGTTCGTGCTCAGTCGGAAAGTCAATGAACTAGTCGCGGAGGCGCTCGCGCTCGAGATCGAGCCGAAGCGCTGGGACCCCGGTTTCGTCGGTGGCCCGCCGGAGGTGACGGACATTGCGGGGCTCGCCACTGCGATCGAGAACGTTGGCAAGCAGGGCGAACTCAGCTACTTGCGCCGCACGCTCGGGCGCGACGAGTTCGCGTCGATGCTGGGTGGTGGAGCCGTGCCGATCGTGCTGATCCCCGATCGGCAGGGCGCGGCGCTGCAGGTGCACGTCGTGGTGTCCTCCTCGCGCGGCACACTGACCCTGGTGCCGGTGACACCGGCCGGCGCCGGTGCGCCATACACCGCGAGCGCCGACGAGGCATGGACGCGACTTGCCAGCACGGCCGTCTACGCGCTGGTGCCCGTGAGGCTCACGCCCGTCCTCAGCGATCGGGGTGACGGGCTGCGGCACGACGAGCCGCACGAACACCTCTCGCCGTTCGCACGGCTGCGGCAGTTGCTGCACTCCGAGCGCCGCGACATTCAGCTGATCTATCTCTACGCCGTGCTGGTGGGCCTCTTCAGCCTCACCGTGCCGCTGGCGGTGCAGGGCATCACGCAACTGGTGCAGGGCGGGCTGGTGCTGCAGCCGGTGGTGCTCCTGATCGTGTTCGCCATTGCGGGCACACTTGCGACTGGGGGCATTCAGCTGCTGCAGGAGTCGGTGGTCGAGAAGATTCAGCAGCGGATCTTCGCGCGGATGGCGTTCGAATTTGCCTACCTCGTGCCGCGCATCCGGTTCGAGGCGGCCCAGTCGTCGAACCTGCCGCTGCAGATGAACCGCTTCTTCGAGTCGGTGCTGATTCAGAAGTCGATGTCCAAGCTGCTGGTGGACGTGCCGACGGCCACGCTGCAGGTGTTGTTCGGCATCGGCCTCCTGTCCTTCTACAACCCGAGCTTCATCGTCTTCGCCGTCGTGCTGGTGGCGGGTGTGTACGTGATCTTCCGGCTCACGTTCCCGCGCGGCCTCGAGACCAGCATCATGGAGTCGAAGTACAAGTACAGCGTGCTGGAATGGCTGCAGGCGATGGCCCGCTCCATCGCCGCCTTCAAGTTCGCGACCCGCTCGACCTTGCCCGTCGAACGGATGGATGGTCTCGTCGCGAACTACCTGAAGTACCGGCGCAAGCACTTTGGCGTGCTGATGACGCAGTGGTCGAGCATGATCGTCTTCAAGACGCTGCTGACCGGTGCGCTCCTCATTCTGGGCACCACGCTGGTGGTGAACCGCTCGCTCACCCTCGGCCAGTTCGTGGCGGCGGAGCTGGTGATCGTGACGGTGCTGGCGGGCGTCGAGAAGCTGATTCGTTCGCTCGCCACGATCTACGACGTGCTCACGTCAGTGGACAAGGTGGGCCACGTGATGGACCTGCCGGTGGAGGAGATCCACGGGCTGCAGCTCCCGCCGGGGGTGGCGGGCATGGCGATTCAGGCGCACGACCTGTCGTACACCTATCCGGACCAGCAGGCCCCGACGCTGGTCGACATCGACCTCGACATCCGGCCCGGTGAGCGCGTCGGCATCACCGGCGTGGACGGCAGCGGGCAGACCACACTGTTGCGGATGCTCGGGGCGCTGCATGAGTCGTACGGCGGCACGCTGCTCTACGACGGGCTCACGTTGCGCAGCATGAACCGCGCGTCGCTTCGTGAGCAGATCGGGCAGGTGCTCTCCACCACCGACCTGTTCGACGGTACGATCGAGGACAACATCAGCGTCGGGCGCCGGTTCGTCGACCGCGCCGCGATCCTGCAGGCGTTGCGCGATGTGGACGTGCACGACGTGGTACAGACGATGCCGCTGGGCCTCAGGTCGACCATCATCAACGGGGGAGCCAATCTCTCCGCCGCCGTGGCCAGCAAGCTGCTGGTGGCACAGGGCATCGTCGGCCAGCCGCGCCTGCTGCTGCTGGACGACTTCTTCCAGAACCTCGATGATGACTATCGTTTGCGCCTCATCCGCGTGCTGATGGATCGTTCGCGACCGTACACGGTCATTTCGGTGTCGCACGACGCCGACTTCCTCGCGGCCTGCGACACCATCCTGGTGATGCAGGATGGCCGCATCACGGCGCGCGGCACCTACGCGGAGCTGGCGCCGATGCTGGCCGCCGCCTCGGTGCACGGCCACGTCATGCCGGTGTCCTGATCATGGCGCAGCCGAGCGCCAAGCGCCCATCCGGCCCTGCCGCCGACCACGACGTGCTCTCCGACGCGGATCACCTCGAGTCGGCGAAGCTGCTGGTCACGCCGCAGTCGCACCGCGTCTTCTACTGGATCGTGGTCGCATCGCTCATCCTCGCGGTCGCGGCGATGTTCCTGCCCTGGCAGCAGTTCGTGGAGGGCAAGGGCGAGGTCACGGCCTTTTCACCCAGCGACCGCCCGCAGACGGTGCCCACCACCATCAGCGGCCGCATCGTCGAGTGGTTCGTGCAGGAGGGACAGGTGGTGACGAAGGGGCAGCCCCTCCTGCGCATCGCCGAGGTGAAGGACGACTACCTCGACCCGCGCACCATCGATCGCTACAACGAGCAACTGACGGGGAAACGCAGCGCCGTCGCCTCCAAGCGTGACAAGGCGCGACAACTGGACGTGCAGATCGGGCTCCTCGAGCAGAACCTGCGGCTGAGCGAACAGAAGGCGCGCACCAAGGTGGCGCAGTACGAGGCCGAGGTGCGGGCGGCGGTGATCGACTCGTCGACGGCACTGATCCAGATGCAGCGCCAGCAGTCACTGTTGGACCAGGAGCTCACGCGCCTGACCGACCTCGAGAATGCGCGTGTGCGCTACCAGAACGCGATCGCCAAGCTGGCCGAGAAGCGGCAGACGCTGCAGGCGGCGCGGATCGAGCTGAACTCGGTGGCGCTGGAATACGGTGAGAAGATCGCCAAGGCCCGCTCCGACCGCGCCGCCACACTGGCCGAGGTCGGGGAGGGAACGGCTGACGTCGCGAAGCTCCGCCAGAACGTGCAGAACCTCGAGATCCGGAACGGCTTCTACGTGATCCGTGCGCCGCAGAACGGCACCATCGTGCGTGCGGCCCGAGCGGGCATCGGCGAGCAGCTGAAGGAAGGCGAGTCGGTGGTGACGATCATGCCCGCCGACGCGCTGCAGGCGGTGGCGCTGAACGTGAAGCCGATGGACATCCCGCTGCTGAGCGTGGGCCGCAAGGTGCGGCTGCAGTTCGACGGGTGGCCTGCACTGCAGTTCGCCGGCTGGCCGAGCGTGAGCGTCGGCACCTTCGGCGGCACGGTGGCAGTGATCGATCGTGTTCCGGGGCCGAAGGGTGATTTCCGGGTGCTCGTCACCCCCGACACGACGTCCGACGGCGCGTGGCCGCGACAGCTGCGTCTTGGCAGTGGTGTGCTGGGCTGGGCCATGCTCGACGAGGTGCGCGTGGGCTTCGAGATCTGGCGTCGCCTCAACGGCTTCCCGCCGTCGTTGCGCGAAGCCAGCGACGAGGGTTTCGGCGGCGACCCCAAGGCGGCGAAGAAGTGAGGTCGTCGGCCCTGCTCGCCGGTGTGCTCGCGATCCTCGCGGCCACACGGCCGGCCGGTGCGCAGGAGGCGGCGTCGCCGCGACGCGGACTGCCCGTCGTCACCGACAGCGTGCGCATGTTGCCGGGCGTGCCGCTCACCTTCGACGCGTTCTTCGAACTGGTGCGCCGCAACCATCCGGTGGTGCGCCAGGCGCGGCTGCTCGAGGACGGCGCGCAGGCCGATGTCACGACGGCGTTCGGTCTCTTCGAGCCGAAGGTCGAGGCCTCGTGGGAGACGAAGCGCTTCAGCGCCTCCGCGTCCAAACCGCAGCTGCTGTATTACAACAACGCCGACATCGCGCTCAAGATTCCAACCCCCTTCGGCGCCGACTTCAAGGTCGGGTACGAGCGTTCCACGGGCGACTTCATCAACCCGCAGTTCGCCACGCCGTCGGGCGGCCTCTTCTCGGCCGGCTTCTCGCTGCCGCTCGGGCAGCGCGTCCTGACCGACGAGCGCCGGACGGCGTTGCGGGTCGCGCGCGCGCTGCGCGACGTGGCGGCCGCGGAGCGCAGCGCGATGACGAACAAGCTGCTCTTCGCGGCGGCGAAGGCGTACGCGGAATGGTATGCCACGGCGCTGCAGGTGCAGGTGATCCGCGATGGCGTGCGCCTCGCCGACGTGCGCTACCGGGCCATCGTCGGGCGTGTCACGGCGGGTGATGCCGCAGGCATCGACAGCATCGAGGCCGCGGCCGAGCTCAATCGCCGCCGCGCGCAGGTGCAGGGGGCGGAACAGTCGTACTTCGCCGCCACGATGGATCTCACGTCGTACCTCTGGGACAGTCGCCAGCAGCCACAGGAGCTGTCGAGCGGCCGTGTGCCGAGCGATTCCGGACTGGCGCGCGTCACGCTCGACTCGTCGGCGGTGCCGGGCCTGCTGGCGCGCGTCATCGCGCTGCACCCCGACGTGCTGAAGGCGATGGGCAAGGTGGAGCAGGCCGAGGCGGAGCGTTCCCTGGCGCGGCAGGCGATCATCCCGCTGGCGAGTGCCGAGTTGTCGGCGCTGCGCAGCGGTGGGCCGGGCGGGCTGGGCATCATCGACGCGCTCAGCCGCGATGCGAACTACAAGGCGGCGGCGTACCTCTCGTCACCGCTGCTCTTCTTCAAGGAGCGCGGCAAGTTCGCCGGCACTGACGCCAAGTTCGGCCGGGCCGAGCTCGAGTTGCGCGAGAGCCGACGTGACGTGGCGCTGCTGGTGCGCGTGGCACTCAACGACCTGTCACAGATCGGGGCGCAGCTCGCGTTGCAGCGCGACGCGGTCCGGCTGTTCCGCATTCTCAGCGCCGGCGAGCGCGCCAAGTTCGACGCGGGCGAGAGCACGCTGTTCCTCGTGAACACCCGTGAACGTGCGGTGCTGGACGAGGAGCTGAAGTACGTCGCGCTGCAGGCCAAGTATCTCGCGGCGCAGGCGGCGCTGGCGGTGGCGGCCGGTGCACCGGGTCGGCTGCCGGAATTGCGGTAAGGGGCTGCGGCGTCGCCGCGCACCGATCGTCAGTCGTCCGGACGGACGCGCTGGCGTTGCTGCTTGACCGTGCTGCGCTGCGCCTTGGACTCCAGGCGCTTCACCTTCGAGGTGTAGGTCGGTTTGGTGGCGCGCCGCACCTTGGGCACCACCAGCGCCCCCTTCACGAGCATCACCAGCCGCGCCTCGGCGGCCTCGCGGTTCTGCAACTGGCTGCGATGCTCGCTGGCCGTGAGCCGGATCCACCCCTCGCCGTCCAGGCGCGAGGCGAGTGCGGTGATCACGCGCTCGCGCTGCACGTCGGTGAGCGCGACGGAGGTGGCCGGCTGCCAGCGCAGGTCGATGCGTGTGGAGCTGGTATTCACGTGCTGCCCGCCGGGACCGCCGCTGCGCGATGCCTTCACGTCCAGCTCCGCGCGCGGGATGCGCACGTGCGACGTGACGAGCAGCGCGTCGCGTATGGCCTGTGGCTCGTCAGCGGCCACGTTCGGCGACCGCGTCACAGGTGCGCACTGCGGCGGCGAGTTGCGGCACGTCCACGGACTTCGGCGCGGTGAAGATCGCCACGTAGCCATCCACGCCGAGATCGTGGAAACTCTGCTGCTGGTAGCCGACCGCCTCCAATTCGCAGCGGAGCAGCGCCGGCGGTGTGCCGTGCTGGTCGGTGCGCCGGTTCATGTCGAGGATCGCGATACGGGCACCGGGGCGCAGCGACGGCACGAGGTTGGTGAGCAGGCCGAATGGCTGTTCGATCTCGTGGTACATGTGGATCATCGTCACCAGGTCGAGCGACGCAATCGGCAGTCGTGGATCGTGCGGCTCACCGAGGGCCAGGCGCACGTTGGTGAGCTCGTCGCGATCGACGCGCTCGCGCAGGTAGCGGAGGTAGCGCGGCATGATGTCCTCGCCGTACACCACGCCCGCATCGCCGACGCGCCGTGCCATGCGTGCGACGTAATAGCCGCTGCCGGCGCCGATGTCGGCGACGTGCATGCCGGCGCGCAGGCCGAGCAGCGCCATCACCGTGTCGGCCTCGTGGGCGGCGTCGCGGGTGGCCTCGTCGCTCCACTGCGGCGAGACGATGCTCGAGATCGGCCGGCGCGGCTCCGGGAACTGCGATGCCGGCACGCCGCGGTCGGCCAGCGGCCCCACCACGCCCGTGTCCCGCGGCCAGCGCGCGACCGTCGACGCGCGCGGTGTGCTGTCCGACGGCACGGCCGCGTTGGCCGCACGGTCATCGTGGGCGCAGGACGCCGCGGTCACGGCGAGCAGGAGGATCGGAGCGAGGCGCATGCACAAATAACGGCAGGATGGCGCCGAGCGCACAGGGCCCACGGGCGGTGCGCCGGCAGACACGATCAGCGCACCGAGGCCGGCGTGCGATCCACGCGCACCGCCGCCACCCGGCGACCATCCATCGCCACCACCTCGAGCTCCGCAGCCGGAATGCTCACCCGGTCGCCTACCCGCGGCAGGCGCCCCAGCGCGTTGAAGACGTACCCGCCGAGCGTCGTCCAGTCGCCCTCGGGCACCTGCACCTTGTAGTCGGACCGCACGTCGATCAGCGACAGCGAGCCGGCCAGCTCCAGCACGCCATCCGTTTCGAGTGCCTCGCGCGCGGCGGCGTCGTACTCGTCGGCGATGTCACCCACCACCTCCTCGACGAGGTCCTCCATCGTGATGATCCCGGCCGTCCCGCCGTATTCGTCGAGCACCACCGCCATCTGCGCGCGGGTCTTCCGCAGGTCGTCCAGCACGCGCTCGGCGGGCCGCGAGTCGGGGATGAAGAGTGGGTCGCGCACGAACTGCTGCAGCGTGAACGGGCCCTTGTGCAGCCAGAGATCCTTGGCGAGGAAGACGCCGATCACATCGTCCAGCGAATCGCCGACCACGGGGTAGCGCGAATACCGTTCCGAGCGGAGGATGGCCCACACCTCCTCCTCGGTGGAGTCGATGGGGATCGCCGCGACTTCGGTGCGGGGCCGCATCACGTCGCGCGCCTTCTTCTCGTGGAAATCGAACACGCCGGCGAGCATCATGCTGTCCGTCTCGTTCAACGTGCCTTGCGCGCGTGCCTGCATCACCAGCAGGCGCAGCTCGTCGGCGCTGTGCACGTTGTGGTGGCCCGCGCCGGCGGGGTCCACGCCGACCAGGCGGAGCAACCCGTTCGCGACGTTGTTGAGCAACGTGATGAACGGGCTCATGACGCGCGAAAAGAGCATCAGCGGGCGCGCGAGGTACATGCTCACCCGTTCCGGGGCGATCAGCGCGATCGACTTCGGGGCCAGCTCGCCCAGCACGATGTGCAGGAAGGTGATGACCAGAAACGCCGTCGCCACACCGGCGGTGGTATGCACCACGCCGGGGCGCGTCAGGATGCCGACGCGCGCCAGCACGCCGTCCACCAGCGTCGCCAGCGCCGGTTCGCCGATCCAGCCAAGCGCCAGCGACGCCAGCGTGATGCCCAGCTGCGTCCCCGAGATGTAGCGGTCCAGGTTCTTCAGCGCTTCCTGCACGGCCAGCGCACCGCCCGCTCCCTCCTCGGCCAACTGGTCGATGCGGCTGCGCCGCGAGCCCACCAGCGCGAACTCCGCCGCCACGAAGAAGGCGTTCAGCAGCACCAGCACGAGAACGCCCAGCAGGCGGATGCCGACTCCGGCTTCGGGGAAGGTCACGCCGACACTCCCACGCGCCGACCGGCCCGAGACACCCTGCTGACCGCCATGGACCACTCCCCCCGCCGCACCACCGCACAGGCGCTGACGCCGATCGCCCGGCTCCGGGCGATCCTCGATCCGCGCCGCGCGCTGCTCTGGGTGTACGCCATCCGCACCGTGATCGCCGTGGCGCTGATCGTCGTGTTGCCGCAGCTGGCCGTGGGCCAGTCGGCGACCGCCACGCGACTGGTGCAGGGGGCGGCGATCATTGCCTTCGCGGTGACGGGGATCTCGCTCATTGCGATGGAAATGTACCGCGTCCGGGCCAGCCGCGGGTTCCTGCTGCTGCAGGTGGCAGCCGACGTCACGCTGATCACCGCGCTCGTCCACGTCACCAACGGCAGCGAATCCCAGTTTGCGGCGCTCTACATCCTCGTCATCGCCTACGCCGCGCTGCTCATCCCGCGCAGTGGCGGCCTGATCGCGGCGCTGCTGGTCTGTGCCTTCTATTTCACCGACATCCTCGTCACCCGCGACTTCATCCTCGATTCCACCGCCTGGCTGCAGATGGCGAACTTCGCCACCGTTGCGGTCGGGACGGGCTACGTCAGCGCCCGGCTGCGCGAGGTGGGGTCGGGCTCGGAAGTGCTGGCAGAAACCCTGCGCCGGGAGCGGGTGCAGGCGTCTGACGTCCTCGACAACATCCGCAGCGGCGTGGTCACGCTGGACGGACAGGGACGGTTGCGCTACGCCAACCCGGCGGCCGACACCCTGCTCGGCACGCGCCTGCAGCACGCCGTGGGCCGGAACGTGCGCACCGACCTGCAGTCCGCCGCGCCAGGGCTCCTGCTCGCGCTCGAGCGGGCGATCCGCACCGGCACGCGCACCTCGCGGGCCGAGGCCGTGGTGCAGGGCGAGAGTGGCACGGCGCAGCTGGGCATCACGGTGACGTTTCTGGGCGGCGAGGGACGGGACGCGGCGTCCGGCAGTGCGACCGCGATCTTCTCCGACATCTCCGACCAGAAGGCGCTCGAGGACCTGCATCTGCGCGCCGGTCAGCTCGAGGCGGTCTCGGAGCTCGCCGCCAGCCTCGCGCACGAGATCAAGAATCCGCTCGCGTCGATCCGGAGCGCCGTCGAGCAGCTCGGCCGCATGCCGGCGGCAGACGAGGACACCCGGTCGCTGACGGGGCTCGTCGTACGGGAGAGCGACCGGCTCTCCCGCCTGCTCACCGAATTCCTCGATTTTTCCAGGGTGCGCGTCACGCGCGTGCAGCAGCTGGACCTTGCTGCGCTGGTCCGGGAGACGCTGACCCTCGTCGCGGAGCACCCTGACCGCAACGAGTCGACGGCGCTCCGGCTGGAGTGCGACGAGGCGCCGACGTGGCTGGACGGGGACGCCGACCTGCTGCACCGTGCCGTCTTCAACCTGCTGCTGAACGCCGCCCAGGCGCTCCCCGCCGGCGGCACGGTCCGGGTGACGCTTGGCATCGCCGCAGCCGACACTGTGCCCGGAGGCGTCCTGCCGGAGGCTGGTGCCGTCCGCCTCGTCATCGAGGACGACGGCCCCGGCATGCCGGCGGACATCCGCGACCGGATCTTCACCCCGTTCTTCACCACGAAGCCGAGGGGGAGCGGCCTTGGCCTGCCCGTGGTGCACCGCGCGATCGAGGCGCACCGCGGCGTCGTCCTCGTCGATTCCACGCCCGGCGTGGGGACGCGATTCACGATCATCCTGCCCTGTACCCAGACCGACACCGGAGCGCCCGCGTGACCAACCGATCCTCGCCGACCGTGCTCGTCGTCGACGACGAAGCCGGCATCCTCGAGACGCTGCGCATCCTGCTCAAGAACGAGGGCTTCGGCGTCGTGACGGCGCTCGGCGGTCGTGCCGGCATCGATGCCCTCGATACTGCGTCGCCCGATCTCGTGCTCACCGACATCCGCATGCCGACCGTCTCGGGGATCGAGGTGCTCAGCGCCGTGAAGGCCCGTGACGCGCAGCTGCCCGTCGTCCTGATGACCGCGCAGGCGTCGATGCAGAGCGCCATCCAGGCTGTCAACGAGGGGGCCTATCACTACATCCAGAAGCCCTTCCGCAACGACGAGCTGGTGGCGATCCTGCGCCGCGCCGCCGAGCACCGGCGGCTGAAGATCGAGAACGTCACGCTGAAGCACGAAATCCAGCGGCGCGATCGCAGCAGCGCCGCCCGCAAGCCCGCCGGGAAGAGTCGCGTCTGGCTGAAGTTGCTGGAGATGGTGGAAACCGTCGCGCCGACGGATTCGACGGTCCTGATCACCGGCGAGTCGGGCACCGGCAAGGAGGTGATCGCACGCTACCTGCACGATCTCTCGCCGCGCGCGGACAACAGCTTCCTCTCCATCAACTGCGGTGCCCTGCCCGAGTCACTGCTCGAGAGTGAACTCTTCGGGCATGTGAAGGGCGCCTTCACCGGCGCCGTGAAGGATCGCGCCGGGCTGTTCACCGCCGCCAACACCGGCACCTTCTTCCTCGACGAAATCGGCGAGACGACCCCCGCCACGCAGGTGAAGCTTCTGCGCGTGCTGCAGCAGCGCGAGGTGATCCCCGTTGGTGGCACCGAGTCGCAGCCGATCGACGTGCGCATGATCGCCGCGACCAATCGTGACCTCGAGGACGAAATCAAGCGCGGCGCCTTTCGCGGCGACCTGTTCTACCGGCTCAACGTCATCGCGATCCACCTGCCGCCGCTGCGCGACCGCCGCGAGGACATTCCGGTGCTGGCGACGAAGTTCCTGTCGCGGGTGGCCGGCACACGCACCGACGTGCCGTTGCGCCTCAACGACGACGCCCTCGACGCGATGCAGGCCTACGACTGGCCCGGCAACGTGCGTGAGCTCGAGAACGCGATGGAGCGGGCCGTCATCCTCAGCACCGGCGATACCATCGGGCTGGACGCCCTGCCGGAGCGCGTCACCGCCCGCCGGGTCGAACCGCTGGTGGCTGACCGGGCCGTGCTCAATCCCACCCTCGATGCCATCGAGCGCGCGTACATCATGTGGGTGCTGCAGAGTGAAGGGGGCAACAAGACCCGCGCTGCGTCCACACTGGGCATCGACGCCTCGACACTCTATCGCAAGCTCGCGCGGTACGACACCGACGCCTGAACGGCGTCACCGACGCGGCCCGTGCGCGCAGCGGCATGATGATGCCGGCGTGTGACGGGTTAGCACGGTGACTGACGGTGGTGTGACTGTGGCGACGGCACCCGCGCATTCCGCTGCGGGGCCAGTCACCCCAGCAGGGAGGGGCCATGCCCACCGCCACGCCGCACCACGACGTCGACCGCGACACCAATCCCAACCACGGCGAGCACGATGCCGCGCGCCGACGTCCGGCGCCACCCGGGTTCACGCTGATCGAGCTGCTCGTCGTCGTCGCTGTCATCGGCATTCTCGCATCCATCGCGATCCCGAAGTTCACCAGCACCAAAAAGCGCGCGAACCGCGCGGCTGGGATCGCAGACCTGCGCAACCTCGCCACCGCGCAGGAGGGCTTCTACGCCGACAGCGATCACTATGGCGCACTCGCCGATACGGCCGTCATGAAGTTCGCGCTCAGCAAGGGAAACACTGCACTCGCCATCGTGCTCACCGGTGCGCCGGCAGGCAGCACGGGGTGGAACGCCAGCCTCTCCGCGGCGGGTGGCAGCTCCTGCGGCATTTACGTCGGCGCGGGCAGCGCGCCAACGGGCATGCCATCGGGAACCCCGGACGGTGTGCCGGTCTGCTGGTGACGCGGCGCCGCGCTGCCTGATGGAGTGCATCGCCACCTCGCAGAATGCAGTGAAGGGTGCGAATCGCAGTGCCGCGCCACGCACCGGGCGAGGGGGAGTCATTCGCAAGTCCATGTCCGGAAAGAGGTTACGCTTTGCGAATGGCGCGGCAACGCCCTTGCCATAGATGTGGCCGAGCCGGCTGACAGACTGCCAGACGGTGAAATCCCCCACTATGGAGCTGTCCATGCGAAGCGGCATGAAGAAGGGCTTTACTCTGATCGAACTCCTGATCGTCGTCGTCATCATCGGCATTCTCGCCGCCGTGGCGATCCCGAAGTTCTCGAACACCAAGCAGCGCGCCTCGCGCTCGGCCGGCATCGCCGACATGCGCAACCTCGCCACGGCGCAGGAAGGCTTCTTCGCCGACTCGAACCGGTACGCCGCCATCACCGACACCGGTACGGGCACGGGCAAGATGAACTTCACGCCGTCGAGCGGAAACACGGCCCTCACGCTGGTCGCCAACACCACCGGCTGGAGCGGCATGGTCACGATCCCCGGTGCCCAGAAGTGCGGCATCTTCAGCGGCACGGCCGCACGTCCGACGGGCATGCCGGCGACCAATCCGGACGGCGTCCCGACCTGCTGGTAATCGACGCACGCAGCGCTCTCCGCGCGCTGCTGACCCGGCCCGGCATGCTTCGGCATGCCGGGCCGAGTGCGTTGATGGACACTGCGTGCTGCACGGCGATCGCGGCATTCGAGCAGCGCAGCCGGTGTCCCGTGGAACCTCGCATCGTGCGAAATGCGTGAGATGTCGCGCGGTGCAACCTCCGCGCCCGCACTCCGGATCGCGCACCAGTGCCGCAAGTCGCGCACTCACATCGAGTTGCGTGAGATGAACGGACGCGCATGCGCATTGCACTGCACGACGGCAGCGTCATCGACCGTGCGTCCTCTCGCCGCGTGACGATCAACCTCTCTCCCCGCCAACCATGATCGCGAATCCGCGGAACGGCTTCACCCTGATCGAGCTGTTGATCGTGGTCGTGATCATCGGCATCCTCGCCGCAGTGGCGATCCCGAAGTTCTCGGCCACGAAGCAGCGCGCGTCGCGATCCGCCGGCATCGCCGACATGCGCAACCTGGCCACGGCGCAGGAAGGCTTCTTCGCCGACTCGAATCGCTATGCCGTCATCAACGACACCGGCACCGGCACGGGCAAGATGAACTTCACGCCGTCGAGCGGGAACACGGCCCTCACGCTGGTCGGCACGACGACCGGCTGGAGCGGGCAGGTCAGCATTTCCGGTGCACAGAAGTGCGGGATCTTCAACGGCACCGCCACGCGCCCGACCGGCATGGCGACGACCGTCCCTGCCGGTGTCCCCGCCTGCTGGTAATCGCAGGGCGGTCGTGACCTGCCGGTGACCACCGGAGCGTTGCACCTCGCGACGCACGACATGAACGGCCCGCGCGCCACCGGCACGCGGGCCGTTCGTGCGTCGTGACCGCCACGCATCGTGCGCGGTGCCGATGCCCGATGCTCAACCGCGCCGGCCCTGCGTCCGACATTCACAACTGGCCACAGCGAATTGCGCGGCTCCTCGTACAATGCAACGCCGCCGCGGCAGAGCGGGCGCGGGTGTGCATGCGCAACATGCTGCAGTGCAACGACTTCGGTGAGCCAAACGGGCTGGCGGGATGTTTGCACTCGTGTCACGCCAGGGAACGATGGTGGCTGGCACAGGCACCGCATCACGACGTCCTTCGTCTCACTCCGGTATCGTCACATGCAAATGCCCCCGCGGAAGGGATTCACCCTGATCGAGCTGCTCATCGTGGTCGTGATCATCGGCATCCTCGCCGCCATCGCCATCCCGAAGGCCACCAGCTCCAAGCAGCGCGCCTCCCGATCAGCCGGCATGGCCGACATGCGCAACCTGGCCACGGCACAGGAAGGATTCTTCGCCGACAGCAATCGCTATGGCGCCATTTCTGATACGGGCGCTGCGCTCGGCAAGGTGAACTTCACCCCGTCGCCCGGAAACACCGGGCTGACACTGGTCGCCACGACCACCGGATGGAGCGCACTCCTCACCATCCCGGGCAACCAGAAATGCGGCATTTTCCACGGCACCGCCGCGGCACCGACCGGCATGCCCACGACGACACCGGCCGGCGTCTCCGTCTGCTGGTAGCCGACGGAATCCTGATCCACGCAGCCGGCAGTGCGATGACGGACACGCCATCGCACCGCCGAGCCGCGCTGGGGTGTGGTCCGGGCCCCACTGGTGTGGCCTGCGGTATCGTCGTGCGACACGGCAGTGCTGGTGATCCAGTCACACGCCCCGGGTTGCGCTGCCGGGCGCGACGCGCACGTTTCCGCGCGTGACTCCTCCCATGCCTCCGCGCAGCACCACTCGCGCGACACGACCTGAGCGCAGAGCACTGCAGGATGTGCTGGCGTGGCCCATCGCCATCACGCTGCTGCTGGCGGCGGCCGTGATTTTCGTCCTGCCGCGGTTCGTCCCGCCGGCATTCCTCACGATCGCCATCGGCGCGACGTTTGCCATCGTCACGATCTCGCTCATCGGCATGCTCGCGTGGCTCGTCGAGCGCTGGCTCACCCGACTGGCGACCACACTCGCGCGCGATGCAGAGCGACAGGTGCAGGCCCACGGTGTCCCCGGCCTGCTGTCGGCCGGCGCCACCTCGCCACTGACCCCGCTCGCATCGGCCTACGCCGACGCCGGCGCACGCGCCGCGCTCCGCACCGCCGCCCGCGAGACGGCAGCCTTCCTCGCCACGCTCGGTGCCGATACCGCCGATGCCACCGACCGCGCACTTGCCGACGTCGCGGCGATCGCCGCACAGGCCTTCCCGCACGCGGCAGCGCTTCCCGGCCCACTGACCGCCTCGCTCGCCAACGTCGCGGATTGCACGGCAGCCCTGCGTCGCGTCACCGCCCCGGTCCCTCCGACCGACAGTGTCGTCGACGTCGTGGCGGAACTGCGATCCATCGTCGCCTCGCTCGGCAGCGATGGCACCCGGGCCCGCGTCACACTCACGGTCGACGTCGAGCGTGGCCCGGTCCTGATCAATCACGAACGCCTCCGGCAACACCTGCATGAACTGATCGACACCGCACGCCACGCCTCGCCACCCACCTCGGTCGTCACGGTGCATGTGTCGCGCGTGTTCCGCGCCAGCCTCGAGGACACTCCCGTGCGCCGCACCGGTGATTCGCGACTCACGATCGTGCCACGCGCCTCCGCCGACGCCCTGCACGAATGGGTGCAGCGCGCACAACCAGGCGCGGAGGTGCTCTCGCTCGTCATCAGCGACGCCGGACGCACGCTCGACGCGAACGAACGACATCGCGCCCTCGACGCCTTCGCCGTCGCACGACCCGGCGATCGCCTCGGCGTGACACTCGCCACGGTCCGGCGTACCATCGCGCACGCCCAGGGCACACTCTGGATCGACGGCGCCCGCGACGGCGGCACGTCGCTGCACCTGCTGCTGCCATTCGCCTCCTGATTCGACGGCCTGCGCGAACGCGGTCCGACCTGCGCATTCGGGGTTAGCACACCGCAGCATCCGCTCGCTACCGTCGGCGCGTCCCCCACCGGAGCGCCCGATCATGCTGTCTGCCCGACCCGGCACCTCGCTGCCAGAAACACTGCTCGCACTGGTGCTGCTGTCCGCCCTCGCCGCCTGGGCGCTGGCCGCCGCCGCGACCGCCGAACGCCGCGCCGGCAGCACGACACTGCGCCGCGCCGCGCTGCACCGCGCCGAACGCGCCATCGCCGACCTCGCCCTCCGCCAGTGCGACTCGACCGTCGGCGGCAGCACGGTGGTCGAACCGCGCTGGCAGGTCACCTCGTCCCGCACGCGCATCGGCAACACTGTCCACGACCTCGTCCGCCTGCAGTCGGTGCGCGGCGACACGGTCGCGCTCCAGCGCGGCTACTGGTGCGGCGCATGACCCGCGCGCACCCCCGACGCGGCACCTCGCTGATCGAGCTGCTGGTCGTCCTCGTCCTGCTCCTCCCCGTCCTCTCGATCGGCGCCATCGCCACCCGACGCGTCCTCACCACCGAGGCAGCACTGGGCACCCGCGCCGGCCGGGCGGCCGCCATCTCGGATGCGCTGCAGGCCATCGCCCGACACCTCCGCAGCATCGATCCCAAGGCCGGCGACCTCGTCTCGGCCAGCGGCTCCACACTCGACGTCACCACCACACTCGGTATCGCCACGGTCTGCCGCAGCCGACGCGACACACTCTTCATCACGCTCGGCAGCGACTCCGCCGCCTGGTCCGGGGTGCTGCCGCGCAACGTCTCCGGCACCGACGCCGTCCGACTCTGGCGCGATCGCAGCGGCACCTGGATCAGTCGCGGCATCAAGACCGTGGCGACATCGGCAGTCCCCTGCGGCGAACCGTTCGCGCCATGGCCCGGTGCGGCCACCCAGCGGCTCGTGCTCTCCGACAGCGCACCCGATGTGCGACCAGGTGCCCTCGTGCGGATCGTCGAACGCGAACGCTGGACGCTGTCACTCAGCGGCGACGGCACCTGGTCACTGACACTCGCCAGCTGGAACCCGGGCACCGCCGCATTCGCCGTCGCACAGCCACTGCTGGCACCGCTCGCGCCGGCCAGCACACCCACCGGCGCAGGCTTCACCGTGCGCACACGCGACGCCGCCGGGACGCTGCTGACCACCGGCAGCCTCACCGCCGCACGCGCCGTCGACATCGTGCTGCGCAGTGCCCCGCACACCCGGTACGGCAGCATCACCGATTCGGTTCGGGTCGATGTCGGCGCTCCATGACACTCGGCGCGGCGTCGCACTCCTCATGACCGTCGTCATCATTGCCGTCACCGGCATGGGCGTGCTCGCGCTCTGGCAGCTGAACGCCGCCATGCAGCGCTCGATAACCCTCGAGACCGCCGCGGTGCAGGCGGGAGCCCTCGCCGACTCGGCATTGAGCGCCGGCCACACCGCCGTTGCGGACGGAAGCTGGCGCACCCTCACCGCGCCCGGTGCAGAGATGGCCATCGCGTCGGGGACCGCTCCCCACGGGACCTGGCGCTCGGTCCTCGGTCGCAGCGGCTGGCGCACCCTCATGCTCCGCGGGTCGAGCCGGCTCGCCAGTGGCGTGCGCGGCGTGCCTGCGCGCGGTGACAGGCGCGCGCTCGTGCCACTCGTCGCGCCATTGGATGTGCCCTTCGCCGCGCTCACCGGCGTCGGAGTGTGGAATGTGCCCAGCGGCGCCATCGTCGAGGTCCCCGCAGCTGCCGGCGCTGAACTCGTCTGCCGCGATGGCGTCGCGCCCACTGGCACGGCGTCATGGAGTGGTGCACCGGCACTCGCCCTGTTCCCAGCCGTCGCGATCGACGCCGATACCGTGACCGTCCCCCTCACCGGCGTCTTCAGGTTGACGAGTCCCAATCTCGGTCATCCACTGGTCGTCACAGGAATGCTCGTGCTCGATTCAGAACTCTCCGTCGGGGCCGACCTTGAACTGTCGGGAGTGCTCGTCACGCGCGGCGTCATTCAGCCCGCCGGCGGCCGGTTGAAGGTGACCGGCGCCGTGCTGGCCGGCGATGCGGGTGGTGGCCATTCCGGACTCGGGGCAGGCGACCGTATCCGGTACGACGCGTGTGCAGTGCGACGCGCGGTGGAGCGTGTGACGCGTGCTGGTCCAGGCGCGACGTGGACGACGTTGCGGCTGTTCTGAGCACACCGTCGCGCACCGGTGCAGGTGTTTGCGGCGTTGGCATGTGCGTCGTCCAATCCGCGCACGGCTGATGCCGTCTGCGCCGCCGTTACCAAATCGCGCGCCATTCGTTCCCTGTGTGCAATTCGACCCACCTGTCGAAGGCATGGCAGGCATCACTCCGGTGCCTGTGTGGCCTGCTCACCGCCCACCCCGGTGACCCCGTTCGGGTCTCGTCACATCTGGCCCCCAATTCGATGGCGTTCTTCAAGCGACGGAAGGTCACGCTCGGCCTCGACATCGGCTCCGGCCTCGTCAAGGTCGCCGTGATCGAGCACAGCAAGGGAGTTCCTGAACTCCAGCGCGTCGTCATCGAACCCGTGCCCGCCGATGCCATCGTCGAGGGCGAGGTCATGGACCACGCGCTCGTCATCCTTGCCGTCCAGAATGCCCTTGCCGGTGCCGCGGCCGAGATGAAGGGGGCGAGCGTCGTCGCGGCCGTCGGCGGTGGCAACGTCATCGTGCGCAAGGTCGTGATCGATCGCGCACGCCTCGCCGACCTGCGCGAGACGATGCAGTGGGAGGCGGAGCAGATCGTGCCGTTCGACACCAGCTCCATCTCGCTCGACTACCAGGTGCTCGACGCCGACGGTGACTCCGATGAGGTCTCGGTGCTGATGGCAGTCGCCAAGCGCGACCTCATCGACGGTCGCGTGCAGCTCCTGCGTGACGCGGGGGTCGAGCCGAGGGTCGTCGACGTCGAGGCCTTCGCGCTGCACAACGCATTCGAGTTCAATCATCCCGATGCGATGCGCGGCACCGTCGCGCTGGTCAACATCGGCAACGACGTCTGCAATGTCAGTGTGCTCGATGATGGCATCCCCATCCTCACCCGCGACAACACCGTCGGCGTGCGACGCCTGCGCGAAGACCTGCAGCGGGAAGCTCGCATGACCGCCGACGATGCCGACAGCGCACTGGTCGCGGTCACCACCACCCCCGCACTCGATAACGTCGTGCACCGCCGAGGCGAGGAGCTGGCCAAGGAGATCGAGCGCACCGGGACCGCCGCGCAGACGCTCTCGCGCACCGTCCGCCCCATCCGCGAGGTCTACCTCGCTGGCGGTGGCGCCCGTATCACGGGCCTCGCCGAGCGACTCGCAGGACTCCTGCGCATCCCCGTGCGACCCGTGAATCCCCTGCTCAATCTGGCCGTGGCCGATGGGGCGCTGGCAGACGTGAACGCCGCGGAAGTGGCGTCGCTGCTCGTGCTCCCGGTCGGGCTTGCCCTCCGACAGGTGGCCTGAGGCGCCGACGCATGATCGAGATCAACCTCCTCAATCCCGGCGAGAAGGCCGACCGCAAGAAATCGGGCGGCCTCGCCTTCCTCGCGCGCTTCGCCCGCAACCGGGACTCGCATGCCGCCGTCAGTGAGGACGAGTCGACACCGCCCGCGCGTCGCGCGATCGCCATCGCTGCCGGGATCGCCGTCGCCATCGCCGTGCTGGGCGTCGGCGGTGGCTTCTGGTACCAGGACCGCCAGCTCGCCGCGCTCGACCAGCGCCTGCAGCAGGAGCTCGGCGATTCCGCGCGGTTCGCGTCGGTGATTGGGGAGCGCCGCGCAATCATCGCCCGCCGTGACTCGCTGGTCGTGCAGCTCGGCATCATCGAGCAGATCGATCAGAGCCGCTTCGTCTGGCCGCATATCCTCGACGAGATCAGCCGCGCCCTGCCGCAGTACACCTGGATCACGACGATCACGCAGACCAGCGCACGCCCGACCATCGCGCCACGCGACACGACCCACGCCGATTCCGGCCGCGCGCACGCCCCCACGCCGCCCGCAGAACCGCAGGTCGCCTTCCAGATGATCGGTAACACTGTCGACATCCAGGCCCTCACGCGTTTCATGCGCGTGCTCGAGAGCTCGCCGTTCATCCAGAACGTCACGATCGTCAAGTCGAACGTGATGCTCATCGACAACCGCGAAGTCACCGAGTTCACGCTCGACATGCAGTTCCAGAAGCCGGACCCGGCGGCCATCCGCACGCTGCCCCTCACCCTGTCGGTGCGCTGACATGCTGAATGCCTACACCAAGCGGGAACAGAGCCTGCTCGCCGTCATCCTCGTCGCGGTCGGGATCGGCGTCCTCTTCTACATGTACGTCTTCACGCCGAAGGGTGATAGCATTGCCGAGCAGGGCGTGCACCTCGACGCACTCACGGCCGCGAATGCGAAGGCCGCCACGGAACTGAAGGCCGGCAACCTCCGCCAGCTCAAGGAGGACGCCACGCGCTACGCCGAGAACCTTGCGGTGATGCGACAGCTCGTGCCGACGGTGAACGAGGTGCCGGGGTTGCTCGAGCAGGTCTCGAACGCCGCCCGCGGCGTGGGCCTCGACATCGCCAACGTCACACCGCAGCCGGTCACGCCCGGCGGCGAGCACTACGACGCGCACCGCTACCGCCTCGTCGTCAAGGGTGGCTTCAACCGCGTCTCGGAATTCCTCACGAACGTCGGCAGCCTGCCGCGCATCGTCACACCGATGGTGCTGAAGATGAAGGTCACCGACATCGCTACCGCCGCGCCGCTCGGCACCCGCCGCGCCATGCCGGCGTCCGAGGCGCCGATCACGACGGAGTTCGACATCGAGACGTACGTCGCCCGCGGCGGTGAGCCGGTCACGACCACCCGCCGCGGCGGGAGCACGCCATGATGCGCTGCGGGTCCACGCCGCTGCGCCGCGCCCCGGCCGTCGCGGCACTGGTGCTCACCACACTGGCGCTCGCCGCACGTCCGGCGGTGGCCCAGGAGGTCGCGGCACGTGGCGAGTCCTCGGCAGCGGCCGCGAACGCCGCGGCCCGCCGGGACTCGATGGCCCGGCACGACCAGCTCGCCTATCGCCGCGAGGCCTTCGCGTATCTCGCCGAGGGGCGCCGCGACCCGTTCGTGTCGCTGGCGACCACCGGGGTGCTGCGCCCCACGATCGCCGACCTGCACCTCGTCGGCATCGCCTACGCGACGCGCGGCACGGGTGGCGGCGTCCAGTCGGTCGCGATCTTTCGCGACATCCAGACCAAGGAGCAGTACCGCGTGCGCGTCGGGCAGCCGCTCGGCCGCATGCGCGTCGCCAGCATCGAGCCGCGACGCGTCGTCTTCTCGATCGATGAATTCGGCGTCAGCCGGCAGGAAAGCATGACCATGGGTGATTCGACCAGGACCATCACGCCGACGAGGGCACCATGATGCACCGGACGCATGTTTCATCGCTGCAGCGCAGCTGGTATCGCGTGGCGGCTGCCGGGCTCGCGGTGTGTGCCGCGCTCCCCACCATCACCAACGCGCAGGCGCTGGTGCAGGGCGTGCGCGTCGAGTCCGGCACCGCCGGCACCGTCGTCGCCGTCTCGCTCACTGATTCGGTCGCGCGCTCCGCCTTCACGTTGACGGGCCCGGATCGCATCGTGCTCGACCTCCCCGGCACCACCCTCGGCGCGCTCGGCGGGCGCAGCTACGACGGGCAGCTCCGCGGCCCCGTCCACAACGTGCGCATGTCGCAGTACCGGGCCGACGTCGTCCGTCTCGTGATCGACGTGGATGGCAGCACGCGCTACCGCATCAGCGGCGGGACCGAGGTGCGCATCGCCTTCACCGGCGGCCACGACATCGCCACCTGGAGCACCGGGCAGTCGCTGCCGGAGTCGCGTCCCGTGGCCGAATCGCGTCAGGCCGTGGCCGCCGTCGCGGTGATGGACTCGACCGTCGCCGGCGGTCGCGCGGCCACCGGTGAGATGCGCACGGAGGTCGCCTACCGCACGCCCGAGCCGACCCAGCTCGGCACGCGCAACGCCGCCGGCAAGCCACCCAAGCCACGGATCACCGTCAGCTATCAGGACGCCGACATCCGCGACGTGATCGCCGCCTTCGCCAGCTTCGCGAACCGCACGATCATCGTCGGCCGCGACGTCACCGGCAGCATCACGGCCGACGTGAAGGACAAACCGTGGGACGAGGCGCTCGCCGCGATCCTCACGGCACAGGGCCTCGCCGCCAGCGAGGAGCCGAACGGCATCATCATCGTCGACTCGTACAAGAACATGCTCGACAAGCAGTCGCTCGAGCCGCTGGTGACACAGGTGGTCTCGATCAACTACGCCAACGCCAGCTCGGTGGCCGGGACGGTGCGCGGGCTGCTCACCCGTGACTGCGTCCCCGGTGCCAGCGGACCGAGCGCCGGTGCCAGCGGCGGGTCCGCCGCCGGCGCGGTGCCGACGGGCTGCGTGGTGCGCGGCAGTGTGCAGGCCGACAGCGCCACCAACTCGCTCCTCATCCGCGAAGTGCAGAGCCGCATGGAGGACGTGATCAGCTACGTCCGCTCCATCGACCGACGCACGCCGCAGGTCGCGATCAAGGCGAAGATCATCTTCGTCAATCGCAGCAGCCTGCAGGAAATGGGCGTGACCTACGACATCGGCACGGCGCGACAGTATTTCAACACCGTCATCCCGCGCCAGCAAGTGGTGCAGCAGATCCCGATCGACCGCAACGGCGACGGCGTGCCCGATGCCTTCCGCGAAGTGCTGCAGCCGGTGGTCGGCGACCGCGTGGACCTCGGTGGCAGCACGCTCTCCGCCATCGCCAACGCCAACTCCAGCATCGGTGCCTCGGCGCTCAACCTGATCTTCAGCGCCGCCGTCGGGAAGTACTCGCTGACGCCATTCATCCAGGCGCTGCAGGAGTCGTCGCTCGCCGATGTGCAGGCCGAGCCGACGGTCGTCACGCTCGACAACCGCAAGGCCGAGATCCTCGTCGGCCAGGAGATTCCGATCCGGGTGCTCGATGCCGGTGCCGGCGCTGCCGGTGGTGGAACCGCAGGGCAGATCAACATCCCGCGCGCGACGGTGCAGTTGAAGGAGGTCGGCATCTCGCTCTCGGTCACGCCGCGCATCACCAACAACCGCCAGGTGATGATGACGATCCATGCCGAAAACAGCTCGGCATCGCTCGCCAGCTCGGATGTCGGCTACATCTTCGACAAGCAGCGCGCCGACAACACCCTGATGGTGCCTGACGGCGAGACGGCCGTCATCGGTGGCCTCACCATCACGCAGGTCACCAAGTCGCGCCGCGGGGTGCCGTTCCTGATGAACATCCCGTACCTCGGCCGCCTCTTCTCGACCAGCCGCACGAACGAGCAGAAGCGCGACCTCGTCATCCTCGTGTCGCCGCACATCCTCGACGACGGCGACGGCCGCGCGCCGGCTCCCAACCCCGGGCGATAATCACTCATGCGCACTGAACCGACGCTGGTTTCGCGCACGCTCCGTCTCCTGCCGCTCGCACTCGCCGCCGCGCTGGGTGCCTGTGGCGATGGCGATCCCACGACCGACGAGTCGACGCTCGACCGCACCGCGCCGACGCTCTCCGTCACCCGCACCACCAGCCCCGACTCCATCTTCGCCTTCACCGTGACGGCGAACGACAACCTCGGCGTGAAGTACGTGACCACCACCATCAGCGGCCCGCTGAGCGCGGTCGTCGGTGATACCGTGCGTGCCGCCGTCACGGCGTATTCGAAGGCGTTCAGCGTGCGGGTGCCGCGCAGCGTCGTGTCCGGCTCGCAGGTCACGCTGGTGACGCAGGTGGAGGACGGCAACGGCAACCGCTCGCGACCCGACACCTCACTGATGGCCGTCGGCAGCGTGCAGCCGGGCTTCGTCGCGATCACCAGCCCGCAGGGCGCCACGCAGGCCGTCCGTGGCCGGTCCGTCGTGCTCAGCCTCGCCGCGCGCAGCATTCGCAAGGTGCGACTGGTCGGGTTTCTCGTCACGCCGCCGGCGGCGGGCAACGCCGTCAACGGCGACTCGATCGCCTTCACCAGCCCGCTGCAGGACAGCCTCTCCACGACGCTGACGATGATCATCCCCGCCACCGTCGCAGCAGGCGTCTATTCGGTCGTGCCGTTCGTGGTGGACTCCACCGGCCAGCGTACCGCCGGCCTGCCCGTCCCGATCGAGGTGCTGGCGTCAGGCACTGGGCAGACCCTCCCGAGAATCTCGCGCTTCGGCACCACCGATCGTGTCGAGTCGACCGATACGGTCTTCGTCGAGGCGCAGGATGCCGTCGGCATCGGCTTCGTCGGCTATGACGTGCGCAGCCTGGCCGGCGGTGCCGTCCGGCGCGACTCGGTGCCCGTGGCTGGTGGCCCGACCTCGGTGCCCGTCACGCTGCGCCTGAACCTGCCGGCGCCGGTTGCCGGTGCGGCGACGAAGCTCGTGCTGCGCGTCTTCGCGCGAAACAGCGAGGGCAGGCTGAACGACTCGCTCACGACCGTGCGCGACACGATCACGCTCGTCGCCGGCACCACCCGCAGCCTGCCGAACGGCGGCGCGGTGGCCGACGGCTACTTCCACGAGCCGACCGGGCGCCTCTATCTCACGAACATCGAGCGGAACCAGCTCGAGGTGTTCAACTTCGACTCGCTGAACTTCCAGCGCTCGCCAATCGCCGTCGGCTCGCGGCCCTGGGGCATCACCGTCTTCCCCGCCGGTCGCGGCAGTCCCCTCGGTCCGGTGCAGAACCGGCTCATCGTCGCGAATTCCGGTGGCACGAATCTCAGCTTCGTCACCATCAACGGTGACGGCTCGGGCTTCGAGGACGAGCGATACCTGCTCCCGAACATCGTCGCCTACAAGGTCTCGCTGGCCGGTGCCGTCATCACGAAGTCCATCATCGACTTCTCCGATCGCCCGCAGTACGTCGGTGCGGTCTGCAACGCCGGCTGCACCGAGAAGGTGGTGGTCTACTCGACGACACCGACCGGCGGCCAGAGCGGCGGATTCGAGGACAAGGGTACGATTCGCTGGGAGAACGTCACGACCAGGAAATCCCACCTCTTCTTCGAGCACGCCCGGTTCCTCAAGGACAACAAGGCCGACACGCTCGAGGTCTATCGCTTCCGCTCGGGGACGTACGGGCTGAACGAAGCCATCGTGCCGTTCCCGCTCGTCATGCGAGCAGCGGGATACCCCGACCGGTCGTGGGGCATGCAGGTCACGATGGACAACATCGGCTTCCGTGACACCACCTTCGTCCGCAACTCCGCGAACTTCAAGCGCGCCATCTTCGGCGAGGGCGGCATCGCCAAGGGCAGCCGCACGCTCACGTATGACGTCGACAACGGTCTGGTCGCGTACAACGAGCGCTTCGTGGTCGATACGGTCAGCGGGGCGTCGGCCGCCTTCGCCTCGACGGTCGCGGTGGTCGACAGCGGCGTGTCACAGCCGGGCGACGTGTCCGACCTCATCGCCAACGCCTTCTCACCGGTCCGCGGTGTGGCCGTCAGTGCGGACGGTGAACTCTTCGCCATCCGGTCCGACTCGACCTACCTCTTCAACAACACGCTGCGCCTCTTCGGCCTGCTGCAGACCCAGGGCGGGAACGCCGGCTTCGATTTCCACCCGATGAATGCGCCGGGAGCAAACCTCAGCGGTGGCAGCACCGCCACCCGGCTCTCCTTCGCGGCATCACGCGAGCCGCTGCTGGAGATCTTCGATACCAAGTGCTTCCAGCGCGTCGGTGTCGTGGCCATCAAGGACCCGATCATCGGCCCGCTCAAGACGGCGGTGCGCAATGGACGGATCGTTGCCGTCGGCGCCACGGCCCGGGGCGTGGTGGTCCTCGACCTGAATCCCGCCGACTACACCGCCGTCTGCAACTGACCTGACGTTCACGCGTGCCGCACGGCCCGTCCGCCTCACCGCGGACGGGCCGTCGTGCATCGTGAGGCCCGCACCGCGCGGATGTTGCGTCGAATCAGCCCGTCGCGCACGTCCGCGCGGCGGCGGAGCGCACGACCAGTCGTGCGGAGCGTCGCGACCGGCTGGCGATGGTGGCGCGGCTGACCAGTGCACTGGTGCCGCTGGCCGGATGTCCGGCCCTCATGCACCAGGTGCCTCGTCCGTGAATCAGCACGGAAGATGCTTCACCTCCGCCGGCGAGGGAATCGCAGGCAGCGCCCGTTGCACGGCGATCGCGTTGAGGCGCGGGAGCTGTTGCGTGAGGACCTGCTGCCACGCGCGCTGTGCACGTTGCAGGTCGCGGCAGCTGGCGGCGAGCGCGGCGCGCATGCCGGCATTCGGCGCCGAGTCTCCGGTCTCCTGACCGGTGAGCTGACCAACGAGCCGGTCGCTCACGTCGCGAAAGACTCCACGATCCCGCATCGCGCTGTCGGCACCGACGGCCGCATCCAACGCTGTCCGGAACATCGCCGCAGCGGCCAGCAGATCCGACGGCGCTGCCGATGCGGCGCGCGGCAACGCGGCGCGCAGGTGGGTCACCTGCTGTTGCAACGTGTACGCGACACCCATTGCCCGGGTGATTCGCACCTGGAGCGCATGCTGTGCAGCGACGTCGGGGGCCGACGCTGGTGATCGCGGGTCGTTGCGCACCGTGACGCGTTGTGTCGAGACCATCCCGTTGGCAGTGAGTCGAAGCGTGTACGTGCCCGGTGCCACCAGCGGACCCTCGGGTGACGGTGGTGTGAGCCCCGGCGTGGCATTGATCTCGAAGCTGTGCGTGAACGCCGGCGGTGCATCGTGCCGCAGATTCCAGCGCGCGCGATGGTGTCCGGCACTCGCCGGAAGCGCGGGCGGCGGCTCGATCCAGAAACTCGGGTGCGGAGGCCGTGCCGCTTCAGCGACGGGCGGCGTGGGTTCGCTGGTCAGATGGGCAACCCGACCGCCGCGTGCATCGAGCACATCAAGCGTCACCGGGCCGTTCGCCGCCGAGCCAAGCCAGTAGTCGACGGTCACTCCGTCGAGGGGGTTGACGGCGTGCGGAATTTCCGGCGGCAGCGGCGTGTCGTTGTTGACGTTGCGTCGCACGCGCGTCGCACGCCCGGGTGCGAAAAGATGAACCGGCGCTGCGGCGATCGCCGACGTTGCCTGCCGCAGGGCGGAGATATCATCGAGGACCCACACCCCGCGACCGTGCGTGGCGATGAGCAGGTCGTTGTCCTTCACCAGCAGGTCGCGGACCGGCGTCACGGGCAGCGTGCCGGACAGTGACTGCCACTGGTCGCCGTCGTTGAACGACACGAAGACGCCGCTTTCGGTGCCGGAGAACAGCAGGCCGCGCGCGACGGGATCGGGGCGCACGACGCGCGCGAAGCTGCCGCTGACTTCATCGGTCGGCAGTCCCGCGATGATCTCCTTCCACGTCTTGCCGAAGTCGCGTGTCCGGAAGATGTGCGGTGTGTGCTCGCCGATGCGGAGGTACTCGATTGCCGCGTAGGCCGTGCCGGCGACGAATGGCGACACCTCGATCGACGAGACGTTTGCCCGGCGCGGCGAAGGCAGTCCGGCGATGCTCACGTCGTGCCAGGTGCGCCCCATATCGCGCGTCACGTGAATCAGACCGTTGTTGGTGCCGACCCAGATCTCGCCAGCGGTCAGCCGCGACGCCGCCATCGATTCGATTGCACCGCGTCCACCGAGGGTCGTGGTCGCCGTCGCGGAATCCATGCCCGCCGCGATGCCGAGTTCCAGGCTGCGGCGCGTCCAGTGCGCACCGCGATCAACGCTCGAGACGACGTAGTTCAACCCGGCGAGCAGCATCCGGTCGTTCCAGGGCGCGAAGAGCAGCGGCGCCGAGGAGGTGGTGCGTGCCTTGGCCGCAGGATCGATGGCCGGGCTCACGTTGATCCACTGTTCGCTCGGATAGCTGATCCTGACCACGCCGGTGCCGGATGCGAACACGGTGGTCGGGTCGCGCGGATCCGGAATGATCGTGCCCCACTCCCAGCCCGGCACCGGGTTCCAGTCGAACATCGAGACGGCGCCGAGGTTGCCACGGGCACGCGTTCGTATCGCGCCGGCGTCCTGCTGTGTGGCATACACCCAGTACGGATAGGACGAGTCGACCGACAGGTGGTACAGCTGCTCGGTGGACTGGTTGTACCATGAGCTCCAGTGAGCGCCACCGTCGAGCGTCAGCGTGGCGCCCTGGTCGACGCCCATCAGGATACGCTGTCCGTTCGCCGGATCGATCCACAGCTGCTGCGGGTCGTCACCACCCGGAGCGCCCATCCATCCTGTGAACGTCGTGCCACCATCGACGGATTTGTACGCCGCGGTATTGAGCGTGTACACGACGTCGGGATTGGCCGGGTCGACATAGACGCCGCAGCTGTACCCACCCTGTCCGTTGTGAATCCGGTCGTCATCGCCCGCCATCTGCCGCCACGAACCCCCGCCGTCATCGGAACGCCAGAGTGCGGTGTTCGTGATGAGGTACACGCGTTGAGCGTGCGTCCCGATCGCGACGGTCACGGACATGCGCCCGTCCAGTTTCGGCAGGCCACCGCCGACGATCGCCGTCCATGTCACGCCGCCATCACGTGATTTCCAGAGACCGGCGCGCACCGTGCTGGCGTCGGGACCGGATTTTGGCGCGACACCGAACTGCCATGAGCGATATGACCCGACGGCGTAGCCCGGTTCAGCGTAGTGTCGCACGGTCGTCGCGAAAATGACGTCCGGCACATCGATGGCGCGCGCGAGTTTGGCGACGCCCGTTTCACCATTGACGAACAGCGTCGTGGCCCACGACCGACCGCCATCCGTGCTCCGGAACACGCCCCGCATGTCGTTGGCGTGGAGATGATCGCCGAGCGCGCCGACGAGCAGAACATCCGGCGAGCGGGGATCGACGAGGATGGTCTGGATGTGCCGCGTTCCTTCGAGACCGATCGACTGCCACGAGCGACCGGCGTCGGTGCTCTTGTACACGCCGTTGCCCTGATCGAGCGTGCCGCCGCTGATCATGTCACCGGTGCCGACGTAGACGATGTTCGGATCGGATGGCGCGACCTCCACCGCGCCGATCGATGACGTCGCGCGCACCGAATCGAATACCGGGCTCCAGACCTGGCCGGCGCTGGTGGTCTTCCACAGCCCTCCGCCCGGGTAGCCGGCGTAGAAGACGCCGGGCTGACCGCTCACACCGGTCACGGCACTGACGCGCCCGGCGCGAAACGGTCCGATGTTGCGCCAGTGGTAGTCGGCGTAGAGCCGCGGATCGATCGACTGGGCGCCCGCGACGGTCGTCGACAGCGACGTCGCGATCGCACCGCAAAGGGCGATCGCACGTCCGCACGCCTGTCGGCGCATCATCGCGCTGATGGACGGCGCGATGCGGCGAGCGAGTGTCAGGCGAACCATGGCGTGTGTCCGAATTCGGGAAGGGGGTTGTGCGTACTCCGAACATGCGGCGTACCGCACGCTCAGGCAAACGGGGCGCATCGCTGGCGTCGACCAACCGGGCACGTCGCGCCATGCATCGCTGTTTCAGCCCGGCGCCGCCAGCGTTCGCCGGAGACGCGACCGACTCCGATTGAATGTCCCATCCCGACCTGCCATCACACTCGAAGCGCCGGGCCCGAATCGCCGCCCGCGCAACGCAGCGCTCAGGCGCCAATATTCTCCATGTTGGACTTCATCGAGTGGCCGTCCATGCCACCACGGCAGAAATTGCAGTGGATCTCGGAATAGTTGAAACCGGCTGCCTTGAGGAGTGCGACTGCGCTGAACAGGGTGACGTGACCGCGGTACAGTCCCCGGTTCCGAATCGTCACCACGTCGAGTACCGCAGGAGTGATGCGTTCGAGGTCGTTCACGAACGTCGTCATGGCTGCCGCCTTCATGCCGTCCCGAACTGGACCCGCCTTCTTTCTGTTGGCGGACTCCACTTCTTGCATGAGGCCCTTGAACGAGCGCTCCATGCGACCCTGCGGGTGGAACCCGATCTGGATGTGACCGTACGTTTCGTGGTCCTTCACCGTCGAGTGCGATCCCTGGGCCTTCGTCAGCGTGTAATCATGCAAGGCCGTATTCGCCCTGACGCGCTCGTACCACTTCGTCGTGCGCGTCATCACACCCTCGGCGCTGTTGTCCGGCAATCCATATCCGTGCGGGCAATAGAAATACAAGTCGACGTCCGGAGTCGGATGCCCGGCGCGAATGATCTCGTTGTGCTCCATGTCCATTCCGTGCGACGAAATCACGCAGCCGCGATCACCAGTGGGCTTCGAAGCCCCCTTCCGCATCCAGACGTAGATGTTCTTCCCGATCTCCGTGGGTACGTATACGCCGTCGGTCCTGATGTCCGTTCGGGCCACGACTCACTCTCCTCTGTCGAGTTCCACGCGCGTGTGGGATCGGTGTCCTGACCACGAGGTCAGCGTACGTCACGTCAACTGCACGGATCGAATCGATTCACGATCCTCCCCGACGAACGCCGGAATGGCAATCCCGGGATCGGAATATCGATCAGTTGCTGTCGAGTATACGGCGTGATTCGTCACCGCACGAGGGCTGGCCGGCTCACGATCCCCACGCGGTTGCGTGCGCACTGTCCGTGCCGTGGATGCGTGCTCGGCGCGATCGCCCGCGTCGCCGCCAGATCTCCGTGTTCCGGGCCGAATGTGCACGAGTCAGCGGCCAGTGTCATCGCCGGCGCGGGAGGTTCCCGTGGATCTGATGGGTACCCGCGTTCATGCCGTGGACCTCGAACGCCATGCCCGATTCGCGCTGACGAGAGACGCCGTGTGCCGACGTGATCTCACGCCGACCGGAATTCGATATTGCATGTGCGCTGTCGTCCCTGGCCACTGCGTGTGATCGTGACGTCAGGCACGATGAGCACGCACACCGGACGATCGATCTCGAGCTCGTGCCATGAGCGGAATGAGCACACTGCAGGCGCCGTCGAGATCGGCGGACTGAGGGTCGCGCCTTTGGCGGCTGCCGTCACGCTGCTGGTCCGCCTATCGCGGCGGTGGAAGTCGGGACTCTGTACTCGGTCGGGGGGGGGAGCGTTTCACCTGCCAGGGCGGCGAGGGATCGCGCGGCGCCATGCTGCGTCCTGCCGTTGCCACACGGCAGGTGGACAATGGCGAGACACTGCGCGCCGGGAGCGGATTTGCCCCGGGCGCGTCGGTTTTCAGCACTCGGGCACAGCACGTTCGTTCCGTTCCGTATCAGAACCGGTACCGCACCCCCGTCTGCAACGGACCTGACGTTCACGCCTGCCGTACGGCCCGTCCGCGTCACCGCAGACGGGCCGTCGTGCATCAGTCGTGCCTAGATTCCGCCCATGCTTCGACTCCTCCGCCTCACCACCGCCGGCGAATCGCATGGGCCGGCGCTCGTCTGCACCCTCGAGGGACTGCCCGCCGGCATCCCGCTGCTCGCCGCCGACATCAATGCAGAACTCTTCCGCCGGCAGCAGGGGTACGGCCGCGGACGACGCATGCAGATCGAGCGCGACGAAGTCGAGTTCCTCAGCGGCGTCCGGGCCGGCGAGACGCTCGGCTCGCCGATCGCGATGCTGATCCGCAATCGCGACTGGAAGAACTGGGTCGAGATCATGGACCCGGCCCCGCGTGACGAAGACGCCGACGGCCTGCGCAAGCGCTCCGTCACCCGCCCGCGCCCGGGGCACGCCGACCTGACGGGCATCCTCAAGTACGACCGCGACGACGCCCGCGACATCCTCGAGCGCGCCTCGGCGCGCGAGACGACCGCCCGCGTCGCCGGCGCCGCCGTCGCCCGCGCGCTCCTCCGCGCCTTCGGCATCGACATCGGCAGCCACCTCGTGCACCTCGGCGGGATCGATGCCGCCCCCGTCGCGCTGCCGGAACCGCTCAACGCCGCCTCCGACCTCAGCCCCGTCCGCACCCTCGATCCCGACGCCGAGCAGCGCATGATCGCCCGCATCGACCTTGCGAAGGAGCAGGGTGACACGCTCGGCGGTATCTGCGAGGTCGTCGCGCGCGGCGTCCCCGTCGGGCTCGGCTCGCACGTGAGCTGGGATCGCAAGCTCGATGGCCGCGTGGGGCAGGCCATGCTCTCCATCCCGGCGGTGAAGGGCGTGGAGATCGGCATCGGCTTCGAGGCGGCCCGGCAGTCGGGTGCCGCAGTGCACGACGAGATCGCGATGGCGCACGGCCGCTCCGTCACCGGCAACGTCATGCGCACGACGAACCGCGCCGGTGGGCTGGACGGCGGGATGACCAGCGGCGAGCCAGTGGTGGTGCGCGTCGCGATGAAGCCGATCTCGACGCTGATGAAGCCCCTCCAGACGATCGACACCACCACCGCCGGCGTCGCCGCTGCCGTCGTCGAGCGCAGCGACGTGACCGCCGTCCCGGCCATGGGCGTGATCGCCGAGGCGATGCTGGCGCTGGTGCTGGCCGATGCGATGGTGGAGAAGTTCGGCGGTGACTCGCTCGGCGAGATGCGCCGGAACTACGACGCCTACCTGGCGCAGGTCGCGCAGCGGCTCGGGTGAGCGCCGGCGAGGGCGACGGGTCCGCCAACGCCGTGGACGACACGACGGGCGCCACCGGCGTCGGCTCGCCGGCGCACGTGGTGCTGGTGGGGCTGCCGGGAGCCGGGAAGAGCACCCACGGACGTCACGCCGCCCGCTGGCTGCGCCGTCCGTTCATCGATCTCGATCGCCGGATCGCCATCGGTGCCGGGGAGTCCGTCCGTCGGATCTTCCGCACCCGCGGCGAGCCGGCCTTCCGTGCGCTGGAGCGCGAGGCGACGGCCGCGCTCGCTACCGAGGCCCCGGCGATCGTCGCGCCGGGTGGCGGATGGATCATGGATCCGCGCAATGTGGCGCTGGTCAAGCCCGGAGCGCTGGTGGTCTGGCTGCAGGTCTCCCCCCGCCTCGCGATCCAACGGATGGGCGCACGCGTTCGACTGCGCCCGTTGCTGGCCGGCGACGATCCCGTCGCCGCACTCGAGGCGCTGCTCGCCCAGCGGGTCGCCCGCTACGCCACCGCCGACGCCGTCATCGACACGGAAGTGCTTGACTGGCAAGGAGTTGTGAGGGCGATCGCGGCGCTTGCCAGCTCGGCCGCCGAGGGGTAGGTTCGGCCTCCCGGCAGGTCTCGGGGCGGTGCGTTCCGGTCACGGAAGCGTCACACCGGCACCGGTGTACCAGCGTGGCGACGTTATAGTATGCCGCAGTGGCTCGCCCCCCGACGGGGGCAGCCGATACTGACGGCGTACGATCGGAGGGTCTGGGAATCATGAGTTTCCGTGTGCTGGGTCCGCATGAGCGTGGCCGGTTCTCGACCGAGGCGTGGGGCCACCTGTTGTCGCTCACCGGCGCCGGGTTCCTCAGTCCGGCGGAGCTGGAGCAGGTGATCGACCGCGCCCTGGCGCACATCGACGGGCGTATCGCCCTGGACGACGTCCGGACGCTGCTCGAAGGCGCTGGACTGGAAGATCACGGCTCGGGCCCCGAGCCGATGACCATCCACTGACGGTTCGTGCGAGCATCGATCGCCGCTCGCCCTCCTCCTGCAACTGCTCCCCCGCTGATGGCTGGTTCGACCTCGAAGACCCCCGCCCGCAAGAAGACCGCGGCGAAGAAGACGGCCTCACGGACCGCTGCACCGCGCGCGCCATCTGGCCGCCGCGCCGCCGCCGGTCCGGATGGCGGTCGCTCGCTCGTGATCGTCGAATCGCCCACCAAGGCGCGCACGATCAGTCGCTTTCTGCCACCGGGCTACAAGGTCCTCGCCTCCGTCGGGCACGTCCGTGACCTGCCGCAGAACGCCAGCGAGATTCCGGAGAAATACAAGAAGGACGCCTGGGCCCGCATCGGCGTCGACGTCGAACACGACTTCGCCCCGCTCTACGTCGTGCCCGGTGGCTCGCGGAAGGTGCTGACCGAGCTGCGCGCCGCGCTCAAGGACGTGGACCAGCTCATTCTCGCCACGGACGAAGACCGCGAAGGCGAGAGCATCTCCTGGCACCTGCTCCAGGAGCTCAAGCCAAAGGTGCCGGTGCGGCGCATGGTGTTCCACGAGATCACCGAGCGCGCCATCACCCAGGCGCTGACGGAGTTCCGCGACGTCGACGAGAACCTCGTCAAGGCACAGGAGGCGCGCCGCATCATCGACCGCCTCACCGGCTACACCGTCTCACCGCTGCTCTGGACCACCGTCGCCCCGCGACTCTCGGCTGGCCGTGTGCAGAGTGTGGCCGTGCGGCTGGTCGTCGTACGCGAGCGTGAACGTCGCGCCTTCCGCAGCGGCACCTGGTGGGATCTCGTCGCCCAGCTCGCCCACGACGAGGCGCAGTTCGAGGCCAAGCTCGTCACGGTCGGCGGCAAGCGCATTGCCACCGGTCGCGACTTCGACAAGAGCACCGGCCGCCTCACCGGCGCCGACGGCGCCTCGGCACGGGACCTCGTGCTGCTCGACGAGGCCGCCGGCACGGCGCTCGTCGCGCGGCTGAAGCCCGCCACATGGAAAGTCACGGATCGCACCGAGGAGCCGTTCACCACCCGACCCTCGCCCCCGTTCACGACCTCCACGCTGCAGCAGGAGGCCAACCGCAAGCTCGGCCTCGGCGCGCGCGAGGCGATGCGTGTGGCGCAGGATCTGTACGAAAGGGGTTTCATCACCTACATGCGCACCGACTCCGTGTCGTTGAGCGCGCAGGCGATCGACGCCGCACGGGCGTGCGCACGCGAGTTCGGGAAGGAATACGTCCCCGAGAAGCCGCGCTTCTACGCCAACAAGTCGGCCAACGCGCAGGAAGCGCACGAGGCGATCCGCCCGTCGGGTGAGCGCTTCACGTCGCCGGACGAAACGGGCCTGAGTGGCCGCGAGCTGCGGCTGTACGATCTGATCTGGAAGCGCACCGTCGCCAGCCAGATGCCCGATTCGCGTCAGACGCGCATGGTCGTGACCATCGCCGCCAGCGATGCCGAGTTCCGCGCCAGCGGCAAGCGCATCGACTTCGCCGGCTTCATCCGCGCCTATGTCGAAGGCTCTGACGATCCCGAGGCCGCCCTCGACGACAAGGAAGTCGTGCTGCCGGCGCTCGTCGTCGGTGACACACCCGATTGCCGCGCGCTCGACGCCGTCAAGCACGAGACGCAGCCCCCGGCGCGGTACACCGAAGCCTCGCTGGTGAAGGCGCTCGAGGAGCTCGGCATCGGTCGCCCCAGCACCTACGCGTCGATCATGGACACCATCCAGAACCGCGGCTACGTGCGACAGGATGGCAAGGCGCTGGTGCCGACGTTCACGGCGTTCGCCGTCACCGCGCTGCTCGAGGAGCGCATCAGCTCTTTGGTGGACACGCAGTTCACGGCCAAGATGGAATCGCAGCTCGACGAGATCGCCGGTGGTGAACTCGACCAGCTCTCGTACCTGAAGCAGTTCTTCTTCGGCGACGCCTCGAACCCCGGCCTCAAGCCGATGGTCGAACAGAGCGCTGCCGCCCTCAAGAAGGAAGCGGGTGGTGCGCGTCGCGTGATGCTCGACGGCGTGAACGCCGAGATCCGCATCGGGCGCTACGGGCCGTATGTGGAAGTGATCGAGGATGGCACGCCGCTGCGCGCCTCGCTGCCCAGCGACATGGCCCCCGGTGACCTCACCGACGAGCTGGTGCAGGAACTGCTGCGCACGCGGCAGGAAGGCCCGCCCGTCATCGGCAGCGACGACGACGGCGTGCCGATCTACATGATGCGTGGCGAGTACGGCCCGTACGTGCAGCTCGGCGATGTGGTCGAAGGGAGCAAAGTGAAGCCGAAGCGCACGTCGCTGCCGAAGGGCGTGACGCCGGAGAACATCACCCTCGAGATCGCGAAGGGACTGATCTCGCTGCCGCGCCTCCTCGGCACGCACCCCGAGACGGGCAACCCGATCCGCGCCAGTCTCGGACGCTTCGGGCCGTTCATCGTGCACGTCAAGGGCGGCGAGGGCGGCAAGGACGACTTCCGCAGCATTCCCGCCGCCGATGACGTGCTTGGCATCGCCCTGCCGCGTGCGCTCGAACTGCTGGCGCAACCGAAGGGCCGCCGCGGACAGAGCACGAGCGTCGTCACTGCCCTGCGCGAGCTCGGCGCCCATCCCGAGGATGGTCGCGCCGTGCTGGTGTTCGATGGCCGCTACGGCCCGTACGTGCAGCTCGGGCCAAACACCAGTGACCGCAAGCTCAAGCCGATTCGCGCCACGCTGCCCAACGACCTCAAGCCCGATGCCATCACGATGGCGCAGGCGGTGCAGTTGCTGGAGGCGAAGGCCGGCAAGCCGATCGTGAAGAAGAAGCCGGCCCGCAAGAAGACCGCGCGCGCCAAGGGGTGACGACCGTGCAGGACATTCACATCGTGGGTGGCGGTCTGGCCGGCTGCGAGGCGGCCTTCCAGCTCGCCGAGCGTGGGCACCCGGTCGTGGTGCACGAGATGCGCCCGCTGCGAGGCACCGCTGCGCACAAGACGGACCGACTCGGTGAGCTGGTCTGCAGCAACACCTTCAAGAGCACCGAGACGGCCAACGCGCACGGCCTGCTCAAGGCCGAGATGCGTGCGCTGGGCAGCGTCGTGCTCTGGGCGGCGGATCAGGCCCGCGTGCCCGGAGGCTCGGCGCTGGCAGTGGATCGCGAGCTCTTCGCCGCCGCGCTCGACGCCCGTGTGCGCCAGCATGCGCGCATCACGGTCGTGACTGAGGAAGTGCACGAGATTCCCGACGTCGGCATCATCGCCACCGGTCCGCTCACCTCCGACGCGCTGGCCGAGTCCATTCGCGCGCGACTGGGTGTGGCGTCGCTCGCGTTCTACGACTCGATCGCGCCGGTCGTGAGCTACGAGTCGCTGGACCAGTCGCTGCTGTTCCGCGCCAGCCGCTGGAACAAGGAGACGATGGACGGCGCGGCCGAGGAGGGCGCGTACCTCAACGCCCCCTTCGACAAGGCCGAGTACGAGGCCTTCATCGACGCGCTCGCGACGGGTGACCAGTTCACCGCGCACGAGTTTGACCAGGTGCCGTACTTCGAGGGCTGCATGCCGGCCGAGGAGATGGTGAAGCGCGGCCGCGAGACGTTGCGCTTCGGGCCGATGAAGCCCATCGGGCTGCGTGATCCGCGCACCGGCAGGCGGCCGTGGGCCGTGCTGCAGCTCCGGCAGGAGGATCGTGCGGGCCGGATGTGGAATCTCGTCGGCTTCCAGACGCGCCTGCGCATCCCCGAGCAGCAGCGCGTCTTCCGGATGATTCCCGGCCTCGCCGAGGCGGAGTTCCTGCGCTACGGCAGCATCCATCGCAACTCGTACCTCAACGCCCCGGCATCGCTGTCACCGCATCTCGCGCTGCCCGATGCGCCGCTGACGATGTTCGCGGGTCAGCTCACCGGCGTGGAGGGCTACACCGAGAGCAGCGCGACCGGCCTGCTGGCCGGCATCAACCTCTCGCGCCAGCTCCACGGTGACGCACCGGTGATTCCGCCACCGACGACGATGCTGGGCGCGCTCTACCGCTACCTGCGCGAGGCCGACCCGAAGCACTTCCAGCCGATGAACGCGAACTACGGCCTGGTGGACGACCTGCCCAACCCGCCGCGCGACAAGATGGCGCGCAAGCAGGCCATGGCCGACCGTGCTCTCGCTGACCAGCAGGCCTGGATCGACTCGCTCGCACTCATGGGGCTGGTGGTCTGATGGCACGCGCGCCCTCTCGCCGACCGGCGAAGGCGCCGGCAGTGCAGGCGGTACCGGATGCTTCCACGGACGACGCGCGCGACACCCCGCCGGCGGTGATCGTCCCGCCACTCGTCGCAGAGTGGCTCGCCTACATCGCCAAGGAACGCCAGCTCTCGCCGAACACGGTCATCGCCTACACTGCCGATCTCGCGCGCTTCACGGCCTTTCTCGGCGCCCGTGCACAGGGCGCCGCGTGGGACTGGGCGACGGTCGATCGCAATGCGATCCGCGCCTTCCTCGGCTACCTGTCGAGGCAGGGACTGGAGCGCCGCTCGATTGCGCGCACGCTCTCGGCGGTGCGCGGCTTTTACGGCTACCTGCATCGCGACGAGCATGTGCAGGCCAACCCCGCGCGCAGTGTGCGGACGCCCAAGGTCGGCCGACACCTGCCGGCGCACCTCGACACCGGCACCATGCAGGCGCTGATCGAGGCGGCGTCCACGCGCTCGCAGGGTGGCGCGTACGCCGACGTGCGCAACTTCGCGATGCTCGAGCTGTTCTACGCCACCGGCATGCGACTGTCCGAGCTCCATGGGCTCGACCGCGGTGACATCGACCTGGTCTCGCGGCGCGTGAAGGTGCGCGGCAAGGGGCGGAAGGAGCGCATCATCCCGTTCGGCGATCCGGCGCGTCTGGCGCTGATCAATTTCGAGGCGCGCCGCGACGACCTGATCCGCCGCATCGGCGCGAGGGCCGATCGTGGCGCCTGGTTCCTCAACCCGCGCGGGCGGCGCCTCTCCCGGCGCGGTATCCAGCTCGCGATGACGGGGCTGCTGGCGCTGGTGGACGCGCCCGAAGGCGCCAGCGTCCACGCCCTCCGCCACACCTTCGCCACACACCTGCTCGACGCCGGCGCCGAGCTCCGCGCCGTGCAGGAACTGCTGGGGCACGCGAGCGTCAGCACGACGCAGATCTACACCCACACCAGCATCGAGCGGCTCAAGTCCGCCTACGCCAAGGCGCACCCGCGGGCGTGACTTTTGGGCATCTCCTCATGGCCTGACAGAGAGCTGAACGTCTGCGGCCATTGCTTTACAGCATATCGCAGAACTGCACAGCCGCAGAACGGAACAGCCGCAGAAAAGCCTCGGCAATTTTCGCACGCACTGCTGAGGAAGCGAGTGGCACGTCGGACTTCTTCTGGCATTCTGTCCGTGTGAGCCGGCAGGCTGTTCTGCGGCCGTTCGGTTATGCGGCTGCGCAGTTCTGCGACATGCTGTGAAGAGACCGCCAGCCCGCTGTACCCCGCCAGCGACGCGAGCGATATTTGGGGATGCCTGAGCACTCACCGGTTTTTCACGCCACCACCATCCTCGCCGTCCGCCGCAACGGGCAGATCGCCATCGGCGGCGACGGTCAGGTGTCGATGGGTCAGACCATCGCCAAGGCCACCGCCAGGAAGGTGCGCCGACTTGGCAACGGTCGCCTCGTGGCCGGCTTTGCCGGCGCGGCCGCCGATGCGTTCACGCTGTTCGAGAAGTTCGAGGAGAAGCTCGAGCGGTACGGCGAGAACCTGCCCAAGGCCGTCGTGGAACTGGCGAAGGACTGGCGCAGCGACCGCGTGCTGCGACGGCTCGAGGCGCTGCTGATCGTCGGCGACCGCGATGCCCTCTTCACCATCAGCGGCAACGGTGACGTGATCGAGTCCGACGACGGCATCATGGCGATCGGCTCCGGCGGCATGTACGCCCTCTCGGCGGCGCGCGCACTGGCGCGGCACACCGACATGAGCGCGCGCGAGATCGTCGAGCACGGCATGCAGGTGGCCGGCGAGATCTGCGTCTACACGAATACCAACGTCACCATCCTCGAACCCACCACCTGACCGATGCCGTCGCCGCGCACCGCCCGCGCCCTCACCCGGCTGGCCGACCTCACGCCGATGCGGATCGTCGCCGAGCTCGATCGCTACATCATCGGGCAGTCGGCGGCGAAGAAGGCCGTCGCCATCGCGCTGCGCAATCGCTGGCGCCGGCAGCACACGGCCGACGCGATCCGGCCGGAGATCAGCCCGAACAACATCATCCTCATCGGCCCCACCGGCTGCGGCAAGACCGAGATCGCGCGTCGCGTGGCGAAGCTCGCAGCCGCGCCGTTCGTGAAGGTCGAAGCCTCGAAGTTCACCGAGGTGGGCTACGTCGGGCGCGACGTGGAGTCGATGGTGCGCGACCTGATCGAGAATGCGATGGAGCTGGTGCGCGCCGAACGCGAGCAGGAGATCACCGACGCTGCGGCACAGCGCGTGGAGGAGCGGCTGCTCGATGCGCTGCTGCCGGCCCCCGTCGCCGCCAGCGCCACGCCCGCCGAGAAGCCGGCCGCGGAGCCGGGCGATGCCACCACGCCCAGCATCTTCCTCGTCGGCAGCGCCGGCGCGAGCAGCACGGCACCGGTCAGTGACCTCGAGGGCGAGCGGCACCAGCGCACGCGCGAGAAGCTCCGTGCCTTGCTTCGCGATGGGGCACTCGAGACGCGACCGGTGGATCTCGAGGTGCCCGTGTCGTCGACGCCGATGTTCGGCATGGTCAACCAGCCCGGCGCACCCGAAGGCATGGAGCAGTTCACGCAGATGATGCAGGACATGCTGCCGAAGCGCACGAAGAAGCGCAGCATGCCGGTGTCGGAAGCGCGGCGTGTGCTGCTGCAGCAGGAGTTCGACCGGATGCTCGACCGCGACGAGATCATCGCCGAGGCGATCGAGCGCACCGAGGAGACGGGAATCGTCTTCCTCGACGAGATCGACAAGATCGCCGGCCAGCGCGGTGGGCAGGGCGGGCCCGACGTGTCGCGCGAAGGTGTGCAGCGAGACCTGCTCCCCATCGTCGAGGGGAGCACCGTCTCCACCAAGTACGGCATGGTGCGCACCGATCATGTGCTGTTCATCGCGGCGGGGGCGTTCCACGTGGCGAAGCCGAGTGACCTGATCCCGGAGCTGCAGGGCCGCTTCCCGATCCGCGTCGAACTGCTGCCGCTGACCGAGTCGGACTTCGTGCGCATCATGACCGAGCCCGATCACGCGCTGACGAAGCAGTACGCGGCGCTGGTGGCGTCGGATGGCGCGACGCTGCGCTTCGCCGAGGATGGGATTGCCGAGTTGGCGCGGGTGGCGACGGTGTGCAATTCGCGGATGGAGAACATCGGCGCGCGCCGGCTGCACACCGTCATGACGACGCTGCTCGAGGAGCTGCTGTTCGGGCTGCCCGAGTCGGGGAGCGGCGAGATCGTGGTGGATGCGCCGATGGTGCGGAGCCGGCTGGAGTCGGTGTCACAGGACGAGGACCTGCGCCGCTACATGCTCTAGCCCCGGCCCAGCAGTGCCGGCGGATGCACCGGTGCGTGTGCGGGTGAGGCATCGGTGGTACCGGGTGGGACGCGGGTGCCGCGTGGCCGGCATCCCGGCCCGGGTTCGGGTGCTTCGTTGACCCTGCGGGTCGCGGGACTAAGTTGCCTCCCTTTCCGGTCCGGTGCCGGACCATCGCCGCGCCGCCTTCCCGCTCCCGTCGCCATGTCCGTCGAGCGTCAACACCGCGACCTGATCGCGATCCCGGATTTCGACCGTTACGAGCTCGACGCGCTGCTGTCGCTCGCCGACCGGATGCGACGCGGCGCGTATGACCGGCGGCCGCTGCGCGGGAAGACGCTCGCGATGCTCTTCATGAAGGCGTCCACCCGCACCCGCGTCTCGTTCGAGGTGGGCACGTTCCAGCTCGGCGGGCATGCGCTCTTCCTCAGCGACCGTGACGTGCAGCTCGGGCGTGGCGAGCCGCTGTCCGACACGGCGCAGGTGCTGACGCGCTACGTGGACGGGATCATGATCCGCACCTTCGCGCACGACGACGTGCTGAACCTCGCCAAGCATGCGCAGGTGCCGGTCATCAACGGGCTCACCGACCTGCAGCACCCCTGCCAGGTGCTCGCCGACGTGCTGACCGTGCGGCAGCACCTGGACGATGAGCGGAAGCAGGTGGTGGCGTGGATCGGCGATGGCAACAACATGGCCAACTCCTGGATCGACGCGGCCGCCTCGTTCGGCTTCGAGCTGCGGCTGGCCTGCCCGGAGGGCTACGACCCCGATCCCGTGCTGCTCGCCCGTGCGAAGACGCAAACGCGCGTGACCCTCATGCGCGACCCGCACGAAGCCGCCGACGGCGCGACGGTCGTCACGACGGATGTGTGGGCGTCGATGGGGCAGGAGGCGCAACACGCCGCGCGCGTCCAGGCCTTCAACGGCTTCATCGTCGATGATGCCGTCATGGCGCGGGCAACGCGCACCGCCATCTTCCTGCACTGCCTGCCCGCACATCGCGGCGAGGAGGTGAGCGCCGGCGTGATCGACGGCGCGCAGAGCCGCGTCTGGGACGAGGCGGAGAACCGGCTGCATGTGCAGAAGGCGATCATGGCGGTGCTGATCGGCGGCGAGCCGCTGCACACGGGGCAGGTGCGGGCGTAGGCCCCGACCCACCGCTCGGCCGACGGGCGTTCGACTCCATCGACATCATCGACGCCCGCGACGCCGGCGTCGCCATCGACATCCACCAGCCGGAACACACCATGCCCACGATCGGAAAAGCGGCCCCCGCCTTCACCCTCGAAACCGACACCGGCGAGACGGTCTCGCTGAAGACCTTCAAGGGCCAGAACGTCGTGCTCTACTTCTACCCGAAGGACGACACCTCGGGCTGCACCACGCAGGCGTGCGAGTTCCGGGAGATCATGCCGCGCTTCGCGAAGGATGGCGCGGTGGTGCTCGGCGTCTCGCCCGACGGCGTCAAGAGCCACCAGAAGTTCAAGGCCAAGTACGAACTGCCGTTCACGCTGCTGGCCGACACGGAGCACGCGGTGGCGGAAGCGTACGGGGTGTGGAAGGAGAAGAGCATGTATGGGCGGAAGTACATGGGTGTGGAACGGACGACCTTCATCATCGATGCCGCCGGTAAGCTCCGGCACGTGTTCGAGAAGGTGAAGCCGGCGGGGCATGCGGAGGCGGTGGCGGCGGTCCTCGCCACGCTTTGAGCGAGTGCGGAGGGCGGGGAATGCTCCTGCCGGTGACGTGATCCGGATGTAGATTTCGGCTTCTGCCAGTTCGGCACCATCCCCTGCCTTCCCGCCATGTCCGACACTGCCGCCCTCCAGCGCACTGCGCTGTACGACACCCACGTTGCGCTCGGCGCGAAGATCGTGCCCTTCGCGGGCTTCGAGATGCCCGTCCAGTACCCGGGAGGGATCTCGGTCGAACATCATGCCGTGCGGAAGTCGTGCGGATTGTTCGATGTCAGCCACATGGGCGAGTTCCTCGTCACCGGCCCCGAGGCGGTCGCCTTCGTCAATCACGTCACCACGAATGACGTCTCGAAGCTGGCGGTGGGGCAGGCGCACTACTCCACGTTCCTGAACGAACGCGGGACCATCGTGGACGACTGCCTCGTCTACCGGTTCGCCGACCGGTTGATGCTGGTGGTGAACGCATCAAACATCGCGAAGGACTGGGCGCACATCGCGCCGCATCTCGCCACGTTCGATGCGCAGATGGAGGATGTGAGCGCGCGCACCGCGCTGCTGGCGCTGCAGGGGCCAAGTGCGCCGTCAATTCTCGCGCGGCACACTGACGTCGACCTCGCCGCGATCGCGTACTACCACTTCACCACGGGCACCGTGGCCGGCGTGGACAACGTGATCATCAGCCGCACCGGCTATACCGGCGAGGATGGCTTCGAGTTGTACTTCGACGATGCGTACGCCGCGGCGATGTGGGCGGCGTTGATGTCGGGCGGCGACGTGACGCCGGCGGGCCTGGGCGCGCGTGACACGCTGCGCCTGGAGATGGGGATGGCGCTGTACGGCAACGACATCGACGACACCGTCACGCCGTTCGAGGCGAATCTGGCGTGGCTGGTGAAGCTGACTGCGAAGGAGCGCTTCGTGGGGCGTGAGGCGCTGGTCACGCAGAAGATGGCCGGCGTGCCGCGGAAGCTGGTGGGGTTCACGCTGCCGGTGCGAAACGTCCCGCGTCATGGGATGCCGGTGTTCTACGAAGGCGAGGCGTGCGGCAGCGTGTGCAGCGGGACGGTGGGCCCGAGTGTGGGGTTGCCGATCGGCACCTGCTACCTGCCGACCGACGTCGCGAAGCCCGGCACCACGTTCGATGTCGAGATTCGTGGGACACGGGTCGTGGCGACGGTGGCGGCCCTGCCGTTCTGGTCCAGCGGGTCAGCGAAGAAGTAAGGGACGCGCGCCGTGAAGGCCCTCATCACGCTCACCGACGTCGAGCCGGCGGTGCGACTCAACGCGTTGCTCGAGTCCACCGGCATCGCGACGGAGCTCGTGTCGCCGCTGGACGACATTCGCGGCACGCTCCAGCGCTTCGAGCCTGACGTCGTGGTGATCACCGGCGCGCTGTTCGACACGGGCAACGTGCAGGTGGTGCGCGAGGAGCTCTGGGCCGGGGTGCCGGTCGTCGGTCTGGCTGACGTCGATGAGCCCGGGATGCGCGAGCGGCTGCGCACCATCGGGTATGCCGACGTCCTGGTGAAGCCCGTCGCCCCGGACGACGTCGCGCCGGTGGTGCGCCGGCTGCTGGAGCGGCGTCGCCTCAGTCAGGAAACGGGGCTGAGTGGCGACACCGAGGCGCTGCGCGAAGTGCTGGTCAAGATCGAGCAGATCGCGCCGGTGAGCAGCACGGTGCTGATCGAAGGGGAGAGCGGCACCGGCAAGGAACTGGTGGCGCGTGGCATTCATCGCCTCGGACCGCGGCGCAACAAGCCGTTCATCGCCGTGAACGTCGGTGCGCTGGCCGAGACGCTGCTCGAGAGCGAGTTGTTCGGCCATGAGAAGGGTGCGTTCACCGGTGCGGCGGAGCGTCGGCTGGGCCGGTTCGAGTTGGCAGATGGCGGGACGCTCTTCCTCGACGAGATCGGTGACATCCCCGCAAGCACGCAGGTGAAGCTGTTGCGTGTGCTGGAGGAGCGTGAGGTGACGCGGGTCGGTGGGGTGACGACGATCCCGGTGAACGTGCGCGTGATTGCGGCGACCAATCGGCCGTTGCGCGAGATGGTGGAGGAAGGGTCGTTCCGGTCGGACCTCTACTACCGGCTCAACGTGCTGAGCATGTACCTGCCGCCGTTGCGGGAGCGGAAGTCTGACATTCCGGTGCTGGTGCGCCGTTTCATTGCGGAGTTTTCCCGTCGGCACGACCGGGCGTTCCACGGCATTTCGGCCGATGCGATGGAGATGCTCGGGCGGTATTCGTGGCCTGGGAATGTGCGTGAGTTGCGGAACCTGGTGGAGAGCATGGTGGTGCTGGCGCCCGGGCACGAGATCGGCGTGGCCGACATTCCGCCGCAGATCCGCGATGGGCTGACGCGCATGTTGCCGGTCCGCTTGCCCGGGCCTGTGTTGCCAAGAAATGGGACGGTCGATGGTGCACCCATGCTCGGTTCCGCGGAACTGGAGTTCATCCTGCGAAACCTCGTCGAGCTCAAGGTGCAGGTGGAGGATCTGCGTCGTCGGCTGGATCAGGCTCCACCAGTCCCAGTGTCTGAGGCGCTGGGGGTTGGAGCTGGCGTCGAGCCGTTGCATGTTCGGCTGCCGAACACCGTGGAGATCGTGCCGGGGATGACGATGGCCCAGATCGAGCGTGCGGTGATCGAGGCGACGCTGCGGGAGACGCGCGGGAACCGCCGTCGGGCGGCCGAGTTGCTCGGTATCGGTGAACGGACGTTGTACCGGAAGATCCGCGAGATCGAGGCCGAGGGTGTGGATGAGAACGCTAACTCTTGATTTTCAACGACTTACGATCCAGCTTGGTTCCATATAAACGGCTGGGGCTGTTCTCGTTTCCCGGTCTCGGCTCGTGTTCGCTCTTTTGCTCTCCCACCCGCGAAAGAACGTGAACGTCTCTGTCTTTCAGTCCGCCGCCAGTGGCGGTACTCCCGAGCGCCCGCTGGCGATCCATATCGCGCGGGCCGAGGAGTTGTTGGGTACGCTGCCAGGCGTGGTGAGCGTGCGCATCGAGGCGTCGCCGGCTGGCGAGGTGGACGCAATCCATGTGCTGACCTCCGTGGAGATCGGCCCGAAACAGACGGTGCGGAACATCGAGAGTGCGCTGTTGGCGCATTTGGGCATGCGCGTCGATCATCGGAAGATCAGTGTGGCGACGACGGTGGATGCGCCGCGGATCCGCCTGGCGCCGTCTGGTGCGGAGCCGATCATGGCGACGGCGCCCGCGCCGTCGGCGCCGTCCCCGTCGCTGTCGATACCGCCGCCGTCCGACCGTGGCCCGGACCGTGCAGCCGAGCGAGTGCCGGTGCGTGGCGCGACGGTGTCCGCGCCCGCCGCAGCGGCCGAGGTCGCTGAATTCGGGCGTGGTACGCGTCGATACCTGTTCGATGACGTCGAGGTGAAGCGCAGCCGGAGTGGTCTGGCGTGTCGGGTGACGCTGCGTCGAGGTGACGAGTCGTTCGAGGGCGAGGCGGAGGGCATCGAGACCGACGCGGCGCGGCTGGAGCTGTCGGCGCGTGCGACGGTGCTGGCGATCGCGTTTGCCGAAGGTCGTTCGGGAGCGCTGGCGCTGGCGGGTGCGCAGCGGGTGGACGCGTTCGGGACGGAGTTCGTCTTCGTCGGGGTATCGGCTCGGCTGGAGCGTGAGTCGGTGCTGTTGAGTGGCAGTTGTGCGATCCGTGACAGCGCCGAGGTGGCGGGAGCGCTGGCGGTGCTGGATGCGACGAACCGGTGGTTGGAGGCGGCTCGCCCATGAGGTGAGCGCAGCAGCCCCTTGGCGCGTCGCGGCGGTGATGGAGACGGACGCGAGTTGGTGCCGGGGGGCAGGCGGTGAAAGGCAGGTCGCAGGTGCAAGGCAATGCAAGGCAAGGCAGAATCTGTATCCCCCCGTCGTCGGCAGAGCGGAGTTGAGCGTGTACGGCCTGTAGGACGAGCGGAGCTAACCTGAAAGACGCAGTTCGAGGCGAGAGCTGAGAGCTGACGCACTCATGGGAGGTGACGCATTATGGGAATCATGGCCGCGCTGGTTGGTTTGATTGCCGCTGCTTTCGGCGGTGGGCTGACCTGGTACTGAAGAGTTAGGGACACAGTCCGAGGCGGGGGGATCTGCTTGAAAAATGCGACTGTAGCCGTCATAACCTCGACGGCGCTGATTGGAGCTGGGAGTCTTGCGGCTCTCTATTTGGTCGACCCAATTGTTGATTCAAAGGAAATCAACGCTGCGGCCGCTTTCGCGGTGTTCTCGGTATTTGGTGCGTTGATGCCGTACGCGATGTCCGACCGGGTGCGTGGTTCTGCCACCTTCGTGACATTCCTTGCTGGCGTAGTCTTGGTTCCATCTTGGATCTCTGTCTTGGGTGCAGCTGGTGTGATGCTGCTATCACAGCTGATTCAGAGGACGGGACCGGCGAAGACGGTGTTCAATGTGGCGCAGCATGTCTTGGCGATCACTTGCAGCGTCTTTGCTTACCGACTCACCGGAGCGCAGGGGGTTGTGTATGGCGGCGAGATCTCTGCTCTAGCTCTACTCTCTTGCTTTCTCGGTTTCTTTGTTGCGAACTCAATTGCGGTAGCCGCCGTAATTAGCGCAGAAACGAAGCAAGGCGTGTTCGGCATCTGGCGGGAGATGTCGCTTCGCGGGATAGCAAACGATCTGATCGCCGTTCCTTTCATTTACGTCTTCGCCAAAGTCTACGTCGAGCTAGGCGTACTCGCGGCGTCAGCTGCAGCCGCACTGGTGCTTGTCGTCCGGCAGCTAAATAGCACGAATGAGGAGCTGCACCGCAGCAACAAGGAACTGCTGGAACTTACTGTCACGACACTCGAAGCGCGGGATCCGTATACGTCGGGTCACTCTCGCCGAGTGTCACAGTACTCTCGCATGATGGGCCAGTCTCTGTCCATCTCTGCAAAGCAAGTTGACAGACTTGCGGTCGCCGCGCTGCTCCACGACGTAGGCAAGATTCACGAGGTCTTTGCGCCTATCTTGTCGAAGCCAGGAAAGCTCACTGCGCAAGAGCGAGCAATTATGGAATCGCATCCAATTAAGGGTGCGGAACTGGTGAGAATCTCCTCCCACTTACGAGACACCGTCGATCCCATCCGACACCATCATGAGGCTTGGGACGGTTCGGGATATCCCGACGCCCTCGCTGGTGACGCTATTCCAGTATTTGCGCGTGTCATCGCGATTGCTGACACGATCGATGCAATGGCTAGTGATCGTCCCTATAGAAAGGGTTTGTCGCCTGAGCGAATCAGAGCCGAAATTGTTCGAATGAGCGGAATACAGTTTGATCCGAAAATGATTGCCACGCTCGCAGAAACAGGCACTATCGACACTGTATTGCGACTTGCTTGTTCGGCGCACATGGAAGCGTCTTCAGGTGAGCCCTCGTGGTCGCTTATTGCCAACGGTTAGAAGAGAGCGAATCGCGTTCACCGCTCTGCCGCAGTGAGCGACAATAGTTGGACAATAAACGGCCATGGCTTTCTGCCGAAACGAACGTGGGCTGCCAGTTGGCCTTCGGCGAGTCCGCGAGTTTCCTCCTTTGCCTTGTTCGCATGAGCTGACAGGAGCAAGCCGGCGAGGCTGAAGTGTTCATTCGGATAGAACACTCTGCTCCCTATGCTACTCCGCAATACTGAGAAGCCGCTGCGCACGTCCTCCGATATTCCGCCTGTGTGTGTCGCAAGCTTCACTGCTAGTAAGGTCCATAGAGCGGTACCAGAGCCTACGTCGGCTCGCTTTGATTGACGACTTGCCGATCGTGCGGCTTTCCCAGCTTGCGAGATATCGCCATCGAGAATTGAAGTCCAGCAACGCTGGACCTCAAGGTCAAGTAAGAGCATTGGTGTCTCAATCTGATTGCTGCGTGTGATTGTTGAAGCGCTGGTGACATAACTGCGCGCACCTTCAAGATCCATGTTTTCTATCGCAAGATCGGCGAGCCGAATGTCTACCCAAGCAACCTGCTTCATGTAGCCTAAGCGATCTGCGAGCTCTCTGGACTCAAGCAATAGGGCTTGTGCCGAGTCCATCTCGCCGAATGTGGCTAGGACCTGCGCCGCGTTCCGCATGCCCTTGCAAGCCAGCTGGATGTCGTTGATTTCGCGGCACGCTGTTGCGAGCAACCCCGCGCTCTGAAGTGCGTCATTTCTATTTCCGCTGGATGCAGCAAAGATCAAGTCGCCGCGATGAACATCAAACGGATTGCTTCCGGCGTAATGCCTCACACCATTAAGGGCCTTGTTGGCTGCGAGTAAGGCTTTCTGGTCGCCACTGTCTGACGCGATTGCAAGAGCGATTACAGCCTCAGTGACACGGTGGCCGATAGGTAGCGATGGATCGCGAGCCGCCTGAAGTGCACTTGGAAGTAACGCGCTGCTTGCCCTGTGCTCTAGCTCGTGTGATACCGGCGAAACAAACGGTAGCGAAGACGGAAGGATGCGGCTTGCACAATTGCGAGTGTCTGATTTCACACTCTGCGCGCTTGCGGAAATATGCCGCACAAGGCCATCGATCATCTGACGCAGTGACCGCGATCGCACCATATCTCGAATACGCGCCAATTCGAAAGTGAGCGAGGGTGCAGTGTCTGAGCGTAGTAATGCGCCCGCATGCCGGTCCAGCAAGTTTTCGGCGTCGGTGTCCTGTCGCGCCTCAAGCATCAGCCGCAACGTGATGAAGAAGAGATCGGGGCGGCCGGTTTCCTCGAGTAGATTACCGAGCAGCTCTGCGGCCCGAGAGGCATCCTCGCGAAGATCGTGCGGCGAAACTCGCGCTGTTGATGCAGAGGCCAGGATCGCAGAGGCCCTTGCATGGCCATCGAAGAAGTGGAGGTAGTGGCACGCTTCCAGCCGAGTCATCGCGAGCCGGAAGTGTTCGTCCGTGCACCGCAGTGATGCCTGCAAGTTCTGCGTTGTGGCGAAATGCTTGAGGTGCTCACATAGCACGAGCAATCGGCGCTCCAAGTCTGATAGCAAGGCCGAACCGCGTTCAGCGGCGACCTCTACCCGCCATGGGATCGTGTCAGGAGAACCGTGATCTAGCAGAAGTCCGAGCATCTCGATGCCATACATGGGAACTCCCTCAGAAAAGACTGCTGCGCAGCTAATCAAGTCCGCACTCGCAGTCGGCTTCTCGTCAGCAGCAAAGGCAGCGATAATTTCCCGGACGTCATGCATTGTGAGTGGTGCGAGGCCCACAGTCTGGAGCGCCGGCGTCTGTGCCGCGTGTGACACTTTCGAGGGTGTCGTCAGCGTCAAGACGAGCATGTGGTGTCGCACTGCTCCGATGCGATACAGCGCGTCCAGCCGCTGAAGTGACTCGACATCGATGTGTTCCGCACCGTCGAGCAGAAGGAGCAACGGCTTCTCCTCCGCAATTGCCGTGACGAGATCCTCGATCTCGAGCAGTGGACACTCGTCCGGTCCCGCTTCCTGACCTGCGCTCCAAGCCTGCAGGCGCTGGTACGCCAGTGGGTCAACGCCCAGCGCGCCGGGTAGTCTGAGCAGGTGCGCGATCAGCAACCGGAGTCCAGCGTGATCCCTCAGCTCTGGTACGTTGCTGAAGGCAAATCGCAACGCGTAAACATGTTGCATAAGGGCAGCGCTGTATATCTCGTGAAGGATTCGCGACTTGCCACTGCCTTCTGGCCCGGCGATCACGAAGCCGCCGCCGCGCCCGGCGCGCATCTCGAAGATTCCGCCCATTAGCGCCTTGAACTCCGCTGCACGGCCGACCAGCGCGCCGTGGTGCCTGTTTGCACCCAGATAGCTCACGGCCGGCAGTTTCTCAGCGATCCGTCGTCGTAGGAGCTGCGCCGGCAGCGACGCTTCGCGACCGCCCTGCAGCTTCCCAACTTCGCGCTCGTACGAGTCGAGCAGCCGGAGTGCGTCCACTTTCGCCCCCTGCATGACCAGTAGCTCTGCGCGGGTCAGCGTCGCTTCTTCATTCAGTTCGTCGATGATCAGCAGTTGCTCTGCATACAGCCCTGCCGTCGTGAGGTCGCCAGATGCTCGTGCAGTTTGCAGTTCCCTGATGATCCGAGGGCGAATCGTGCCGTGCACGGTCTCTCGCTGGGCCGTCACCCACGTTCGCAGTTCCTCCGAGAATGAGGGCTCATACGACGGCAGCCATTGTCCCTTGACGCCGCCGACCGGGTCGTCCCAATCGGATGCCCACTCCCGTGGATCCAAACGAAGACCGTCCTCGCCAGACTGCAACGGCATCCCAATCTCCCGCGCCTTGTAGACCGTCTGCCGCAGGTTGTGCCGCGCATTGCTCTCATCCACCCCAGGCCACAACGCGTCCATCATCGTCTGACGAGACACCAGCCGCCCGATCGGCACCGACAGCCGCACGATCATCGCAAAAAGACGCTCCGCCTCCGGCGTCACGACCTCGCTCCCGATCGTGATCCGCTGCTGCCCCAGAAACTGCAACCGCGCCATGCTGCCTGATCGGTCCGACATCGGCCTGCCCCCCCTCAGTGTGCGGTGCCTACACTCCCGGCCGGACTGCCCCGCCCGGACCGGCTGCCGCGCCGGCCGTCCTCGCCAGCCGTTCTCGCCCGCATCTCTACAATGCCCCAACCCTGTCACCGCCGCGTCAGCGGGACCACTGCCAGACTGCCGAGAGTCACCGCCCCCCGCCTCGCACCAGCACCCCGCACCAGCCGCCCCGCCCCGCCGCCCCGCACCAGCACCTCGCTCAGCCGCCCCGCGCCACCGCGATACCTTTCCGCCATGGTCTCCCTCCTCGACATCATCGGCCCCGTCATGGTCGGGCCCTCCTCCTCCCATACCGCCGGCGCCTGCCGACTCGGCCTGCTCGCCCGCGGCCTCGTCGGCGGAACACCCGAGACGGCCCGCATCGAGCTGCATGGCTCCTTCGCCCGCACCGGCGAAGGCCACGGCACCGACAAGGCCATCGTCGGCGGCCTGATGGGCTTCCGACCCGACGACGAACGGCTCCGCACCGCGCTCGACATCATGGAGCGCGAGGCCCTCGACTACACCTTCGAGAAGACCACCCTCGGCGAGGACAACGAGGTCCACCCCAACACCGTCCGCATCACCCTCGCCCGCGGCGGCCGCACCGCCGTCATGCAGGGCTCCTCGCTCGGCGCCGGACGCGTGCTCGTCACGCAGATCGACGGCTACCCGGTCGAGGTCACCGGCAACCTGCACACGATCGTGCTGGTCGCCGAAGATGTGAAGGGGAGCATCGCGCGCATCGCGACGCTGCTGGCCGAGGCGGAACTCAACATCGCGACCCTTCGCCTCTCCAGGAAACAGCGGGGCGGGGACGCGTTCATGGTGATCGAGATCGACGAGCAACCCGGCGAGGCGGTGCGCGACACGATCCGCGCCCTGCCCTGGGTGCGATGGGCGTTCCGGCTCGACAAGGTCGGGGCGGCCTGAGATGTACAAGGCACTGGCCGACGCCATCCGCGATGCCGAAGCCCGCGGCGTCACCCTCGCCACCGTCGCCCTCGAAGCCGAGGCGGCCGACGGCGGACGCACCATCCCCGACATCCGGGCCACCCTCGGCCGCGCCCTCGCCATCATGCGCGGCGCCATCACGCAGGGCGAGGATCCCGACATGCGCTCGGCGTCTGGCCTGGTCGGCGGCGACGCGGCGAAGCTGATCAGCGGACCCGCTGGTCCGCTGGCGGGCACGCTCTTCCGCGATGTGCTGATGCGCGCCCTCGCGGTGCAGGAGGTCAACGCCTGCATGGGCGTGATCGTCGCCGCACCGACTGCTGGTGGCGCCGGTGTCTTGCCCGCCGTGCTGACCGGGATCGCTGCGGCGAAGCAGGTCAGCGAGGAGAAGCTGATCGATGCCCTCGCCACGGCCGGCCTGATCGGCGCGGTGGTCGCCGAACGCGCCTCGTTGAGTGGTGCCGAAGGCGGGTGTCAGGCCGAGACAGGCGCCGCCGCCGGCATGGCCGCTGGTGCGGCCGTCGAGATGCTCGGCGGCACACCCAGCCAGGTCGGTCACGCCACCGCACTCGCCCAGCAGGGCACGCTGGGCCTCGTCTGCGATCCGCTCGGCGGACTGGTGGAGTTGCCCTGCGTGTTTCGGAACGCCACCGGCGCGGCGATCGCACTGGCCGCGATCGAGATGGCGATGGCCGGCATCACGTTCGCGATCCCGGTCGACGAGGTGATCGACGTCATGGGCGAGATCGGCAAGTCGATGGACGTGCGCTACCGCGAGACGGCGGGCGGTGGACTCGCGGCGACGCCAACCGGTCGCCGGCTCGCGAAGGAGCGGCTGGTGCAGATCAAGCGTGCGGATGGCTGACGCGGCGCCCACACCGTCACGTCGCCCGCGTCGCGGCAGACAACGAACCCCACATACGACCACTGGAGTGACCTGATGCGTGTTCGACTCGCACCATGCCGGCATGCCTGCGTGGCACTGCTGCTCGCCACGCCACTGTGCCTGCCGGCGCAGGCGACGTTCGCACCGCCGGTCGGCGTGGCTGCACCAGCGCCCCGCGCCTGGGCCGCCCTGCGCGAGGCCGACCTGCGCCGCGACCTCTTCGCGATGGCGTCGCCCGCCATGCGCGGCCGCGAAGGCGGCACGATCGACGAGCTGAAGGCGTCGATCTGGGTGGCCGAGCAGTACGCGAAGATCGGGCTCGTGCCGATGGGGGAGAACGGCACCTGGTTCCAGTGGTTCAACATGACCCGCACCAAGGTCTCGACGGCGGCCAGCACGGCGAGCGTTGCCGGGCGCGCGCTCGGCCTCTGGCGCGACATCACGCCGTACAACGTCGTGCCCGTGGAAACGACGGGTCGTGTGCTCTGGCTCGCGAACCCCGCTGACACCACGGTGGACGTGCGGGGCAGGATCGTCGCGACGACGGTGCAGGCGCCGCCGCCGGCCAGTGTGCGCAGCACCAGCTACCCCACTCGCGTGCGATACGTGGAAGCCGCCATGCTCGCGACCGTGCGCACGCTCGGCCGCCGTGGCGCCGCGGCGATCCTCGTCGTCGCGACGGATTCGGTGGACGCGGCCTTCGACGCGATCACCGTGCAGCGCGAGCGTGGGTCGTACGACGTCGATCGCGCCACGCCACGCTCCAACAATGGCTCTGATCGCGTTGCCCCACTCCCGGTCGCAGGCTCTGGTGCAGTGCCGAGCTTCCTCGTGCGCGCCTCGATGCTGGCCGCGTTGCGTGAGCAGCCGGAGGTTGCACTCTCCATCCGCCTCGAGCGATTCGACACGCCGGTCGTGAACGTCGTGGCCGGCCTGCGCGGCACCGACGCCACGCTCCGCGACGAGTGGGTGCTCTACAGCTCGCACCAGGATGCCAACGGCGTGCGCCTGCTGGCGAACGGCGATTCGGTGCTGGCCGGTGCGGACGACAACGCGAGCGTGAGCGTCGCGCAGTTTGCGGCGGCGCGTGCATTCGTGGCGCAGCGGCCGCGGCGCTCGGTGCTGTTCATCCATCAGGGCAGCGAGGAGCGGGGCCTGATCGGATCGCGCTACTACTCGGCACACCCCACGGTGCCGATCGGGCAGATCGTCACGGTGCTCAACGGCGACATGATCGGCCGCAACCATCCCGACACCGCTGCGCTGCTCGGCGCACAGCCGCCGCACCGCAATTCGGATGACCTCGTGCAGTGGGCGCTGGCCGCGAATGCGCGCACCGGCAAGTTCGTCATCGACACTACCTGGGATCGCCCGTCACACCCCGAGGGGTGGTACTTCCGGAGCGACCACGTGTCGTACGCGCGGCTCGGCATCCCGGCGCTCATGTACACGACCAACCTGCACGACGACTATCACACCGCCGGTGACATTCCCGAGCGCATCGACTATCCCAAGTTGCTGCGCATGACGCAGTGGATGTACCTCACCGGATGGTACGCGGCCAACGCTGCAACCCGACCCGCCGTCGTGCCGGGCTTCCGGCTCGAGCGGTAGGGCTCGCAGGCGATGTCGCGCGGCTCGATGGCCTGGGTGCAGCTCGTGATCGCCGGGTTGCTGGAGGTGGCGTGGGCCATCGGCATCAAGCGCACCGAAGGCTTCACGCGCCCGGTGCCGAGCGCGCTCACGATCGTCGGAATGATCGCGAGCTTCTGGTTTCTGTCGCGGGCGCTGCGTGAGATCCCGCTCGGCACGGGCTACGCGATCTGGACGGGCATCGGGGCCGTGGGGACCGCGATCGTCGGCATCATCTGGCTGGGCGAGGCGCGGACGGCGGCGCGCGTTGCCAGCCTCGCACTCATCGTGATAGGTATCATCGCGCTCAAAATGACGAGCGACGAGGCAGCCCGCTGAAGGCGGAGGTGTGGCGGAGACGTGCGACGGTGTGGCATGTTATCGGGAGGTCCGACACGCTGCCACCGCCCTTATATCGCCGCTGGAGTCATCCGCATGCCACGTCGTTCTCCGTACCTGATACCGTGCCTGCTACGCCGAGCGTCCACGCTGGTCGTCACGGCTGCGCTCGCGGCGTCCTTCGGCCACGCGCAGGTACCCACCGTCGCCGCCGCCGTGGGAAAGCGACCGCTCTCGATGGAGGACCTCCTCTCGTGGAAGGGCATCCGCTCCCCCGCGATCAGCAACGACGGCCGCTGGATGGCGTACCTGCTCGCCCCCAACGAAGGTGATGCCCAGCTGGTGGTGCGTGGCACCGCCGCCACGGCGAAGGAGACGCGTGTCGCCATCGGTGAACCGCCGGCGGGTGCTGGCGCTGGTGCCGCGCTGGCGCTCTCGGACAACAACCGCTGGCTCGCCTACACGGTGTATCCCAAGGCCGAGGAGGCGAAGAAGGCGCGGCGGGACCGTCGCACATTGCCGACGAAGGTCGGGGTGATCGAGCTGGCGACCGGCACGACGCGTGAGTTCGAGCGCGTCCGCAGCTTCCGCTTCGCCGGCGGCCGGTCGAACGTGATCGCGCTGCAGCTCGCACCGCCGGATGCTGCTGGTGGCACTGGCGGCGCCGGCGCGGGTGGCGCGGCTGCGAGCTCACCCAGCAGCGGCAATGTCGTGATGCTGGTGGATCTCACCGGTGGCGCCCCGGCGACGCTGGCCGGCGTGGGCGAATACGCCTTCGACGAGTCGGGCCGCTTCCTCGCCTACACGATCGACCAGCGCGACATGCTCGGCAACGGTGTGCAGGTGCGCGAACTGGCGACGGGCGTGTCGCGCGCGCTCGATGGGGAGAAGGCGATGTACCGCCGGCTCACGTGGGCGGACAGCGGCGACGCGCTGGCGGTGGTGCGATCGGTCGCGGATTCGGCGACGAAGGACACGCTCAGCACCATCCTTGGCTGGACACGACTCGCGTCCACGGCAGCAGTGGCAGTGACGATCAACGAGAAGAGCCCGGGCCTGACCGGCGCACTGGTGGTGAGCGCCGACCGCAACCCGAAGTGGAACGACCAGCAGTCGGTGCTCTACTTCGGCCTGCGCGAGCCGCGGCCCGCGCCCCCGGCACCGACGGGAGCGCCGCTGTCGGGTGGTGCCAATGCACCGGCGCCCGGTGCCGGTGCCGGCGGACAGGTCGCGCCGGCACGGCAGGACGACGAGATGCCCTCGCTGATCCTCTGGCACTG
>JANNXU010000098.1:0-16193 GCA_031409715.1 Gemmatimonadaceae bacterium | reverse complement strand
AGCGCCGCCAGCGTCGATCCGCTCGCAGGCGTGGCGGTGAGGGTCACGCTGCCGGGCGGGAACGTGGTCGAGCAGGTACCGCTCGCCACGCCCGCCGTGATGGTGCAGCTGATGCCGGCGGGTGCCGACGTCACCGTCCCGCTGCCCAGACCTGCCCCGGCGACCGTGACGGTCCCGGTGGTCGGCGCTGCCGCGAAGGCCACCGTGGCCGCCGCGGGGGCTGACAGCGTCACGACACACGGATTGCCGACACAGGCTCCGCCCCATCCGGTGAACGTCGAGCTGCCGCTGGGTGCCGCCGTCATCGTGACCGCCGTGCCGGCGGCGAAGTCGGCGGCACAGGTTCCGCTCGCGACGCCAGCCGTGAGCGTGCAGCTGATGCCTGCGGGTGCAGACGTGACCGTGCCCGATCCGCTGCCACTGCCGGTCAGGGTCAGCCGGGTCGGGCGGGGAGCGACCGTCGCCGTCGCGGTGACGCTGCTGCCGCCGGTCCCGCTGATGCTGCAGGTCACGGCCGCGCCGGTCGCGTTCCCGCTCGCCGTGCAGGCGCCCGCCACCCCCGACACGGTCGACGTGCCGTTTGGCGTGACCGTGATGGATATCGCCGTATCGCTGGGGAAGGTGCCGGTGCAGGTGCCGGTGGCGGTGCCGCCGGTCACGATGCAGGTGATGCCCGCAGGCGCACTCACGATCGATGCGCCATTGCTGCCGGTGACGGCCACCGTCAGCGAAAACGTGGCACGTTCGAACAGGACACCCACCGATTGCGCGGCCGACATCGTGACGGTGCAGCTCAGGCCGCTGGCGGTGCTGCAGGCCCCCGTCCAGCCGGCGACGCGGTGTCCGAGTGCCGGCGTGGCCGTGAGCGTCAGCGTGGCGCCGGCGGCGACGGTACCGAGGCAGTTTCCGGTACTGGCACCGCCGCTCACGGTGCAGTCGATCCCGCCGGCCGACGCGACCAGCCGCCCCGCCCCGGTGCCGCCGGCCGTGGCCGTGAGGCTGTACGTCGTCGGCGCCGGCGGTGAGACGGGTTTGACGGGGTCGGGACTGGGGCCGGGGCAGGCGGCCAGGAGCATGCAGCCGACGCCGACCGCGATCCCGCGCAAACCGAAGGCGGCACGACGCAGGGTGCGCCAGGCCGTGACTCGCGACTTACGAGGTGTTGGCGCGGCGTGATCTGTCGGATGGGAGCGCATGGACATCACCTCGGAATGGCGAGCGGTGTGAACCAACTGCCCGTCAGGCGACCGTTGGCGTCGACGCGTGCACAGCGCACGGGCGAGAGTCCGCCTGCGACGCAGGCGCTGGTCGTGCCAACCGCGACGAGGGCTGGATCGCCCTCCACCGAGAGGCTGCTGCGGGTCGGCGTGATGGGGGTCATGGTGGTGGCGCTATTACGCGCGTACGAAAAAGTCACGCACTCGAGCTGCGCGGACGGCGCACGCACCACTGCGCACGCCACCGGGCCCGCGGCGGCGGCCGCAGTGCCCACGATGGTCAGGCGCGCGGTGCTGGCCGGCGGCAGGGTATCCGCGCGCAGCGACCCGCCGCAGATGAGTTCCGCGACGCGCAGCAGGCAACTCGGCCCGTCACTCACGACGAGTCCCGTGACCAGCGGCGCGGGCATGGACGGGCCGGGAGTGAAGCGTCGCAGGCGGGCGCCACGGCCGGCGCCCTGACCCGGTGGCGTCAGGCCCCAGCAGACGATGCTGTCACTCGGCATCAGGCCGCAGGTTCGCGCACCGCCGGCCGCCACCGAGCGAAAGTGCCGCGCCCCCCCGATCGGCAGCGGCTCGAATACACTCGCCCCGGCTTCGTAGGCACCCACCGCACCGTCCCACTGATCGCCCCAGCACCACACCTGCCCCGTCGCAGCCAGCGCGCACGTATGCGACGTCCCCGCCACCAGCGCCGTGAAGTGCTCGGCACTGCGCACCTGCCGCGGCTGCCCCTGCCAGGTCGCGGAGGCCGTCCCCAGCTGTCCAAGCCGGTTGCTGCCCCAGCACCAGACCGTACCAGACGCGGTGAGGCCGCAGACATGCTCCCTGCCGGCGGCGAGGGCCGTGAACGGAAGGTTCCGCGAGGTCATCGCGCGCTCCGTGGCCACGTCGCGGCGCAGGCTGTCCGAGAGGGGCGTGCAGCGCGTGACGCCATCATCGTAGGCCGCACAGACCTGCGTGCCGCTCACCGCCAGCGCACGGATCGTCGCCACCGACTGGCCGCCGAGGAGCGAACTCGACACCGCGCACGCCGCCGCAGTGACGGCAAGACGGCGCAAGAAGAAAAACGTTCGCACGGGTCGGCTGTGAAAGGGTCGCCGTGCTGGAATACGCCCGGCAGCACGAGTACGCATCGCGCACGGTGGACATCATGTCGATTTGAACACTGCAGGGGTGTGGGAAGTGTGGAGCATCGCCAACGATTACGCCATAGCTGTTGGACGACATTTCGCCACGAAATTCCGTGTCGCCATCTCCCCTACCCTCGCGGATGCATCACCGGCCGTGCAATCGCGAGCTGCGACAACCGTTTGCCTTCGGCAGCGTGCTCGCGTCCGGCGCGGGCACCGGCAATGAGCGCCGAATCCAACGCGATCGGTACGTCGCGTCCGGATTCGTGAGTCCCGCGAATGGTGCGTGCCGCCGGAGCATTCTGCACGTGCCGACGGGCGCTGCATCTCACCCGGGAAGGACGCACGCCGGTCACCCCATCGTGCCGACATGCTCGGCATCCACACACAGCGTGATCTACTCGCGGAGTGGAAACGAAGTTCGGCGTGCAGTCACCAGCCGGGACTTTCACACTGGCGGCGTTGGAAATCCTCGCAATACCGCCGCGTCGCGCGCACTGCACCATGCGACACGACCGGTCTGCTCAGCCTTGCGTCGCGCCACTCACTTCGGCGTGAACGCAATGCGCCGGTTGCGCGCCCTGCCCTCCGCGGTCGCGTTGTCGGCGATCGGTTGCGACTCGCCGTACCCCGCCGCTGCGAGCGACGCCGCGGGCACCCCACGCGAGATCAGGTACCGCACGACCGCACGGGCGCGCGTCATCGAGAGCTGCCGATTGTCCTCGTCCGATCCCTCCGCGTCGGTGTGTCCCGCCACCTCGAACTGGCCGCTACCGAGGCACGTCACGGTGCGATCCAGCGCCGCACGGCCCTCACCGGTCAATCGCGCGCTCTTGATCGCGAAGGCCACCGACACGCCGTTCACCAGCGCCGCGCAGTCCACCACCGGCGCAGATGCCACCGGCGGCGAGGCGACTTTCAGCGACGCAGAGTCCGGAACGACGACGGCGGGGGCGGTGGCCGGCGGCGTCACGACGGGCGCATCGACCACCACCGGTGGCGCCACGACGGCGGGGGCGACCGCCACGGCTGGTGCAGCGCAGCACCCCGTCGCCCCGGCACCGTAACCCGTCTTCCACAGATAGAGCGCCGGCAGCGCCAGCAGCAGCGGCACGATGAACGTGGACCAGAGATCGAAACTGCGCCACGCCTCCTCGGTCCGTGCCTCGTTGCGCGTCATGCGTCACCCCGCGTGGTGTCCACACCGGCACGCAACGAGTCCTGGAGTGTCTTCAGCGCACTCCACTTGCCGCGCTCGCACAACGCCGACTGTTCCGCCCAGCTCGCCGGGTTGGCCATCCGGAAGTTCGGGCCTGCCTCGTCGAGAATGGCCTGCACCTGCGTCACCGGCGCCGCCGCCAGCCTCGCGAAGGTGTCGATGCCGCCGGCGATCAGCAGTTCGTTGATCTTCGGCCCGATCCCCTCGACGATCGTCAGGTCATCGCGACCAGCGCGACGCGGGACGAACCCGAACTCCGCCGCCGCAGCCATCCGCTGCTCCTCGGTCTGCTTCGATGCGCGCGACGCATCCACACCGGCCCGCAGCGTGTCCTGATAGCTGCGCAGCGCGCTCCACTCACCCGCCGCACACATCGCCGACTGTCGCGCCCAGCTGGCCGGGTTGGCCAGCCGGAAGTTCGGGCCTGCCGCATCGAGAATGGCCTGCACGTCGGCCACCGGTGCAGTCGCAAGCGTCGCGAAGGTGTCGATGCCGCCCGCGCGCAGCAGCTCGTTGATCTTCGGGCCGATGCCTTCGATGATCAGCAGGTCGTCACGGCCGCTGCGGCGCGGCGTGAAGCCGAACTCCGCCGCGCTGGCAAGGGCCTGCGCGCTCGCCGACGACGCGGCGGACCGCGCCATCTCCTCCTCGAGCACCGTGCGGCGCGCCGCACAGGCCTCGAGTTCCATCCGCACCCCGGCCAGCGCCGTTCGGCTGGCTTCCAGTTCGCCGCTCACCCAGCGGTGCTTTGATCTCTCCGACTCGAGCTCCTGCTGCAGCGTCGCGAATGCCGCGCGGCTGCGTTCCAGCTCGCCCTCGAGCGAGCCGTGCGTCGCGACATGACCAGCGATCGCCGCCGTGGCCTCGTCCAGTTCCGTGCGGAGTGACGCGTACTTGGCCGTGGCTGCGGCCAGCGCTGCCGCGGCCGTCGCTGCCGCGGCAGCGCCCACGGACTCCAGCCGCGACGCGTGTTCGGCCGATGAACTCTCCAGCGCCGCATGCTTCGACGTCCACTCGCCCAGTTCCGCCTCGAGACGCGTGACGTCCTCGCTTCGCACGCGCACCGTGTCGTTCATCGAGACCACTTCGGTGCGCAGCAGGCCGAGCTGCTCCCGGGAGCCCGCCAACTCGCCCTGCAACGATCCGACCCGACTGTTCGCAAGTTCGAGATCCCGCCGCACCCGCATCCCCGCCGCCTCACCATCACGCCGAAACGTCTTGTCGAAGAGATGCCAGAGCAGCCATCCACCGATGAGTCCACCGAACAGCCACGGCCAGTTGCAGGCAAAGCTCGACATCGCAGGTCCCTGGATCAGAGGCGGCATGAGTCGCCGGCCGTGGCAGCCCCGCATCGGGCGGTGCGCACACCAGCAAAGACCACCAGCCGCCTGCCTGGTTTTCCCGGCAGGAGGCACGATGGTCGACAATTAGAATAGACCAATGAAAGTGGGAGCGCCAGACGGCGCGACTGTCTCTTGGTCTAGTGCGTCGCTCGAGTTCGCTCGAACCGAGGGCAGATGGAGCGCTGGACATGAGCGGCGTTCGCAACATCGCGACGGTCCCAGCCGAGCCGCACGGCGGGTGTTCATCCACCAGCATTCGGCCATGACCCAGGTCGATGACGACACCGCGACGCCCGCGTCAGGTTCCCCCGGCTCTCCCTGAGGGTTATGATTCGAGTTCTGCCAGCACACCGGCACGCGTCTGTAGCTCAGCTGGATAGAGCGTCGGCCTCCGGAGCCGAAGGTCACAGGTTCGAATCCTGTCAGGCGCATCACACCACCGTCCGCCCGTGGCAGTGCCGTCTCTCCGACAGGATGGACATGGCCCGCCACCACTCTCTTCCCCGGCCGCGTCACTCACGCATGAATGCCGGCACGCGCGACGCCACCGACGCGACGCGACCCACCCGCACACCGATCGAGACCTCGGCGCTGAAAAAGCTCCGCTTCGACGCGCTCGCTGAACGCGCCGACGCGCTTGGCGTGCCGAACGAGCCGGGCCTCCTCGTGCCCGACCTGATCCATCGCATCGAGCTCGCCATGCTGCGGAACCGCGAGCAGATGGTGGCCGAGGGCGTACTCGACCTCGAGAAGGGGAACCACGGCTTCATCCGGTACCAGGACTGGAACTTCGCGCCGAGTCCGGACGACGTGTACGTCTCGTCGGCGCAGGTGCGGCGCTTCAACCTGCGCGCTGGCGACTGGCTTCGCGGCACCATCCGCCCGCCGCGGCAATGGGAGAAGTTCCTGGCGCTGCTGCGCCTCGAGGAAGTCAACGGAGCGGAACCCGAAATCGGGCCGGTGCGCGCGGAGTTCGATGCGCTGCCGGTCAAGTATCCCGATGAACGCCTGCGCCTCGAGTACCCCGACTGCCCGCTCTCGCTGCGTGTCGTGGATCTCGTGTCGCCCATCGGCAAGGGCCAGCGCGGCCTGATCGTCGCCCCGCCGCGCACGGGCAAGACGATCATGCTTCACCAGATCGCGACGTCCATCCGCCGCAACTATCCCGATATCGCGGTCATCGTGCTCCTGATCGACGAGCGGCCGGAGGAAGTCACCGACTTCCGCGCCACCGTCCCCGGCGCACAGGTCATCAGCTCCACCTTCGACGAAGCACCGACGCGCCACGTCCACGTCGGCGACCTCGCCATCGAGCGCGCCAAGCGCCTCGTCGAGCAGGGCAAGGACGTGGTGCTGCTGCTCGATTCGATCACGCGCTTCGGACGCGCGCACAACAACGTGCTGCCGAACAACGGGCGCATCATGAGCGGCGGCGTGGACGCGCGCGCCCTGCAGAAGCCGAAGAAGTTCTTCGGGTCCGCACGACGCATCGCCGGCGGCGGCTCGCTCACGATCATCGCCACGGCACTCGTGCACACGGGCTCGCGCATGGACGAGGTGATCTTCGAGGAGTTCAAGGGCACCGGCAACATGGAGATCGTGCTCGACCGCGGCATCGCGGCCAGTCGCGTCTTCCCCGCCATCGACATCGGCAAGTCGGGCACGCGCCGCGACGAGATGCTGCTCAGTGAACTGGAGCAGAACCGCATCATGCTGCTGCGGTCGTTCCTCGGCGACATGGAAAAGGAGGAGGCGATGGCCTTCCTCATCCAGCGGCTCAAGCGCACGGCATCGAATGCCGAGTTCTTCGCCGACATGGCACGCTGATGGGCCGACTCGTGGCCGTGGACTGGGGTGACCGGCGCATCGGCCTCGCGGCCAGCGACGAACTGCGCATGCTCGCGTCGCCTGCCGGCGTGATCACGCGTCGCGCCGGCAAGCGTCCGCCGGTGGCCGAGCTGCTGCGCAGGCTCGAGGAGATCGGTGACGTGGACGCGGTGCTGATGGGGATGCCGCTGGATGGCGACGGCAACGAAACGGCCCGCTGTGCCGAGGTGCGCACCGTCGCGGCGGCAATCACGGCGCGCAGCGGTCGCGAGGTGATGTTCGTTGATGAGCGCTACTCCACCGCCCGCGCGCACCGCGCCCTGCACGATGCCGGCGGCAAGGTCGGTGATCGGCGCCACGACATCGATGCCATGACCGCGGCGATCCTGCTGCAGGGCGTGCTCGATGGTGGCGCCGTGCTGGCCCAGGGCTCCACGGCGGGCGAGGCCTGATCGGCGATGGCGCGACGTCGGGGCAGCCTCGTCCTGATCGTTCTCGCCGTGGTCGTTGCCGTGGTGCTGTGCAGTGCCGCCGCGGTACTGCTCGACACACCGGCGCGGCCAGGGTTGCCACCCGCTCGGGTCATGATTCCCGTCGGTGCCACCGTTGCCACCGCAGCGGACAGTCTGGCACGTGCGGGTCTGGTGCGGTCCGCGCTGGTCCTTCGTCTCGTGGCGAAGGCCACCGGTCGCGATGGTGTGACGCTCGTACCGGGTCGCTACATCATCCGGCGTGGCGCGTCGCACGGGGCACTGCTGACGCAACTGCACGACGGCACGGGCCGCTTTCGCCGGCTGACGGTGCCGGAAGGGTGGGGCATCCGGCAGATCGCTCGGCTGCTCCAGGACTCGCTCGCAATTCCCGAAGACTCGCTGCGGGCCGCCACGCGCGACAGCGCTCGTCGCGCGCGCATGCAGACACCTGCCGCCGATGTCGAAGGGTATCTCTTCCCTGCGACCTACGAGTTTCCCGACGGCACCACCGCCGCGGCGGCGATCGACACGATGCTGCTCACCTTCACGCGCCGCTGGAAGCCGGCCTGGGACACGACCATTGCCGCGCAGGGTCGCACCCGGCACGACGTCGTGACGCTGGCCTCGATCGTCGAGAAGGAGGCGGTGCGCGCCAGTGAACGCGACCGCATCGCCGCGGTCTACCGCAACCGCCTGCGCAGGGGCATGCGCCTGCAGGCGGATCCCACCGTGCTGTATGCGATGGGACTGGTGGCCAAGCGTGTGCTCTACGCCGATCTGATGGTGGAGTCGCCGTACAACACGTATCGCGTGTCGGGCCTGCCGCCTGGCCCGATCGCGTCGCCGGGCACCGCCAGCCTCGCCGCTGCCGTCGCGCCGGCCGACGACGACGCCCTGTTCTTCGTTGCGTTTCCCGACGGCCACTCGCAGTTCACCCGCACCTTCCAGGAGCACACCGCGGCCGTCCGGGCATCACGCGCCGCCCGTGACGCCGCACGTGCCTCGACCGTCCAGCGCTAGGAGAACCACCTCAACCCAGCGAACCGTGTTCCATAGCAAGGTCCTCGACCTGAATGCCCCGGCCGAGGCAGCGCGCATCGCCGCGGCGGTGCAACGTCAGGTGCTCGAGACGATGCGGCGGCGCGGCGTCGTGGTGGGCATCTCCGGCGGCATCGACAGCGCGGTCGTCACGGCCCTCTGTGTGCAGGCGCTGGGTCCGGAACGCGTCCTTGGGCTGTTCATGCCAGACCGCGACTCCAGCGGCGACGCACTGCGCCTCGGACGCCTCCTCGCCGATCGCCTCGGGATCACCACGATCGTCGAAGACATCACACCCGCGCTCGAGGGCATCGGCTGCTACCGACGGCAGGACGAGGCGATCGCGCGCGTCGTGCCCGGCTTCGAACCTGGATGGAAGTTCAAGCTGGTGCTCCCCGGCCTGCTCGACAGCGACCGGCTGAACGTCACGCGGCTGACCGTGCAGCCGTTCCACGGCGAGGCGCAGACGCTGCGCCTGCCGGTGGCCGCGTACCTGCAGCTCGTGGCGGCCACGAACTTCAAGCAGCGCATCCGCAAGATGACCGAGTACTACCACGCCGACCGCCTGCACTACGCGGTCGCAGGCACGCCGAACCGTCTCGAGCACGACCAGGGGTTCTTCGTCAAGCAGGGTGACGGCAGCGCCGACCTCAAGCCGATCGCGCATCTCTACAAGACGCAGGTCTACCAGCTCGCGGCACACCTCGGCGTCCCTGCCGAGATCTGCGAACGGCCGCCGACTACCGATACGTTCTCGCTGCCGCAGACGCAGGAGGAATTCTTCTTCGCGCTGCCGTGGGACCGGATGGACCTCTGCCTGTACGCGCTCGACCACGGCGTGAGCGCCGCCGATGTGGCCGGCGTGCTGGGGATCACACCCGAGCAGGCCGAACGCGTCTTCCGCGACATCGACGCCAAGCGCCGCGCCGCGCGTCACCTGCACCGGCGCCCGCTGCTGATCGACGACGCCGCGACCGCCGAGGACTGACGGGCACATGTGCGGCATCGGCGGCATCCTCGCGCTCGACGGCGTCGCGACGCCACCCACGCGCACCGCGCTGGCCCGGATGGCCGCGGCGCTGGAGCATCGCGGCCCCGATGAGCAGGGCCTGTATCGCGACCATATCGCCGGCCTGGCCCACGCACGGCTGGCAATCGTCGATGTGCGGGCAGGGCAACAGCCGATGGCCGACACGACACATCGCCACTGGATCGTCTTCAACGGCGAGATCTTCAACCACGTCGAGCTGCGCCGCGAGTTGCAGGCCGCGGGCTGCACCTTCGCCACCGGGAGCGACACCGAAGTGCTGCTGACGGCCTGGCTGACCTGGGGCCATCGCGCCTTCGCACGCCTCAACGGGCAGTGGGCCGTGGCACTCTGGGACCATGTCGCACAGGAACTCACCCTCGCGCGTGATCCGTCCGGCATCTGTCCCCTGCACCTCTGCACACACGCCGGCCGGCTGTACTTCGCCAGCGAGGTGAAGGCGATCTTCGCTGCCGACGCCGGCATTCCGCGCGCCTTCGACCCCGCCGGACTGGCGCAGACGTTCACGTTCTGGAGCATCGTGCCGCCGCAGGGGGTGTTCGCGGGCGTCACCGAACTGGAGCCTGGGCACGTGCACACCTATGGGCGCGATGGCGCCGTCCGCGAGTATGTGATGGACGATGCGGGCTTCCCGCTGCAGCCTGGCAACGTCGGCGCATTCGCGGGCTCGATCGACGACGCGGTGGATGTGGTGCGCAGCACGCTCACCGATGCGACGCGCCTGCGCCTCCTGCGCGCCGACGTGCCGGTGGGTTGCTACCTCTCCGGTGGGCTCGACAGCTCCCTCATCGCCGCCATCGCCGCCGGAGTCGTCGGGAGCCGGCTGCAGACGTTTTCGCTCCGATTCGAGGATGCCGAGTACGACGAGCACGTCCATCAACGCGCGATGGTGGACCGACTCGGCACGCGGCATCACGACGTCATGGTGTCGCGACGCGACATCGCCGGGATCTTTCCCGAGGTCTGTCGGCACGCCGAGCGCCCGCTGCTGCGTGCCGCCCCGGCACCGCTCTTCCTGCTCTCGCGATTCGTGCGCGGCCACGGTGTGCCGGTGGTGTTGACCGGCGAGGGCGCTGACGAGATGTTCGCCGGCTACGACCTCTTCCGCGAGGGACGCGTGCGACGGTTCTGGGCCCGCCAGCCCGACTCGACGTGGCGCCCACGGCTGCTGGAGCGGCTCTACCCCTACCTCGCGCGTTCGCCGGTGGCGCAGCGCGCGATGGCGCGGCAGTTCTTCGGCCGCAACCTGTCGCAATATCGCAAACCCGGATTCGCCCACGGCCCGCGCTGGGAGACGACTGCCGCGCTGCAACGGCTGTTCGCGGCACCGTTGCGCGAGCGGGCCGCGGCGCACGATCCGGTCGCGCACGTCGTCGCCACGCTCCCGCCAGCCTTCGCGCACTGGTCACCACTCGCCCAGGACCAGCATCTCGAGATCCGCATCCTGCTCGCAGGCTACCTGCTCTCGTCGCAGGGCGACCGTATGCTCCTCGGCAACGCCGTCGAGGGCCGATTTCCGTTCCTCGACCCGCAGGTGATCGCCCTCGCGCACTCGCTTCCGGATGAGTGCAAGCTCCGCGGGCTCGACGAAAAGCATGTACTCAAGCGTGTGGCCCACGGACTCGTCCCCGACATGATCGTCTCGCGGCCGAAGCAGCCGTATCGCGCACCCGACGCCCTCGCCTTCGTCGGTCCCGATGCGCCGGACTGGATTGCCGAGGTGCTGTCGCCAGAGGCGATCCGTGCGGCCGGAGTGTTCGACGAGACCGCCGCGACGCGGCTGTCCCAGAAGTGCCGCGCCAGTGCGACGTCGGGGCAGTTCTCCAACAGCGACAACATGGCCCTGATCGGCGTCCTGTCCACGCAGGTGCTGCACCACCAGTTCATCGCGTCACCACCCCGCGTGCAGGCAGTCCCGTCATTCCGCACCGACATCGATCACACGGGAACGCAGGCCTCCCGCACATGACGCGTGAGACGCTGGCCGCCGCATCGCACGCTGTGCCGCAGTTGCAGGATGCACTCGAAGACAGCGCCGCGTGCGACGGTGCGCGGATCGCCCTCACCTGCGGCGAACGTCACCATACGTATGGCGACATCAATGCGGCCGCCGATGCGCTGGCAGCATCGCTGCAGGCCGTTGGCGTGGCGCGCGGTGATCGCGTGATGATCTACGCCGACAATACCGTCGAGACGGTGATCGCATTCTGGGCAGCACTCAAGGCGAGTGCGGTGGCCGTCGTCGTCAATCCGCTGACCAAGCGAGACAAGCTGCACTACCTGCTGGGTGATTGCCGTCCAACGGCGCTGGTGACCGACCAGCACCTGCATGCGCAGTACGCCGGACCCGCCGCCGAGAGCGTGCACCTGCGCACCGTGATCGTGGCCGGCGTGACGGATGAGGCGCGCCTCACGGCAGTGCCGCGCGCCGTGCGTTTCGACGACGCGATCATGGCAGGGCGCTCTCGCCCGCGGCCCGTTCGGCAGGCGCTCGACATCGATCTCGCCGCCATCATCTACACCTCGGGCTCCACCGGCGACGCCAAGGGCGTGATGATGACGCACCGGAACATGCTCACGGCCTGCGCGTCGATCAGCAGTTACCTCGAACTGCGCTCCGATGACGTGATCCTCGGCGCACTGCCGCTCGCCTTCGACTACGGCCTGTACCAGATGCTGATGGCGTTCCGCGCCGGGGCACGGCTCGTACTCGAGCGGTCCTTCGCCTTCCCGGTGGCGGTGCTGAACGTCATGGTGCGTGAACAGGTGACCGTGTTTCCCGGCGTGCCGACGATGTTCGCCTTGCTGGCGGAGGTGCGCACGCTGCATGACTACGACCTCTCACGCCTGCGCGTCATCACCAACACCTCCGCCAACCTGCCCGAGCGGCAGATCGCATTGCTTCGCGCGCTCTACCCTGCCGCGCGGCTGTATTCGATGTACGGGCTGACTGAGTGCAAGCGGTGCACCTACCTGCCGCCGGCCGACATCGACCGCAAGCCGTGCAGCGTTGGCATCGCCATCCCCAACACCGAGCTGTGGCTGGTGGACGAGCATGACCAGCGCGTGCCGCGCGGCAGCGTCGGCCAGCTCGTGATTCGTGGCGCGACGGTGATGGCCGGCTACTGGGAGAAGCCCGAGGCCACGGCGCTGCGACTTCGCCCCGGTCCCCTGCCCGGCGAACGGGTGCTGTACACCGGTGACCTCTGCCGGCAGGATGACGAGGGGTATCTCTATTTCGTGGCGCGCATGGATGACATCATCAAGTCGCGTGGCGAGAAAGTCGCGCCGAAGGAGGTCGAACGCGCGCTGATGAACATCACCGGCGTGCGCGAGGCGGCAGTGATCGGTGTGGAGGATGCCGTGCTGGGCCAGGCGGTCAAGGCGTTCATCGTGCTCGAGGCGGAGGCCACGCTCGGTGAGCGCGAGATCCGCCATGCCATCCAGTCGCAGCTCGAGACCTTCATGGTCCCGAAGCACATTGTCTTCGTCGAGTCGCTGCCGAGGACCGACAGCGGCAAGATCCACAAGACGGGGCTCGCATGAGTGAGGGAGTGCCGCGGCGCCCGTCACCCGCACACCACGAGGGCATGATCGCGGCGCCTCCCGACAGCGCACTGCTCCAGTCGGTGCGGGCGCTGCTGGCCTCGTCGCAGTGTGAAGGCCGGCCCTCGGATGCCGCCCGGATCGCGCAGGCGGCCGCCGTCGCGGGTGGCGATCCGTTCGCGAACGCGGCAGCGATGGTGACGCGAGTCGCCAGCGGCGAGCCATTGGGCTACGTGCTGGGCACCGAGCTGTTCATGGACATCGAGATCCTCACAGCGCCGGGTGCCCTGGCGCCCCGCCCCGAGACCGAACTCCTCGGCGAGGCGGCGCTGGCGCTGCTGCGCGAGACCGCAGGCGATGCGCCGCGCGTCATCGACATGTGCTGCGGCTCAGGAAACCTCGCCTGCGCGATCGCCACCCACGATACGCGCGTACGTGTCTGGGCCAGCGACCTCACGGCAGAGAGCGTCGCTGTCGCGCAGTGGAACGTGACACGCACCGGGAATTCCGGCCGTGTCACGGTGCACCGAGGGGACCTGTTTGCATCACTCGAGCCGCTTGGCATCGCCGGCACCATCGACCTGGTGGTCTGCAATCCGCCCTATATTTCACAGGGTCGCCTTGCCGGCGAGCGGGCCGACCTGCTGGTGCATGAGCCACGCGAGGCATTTGACGGCGGACCGTATGGATTGACGATTCATCAGCGCGTGGTCCGCGATGCCATGGCTTTTCTGCGTGTCGGTGGCGCGTTACTCTGTGAGATCGGCGTCGGACAGGAGCGTCAGTTGCGCCGGCTGCTCGATCGCACCGGTGCGTACGACGAGTATCAGATGCACACTGACCGCGACGGGCGTATCCGCGTGGTCACGGCGCGCTTCTGCGGCACGCACCTCGATGACGCCGCCGCGACGCCCGAGTCCAAGACCGAGCCCGGATCACGATGACGACACTGGAACAGGTCCGCACGTTCATTCTGTCGAACTTCTACGTCGCCGACGCTGGTATGGTCGACGATGCGTCGTCGCTGCTCGATGCCGGCATCATCGACTCGACAGGCGTGCTGGAAGTGATCGGGTTTCTCGAGGATACGTTCGGCTTCACGGTCGAGGACAGCGAGATGGTGCCGGACAATCTCGATTCGATCGAGCGCATTGCGGGCTTCGTGTCGCGCAAGCAGGCCTGAGTCGCGGCAATGCTCTCGGACCTGCGGCGTGACAGCGCGACGTATGCGAAGCTGGGCGGGTGGTTCTCCTGCGCTGGCTTCTGGATCGTGGCCGTCCATCGCTTTGGCTGCTGGGCGGACGCGCAGCCGTCACTGCTCCGCCTGCCGTGCTGGTTGCTGTATCGCGTCGCGCATGTCCCCTATGCGCTCTTCAACGTGCACCTCTGGGCCGGAGCACGAGGTGCGCGCCTGGGGCCAGGGCTCTGTCTCATTCACCCGAACAACCTGTACTTCGGCCCGGGCGTGGTGATCGGTGATGACTGCCTGATCCACCACGAAGTGACGTTTGGCATGGGCTCCACCGACGCGACGCCGGTGATCGGCAGCAACGTCGTGATCATGCCGGGGGCCAGACTGCTCGGTGGCGTCACGGTCGGGGATCACGCGATCATTGGCGCCAACTGCGTCGTGACGCGGAACGTGGCCGGCGGCACCGTGGTGATGCCGGCCGAGAACCGGCTGCTGCCACGCGCGCTCTCGGCGTGGGCCCGGCGCAAGGGTGAGACGGTCGCCAAGGTGCCGCCGGGTTGAGTACCGCATGGCCCTGCTGGCAACGGGCCCTCGGTCCGCCGGCGCGTCGCGTTCTGCCATCAGGAGTCGACGAGATCCGGCCGCAGCGCCTCGGCCCCGTTGATGTAGACCATCCGCAGCGCGGGCGCGTGACGGTCACGCTCGACGAAGACCACGGCGCGGATGCAGTGCGGGAGGTCGTCATCGGTGGGCATTTCCGCCAGTGACAGCAGCTGCGCGTCGTGCCAGCCCGCATGCCGTGCGGCGGTGGCGGGCTTCGCCGCGCGCAGGTCCGGTGTGGCGGTGAACAGCACGAGCTTCACCTGGTCCGGGCGGCATTCGTTGCGCTGGTGGAAGGCGACGACGAGCTCCGTCACGGCGGTCGAGATTGCCGCGGCGGTGTCGGCGGAACAGGTTGTCGCGACGCGCACGGGAACGAGCACGGCTGAGGGCCCTGCGTCTGAATCCCAGCGTGGCAGGTAGGTACTCACGGCAGCTCCGGGGGCGCGGTGGAACGTGATGACGCGAGGCTGCGCCTGTGCGCAGTCACGGATGACCTGCGTGACGGCCGCGATGGACTCGTGGCACGCGCCGCGGCCGCCGCGCAGGGCGGTGCGACGATGGTGCTGCTTCGGTTGAAACATGTGGATGCCCGCGAACTGGTGGAAGTCGGCCGTGCGCTGTGTGCTGCGGTGACGATCCCGGTCATGGTCAGCGAGCGGGTGGATGTGGCGCTTGCCTGCGGTGCTGCCGGTGTCCACCTTGGCGCGTCGAGCCTTCCGATCGTCGCCGTGCGGCCGCATGTGCCAGTCGGATTTCTGCTTGGCGGATCGGTGTCGTCGGCCGAGGAGATGCTGCTGCTGGATGGCGCAGACTTCCTGACGATCGGCCCCGTCTTCGGGGACACCAGCGCGACGCTCGGGCTGGAGCAATTCACGGCTTTGTGTTCTGCGTCGGCATGTCCAGTGCTTGCGGTGGGCGGCGTCGAGCCATCACAGCTGTTGTTGCTGCGGGCGGCCGGTGCGAGTGGTGTGGCGGTGATCCGCTCGCTGCTGGGCGCGGCCGACGTGCAGTCGGCGGCGGCGCGATTGACTGCCGCGTGGGACGCGAGTCAGGAACGACAAAGCCCCTGACCACGGACAGTGATCAGGGGCTTTGTACAAGGTGCCGGCGACGGCCTACTCTCCCGCGACCTCGCGGCCGGAGTACCATCGGCGCTGTCGGGCTTAACGATCGTGTTCGGAATGGGAACGAGTGTGGCCCCGACGCTCTAGTCGCCAGCGAATTTTCAAGGTCCTGCATGTGGAGCAAATGTAGCCGCCCACCGGTATGCGTACAACTGCACATCGGGAATGGCGTGCACCGGCGATGGATTGCTGGTGCGCAGCTGACAATGGGATGAGTGTGGGAATCGTGGTTTCGTGGTGTCAGCGTGAGCTGACGACGCGGTGTGCACTGCATGCACGGCGTATTGCGGTGACCAGTCTTTTGCGGTGCTGGTCACAGTGTTGGGAGTCAAGCCGCACGGGCGATTAGGACCGCTGCGCTCGGAATGGATTGCTCCACGTCCACGGGCGGCCTATCGACGGAGTCGTCTCCTCCGGCCCTTCAGGGTGC
>JANNXU010000097.1:0-8766 GCA_031409715.1 Gemmatimonadaceae bacterium | reverse complement strand
CGGAAACACGGGTGCATTGTTGAGCATGGCCGACCTCCGGCTGATGGGCCTCACGGCCCGTGAACGGTCACCTGTGGGCGCACAGAACACTGTGACGCCGCGACCGGTCGGGGGAAGGCCTTTCTCATTTCAACTTTGCGTTGATGCTGTTGCTGTCGCTGTTGCCGTTCAAGATGCCAGCACCGACACCAGATCACAGCGCCGTCGCACGATTCCGGCGCACCCTGCGCTGTCGCTGTTCAGGATGCCAGCACCGACACGAGCTCACAGCTCCGCAGTAGGATTCCGACGCAGCTCCTTCGGCAGCCCTTCGAACAGTGCGGTGAGCTCAGCCGCCCGCTCCAGCGACGTGACGAACGTCACGCCCGGCAGCGACACCACCAGCAGCGAGTTCACGCCGAAGACCACCACCCGCCCCGACTCCGTGTGCACGACGTTCGACTCTGCATCCACGAGCAGGGCGTCGCCGATCACGCCGTTGCCGGTGTCGTCCAGTTCGCGGACGCGGCGCAGGCAGGCCCACGTGCCGACGTCGTCCCAGCCGAACGAGGACGGGACGCACACGAGGTTGTCGCAGCGCTCGAGCAGGCCCCGCTCGATCGAGACCGACTGCACCATGCCGAAGAAGCGATCCACCTTGCCGGAGGCCAGGTACGCCAGGCCGTCCTGCAGTTCCGTCGTGTGCAGCTCGAGGGCATCCAGCACCACGCCGGCCTGCCAGCAGTAGATGCCGGCATTCCACATCGCACCGTCACCGATGAACTCTTCCGCCTGCAGCGGGCCTGGTTTCTCCACGAAGCGCGTGACCTCGCAGGCGCCTCCCTTGGCGAGGGTCAGGCCCGGTTCCAGCTCGCCCCCGCCGAGCATGTAGCCGAAGCTCGTGTCGACGCGGGTGGGACGAGCGCCGATCGCGACCAGGCCCCCGTCTTCGCGCGCGGCGTAGGTCGCAGCACGCCGGATGGAGCGGCGGAACTCCTCTTCGAATTGCGCCGAGAGGTCGGCGTGGAGTGCGCAGAACACCGTCTTCCGGCCGGCGCGGTTGATGATCTCCTGGGCTCCCCACGCCAGCGCCGCGGCCGTGCCGAGTGGGCGCGGTTCGATCAGCAGGTTCTTGTGCGGCAGCTCCGGAATCGCGGCATGGATCGCTTCGGCGATGTCGGCGCTCGTCAGGACCAGCGTCCGCTCCGCCGGGATCAGTGGATTCAGGCGTGCGAGCGTGTCGGCAATCAGCGGCCGGTCACCGACCAGCCGCAGCAGCGGCTTGGGGCGCTCCGGGGTGCTCAGCGGCCAGAAGCGGGAGCCGATGCCGCCGGCGAAGACCACCGCCCAGAGCGCGTTGTCCACCTCGAGTTCGCCCTCCATCTCCGGCTGTTCCGACGGCAGGAACCCGAGGGTCGGGTCGTCGAATGCCATGCTGGAGATTCCGGGCAGCCCATGGTCCGGCTGCTGTCCGGGGAAGGACGAATGCGGAGTGTCGGCCATCGATGCGGCTCCTGACGCGGGCCCCGACGGTGATCCGGGCGGGCAGGCACCCGCGCGGTGGAGGACCCGTGCGAGCGCGAATGAAAGCGGGGCCGGCGACCATTCACCAGTCGGCGCCACCCATCGAGGGCCACGCGAGCCCGCCATGTCGGCCGCCGGCCGCGATGAGCGGTGCTTCCACCAACGTCGATCGGCGCACCGGAACCACCGGTGCGCCGATCGAGCGTACATAAAAGCGGGTTCGGGCTGGCTGTTACGGCGCGAACGTGATGCCGAACGAGACCGGGATCAGCCGCGACGCGGCGCCATCGGTGAAGACATTGTGCAGGCGCGCCTCGGCGAAGGCGTCGAAGCCCGAGAGACGGAAGGTCACGCCGCCGCCGGCATTTACGCCAAAAGCCGAGCCGACACCGTTGGAGCCGTTGTAGACGCCCACGCCGCCGAGCACGTAGGGCACGAAGGTCGCGTCACGAGCGCCCTGGAAGTTGTACACGGCGTTGGCGTTCGCCGTCAGCCAGTTCACACCCTCGTACTTGACCGAGGGGCCACCGACGAGCGGCGTGATGTTCTTGCCCGGTGTCGTCCACAGGCCCAGGTCGCCGCGGAGACCGAACGGCAGGCTCGTCGGGCGAAGCGTTGCGTGACCCTGAACGTTAAACCCGGTGCCCTGCGTGTCGCCGATATTGCCGACGGGCAGCGTGGCGCCGAGCGACCCGCCGAAACGGATCGCGCTCTTGCTGGAGGACTGCGCCTGCGCCGCCGGAGCAGCTGCGATCATGGCTGCGAGAACTGCCGCGCCAACTCGAATCGTTCTCATGATTTTTCTCTCCTCGTGTTCGGTGATGTGCATTCAAGCAGCCGGCGACAGCGTGGAGCTCGCCCGGCCTGCCAGATCGTCATTGCAAGTTCCGGCCCCTGACATTGCGTCGAGTCGCCCGCTATGGCAACTCAGCAGGAGCCACTCTCAAGCCAGTGTCGCGTGTCTGATATGACAATGGATCGATGGTGTAGCATATCTCCGTGATCCGCGACGCCCGTACTCACCCCAGTGACATGACGCGATACATGAGATACCAGTGGCGCGCGACTTGGGTCCGTGGAGCCTGCGTGCCGCGAGGCCTGACGCGACCGCCGGGCGTCTCCAGCCGTCGGATGCTCCCCTCACACGTCGGCGCCGGTCGCGCCGTCGATTGTCACGCGTCGCCACCGTGCTACCATTCCCACCGTCGACACCGATCCGGTGCCGCGCTGCAGCGATGGGCGTGCCGATGCCGGTGACGACCGTCCGCACGACTCCAGTCACCACGCCGTGTCCTCCCCTGACGAGCCTTCGATCACGCCTGCACCACGATACCGTGCGACGCACGTGATCCGTGCGCGACGCGATCGGTCGGTGTGTCGATGAGCGCGCCCCAATCCATTGGCGTCTGGATCGATGGCGAACTGGTTGCCGACCCGATGCACGCCGTCAGCGCCTTCGACCGGGGCCTGACACTCGCGGACGGCGTGTTCGAAACGATGCGCGTGCTGAACGGTGTCGCGCCGATGGCGGTCGCCCATCTCACGCGGCTCGCCAGCGGTGCCGAGCGCCTTGGTCTCGTGCTGCCCCATCGGCTTGCCGACCACGTCGTCGCAGCGGCTTCCGCCGCGATGCGCATGCAGATGTCCGACGCGGTGCTGCGGCTGACGCTCACCCGCGGCGATGCACTCCCCGGCATGGCTGGCCTTTCCGGTGGCGCATCGCGCAGCATCGTCACGGTGACGCCGCGCATCGCCGTGCGCGACGAGGTGATCGATCGGGGGCTGACGCTCGTCACCAGCCAGTGGCGCTGGAGCGCCCGCCGTCCCACGGCGGGCATCAAGTCGCTCGACTACACCGCCAACGTGCTCGCCCTCCGGGAGGCGCACAGCCAGGGCGTGGACGACGCGCTGATCCTCGACACCGATGATCACGTCGTGTCGTGCACGGCGTCCAACATCTGCTGGTTCTCCGACGCTGTGCTCTTCACCCCCGCGCCGTCCACCGGCGCCCTTCCCGGCACCACCGTCGCCCTGCTCCGCGAGCTGGCGCCATCCCTCGGACTCACCGTGCGCGAAGCCACCGCCCCGGTCGAGGCCCTGCTGCACGCCGACGCGGCCTGCGCCTGCAGCGCCATCCGCGGCGTCGTCCCGATCACGCAGCTCGACGGCCACCCCATCAACCGCTCCCCACGCTTCCGCGCGCTCCACGACGCCTGGCGCGTCGAAATGGCCCGGCGCGCTGGCATCGACTTCGTCGTCGACTGACTGGTTCTGCTGGGTTCGGGAACAGCATCAACGCAAAGTTGAAGCTGTTCCGTTGTTCAGCTCTTCAGCCGATGCACAGCCCCAAAGTCGCCCCGCTCAATCGACACCACGATCTTCGAGCAGAAACGCCAGCGGCGCCTTGACCGATTCGGCGAGGATGTACCGGATCCCCGCCTGTTCCGTGAGCGAGATCGGACTGCTGCGCGTCGGGGAGCCGTAGGCGCGCAGGTCGAGCTTCCACGCCGTCAGCAGCAGCCGCAGCATGTGGAAACGATCGCTGACGAGGACGACGCTGTCGAAGCGGCGCGTGCGGACGATGCGGGCCACCGCGTGCATCTGCTCCGAGGTGCTGCGGCTCTCGCTTTCGAGAATCAGTGCGGATGCCGGCACCCCGTGTTGCCGCGCATAGCGGGCGCCGGTGGCCGCCTCGCTGCTGATGTCGCCCGCCTGCTTGCCGCCGGTGACGATGATCACCGGAGCAATGCTGCGGCGGTAGAGCCGGATCGCGTGGTCCAGGCGCGCCTCCAGCACCGGCGAGGGGCGGCCCGCGTACTGCGCCGCGCCGAGCACCACGATCGCACCTGCCGGCCGCGCACTGTCACGGTTGCCGGCCAGCAGCACCGCCGCCACCGCCACCGCCCACAGTGTCACGAGCACCGCGAGGGCACTCCCGATGGCGCCCAGGAACCTGCGCGGTAACGATCGTTGTCGGGCCACCCTGAAGAGTATACCGCTCAATCCGTGAGACCGAGCGTGGCCAGCCAGAACACGTCGAAGGAGATGCGGGCGTTCCGTTCCGGTGCCACCACCCGGTCCAGCGCCAGACCGTCCACGAATGCCACGAACGCATCGGCGATCAGCACCACCGGGACCCGCGAGCGGAGTCCGAGCGCCGCGAAGAGTTCCGCCGTGACGGCGGCGGCTGCCTCGCGCCGCGCCGCCGCCGTCGCGCGCACCGCCGCCTGCACCGCCTCACCCTGCACCAGCGTCAGATCCAGCAGCGCGCGCAGGTCGCCCCGCTCGAGTTCATCCGACAACCACTGCCAGAGCGCGTCCAGCGCGGCCGACCCGCTGACACCGGCCAGCGCCTTCTCCTGGCGCGCCACCAGTCCCACGCGCAGCCACTCGACCAGCCGCGCCAGCAGTTCGCCCTTGTCGTGGAAGTGGTAGTGGATCAGCGCCTTGCTCACACCCGCCGCTTCAGCCACGTCCTGCAGACTCACGTCGGCCGCGCCCTTCTGCACGATGCAGGCGCTGGCGGCCTCCAGAATCCGGCCGGCGGCGGCGCCGCGCGCGGTGGTGACCCTGGGTTCACTCATGGCGGATCCTGTCGGGAGCGCGAGTCATCAGAGCTGGCACCGGTCACCGGGCGCGGGTGCCGTCACGTGGTACCCGACCGTCGCCAGCCGTTGCAGCAACGCCTGCTGCGCCGGCGGCTCGCCGTGGACGAGAAGGACGCGCGGACGCACCGGTCCGCCACTGCTCACCGCATCGAGCCAGCTCTCCAGCTCGTGACGGTCGGCATGCGCCGAGTACCCGTTCAGGATCTCCACCTTCGCCAGCAGCGGGACCGGCACGCCGAAGATCTTCAGCGTCTCGCTGCGGTCCACGATGCGGCGACCGAGGGTGTGTTCGGCCATGAATCCGACCACGAGGATCGTGTTGCGGTGATCGGACGCACCATGCGCGAGGTGGTGCAACACGCGCCCCGACTCGGCCATCCCCGATGGGGAGATGATGATCATCGGCCCATGCGCCGCGTTGAGTGCCTTGCTCTCCGTCGCATCGCGCGTGTAGTGCACGAGATCGAAGTGGAAGAGTTCCTCGACCGCCTTGACCAGGTCCTCCGTGCGATCGAAGCACTCGGGGTGCAGCTCGAACACCTGCGTCGCGCTTGTGGCGAGTGGACTGTCGATGTAGATCGGCAGTCGCGGGATCTCGCCCTCGCGTGCCAGCGAGTGCAGGTCGTACACGAGTTCCTGCACGCGGCCCACGGCAAAGGCGGGGATGATCACGCGACCGCCACGCAGTGCCGTCTCGCGCACCACACGCCCCAGTTCCGCGCGCGCACCAGTGATCGGCTCGTGATCGCGATTGCCGTACGTGGACTCCATGATCACCACGTCGGCTCCACCTTCCGGTGGGTGCGGGTCGCGGATGATGGCGAGTCCCTTGCGACCGACGTCGCCGCTGAAGACCAGCCGCACCGTGCGTCCCTCCTCCGTGCACTCGAGCGTGACCGACGCCGAGCCGAGGATGTGTCCCGCGTCACTGAAGCGTGCCCGGACGCCGGGCACCACGTCGAACCAGCGATCGTACGGCAGCCCGATCATCTGCTGGAAGACGCGCGCCGCATCATCGGGGTCGTACAGCGGTTCGGCGTGCTCCGCACCGCGCCTTGCAAGGAACTCGGCATCCTTCACCTGGATCCGCGCCGAATCGGCCAGCATGATCGCACACAGGTCGCGCGTCGCCGATGTGGCGTGGATCGGCCCGGAATACCCTGCGCGGACCAGCAGCGGCAACCGACCGGCATGATCGATGTGGGCGTGGCTGAGGACGATCGCGTCGATCCGATCGACCGGCAACGGCAGCACTTCGTTCTTGCGGCGCGACTCGGCCCGGTGCCCCTGAAAGAGGCCGCAGTCGAGCAGCACCGTGCGGCCGCCGACTTCGAGGATATGACACGATCCGGTCACTTCCTGCGCTGCACCGGAAAAGGTGATCTGCATCGACGGTGGGGCTGAAGGTGAGAGCCAGGGAGACGATCGCACACCGGACCGTGCCTGCAATGGCCCGCACTGCGTAGCTACACCGCGTGTCCGTGCGCGGGCAAGGGTGACACTTCCATTCACCGTCCACCACGCCGCATCTTGCCTGCGTGTCATACGACCCTCTTCCCGATATGGCTGGCGTGACCCTCGTGCGCCACCCGCTGGTGCAGCACAAGGTCACCCGACTGCGGGACCGCAGCGCACCCACCAAGCTCTTCAAGGAGCTCGTGGATGAGATCGCGATGCTGCTCGCCTACGAGGCGACGGCCACGCTCGGGCTGGAGCCGTACCCCGTCGAGACGCCGCTCGAGTCACACACCGGCGTCACGGTGCAGGGCAAGAAGTTGACGGTGGTGCCGATCCTTCGCGCGGGACTGGGAATGGTCGAGGGTGTGCTCCGCCTCGTCCCCGGCGCGCGCGTCGGGCACATCGGACTCTACCGTGATCATGACACGCTCGAGCCGGTGGATTACTACTTCAAGGTCCCTGGCGACGCCGCCGACCGCGCTTTCATCGTCCTCGATCCGATGCTGGCGACGGGTGGCAGCGCGGTCGCCGCGGTCGCATCGCTGAAGAAGGCCGGCGCCGAACGGATCACGTTCATGTGCATCGTGGCGGCGCCGGAGGGCGTCCGACGGCTGCGCGCCGCGCACCCAGACGTTTCGATCATCTGCGCCGCGATCGACCGGGGACTCAATGACTCGGGCTACATCGTCCCCGGACTCGGCGACGCCGGCGACCGTCTCTTCGGTACGCGCTGAGCGTTGGTCCGCAGGATGTCGGGCCGCTGCGCGATGACGCGACGGCCCGGGTCTTTTCGGTACGCGCTGAGCATCGGTCCGCAGCAGCGACCTCACGACACGGTACGCATTGGCGCACGCCAACTGTTGGCGTCGCTTGCTCCCTTGTACGTGTCCCCGCTGCGCCGTAGAATCCGTGTTCGCGACTGCCGTTCGGGCGTTGCCAGCCATCCGGACACGACACCGCTCTATGCTCATCAACCTGCTCCCTGAATTCCTCGCCGTGCTGCAGAGCGCGGACCGGGTGGCGGCCTACGAGCGCTACTTCGCGGCGAACCGTGCGCTGCTCACGGCGTACTGGGACAACTACGTCGTGGATCCCACCGGCCCGCACGTCGGCGAGATCATCCGCAAGACCGTCACGGCCGACCGTGCCGACCTGCTCGGCGTGCTCGATCGAGAGCCGCTGGTGCTGCGCGCGCGGCAGACGATCGCGCAGGCGATGAGCACCCTCGAGATCACCGACGAACCCGACGTCGTCCTGATGGTCGGTGTGGGCGCAGCGAACGCCGGCGAGCTGGTGCTCGATGGACGGCCCGTCGCGTTCGTGTGCCTCGAGCACTTCACGGGCGTCCGGAACCCAGACACCGACTCGCTCGGACTCGACCCGGCGCTGATCCCGCCATGGATCGCGCACGAGCTGGCGCATGGCGTGCGCTACACCGCGAAGGACAGCCAGAGTGCGATGAAGCAGCTCGTGGCCGAGCATGATGGCTACTACTCGTTCTGGGACACGGGCAAGCGCGCGTCGCTTCGTGAACTGCTGGTCAACGAAGGGCTGGCCGTGCACGCGGCACAGCAGGTCTGCACGGGCTACGCCCCGTGGGAGTACATGGGCTACGGCCGCCGCCAGTACGCGCGCATCCGCGAGCTGGAGCCCTTGCTCGCCCGCACGATCGGCTCGGACCTGGACCGCAACGGTCTCGGCCTGCGGCTCCGCTGGCTCTCCGACGGCACCAGCGAGGACGCGCGCACCATCGAGCGCCACGTGATCCCGGAGCGCGCCGGGTACTACCTCGGCCACTCCCTGGTGGCACCTGCGGTCGCCGAGCGCGGCATCGCCTGGGCGCTGCGCGCGAGCACGGCGGAGCTGATGCAGGTCGGGCGCAACTCCGCGGCTGCCAGCGCCTGATCCGTCGTTCTTTCGCAGTGAGCGGCGGACGAGCGGACGAGCGAAAGAGCGAACAGCGAACAGCGAACGGCGAACGGCGAACGGCGGAACAGCAGAACGCGAAGTTGAAATGAGAAAGGCCTTCCCCCGACCGGTCGCGGCGTCACAGTGGTCTGTGCGCCCACAGGTGACCGTTCACGGGCCGTGAGGCCCATCAGCCGGAGGTCGGCCATGCTCAACAATGCACCCGTGTTTCCGTCCTGCACAATTGGCCTCGATCTGGGGGATCGCGTGAGCGCGATCTGCGTCCTGG
>JANNXU010000096.1:0-207703 GCA_031409715.1 Gemmatimonadaceae bacterium | reverse complement strand
CGCCGCAGGTGGCGCCGCGGGCGGCGCGCCGCCGCCGCCCGCCGCCACCGGCGCGACGACCGGCGCCTCACCACGTGGGAGCTTCGTCAGCGTCAGCGCCTTCAACGCGGCTTCCGCCCCATCGATCGGCGCGTACAGCAGCCGCGCGACGATCGGCCCGATCTGCGCCGCGCCGGGGTCGACGGCAAACTTCTGCTCGAGCTGGCGCGCCACGGTCTTCGCCTGCGCGGCCTGCGACATCAGCACGTTCTGTGCGGTGGACTGCAACGTGAGCACGCCGGCCGAGTCCTTCGCCGGCGGCAGGTTGCCGATCTGCTCCATCGCCGACTGCAGCATCAGCAGGCCGTTCGCATACGCCTCGTTCGACTCGCTCACGTTCTTGTCGCGCACGGCCGGTGGCGTGACGAAGTGCACGGGCTGGAAGACGCGTGCGATGGCCGTGTCCACGCTGGTGTTGTGCGCCGCCAGTGCGAAGATCGCCAGCAGCGGTGACTGGGCACCTCCCAGCTTGCCCAGCCGCACCGCCGACTCCATCACGCTGCCGGTGCGCGGCACCGTGACCGACTGCAGCGCCTTGCGCCACTCGGCCTGATAGTCGGCGATGTAGCGCTTGCGAATCTCGGCCAGGTCCGCGTCACGGTTGCGCGAGGCCACCGCGCTGCGGTCGCCCACCACCCACGTCTCGCCCTGAAAGAAGCGATCGGAATTTCGCAGCGCCTCCTGCATGGCCGTCCAGCCCGCTGTGGTGAACGGCGCCGCCACGATCGCCCCACCGGTGCCCACCACGCCGGCCGCCTGCGGCACGGCCTCGGAGAGCTTGATCGACTTCGCACTCGCCAGCACCGACGAGCGCATCGACACGTAGATCGGGTCGATGCCGGCGAAGCGGCCGAGGTGCTCGCGCGTGCGCGTGACGAGTCGCGCATCGGCGGTGACCGGCCAGAGCGCCGCCTTCGCCTGCAGCGACGCGTACGCGTCGAACTGGCGGCGGGCCAGCTCCGTCACCACGCTGTCGGTGGCGATGCCGCGCTGCCACGATGCCAGCAGCACCGGCGTCACGAACTCGCGCGAACTGCGCGCAGGCTCGGTGGTGCCGACGAGGAACGTCTTCAGCATGTCGTACGTCGTCCCGTAATCCGACGCGGGGGTCGGCGTCTCGGGAATCGCGCGCAGCGAGTCGAGCAGCACACGCCACGCGTCATCGTGGAGTTGGCGGCGGTAGCCGGCGACCCACCCCGGGCGTGCCGCCGACACGAGTGCGGGGCCATTCCACAACCCGAAGCGCAGTGAGAGCGGCGCGCCGGCGGAATCGATCGCCGTGATGGTGTCGAGCAGCGCGCGCAGCCGCTCCAGCTGGCGCAGCGCCTCGACGCTCGGCAGCGCCACCGTGCCCGGTGCGGCCTGCACGACCGGCAGCGACGCCACGGTGCGCACCGCCTCCAGCGTCCGCGAGGCGAGTGCGCGGTTCTTCGCCCAGCTCACCGCCACGCCGAGCGCCAGCAGCAGCCCCATCGCGCTCACCGCACCGAGCAGGATGCGGCGCATGCCGGAGACTCGTACCCCACCGAGGGCGGCGGCGCGCGCGCTGCGGTCGCCGAAGACGACGTCACTGAAGAAGCGGTCGATGAAGACCCACTCCGGCACCTTGCGCGCGGCAGCGGCGCTCGTCGCGATCGGCTGCGCGGCGGCCACCGCGCCTGGCCGGAAGAGGCCCGTCGCACCATCCACCGGTGCCGCCGCTGCCGCCGCAGGGGCGGCGTCGCGCACGATCACCGGCCGCGCGCCCGCGAACCAGAAGCCGCGCAACTGCGGCGTCATGCCGAGCTGTGTCGGACGGGTGACCTCGGCCAGGAAGCGGATGACCGCCGGCGCGAGCTTGCCCAGCTCACGCGGCACCTCGTACGCACCGAGGCGCTGCAGCGCCACCGACTCGCGCGAGAGCAGCTCGCTGCGTCGGGCTCCCAGCGCGGCGACGAGTGAAGCGAACGCCTGCTCGAGGCGCGGGACGAGGCGCTCGGCGTACCCGCCGGCCGCGCCGGTGTCGAACGGCAGCGCAGCGCCCAGCGGCACGCGGATCTCCTCGCGCGTGAGCGGTGCAAGCCACGCCTCGGCGAAGGGCAGCCGGTCGAAGCGCGTGAACAGCACGTACACGGGAACGCGCATGCCGAGCTGGTTGGCGGCGTCCGCGAGGCGAGCGCGCAGTTCGGGCGCGAGGACGTCGAGCTGCTTCTGCTGGTCAGAGGTCGCGAGGTAGTCGCACGGCACGCAGAGCACGATCGCGCGCGCCGCCGGCTCCTTGCGGCCAAGCGCCGCGGCGAGGCCGGGTGCCCGCAGCGCGCGCACGAAGCGCGTGAAGCGCGGGCCATCCGACGTGAGCGAACCGGGCGCCTCGACCAGCGCACCACCGCCACCGAGCCAGATGTTGGCGGCCGTGGTCGGCTCCTCGGGCCCCGTGCCGCGGGCGTCTCCGGCCAGCAGCTGCGCATCCAGTCCGCTACGCGTGACCACGGTCGTCTTGGTGCCCGTCGGTGGACCGAGCAGCAGCACCAGCGACTTGCCCAGCAACTCGCCGCGCGGCAACCGATCGGCCGCCTGCCGCAGCGCCAGGATCGCCTCGTCCTTCTCCGCACGCGACAGCGCGTCGCTGGGCCGCATCACATGCCACGTGAGTGCCGCGCCGCTGCCACCGAGCACCACCAGGCCGAGCAGAAGCAGCGTGCGATCCGTGCCCGTGAGCTTCAGCAGCCAGATCGCGACGACCGCCACCACCAGGAACAGCAGCAACACGGCAAGGCTGGCCACCCAGCGTCGTGTCCGCGAGGAATAGGTCATGGTGCGCCCGTCGCCGGAGCGGCGGCGCCGCTGATGGCGCGGATGTCGTCCGTGCCGCCCGCCAGCGTCATGCGCCCAGCGCCCCACGTCACCGCCACCAGCACCGCCACCGCCGCGCCGGCGATCGCGAGCCGGCGGATCCAGGGATCACGTGCCGCCACGGCATCGTCAACCGGCCGCCACGCCGGCGCCAGATCGCCACTGCCGCCGCGAATGCGCGCGATGCGTTCACCAACGCGATGTGCGATGGCCTGCAACGCACCGGCATCGCTACCGTAGCGCCCACGGAAGCCCAGCAGCAACGCGTGATGAAAGACTTCGAGCACATCGGCGAGCGCCGGCTCGTCGGCGCGGGCGAGCTGCTGGTCGAGATACTGGTAGAACAGCTCACCGCCCATGTGCCCGCCGAACAGCTCGGCCTGCAGCGGCCGTCGCGACCACTCCGCCAGCGCCGGCTGGGGGGAGTTGAGCACCGACTCGTCGAGGAAGGTGACCGCGGCGAAGAGCGCCACGCGCACATCGCTGGCGCCGTAGCCGGCGGCGCTGCCCGCCTGTTCGGCCTTCGCCAGGAGGCCGCGCGCGAGGGTGCGGAAGGCGTCGGCGTCACGCACCGGCTCACGGTCGGCGCGAAGGCGCGCCACGACCGTGAACAGGTCCTGCAGCGCGAGGGCGAGGCGACCATGCACGGCGGTGTTCGACGCGGTCATGTGCGGAGTCTGGCGGGCGTGGTTGACGTGCCGGGAAGTCGGACGGTGACGCTATTCGGGGACGAGCACCGCCAGCTCGAGCACGGTGTCGGGCAGTGAGTCGGGCACATACACGCCGAACTCGCGCGACTGCACGAGCGCTGCCGCACATGGCCCGTCCAGCGTGATCGCGAAATACGACATCTCGGCGCGCGGCGCGATGCCGGTCGGCGGCGTGGGCACCGGTTCCAGCGGCAGGCCGGCAAAGGCACGCCGCACCAGCTCCAGCACGAACTTGGCCGCGCACGCCTTGGCGAGGCCGGGAAAGTGCGTCGCCGTCTCCAGCGGCCCGAGGCCCGTGCGCACGCCGAGGAACCATCGTGCACCCGGCTCGAAGCAGCGGGCGTCGGTGAGCACCGCCGTGTGCAGCGTCGGCGCCGTCTCGACCAGACGCACCACCACGGCGCGTGCCGCCACCACCGCGTCGAGGTGGGCCCGCAGGTGATACTCGAGCGCACCGAAGCAGCCCTCGAGGTCCTCGTGATCGTACACCGGCAGGTCACGCGCCTGCACCGTGAGCGAGAAGGTGCAGAGCGCACCGGCCAGCCGGGAGAGCTCCATCCACAGCTTCTCGGGATGCGCCGTGCGGTTGGTCAGCAGGTGCCGCAGCGGGGCCTCGGCGCTCCGAACCGCGTGCAGCAGCCAGCGGATCGCGACTTCGTTGCCGACGTACGCCTGCGCCGCGGGTGAGTCGCTCCCGGCAATCGACGAGGCCAGCGCCGCGCTCTTGGCCGCGAGCAACTGGACCATGTCGTGCAGCATCGTCACCAGCCGCGCGCTGGCCCCGTACTGCACGCACGGCGGAATATAGTCGCCATCGATGACGAAATGCCCGCCGGCATCGCGCCGGATGCGGGCCAGCGGCAGCGTGCCGTCGCCGGACGTCAGCTCGTCGTCCAGCAGCAGGCGCAGGTTCTTCGTCGCCACCGCGACGTTCAGGGCATCGAGACCCGTGGTCTCGTCCACCAGGCTGCGCTCGTCACGGTGGAAACGCATGGCGTCGGTGGCGGCGGCGCCGGCACCGGCCACGTTCGGCGCGTCATCCTGCCACCCGGCCAGCGCGAGGTGCACCAGGTGCGACTCGCGCGTGGGCGAGAAGCGCGAGGCGAGCGCCGAGAGCTGCGGCAGCGGATCGGGATCGGGCGCCTGCACCGGCGTCCCGTCCCGAAAGCGGCCGCGCACATGCACCAGCGAGAGCGTGCCGCCGCGCAGCGCATCGGCGTCGAGGTCCACGCCGGCCACGCCCCACGCGAAGGGGATCACGCTGTCGATGGCACGGGTCGCCTCGTCCTCGAGCCAGCGGCGCTGTGCCTGGAAGTGCTGCGGCGCGAGCGCCATGCCTTCGGCCCAGACCGGTCGTGCCGGCACGCGCGGTCGGCTCACCGTCCCTCAGCTGCGCATGGGAGACGTCGGGCGCCGATGCTGCACGAGCTGCGAGCGGTTGCCATGCGTGAGGTCTGCGGGGCGTGAATGGTCGGGCGCGTATGGCCGGCGGCCCGGCCCGCTGTGTCGCATACTGCGATTGCGTCCCCGGCCAGTCAAGATAACACTACGCGGGGTGCACGGCCGCGCATCCGGTGGTTCAATTTCACGTCTCCCATCTTCGAGCCATCATGACCGACCCGTCCGCCCCGTCGCGCTACCGCCTGTCAATGGCCATCGCCCGCGACGACGGCATCCGCACCTTCATCGCGCTCGACTCCACCACCGGCACCCCGATGCTGGCGCATGTGCTGGAGGATCGCACGACCGAGGCACGCGACCGGATGACGGCTCGGCTGTCGCAGCTCGCCGACGACGACGCGGCGCAGATCATCGAGACCACGATGACGGAGAAGGGCTGGGCCGTGATCACGCGGGCGGAAGACGGACTGAACGCCTTCGCGGCGTGGCTCGCGGAGCGTACACCCGCCGTGGGCGGCACCACGGCCATGCCGGTCATGGCACCGAGTGACCCGGCCGCGCCGATCGCCGCCGCACCGTTGCCCACACCACCGACACCAGCGACACCAGCGACACCACCGACACCACCGACACCCGCGACACCTCTGGCACCACCAGCCGCAGCGTCGCACTTCGGCCCGACGCTGGAACTGCCGCTGCCGACCGCGCCCACGATCGGCAAGGCCACGCTGCCGATGCCACTCGGCGCCCCCGTGCCGCCGCGCGCGGAGCCCCCTGCCCCACCGCGTGCAGCGGTCGGCGAATTCACCGCGATGTTCAGGCCCGACGCGATGGCGAGTGCAGCGTCGGCGTCCACACCGCCCATCCCGGCCGCGACGCCCGCGCCGCGCGCGGCACCGATCCCGCTCGAGACGGCCGCGGCACCGCGAGCACCCGAACCGGCGCCAGAACCGCCACGCGAACCCGTCGCCCCAACACCGGTTCCTGCGCCAGCCGCACCGCCCGCAGCAGCGCCGCGCCCGGCTCCGCCGCAACCCGCGCCGGGCGAGTTCACCGCGATGTTTTCGCCGTCGAAGCACCTTGGGGGCAGCCCACCGGCAAGCCAGCCGCCGCCGTCGTTCACGCCACCGCTGTCACCACCGCCGATGGCACCGCCGCCGCTGGCATCACCGCCGCGCCCGACTGTCGCGCCCGCGATGCCAGCGGCGGCGCAACCTCCCGTGCCACCGGTGACGGCGGCGGCGGCACCCGCGCCGACACCGTTCGTACCGTCGCTGCCTTCAGAGGCTCGGCGCGGCCTGAGTTCCCTCCCGCCGTTGCCTCCGGCGGCTCCGGTACCGTTGGCGGTTCCGGCCCCGCCGCCGCTGTCGATGCCCTCGACACCATCGCTCTCGGCGCCCTCGTTCGCGTCACCACCGCGCGGCATGCCGGCCGCACCGGCCATGCCATCCATGCCGTCACCGACGGCGATGCCTGCCGCGGCGTCTGCGCCGTTGCCGTCAGCCGGCACACCGGTGCTCCCGCCGCCACTCTTCGGTTTGCCCGAAGGGGGCGCCGGCGCCGCACCGAAGCAGGCCGCGGCGCCGCCAAGTGAATACACGATGGTGATGAAGAAGCAGGCGGCGGTGGTGGAGGCACCCGCGGCTTCGCGGCCCGAGACCGCGCCCGCAGCGGCACCGGCGCGGTTCACGTTGCCGGTGATCCTGATGATCAATGCCGTGGTCCTGCTCGCCCTGGTGCTCATCCTGTACTTCGTCTTCCGGCCTGCACCGGCCGCACCGGTCGTGGTCCCGGCGACGGCACCCGCCGCCGCGGCTGACAGCACCGCAGCGCGTCCGGCCGCGGCCGACACGACGACGAAACGCTGAGCGCCGCGCGCGGCGACGCCGCCCTCAGCGGAGCTGGATCACCAGCTCGAGACGGGCGTCACCGAGATCGGTGGGCACGTAGACCGCAAGGTTGCGGGCGCGTTCGATCGCGTCCCACGCGGCGCCGCTGCGTTTGAGCACGAAGTACTGCTGGTCGACCTTGATCGGCAGGCCGGCGGGTGGCTGCGCGACGTGGGTCAGTTCCACGCCGGCCAGCGCCTGGCGGATCAGCGTGTCCACCACGTCGGACGACGCCATCTTGCAGCCACTCAGCACCTTCTGCACGATGTCGATCGGTCGCAGCGACGCCGACACGGCGAGATACCACTGCGGGGCCTCCAGCCAGGCGGCCTGCTCGACCGCCACCGCGTGCACGTTGTGCCGCACGACGCGCAGCGGGCGCGCCACGGCAGCATCGGGCACGGCGGTGTCGAGCAGTTCGTGCACGCGGGCATCCAGCAGCGTGAACACGTCGCCCAGCCGCAGGTGATCGTAGGTCGGCAACGGCGACGGAGTCGCGGAGAACGTCGTCAGTGCCCCCGCCAGCCCGATCATCGCCTCCCACAGCGCCGAGGGATGTCCGCGGCGCACGTCGTGCAGGTGGCGGATGGCCGGCAGGTGCGTGTTCAGCGTGTAGAGCAGCCAGAAGCCCGCCACGTCGGTGACGGAAAAATCCGCCAGTCCCTGATTCCGCTGTCGCCGCGTGCCCGACACGGCGCTCGCCTTGGCGGAGACGCGTTCGACGAGGCGGCGGGCCAGGCCGACCAGATACTCGCTCGCCCCGATGTCGAGGACCGGCGGCACGTGCAGCGGATCGAGGGTGGCGGCGCCGCCGGCCTCGCGCACGAGGCGCGCGAGGGGGAGCGTGGTGTAGCCGTCGAGCGATTCCCCTTCGAACAGCAGCCGCAGGTTGGCGCGCGCCACGCTGACGGGACGCGCATTGAGGCCGGTGACCTCATCGCGGCGCGTGATCTCGTCGCCATGCCAGCGGGCGATGGCACGCTCGCCGGGATCGGCGACGTTGCGACCGCCAGGCCGGTATTCGGGGACGGCCAAGTAGATGGTCAGCGAGCCCTTGTCCGGTGGCCACGCGTCACCGAATGGTCGTGGCGCCGGTGACGGATCACCGCCCGGCGCATCGATGATCAGGCCATCGGGGAATCGCGCCGTGACGGCCGTGACGACGATGTTGCCGGCGGCCAGCGCCGCCCGATCGAACTCGATGCGCGCCAGGCCCCACGGGCAGAACGTGAGCGCGGCGAGTTGGAAGGCGAGCGATTCCTCATGGGCACGGTCCTGCTGCTGCAGGTGCTGCGGTGCGAGGAGTGTTCCCTTGGACCACAGGACGGCGTTGGCGTGAGGCATGATCCCGCAACGTACCGTCGCGGACGCGCCGGAGCCACTTGGCCGCGCGCCGTGTGTTTGCCGCGCGGCACGCACGACCGATGCGCCACGCACGACCGATGCGGCACGCCGTGCGGCCGAGCCTGCCTCATCTCCTTCAGGCGATGCGCACATCCTTGACGGCGGCTGATCTTCGCCGCACCATGGGGCAGCCGAAACCGCATCGGAATCGTGTGCGCGGCGGGCACTCGCGTGCCGCACTGCAGCGCGTGCCTGAGCGATTTCGTGACGTGCCGTTCACGTCCCCGTGGACGTTTCCCCCCACCGACGACCGGAGCAAGCAGTCATGGCTGACAGCACGCAGAAAAAACTCGAACGCGTGCGCGCGCCTCGGGTGAACATCAGCTACGACGTGGAGGCGGGCGATGCGATCGAGCAGCGCTCCCTCCCGTTCGTGATGGGCATCCTCGGCGACTTCACGGGCATGCCGGTGGAGCCGCTGGCGCGCGTCAAGGACCGCAAGTTCGTGGAGGTGACGCCCGACAACTTCGACGACGTGCTCGCGAGCATGAAGCCGCACCTGCAGTTCTCGGTCGAGAACAAGCTCAGTGAGGATCCGGAGTCGGCCAAGCTGGGCATCGACCTCACGTTCAAGAGCCTGGACGACTTCGCCCCCGACGCCGTGGCGCGCCAGGTGAAGCCGCTGCGCGAGCTGCTCGAGCTGCGCACGAAGCTCGCCGACCTGCGCGGGACGCTGCAGACCAACGAGAAGCTCGACGAGCTGCTGCAGGAGACGCTGCACGACGATGCGAAGCTGGCCACGCTCAAGGCGGAACTGGGCCTCGACAGCACGGGGGCCTGACCCATGGCGAAAGCACAGACCAGTGAAACCGGCGCGGCCCCGCAGGCCGAAACGCATGAAGTCGGCCTCCTCGACCAGATCGTCGCCGAGGGGCGCTTCGGCAACGATGCGCAGGCCCAGTCGCGCGGCAAGGACATCGTCAGCCGCTTCGTCTCCGAGGTGCTCGAAGGCGCGGTGACGGTCGGCCGCGACACCGAGTCGATGATCAACGCCCGCATCGCGCAGCTCGATCACCTGCTGTCGCTGCAGGTGAACGAGATCATGCACCACCCCGAGTACCAGAAGCTCGAGGCCAGCTGGCGCGGGCTCAAGTACCTGCTCAACCAGTCGGAGACCGGCGAACAGCTCAAGCTCAAGATCTTCAACGTGAGCAAGAAGGAGCTGCTGCGCGACCTGCAGCGTGCCCCCGAGTTCGACCAGAGTGCGCTGTTCAAGAAGGTCTACGAGGAGGAATACGGCGTGTTCGGCGGTGCGCCGTTCGGCGCGCTGCTGGGCAACTACGAGTTCAACAAGAGCGGCCAGGACATCGAGCTGCTGGAGAAGATCTCGAACATCGCCGCCGCGGCCCACGCCCCGTTCATCGCCTCGGCGTCGCACGAGATGTTCAACCTCGAGAGCTTCGCCCAGCTCGACCAGCCACGCGACATGGGGAAGGTGCTGGACAGCACCGAGTACGCCAAGTGGAAGGCGTTCCGCAACACCGACGATGCACGCTACGTCGCGCTGGCGCTGCCACGCATGCTCCTGCGCGAGCCGTATGGCGCCAAGACCGTGCCGATCGAGGCCTTCAACTACGACGAACACGTCGACGGCACCGAACACGAGTCGTACCTCTGGGGTTCGGCCGCCTGGGCGCTCGGCGCGAAGGTCACCGACGCCTTCGCCAAGTACAGCTGGTGTGCCGCCATCCGTGGCGTGGAAAGCGGTGGCCTCGTCACCGGGCTGCCGGTCCACAACTTCCAGACCGACGCCGGCGAGACGGTCATGAAGTGCCCGACGGAAGTGTCGGTCACCGACCGCCGCGAGAAGGAACTGGCCGACCTCGGCTTCGTGCCACTCGTGCACCAGAAGGGCACGCCGAACGCGGCGTTCTTCAGCGTGCAGAGCGCCCAGAAGGCGAAGGTCTACGATTCGCCGCAGGCGTCCGCCAACGCGCGCATCTCGGCGCAGCTGCCGTACATCTTCGCCACCTCGCGGTTCGCGCATTACCTCAAGGTGATGATGCGGGACAAGATCGGCGGATTCATGACCGCAAGTCAGGCCACGTCGTTCCTGAACAAGTGGATCTCGCAGTATGTCGTGTCCAACGACGACGCCTCCTTCGAGACGAAGGCAAAGCGTCCGCTGAAGGAAGCCCGCATCGATGTCGTCGAGGTGGCCGGCAAGCCGGGGGTCCTCCGCGCCGTCGCGTTCATGCGCCCGCACTTCCAGCTCGACGAGCTGTCGATCTCGATGCGACTGGTCGCCGAGCTGCCGCCGCCGGCAGGCAAGTAGGTCCGTGGGCCACTCCGGCCAGCAGCTGGTCCTGAAGTTCTCTGACACACCACCTCACTCACGATCAGGCATACGACCATGGCGATCTATCTCAGTTGCGGAAAGCAGGCAGGACTCGAAGGCATTGCCACCGATGATCTCATCAAGACGAAGGGCGCTTCGGAGTGCAGCAAGTTCTCGTTCGGCGTCGGGCTCGGTGTCTCCATCAGCAAGGGCGGCGTTCAGAAGAGCGATCCCAGCCTGAGCGAGATCCAGCTCAACAAGAACTTCGACGCGATGTCACCGGCGCTCTTCATCAACTGCTGCCTCGGGACGACGATCACGAAGGTCACGATCGACTTCACCGGGACATCGGGCAGTGCCGAAAACAGCTCGGTGATCTATCTGACGTACGAGCTGAAAAACGCCATCATCACCATGCATACGGTGGACAGCAGTGGCCAGCTGCCGACGGAATCGATCACCTTCGCGTACGAAGCGATCGAGATGACGTACAACAAGCCGCCCAACGAAGCGAAGAACGAGCCAGGCCAGGCGGTGCTGCAGACATTCAGCATCATCGGGAACAAGAAGGCTTGACCATCATGCCGACCGCGCTCGACGCGTTCCGCGCTGGACGCCTCTCCGAGGCGGTCGAGACGCTGGGCATCGAACTTCGGCAACATCCGGCCGATGCCCGGCGCCGTGCATTCCTCTTCGAACTGCTCTGCTTCGAGGGGAACTATGAACGCGCGGTGAAACAGCTGGACGTGCTGGGTGCCGCCTCGAAAGAGGCGGAACTCGGCGCGTTGCTCTACAAGGGGGCCATTCGGGCGCAGCGTGAACGTGAATCGCTGTTCGCGGACGGCGCCTTTCCGCTCGATCCCGCGCCCGCCGTGACCGGCACGATCAACGGTCGGGCGTTCACGTCACTCGAGGATGCCGATCCGCGCATCGGCGCCCGCCTCGAGTGCTTCGCCGCGGGTAAGTACCTGTGGCTGCCGCTGGCCCATGTGGCGCAGGTCACGATGGCCGCGCCAGCCTCGGTGCGCGACACGCTCTGGCCGACGGTGCATGTGCGCACCGGCCCCGGGTTCCGCGGCATGGAGCTCGGTCAGGTGCTGCTGCCGGTGCTGGCGGCCGGTAGTGCCACGCATGCCGACGAGCAGGTCCGCGTCGGTCGCATCACCGACTGGGCGCCACTCCCCGATGGAGGCGAGGCCCCGGTGGGGCTCAAGTACTGGCTCGTGGACGGCGAGGAGTTCCCGCTCCTCGAGCTGCGCAACCTCACCATCGACTCGCCGGCCGCGGACTGAGCTGACGTCCGTCACTGCGGTGCCGTCGTTCCGCAGCGAGATGCCACCGCCTCGCCAGGCCCTGCGTTCCTCCAGTCCCCATTCACGATCGCATGCCTGCCCGCGACGAACTGCTCTCGCCCCTCCTCGCACCGATCCCCGGCGAGAACCCGTCGGGCCGATCGATCCGCGACGATCCGATCTACGAGAAGATCAGGGAAGCCCGACGCGAGGACGACGATGCCGACCAGGGCGCATGGCAGCGTGCCCGCAAGCTCGCGGACCACGCCGCCGTGGTGAAGCTCACGGGCGAGGTCCTCTCGACCACGTCGAAGGACCTGCAACTCGCCTCCTGGTGGACGGAGTCCATGCTCAAGCGCGACGGCCTCACCGGCCTGCGTGACGGCGTGGCCCTGATGCGTGGACTGCTCGACAACTTCTGGGAGACGCTCTATCCGGAGATCGAGGACGGCGATCCGTCGCTGCGGGCCGGACCGCTCGACTTCATCGGCATCAAGCTGGTCGAATCGGTGCGCGGCGCACCACTCAGCAGTGCCAAGCACAACTTCCGTCAATACGACGCCGCGCTGCTCGCCGGCTCGGACGAGGAACTGCGCGCGGACACGCCGCGGCGCGAGGCGCGCGAGGCCTTCGCGGCCAAGGGCGAACCAGTCATCGAGACGATCTGGGCTGGCGTCGACGCCACACCCAAGGCGTGGTACGTGGAGCTCTGCGAGACGATCCGCGAGACCACCGCGGACGTGTACGCGCTGGACGTGTTCGGGAACGAACACTTTCTGGAGGAAGCTCCGAGCTATCGGCGCCTGCTGGACGCGCTGGAAGTCGTGCAGCGGTCCGCGGATGCACTGCTCGCACGCCGTCGCCTGCAGGAGCCCGACGATGATGGTTCCGGCGACGCGGCAGACAGCGGCGAGGGCGCGACGACCGGCAGCGGACTCGTCACCGCCTCGGTCGGCGCGATCCCGACCAGCGAGGCCGATGCCGGCGCACGGGTGGTGGTGGCCGCGCGCTTCCTCCGTCGCGCCGATCCGAGCCAGCCGGCGCCGTATGCTTTGATGCGTGCGCTGCGGTGGCGCTCCCTCGGCCCGGCGGATCCGGAATCGAACGCGCCGGCACCCGCGCTGCTGCATGCGCCAGCCACCGCCGATCGCGCGCGGCTCAAGGGCCATGTGCTCGAGGAGCGGCATGAGGACCTGCTCGACGGCGTCGAGGAGTTGATGGCCTCGACGCCGGGTGGCGTCTGGCTGGACGCACAGCGCTGGTCCATCGAGGCTGCGCAGGCACTCGGCGACACGTATGCCGACGTGGTGCACGTGATGCGCTCGGCGCTGCGCCAGTTGCTCGCAGACTATCCTGGACTGCCACAGGCCATGTTGCTGGACGACACGCCGGCGGCCAACGCCGACACGCTGGCGTGGCTGGCGCGGTCCGGATTGCTCAGCGGCGGCACGCCGGCTGCGGCACGTCCGCCACTGGACGGCATGCCTGCGGCGGTGCACCGACCGATGCTCGAACGCGCGCGCGCGGAAGTGTCCGGCGGGCGGTTGGATCGCGGCGTCGCACTGCTGATGGCCGATGCCACGCGCGAGCGCAGTGAACGCGCCCGGTTCCTGCGGCGCCTCGAACTCGTGACGGTGCTGGTCGACGCGAACCGCTCCGACATCGCGATGCCGATCGTGGAGGACCTGCTCGACCGCATCGAGACGCACAAGCTGGACGCGTGGGAGGATGGCGGTGTGGTGGCGCAGGCGATGGTGCTGGCCTGTCGCGCGATCGATGCGACGGGCGGCACGAGCAGTCGCCGGAGCGGGCTGTACCTGCGCATCTGCCGGCTCGACCCGATCGCGGCGCTTGCGTTGGGTGGAGCCTGAGCATGGCGCGCGAGCGCGGCAGCGGCGAGTGGAGCGGCGGTGGCAGCGGCATGATCCCCGTGCAGCGCCCCGACACGGTCGCGCGGCCGGTGCAGTCGTCGCTGCTGGACCGCCTCACCGACGAGGACCCTGGCCAGCGCCATGAAACGATGCCGACGCGCGCCGAGAGCCTCGCGGCGCTGCGCGTGGCGGTGCGGCACGATCTCGACTGGCTGCTGAACACGCGGCGTGACCTGGTCGTCGTCGATGAGAGCATGGTCGAGGCACGCCGGTCCCTGCTGCGCTACGGCGTGCCCGACTTCAGCTCGATGTCACGCGACGGCAGCGAGACGCTGCTGCGTCTCGTGCGCGAGGTCGAGGAGAGTGTCGCCGGCTTCGAACCGCGGCTGGCGAACGTGCGCGTCCGCGCGCATGTCGATCCGGGCATGGGTGGGCGCCCCGACCTCCGTTTCTCCATCGAGGGCATGCTGCGCGTCGACCCGGCGCCGGAGCACGTCGTCTACGACACGGTGCTGGAGACGGGCCGCGGCGAGTATCAGGTGCGCGAGGGACGGCCCGACGATGCGCGATGAGCTGCTGTGGTACTACGAGCGGGAGCTCGGCTACCTCCGGCGCCTTGGCGCGGAGTACGCGCAGCGCTATCCGAAGGTCGCGGGACGGCTGCAGCTCGAGCCCACCAAGTGCGAGGATCCGCACGTGGAGCGGCTGCTCGAAGGCTTCGCGTTCCTCGCCGCGCGCATCCATCTCAAGCTCGACGACGACGTCTCGCAGGTCGCCGAGTCGCTGCTGTCCATCGTTGCGCCGCAGCTGGTGCGGCCGGTGCCATCGCTGTCGATGGCGGAGTTCGTGGCCGATCCGGAACGGGCCGCGATGCCGGAGGGACTCCAGGTGCCACGCGGCTCGCTGCTCCGCACCCGCGCCGTGGCCGGGCTGCGCTGCACCTTCCGCACGGCCGCCACGGTCCACCTCTGGCCGCTGACCATCGCCGAGGCGCGCTGGGTCACGCCCGACGCGCTCCAGCCGCCGGTACGCACGTCGGATGCCGTGGGTGCGCTCCGCATCGAGCTGCATGCGTTCCCCGGCGTGACGCTGTCATCACTCGCGCTCGACTCGCTGCGCCTGCACCTGCACGGCGACGGCGCGGTGGCCTCCACGCTGCATGAAGGGCTATGCCGCGACACCACGGCGGTGCTCGTGCGCGCCCTCGACCCGGCCAACCCTGCTGCCGGCGGCGACCGGCGCATCGAGCTGCCGGCGCGCGCGCTCAGTGCCGGCGGCTTCGGCGCGGACGAACGGCTGCTGGAGGGCGGTGCGCCCGCCCTCGCCCCGTATGGATTGCTGCAGGAGTACATGGCACTGCCGGCGGCGTTCCGCTCCGTGGATCTCGCCATCGGCGATGCCTTGCGCGCCTGCGATGCCCAGGGCGGCGCCGAGATCGTGATCCTGGTCGGTGCGTTCGAGCGCGGTGACCGGCGCGCGATGCTCGCCGCCGGCGTCACCCGCGAGACGGTGCGCCTGGGATGTACGCCGGTGGTGAACCTGTACGAACATGTCGCGGAACCGATCCTGCTCACCCATCGCCGCGACGAGTATCCGCTCGTGCCCGATGCGCAGCACCGGCTGGCGATCGAGGTGTACGCGGTGACGGACGTGGTGGGAGTGCCGGCCGGCGGTGGCGATCCGACGCGATACGAGCCGCTGTATGGCCTCAAGCACGATGCACCGGCGTCGGGAGAACAGCCGGTGTTCTGGGTGGCGCGTCGGCATCCGGCACCGGAACGGGGCCCGCGCGCGAGCGACCTGTCGCTGGCGTTCATCGATCGCGGCGGCCGCACGCTGCAGCCAGTGCACGATGTGGTCACGGCGCGCACGCTCTGCTTCAACGGTGATCTGCCGTCGCGGTTGCCGGTGGGCGACCCGCGCGGTGATTTCGAACTGGTGGGCGGCGGGCCCCTCACCCGGATCAGCGCGCTGCTCCGCCCGACGGTGTCGGTGCACCCGCGACTGGGCGCCGCGCTGGCATGGCGCATGGTGTCGCAGCTCTCGCTCAATCATCTCTCGCTCGACGGCGGAGCGGAGCCGCTGCGCGAACTGCTGCGCCTGCACGACCACGGCGAGTCACCGGACATCGAGCGGCAGATCCAGGGGGTGCTCGACGTGCGCAGCGAAGCCGTGCACGCCCGCATCCCCGGGCTCTCGCAAGGCGGCGGCCTCGCCCTCGCGCGCGGCCGGCGGATCTCGGTCACGCTCGACGAGGATCATTTCGCTGGCGACGGCGCGTGGCTCTTCGCCAGTGTGCTCGATCGCTTCTTTGCGCTGTACGCGTCGCTGAACAGCTTCACGCAGCTCACGGTCGACACACGACAGCGCCGGCGTCCGCTGGCGGACTGGCCGGCGCGCAGCGGCAGCCGGGCCCTCGGATGACGGGCGCTGACGCGTCAGGAACCGCAACGCTCGATCCGGCCGCGATCGACGCGCTCGTGGCGAGACTCGAGGCCGCACCCGGTGCCTTCGAGTTCGGACAGGCCGTCCGCCTGCTCGCACGCATCCACCCCGGGCGCGCGCCGCTCGGCGAGTTTGCCGATCCGGCCCGGGAGTCGGTGCGCATCGGCGTGCATCCCTCGCTCGCCTTCCCTCCCGGCGACGTGCAGCGCGTGAGCGCTGCACGGGACACCGACGAGTCGGAGCGCGCGGCGTCGCGGGGGGCGCGTGCCGGCATGCGCGGCGCGGGCGGACAGCCCTTCATGGAAGTGAACTTCCTTGGCCTCGTCGGACCGGCCGGCGTGCTGCCCAAGACGTACACGCAGTACGTCGCGGAACGGGTGGCGCTCAAGGACACGGCGCTGCGCGACTTTCTCGACCTGTTTCACCATCGGCTGATCTCGCTCTTCTACCGAGCCTGGCGCACCACGCGGCCGCACATCGCCGCCGGCGAGGGTGCGGACGACGACGCGCTGTCGCAGCGCCTGCGCGGCCTCATCGGCCTCGGCTCACCGGCCGTGGCGGCGCGCCTGCCCTTCGACGATGCCGTGCTGCTGCGGCATGGCGGGCTGCTCGCACCGCATGCGCGATCCGCCACCGCCCTGCAGCAGGTGCTGCAGGCGTACCTCGAGGTCCCGTGTCACGTCGAGGAGTTCGTGCCGGCCTGGTACCGGCTCGCACCCGGCATGCAGTGCGCACTCGGCGAGGATGACGACACGACCGTGCTCGGCCTCGGGAGCATCGTCGGCGACGAGGTGCTGGACCACGGCGCGCGGGCGCGGGTGCGCATCGGACCCTGCACGCGACGGATGTTCGACGCACTGCTGCCGGGGAGCGCCGGCCACGATGCGCTCAAGGGGCTGGTGCGCTACGTGGCCGGGGATGGCGTGGAAATCGAGGTCTGCCTCGTGCTCGAACGCGAGTCAGTACCGTCCACGGTGCTCGGCGGCGGCGCCGGCAATCTCGGTTGGAGCACCTGGCTGCGCACCCGAACACCCCCGCGCGATCCCGACGACACCGCATTTCTTTTCTGACCGATACCGCTGTCCCGACACCACCGGCACCGCGCCGGTGCCACCGCAGCCTCTCTCCGCCCCCACCCCCCGACCGATGGTCACCCTCCGCGCCCTCATCGCCAAGCTCGATCCCGAACTGCGCAACGCCGTCGAGGCGGCGGCGGGGATCTGCCTGTCGCGCACGCACTACGACATCGAGATCGAGCACCTGCTGCTCAAGGCGCTCGACGCCACCGACACGGATCTCGCGTTCGCGCTGAAACACTTCGGCGTGGACCGGTCGCGGCTCGCGACGGAGATCCAGCGTGCACTCGACAAGCTCAAGACCGGCAACGCCCGCACGCCATCGCTGTCGCCGTCGCTGGTGTCGCTGCTGACGAAGGCGTGGACGATCGGCTCCATCAACTACAGCGCGCAGAAGGTGCGCACGGGCCACGTGCTGCTGGCACTCATCACCGATGACGACATGGCGCGCCGTGTCCTCGCCGAGCTGCCGTCACTCGGCGGCGTGAATCCCGAGGCGCTGCGCAGCACGTTCGATGCAATCACGGTGGAGAGCACCGAGGCGCGGGCGCAGATGGCGGCCAGCGGCGGTCCCGGGCTGCCGGGCGGTGCCGGTGGCGAGGCCGGCGCGGCCCGCCCCGGCGGCGGCAAGCAGCCGTTCCTCGACCAGTACACGGTGGACCTCACCGCCAATGCCCGCGCCGGCAAGATCGACCCCGTGCTCGGGCGTGACACGGAAGTGCGGCAGGTGGTGGACATCCTCACGCGACGCCGGCAGAACAACCCGATCCTCGTCGGCGAGGCCGGCGTGGGCAAGACGGCCGTGGTCGAGGGCTTCGCGCGTCGCATTGCCGAAGGTGACGTGCCGCCGCCGCTGCAGGGCGTGACGCTGCGCACGCTGGACCTCGCGTTGCTGCAGGCCGGCGCCGGGGTGAAGGGCGAGTTCGAGAACCGCCTCAAGGGGCTGATCGAGGAGGTGAAGAACTCCCCCGTCCCGATCATCCTGTTCATCGATGAGGCGCACACGATGATCGGCGCCGGCGGCGCGGCTGGCCAGAACGATGCCGCCAACCTGCTCAAGCCCGCCCTCGCGCGCGGCGAGTTGCGCACCATCGCGGCCACCACCTGGAGCGAGTACAAGAAGTTCTTCGAGAAGGACCCTGCGCTCTCGCGCCGCTTCCAGCTGGTGAAGGTGGACGAGCCGACGGAGCAGGTGTGCATGCTGATGCTGCGCGGCGTGGTGCCGTCGCTGGAGAAGCACCACACGGTGCGCATCACAGACGAAGGGCTTGCGGCCGCCGTGCGGCTGTCGCACCGCTACCTGCCCGACCGCCAGCTCCCCGACAAGGCGGTGAGCGTGCTCGACACCGCCTGCGCGCGCCTCGCGCTGGGGCAGAGCAGCACGCCGGCCGCGGTCGAGGATGCGCGCCGCGTGCTGCAGGATCTCGAGGTGCAGGAGCGTGTGCTGCGCCGCGAGTCGGCGGTGGGCGTGAACCACGCCGAGCGGCTGGCCGAGATCGACACGTTGCGCACGTCCACCGCCGCGCGGCTGACGGCGATGGAGGCGCGCTGGGAGCAGGAAAGCGCGATGGTGGAGGTGATCCGCGCGCTGCGCGGGCAACTCGAGGGTTCCGCCCCGAAGGCGGGCGAGGAGACGAGTGATGCCGACCAGGCGACTCGCGCCGACCTCGTCACGAAGCAGTCGGAGCTCGAGGCGCTGCAGGGCGAGACCCCACTGATGCGCGTGACCGTGGATGCGTCGATCGTCGGCGAGGTGATCGCCGGCTGGACCGGCATTCCGGTGGGCTCGATGATGCGCGACGAACTGGGCACGCTGCTCCAGCTCGAGACACACCTCGGCGCCCGTGTGATCGGCCAGGACCACGCGCTCGAAGCCATCGCGCGGCGCATGCGCACCAGCAAGGCCGGCATCGAGGACCCGAACAAGCCCAAGGGCGTGTTCCTGCTGGTGGGACCCTCGGGCGTGGGCAAGACCGAAACCGCCACCACCGTCAGCGAGATGCTCTACGGCGGTGAGCGGAACATGATCACGATCAACATGAGCGAGTTCCAGGAGCCGCACACCGTCAGCACGCTGAAGGGGTCGCCGCCCGGCTACGTGGGCTACGGCGAGGGCGGCGTGCTCACCGAGGCGGTGCGACGGCGTCCGTACAGCGTGGTGCTGCTCGACGAGATCGAGAAGGCCCATCCCGACGTGCTGGAACTCTTCTTCCAGGTGTTCGACAAGGGCGTGATGGAGGACGGCGAGGGCCGGCAGATCGACTTCCGCAACGCGGTGATCATCCTCACCACCAACTGCGGCACCGAGACGATCATGAAGCTCACCGCCGATCCGGAGACGATGCCCTTCCCCGACGGCATGGTGGCGGCGCTCAAGCCGGAGCTGGACGCGGCCTTCAAGCCGGCCTTCCTCGGACGCACCGTGATCGTGCCGTATTACCCGATCCGCGACGAGAACCTGAAGAGCATCGTGCGGCTCAAGCTGGCCAAGATCGCGCGGCGCCTGCACGAGGTGCACCGCGTGACGCTGGAATACGGCGATGATCTGGTGAACCAGGTGGCGGCCCGCTGCACGGAGGTCGAAAGTGGCGCGCGCAACGTCGACAACATCCTCACCAACACGCTGCTGCCGGAGGTCTCGACCCTGCTGCTCACCGCACTGGTCGAGGGTCGCAAGACGTCGGCGGTGCGGGTGACGGTCGGTGACGACGGCACGTTCGCGTACGACGCCGTCACGGACTGATCTCCTCACCAGATTCCCGACGATGCCGACCCTGACGCAGGACACGCGCCCATTCCAGCTCACCACGCCGCTTGGCAAGGACGTGCTGCTGTGCATGCGGTGGAGCTGCACGGAGGCGGTGTCGTCGCTGTTCGACCTGCGGATCGTGGCGGGCAGTGAGAAGCGCGACATTCAGCCGCGCGACCTGCTGCTCAAGCCGGTGTCGCTGAAGTGCGCCACGCGAGGGGGATCACCGCGCTACTTCAGTGGCATCGTGCGGCAGGTGGACCGACTGCCACCGGGCTCGACTCCGCTGCAGGAGTACGTGTTGCACGTGGTGCCACCGGCCTGGCTGCTCACTCTGGGCAGCGGGTACGAGGTGTTCCAGGACAAGGGCCTGGCCGACATCCTCAAGGCGACCCTGACGGGCCTGCAGGTGGAGTGGAAGCTGACCGGCACCTACGATCCGGTGCCGAGCCGCACGCGGTACGCCGAGTCGAAGTGGGATTTCGTGACGCGGCTGTGCGAGCGCCATGGTGTCTGGTACACGTTCCTGCACACCGCCAGTGCCACCACGCTGCTGATGGCCGACAGCATGTCATCCGCGCAGGAACGTGGCGGACTGACGCTGCTGACGGATGTGAACTGGGACAACGACGGACGCCTGCTGCGCCTGGCCGCCTGGCAGCAGCCGTTCGTGCGTCAGTCTGTGGTGGGTACCTCGCACGTGGCCCTCACCGGCCGTGACAATCGCGAACAGTCGATGGCGCCCGACGTGGCTGCCAGTCCGCTCGACTGGCCACTGAGCGCATCGTCCCTGCCCGCCTCGCTGGAGCAGCAGGTGTACGAGTACATCACCGGCGCCGACCACGACGGCGTGGACAAGGGCGGCGGGGCACAGGCCGCACGCGTGAGCGGTGCGTCGGCGGCATTGACGCAGCAGGCCTCGCTACGCGCGCAGGCCGCGACGGCGGGTTCCACCCGCGTCGTCGGCGCGAGTGAAGCACTCGCCCTGACCGCCGGCGCGAAGGTGGACATCAAGTCCACAACCTACGCCGCGGCCAATGGCAAGTACTTCGTGCTGTCAGTGGAGCACCAGGGCGAAAACGGCAGCTATTTCGGTGGCGACAACTCCGCGCGAGGATATTCGAACGAATTCACCTGCATCGCCAGCACACAGGTGTTCCGACCGCCGCGCAGCACGCCGTGGCCCGTGGTGCACGGCATGCACGTGGCGACGGTGATCGGCCCGGCCGGCGAGGAGATCTTCACCGACAAGCATGGGCGCATCCGCGTGGCCTTCGAGTGGAACCGCGACGCCCGGCCGCCGAACGGTCCGGGCGATGCCTGTTGGGTGCGCGTCGCGCAGATGGTGGCCGGACCGGGCTTCGGCACCTTCTTCCTGCCACGCATCGGCCATCAGGTCCTGGTGAGTTTCCTCGGCGGCGATCCTGATGCGCCGGTGGTGGTCGGCAGCCTGTACAACGACAAGAACGAGCCGCAGATCAAGCTGCCCGACGACAAGGACCAGTCGGCACTGCGCACCCGCTCCACCCCGAACGGCGGGAAGAGCAACTTCAACGAACTGCGCTTCGTCGACAAGAAGGACGAGGAATTAGTCGCGTTTCAGGCCGAGAAGGACTTCAAGGGCCTGATCAAGAACAAGTCGACGATGGTGGTGGACAAGGGCGACGAGACGCACACGCTGAACGAGGGAAGCCAGACCCTGCTGATCAGCCGGGGGGACCAGACCATCACCGTCAAGCAGGGCAAGCGGACCCTGAAGGTGAATGGCAACAGCACGACCACCATCGTCACTGGTGACGAGACCACCTCGGTCGAGGCGGGCAAGGTGACACACACGGCGAAGGGCAACGTCAGTGTGACGAGCCGCACCGGAAAGATCGAGCTCACGGCCACCACCGCCATCGAGCTGACATGCGGCGCCAGCAGCATCAAGCTCACACCAAAAGGCATCGAGATCTCCGGCCCGACGTTGAAGGCCAGCGGCTCGGCGACGGCCGAGGTGTCCGGCGGCGCGATGTTGACGCTGAAGGGCGGCGTCGTCATGATCAACTGATTGAACGCCACATGACTCCCACACACGACGCGGCGCTGGACCCGTCGAGCACGATCGGCTTCGTCGTCGACCGGGCCGGCGTGAAGGAAGCGTGGCACGAGATCTGTCATCGCACCGACGATCCCGCCGCGCTGGTGGACTCGCTCGCCAGCGCCGGACTCGGCACCGAGGCACTGCGCTGCATTGCCGTGGCCATCCCGTCGCGGCAGTGCATCTGGTGGGGGTGGGTGTCGGCCCGTCACGCCATCGCCGCGGCGGCGGCCGAGGGCGCCGCCGAGTCGCCGCGCATCGAGGAGTTGCTGTCGCTGGTGGAGCAGTGGATCGCCGCTCCGGAGGACGGCACACGGCGGCAGATCTGGTCGAAGGCGCAGGCGATCGGCATCAAGCATCCCGTCACGCTCGCCGCGGCGGCGCTCTGGTTCAGCGGCGGCAGCATCGCCGAGGCGGATGGCGCGGATCAGGTGCCGGCACCACCCGGCATGGTGGCGATCTTCGTGTCGGCCGCCGTGACGGTGTCCACGCTGCAAGGCCCGCCCGACCAGATGGATGCGCGCCTCCGCGCCAGCATCGCCCAGGGGCTCGAGATCGTGCACAAGCTTGGGGGCTGGCCGACGTCGATCGCGTACGTGCGCCAGGAATCCGGTTCACCTCCGTCGCAGGAGACCTGATGGGCATGCCGCAGGCACGCATCACCGACATGCACGTCTGCCCGATGGTGACGGTGATCGTGCCGCACGTCGGCGGCCCGCTCCTCACACCCGGCGCGCCGACGGTGCTCGTCGGCGGCCTGCCCGCCGCCACCGCCCTGTCGCAGTGCATCTGCGTCGGGCCTCCGGACATGATCGTCAAGGGCTCGGCCACGGTGCTGATCGGCAAGAAGCCGGCGGCCCGCATCCTCGACATGACGGCGCACGGCGGCATGATCGTGCTGGGTGCGCCGACGGTGCTCGTCGGGGGCTGACCTGGCCGGCCCGGCGTGGGCACCCGGTGCAGACCGGCACACTTCGGCTCGGTGCTGGAATCACACCGGCCCCGGGCCTAGATTCACCGGATAGAGGGACGGCGCGCTGTGGCCGGGACGGCTGCGCGCCGCCGGTGCCGAAGACGCGCCCGGCGGGTGATCGCAGACGCGCCTCCCGCGGAACACCGCGGTCCTGTGACCGACGTCCCCTGATCCCTTGCCGGAATGCGGAAATCTGCAGCATGACGTGGTCGAAGCCCCGGGTGTTCATTGCGCTGCTCGTGACCCTGCTGACCTGCGCTCCGTCGACTGCGGCGGGCGCGCAGACGGTCGCGCAAGTGGTCGTGAAATCGCTGCAGTTGAGGGTGAAAGCTGGCGCGCGCGCGCAGATCCTCACCGAGGTGTACGACGACGCGAACGAGGCCGTGCCGCCAGACCGCTATGAGCTGAGCTTCACCAGCGCCGACACCATGATCGCCACCGTCAGCATCACGGGCGAGGTGATCGGCGTGCGGCCTGGCAGCACACGGATCTTCGTCCGCGCCGGCAAGATCGTCCGCCAGGTGCAGGTGTCGGTGACCGCCGCCACGGCGCAACCGGTGGCTCCGCCTCCGGCGACCGTTCCCCGTCAGACAGCGCCCCCAGCGACACCCCCGGCAACGGCGCCAGCGTCGGCGCCCGCAACGGCGCCCGTAACGTCCCCAGCGGCGGCGACGCCAACCGTCACGCCGAGCGCGACCGCGACGCGGCCCGTTCCACCTGCCGGTGGATCGCCAGCCGTCTCGGCAACCATCGAACCCGGCAACATCCGCCTGCTCCCTGGCGAGCGGTTCCGGCCCACGTTCCGCCTCGTCCTCGCCAACGGCTCGCAGGTCGACGCGAGCGACGTCACGTGGACCCCCTACGGCGCCGCCGTCGGCATCGATCCGGGCACGAATGACGTGATCGGCGTCCTGCCGGGCAGCGGAGTGCTCGGAGGCCGGTCGGCGCTGGGCAACGTCTCCGCGTCCGTCCCGGTGGTCGTGGGCGAGGCGGTGCTGGTCCCCGAGCCCGACTCGCTTGTCTTGAGTTCGGGACTGACGGACACGGTGTACCTCGTGGCACCGGCGCAGGACCGCCGTCGCGTGACACAGAACCTGGCGTGGAGCAGCACCGATCCCACCGTCCTGCGGGTGGTGAATCCCGCCTTCGGCATCGTCGAGGCGGGCGGCGTCGGCACGGCCGACCTGATCGTGCAGGGCTACACGCTGACGCGCCGCATCCCGATCCGCGTCACGCCTCGCATCTCGCGCATCGACGTGCCGATCGTCGCCGGCACGGAGATCCCCCTCGGTGTGGGCGGGTCGACCACACTCGACGCCAAGGCCTTCGGGACCGCGGGCGAGCTGCTGCCGCCGGATGTGATGATGTGGCGCGTGGCCGATCCCACGATGGCTCGCGTCACGGCGTCCGGCACGATCGTCGGTGTCCGCGAGGGCAGGACGACGCTCAGCCTGCTCGCCCCGGGCGTCCCCACGCAGAGCTGGCCGGTCACCGTGCGTGAGATGAAGGTCAGTGCACGGGAGCGATTGCTGTCCCTCACCGCCGGCACCTCGCGGACGCTGGCCGTGACGCTCCGCGCACGCGACCAGAGCGACCTCGGTGCGCTGACGGCGGCACGATGGGTGTCCACCGCGCCGGACGTCGCCACGGTGGACGCTGCCGGGACGCTCACGGCGAAGGCGCCGGGCCGCGCCACCGTCGTCGTGTCGCAGGACGGTGCCGGGGCCGACTCGATCACGGTGTTCGTCACCGGCCGTGCACTCGTTTCCGGCACGATCAACGGCGTGCGCGGCATCTGGCAGGTGGTGACGGGCACGGATTCGACGGCCACGCTCCTGATGCGGACGGACAGCGGCGCCGTGTCGCAGGCGGTCTGGTCGCCCGACCGCACCCACATTGCTGCCACGTACGAGCCGCTCGACCGCGTCAACGCCTCTCGTGTGGTCGTGATGGACGCGGACGGCCGCAACTGGAAGACCGTCAGCGCCGACTCGGTCATGGCGTCCGACCCAGCCTGGGCGCCGGACGGACGCAGCCTGTTCATGGCGGTGCGCAACCCGAAGGCCGCGAGCATCCTGCGCGTCACACTGGCCACGGGCGCGTCGTCATCGATCCGACAGGTCGGTGAAGGGCAGCTCCGCTACCCTGCCGTCGGCGCGGATACTGCCGACCTCCTGGTGCGCATCGAGGCGAACGGCGCCGTGGATCTGGCGCGCGTGCACGCCGGGGCGCTGACGCTCCTGACGCGCGGTCGCCCGCGCGAGGAGCTCTTCGCCACGCTGCGGGACGGTCGCATGCTGCTGGCCATCGATTCGTCGTCCCGCACGCGGCCGACGACACTGGTGACGGCAACGCCGGCCGCCGACGGCATGCAGTCGGTGACCCCGGTCACGCTGCCGGCCGGCTTCGTGATCACCGACATCAGTCGCGGGTATGACGACACGTCCGTGCTGGTCGCGGGACGCGCCCGCCTCTGGCCGGGGCTGCCCGGTCAGCCGCTGCTGCTGCTGCGCGTCCCGCTGGACGGCACCGCACCACAGGTGCTGCTGGTACTCACCGAAAAGGATGTCGTCACCGTGCGAACCAACTGAGCGGCTGTGGAAAGTGAACTGATCGGCGGGCGCTTCCGTCTGCACCGCCTGCTGGGATCGGGCGCGATGGGCCAGGTCTGGCTCACCACCGACGAGCGGCTGGAGCGCTCGGTGGCCGTCAAGGTCGTCGTACCGACGTCGAGCGGCGACCAGCAGCTCGGTGCACGGCTGGAGCGAGAGGCGCGTGCCGCAGCGGCCATCCAGCACACGAATGTGGTGCGCGTCTTCGACTACATCGAGGACGGCAATCGCACGCTGATCGTGATGGAGTACGTCGAGGGTGAGACGCTCGCCGACCGGCTGGAGTCGGGTGGCGCGATGACGCTGGAGGATGCGGTCGACATCGCAGCTCAGGTGTGTGATGGCCTCGCCGCCGCCCATCGCTCGGGCCTGGTGCACCGCGACCTCAAGCCGTCCAACGTGATGATCACGGAGGATGGCGTCGCAAAGGTGCTGGACTTCGGCATCGCCAAGCGCACCGGCGGGAGCGAAGCCGCGTTGACGATGACGGGCGCCGTGATCGGTACGCCGCGCTACATGGCGCCGGAGCAGCTCCGTGGCGACCCGCTCGACGCCCGCGTGGACGTGCATGCGATGGGGCTGCTGCTGTTCGAGATGCTCACCGGGAGAGCCGCCTTCCACAAGGTGAACTTCGCGGAATTGATGTACCAGATCGTGAACGAAGTCCCCGACGTCCGGCTGCTGGACGAGCGCGGCGTGCCGGCGGAGATCACGCAGATCCTGCTGCACGCGACGCAGAAGGCGGTGGCTGACCGCTGGCCCGACGCGAAGTCGATGGCCGATGCGCTGCGCGTCTGCCTGTACGGCGAGGTGATTCGCGGCCGCAAGACACCCATTGCCGCTGGCCTGCGCGCGATCATCGACTCCGGCGAGCGCGTGCTTCCGCTGCGCACTACCAGCAGCACACCGATCCTCGGCGCGCCGCTGGTTCCTGACGTCGGGCTGACGGCATCATCGCCGGGCGTGACCCCCCCCTCGGTGCTCGATGCCACCACGCCGTTGGTCGCCCCAGCGGCGCCGCCGATGCCGGAGGTGGCCGCGCCGGCAGCGCCGCGTCCGGCAGTCCGTGCGGCCCCAGTTCCCGCCCCCGCGAGCTCGAAGCTGCCGCTGATCGTCGGTGGCGTGGTGGCGGTGGCGGCGGTGATCGGGTTCGTCGTGCTCAACAACCGCTCTGGCAGCGACGCGCCCGCGATCGCCGCGCCGCCAGTCGCCGATGCCACCGCGGCGGCCCCACCGCAGGCCACGCCGAACGCACCCGTCGCGCGTCCGCCGGCGACGACGCCGGCCACCACGCCAGCCGCAGGAAACGCCTCGAAGCCAACGGCGCCTGCCGATCCGGCGGCGCCCAAACCGGCGGCCGCCGACTCGACTGCCGACTCGGCGGTCGTCGCCCCGGCGCCGATCAAGGCCGCCGACGCCGCCCGCGTCTCGCGACTCTACGGCAATGCGCTGCAGGCGGAGTGGACGACGCTCGCGCCGGGTGACGACATCGCCGGCACACCGGTCGACGCGCTGCGAGCAGAGTTTGCGGTGAGTCTCAACAGCGCCAGCCAGCTCGCCGACGTGAACCCGGTGTCGCCGTCCGGGAACGCCGCCTTCGACGACGCTGCCGGACAGGTGGTGCAGACGCTGAACGCCGCCCGACTCGCGCTGCCGAAGCGAGAGGACGGCTGGTCACTGCGCGTGCGCTTCAGTGGCCGCCGCGTGCGCGTGGTGGTGCAGTAGCCGTCACATTCCGCCGAACAGCATGCCCAGCATCGAGGGCTTGCGTTTCATCGACCGCGGCGTGAACTGGAACCGGAACTCGCTCACGCGCCCCAGCTCCATCTGCTTCGACGTCCCGTCGGTCTGCTTGACGTAGCCTCGGACGAACTTGTGCCGACCGCCGGTGCCCTCCTTCGGCATCGAATCGATCGACCCTTCGTAGCCGTAGAACGTGCACTGCTTGTAGCCGCGCGAGTACATCTCGTCTGCCACCAGCTGCGCGAAAGACTCGCCGCCCGTCTCGACCACCGACATCATGAGATTGCCGGTCGGATCGATCTTCTCGGCGCTGTGGCAGTTGTAACACTTCACCTTGCCGGTGAACGTCTTCGGCAGCCCGCTCTTCATCAGCCGGGTCACCACGTCGGTGTACTTGAGGTTCTCACCGCCGCGGCCGCCCTCGACGGTGTTCTGCCCCGGCATGCCATGCCCGCGGATGTAGATCTGACCATCCTGCATGCTCGACAGGAACGGGTTCTTCTTGCCCGTCCACCACACCTGCTGCGCCTCGTTGCCCTTCTCCATCTCGTGATCGATCATCACCTGGTTCTTGTTGAACCCCGTGGCCGTGTTGCCGTACTCCGCATACGCGGAGGGGCTCTTGACGGCGTCGAACGGCATGAAAAACACCTTGCGGATGGACATCTGACGGACCCTGGGGGTCGAAGGTGACTCAGCGATGTCGGCCCGTGCCGGGCAGTACCGTCATGGTATTCTGCGGGGCGCGACACCGCCAGACGGCTGGGCCGCACTGCGGCTGAGGCCGCAGCCAGGATTCGACGCGTCCGGGCGTGATTACCGCATCCGGCCCAGCAACTCGGCGACCGCCGCATCGAGCTGCGAGTCACGATTCGTGTACGCCTCGCCGACCGGCCGCACCACGAGCCGGTCCACCGGCCTCGGCACCAGCTCCATGTCCCTGCCATCCGCACCCTGCACGCGGATGTACGGCATGCGCAGGTTGGTGCCGTCCACGAGGGCCGCACCGGAGGTGTAGATGATCCAGCCGGCCGTCGGCTCGCCCACCACGGGCCCGAGCTTCAGTGCGCGCCAGCCTTCGGTGAAGTCCTCCGCATCCGACAGCGAGTGCTGGTTGGTGACCAGCACCGCCGGCCTGTCGAACGACCGCTGGCCGAGTTGGAGGCGTGCGGGAGCGCTGGGCTGGTCGCGGGCCGTCATGGTCATGTAGGGCCGTCGCGCGAAGACGTCGAGCGCATAGGCGTTGATGAAGCCGCCGTTGTTGTTGCGCACGTCGACGACGATGCCATCGCGCCCCTGGTTCTCGGCATCGAGGTCGAGGAAGAGCTGCGTCAGCGAGCTCTCGCCCATGTCGAACAGGTGCAGGTAGCCAAGCCGCCCGTTGCTCGCCTTCGCCACGTAGGCACGGCGCTCCTCCACCCACTGGCGGTAGAGCAGCGCCTTTTCCGTAGCCGCGCTGACCGGGCGCAGCACGACCTCGCGTTCGACACCGGCAGCCGTCGCGATGCGCAGCGTGACGCGCCGATCAGCCGTGTAGGCGAGCAGCGAGTCGACGTTCATCGTGCGGGTGAGCCGCACGCCGTTGATCGCCACCAGTGCCTCGCCGACGGCGGCGTCGGTGGCCGTCGCGAGCGGTGACTGCGCGATGATCTCGCTGATGACGAAGCGTCCGCCCGTCTCGTAGGCCGTGCGGTCGAAACGCACACCGATGCGACCCGTGAACGGCGCCTGCGCCGCCGGGCCGCTGGCACCGGAATGCGAGGCATTCAGCTCGCCGACCATCAGGTTCAGCAGGCGCCGGAACTCATCCGGTGTCTGCGCTCCAGCCACCTGCGGCGCAAAGCGGGTGCGCACCGCGCTCCAGTCGGCACCATGCAGCTTCGGGTCGTAGAAGCCGTCGCGCTGATACGACCAGGCCTCGTCGAACGCCGCCTGCCGTTCCGACGGCGCATCCACCTCGAGGTCGGCGCGAAACGCGACCGTGCGGGCCACACGACTCTCGACGATCACGCTGACGAGCCGTCCCGACTCGGTGAACCAGACCTCGCGACCATCGGCGGCGTACTGCACGCTCGACTTGCCACCGGGAGAGGTGGTGAGCTGTCGTGGCGTCGGCGGTTCGGTGGCCAGCGGATCGATGGAGTAGCTGTACAGGGCCGCCTGACCGGCGAACTGGCCGACGAGCATCAGCGTCTTGCCATCCGGCGAGAGGTCACCCAGCGCGAAGCCCGTCACCACCACCGAGGCGCGGCGACGCAGGTTCTCCCAGACGATGTCGGTCTTTCGCGGTGTGACCGGCCGCGGCGTGCGCGCCGAGTCGCGGCTGACGACCGTATCACGTGGCGCGGGGCGAGCGACGGTGTCGCGCGGCGTCGGCGCGTTGAACAGGTCGCGGAACTGGTCCTCGCGGAATCGCGGTGTACGCGGTACGAGGTCGATGCGCACGATCGACGACTCCTCGGTGCGCTGGCTCGTGTCGTACAGCAGGAACTGACCGTCGCGACTCCACACCACGCTGCCGGCGAAGGCGTTGGCGAGAAAGCTCACCGGCCGACGCTCGCCGCCGGCAGCGGGCGCGACGTAGATGTTGGTGAAGCCGCGATCCTCGGTGCTGAGGAAGGCGACCCAGGCGTTGTCCGGCGACCACGCCAGATCGCGCGTGCCGGCGAAGGGCGGGCGGCCGAAATGCCCGCTTGCGACGAGATGATCGTTGCGGCCGGCAGTGTCGACGACGCGCACGCTGCTGCCGTCGTGCTGGTACGCGATCATCCGCCCGTTCGGCGACAGCACCGCTGCCACGTCGACGCCACCGCGCGTGAGCACCACTTCCTCGCGCGTGACGACGTCGGTGCGCACGAGCTGCCAGTCGTTGCCCCGCTTGCTGCTGTGCACGATGCGACGGCTGTCAGCGAGCCAGAGCGGCTGGACATCCGGGCCGACGGCGCCGGGCAGGCGCACCGCCTCCCCGCCATCCTTGGCACCGGTGACCCAGATCTCGCCGCGCGCGACGAAGGCCACCTTGCGTCCATCCGGCGACAGCGTGAGCTGGCTCGCCCCGCTGGTGAGCGTGACCCGGTCCGACGTCGGCACGGCCGGTGTGCCGCGCAGCACGATCGGCACTTCACGCGCCACACCCGCAGCGATGTCGTACTGCCAGATGGTAAAGTCGCGCTCGAACACGATGCTGCGTCCATCGGCCGAAATCGCCGGCCAGAGCACACGGCCATCGCGGAACGCGGTGAGGCGCCGCGGCGCACCGCCATCGATCGGGCGCACCCACAGGTTCTCGACGCCGGCCGTGTCACGCACGTAGTACAGCGCCTTCTCGTCCGCGCTCCACATCGGCCACTGGTCCTTGCCGTCGCCGCCGCGACTGACGGGCGTGTACACCGGCGTCGGACCCGCGAGCGAGACGAGCCAGATCTCGCTCTCGTCGAGGTGCGAGTGCCCACGCCGCCACCACTGTGCCACCGTCGTGCCGCGTGCGGTGATCGCGAGCGTGCGCCCATCGCGCGACGGCGCGGGCCAGTACTCGCTCGCGTAGCGGTCGCCGGCGACCACCATCGGCGTGCCACCGGTGCTCGGCACGCGGAAGACGTCCTGCATGCCGGCGATGTCGCGGCTGGACGAGTGAAACCAGAGCGACTGGCCATCGCGTGACCAGGCGCTGAGCTGGTCCACCGCATCGTCGAAGGTGAGGCGGCGCAGCACACCAGTGGCGAGCGTGAGCACGTAGATGTCGCCATTGCCGCTGCGTGTGCTGACGAAGGCGAGGCGCGTGCCGTCCGGCGACCAGAGTGGTCGCGACTCCGTCGCCGGGTGCGAGACCAGCAGGCGCGCGTCGCCACCCGCAGCCGGCACGGTCCACAGGTCGCCCCCCGACGAGAAGACGATCTCGCGCCCGTCCGGCGAGAGCGAGGGTTCGATCAGTGTGGGACGGCTGCCCTGCGCGGACAGCGTCTGGGCCAGCAGGAGCAGGGCGAAGGCGACGCGCACGCGGTCACTCGGGGCTGAAGCCATGGATCGGGACGGCCGGATGACCGTGCGATCAGGATAGGGCGGCGCCGGCAGGGCGGCAACCGGCGGCAACACGGCGCGACGTGGGACACGGAGCGCGGCCTGACGCAGCGACCCATGTGCGAACGCGCCGCCGCACGTACCTTCTGGCATGCGACATCGACTCGCCCTCGCCGCCGTGCTCAGTGCGGCCCTTGGTCTGCCTCCCGCGGCGACGGTGGACAGCGCGGCCAGCGTTGATGTCCTGATTCGTGGCGCGACGGTTCACGACGGCAGGGGCGCCGCCGCGCGTATCACCGACATCGGCATCCGTGGTGACCGGATCGTGTTCGTCGGCGTGACGCCACGCGGTACCACCGCCGCCCTGACGATCGACGCCACAGGGCTGATCGCGGCACCGGGCTTCATCGACCCACACACGCACGCCTACGAAGGGCTGCCGGCGCTGGACTCGACGCGGCGGCAGAACGCGTCGTCCCTGATGCAGGGCATCACGACGGTGGTGCTTGGTGCGGATGGACGCGGTCCGGTGGAGGTGCAGCGCGTGCTGGACGAATCGGAGCGGAAGGGACTCGGCACGAACACCTATGCGCTGGTCGGATTCGGCAGCGTGCGCAGTCGCGTGCTCGGCCCGTCGTCGGCACCGGCGACCAGCGCGCAGGTCGAGGCGATGCGTGCGCTCGTCACGCAGGCCATGCGCGAGGGGGCGATGGGTGTCGGCTCGGGCCTTTTCTACGCGCCGCAGAGTTTCTCGTCGACCGAGGAGGTCATTGCCGTCGTCTCCGCCGCGCGCCCCTTCGGCGGCGTGTACGACACGCACCAGCGCGACGAAAGCTCGTACAGCATCGGGCTCTTCGCGTCGGTGCGTGAGTCGATCCGCATCGGGTGCGAGTCAGGGCTGACGGCCAACATCGGGCACATCAAGGCACTGGGCGTGGATGTCTGGGGCAAGGCGGACAGCGTGCTCGCGATCATGCGCGAGGCGCGCCGGCGCGGCTGTCGCGTCACCGCCGACCAGTATCCGTGGACGGCCAGTGGCACGTCACTGGTGGCCGCACTGGTGCCACGCTGGGCCGAGGCTGGCGGGCGCGACTCGCTGGTGCTGCGGATCAGCGATGCGGCGCAGCACGAGCGGTTGGTCGCCGACATGGCGGAGAACCTGCGACGGCGCGGTGGCGACAGCACGATCCTGATCACCAGCGGCAGCGGTGCCGGTGCGGCGTACATCGGCCGGACGCTCCGCACGATTGCCACGCAACTGCAAACGAACGCCATCGCGGCGGCGCTCACGATCATCCGGCAGTCCGGCGACGTGGGCATCGCCTCGTTCAACATGACCGAGGCCGACATCGCCACGTTCATGCGCGACCCGTGGGTGATGACGAGCTCCGATGGCTCCGGCGGCCATCCGCGCCTGTACGGCACCTATCCGCGCAAGATCCGCCGCTACGTCATCGAGGAACGTGTGATCAGCATGGCGCGAATGATCCAGTCCTCGTCGGCGCAGGTGGCCGCGACGTACGGCATCCGCGACCGCGGCGTGCTGCGTGCCGGCGCCTTCGCCGACGTCATCCTGTTCGATCCCGGGACCATCCGCGACGAGGCGACGTACATCGAGCCGACGGTGCTTGCCACGGGCGTGCGCTGGGTGTTCGTGAACGGGCAGGCAGCGGTCCGCGATGGGGCCGTCACGGGCGTGATGGCGGGCCGCGGCCTGCGACGCGACACGGTGCTGGTGCGGCCACGCTGACGTCGTTTGCGTGCGACGGGCACACACGCGCGTGCCCGTGAATGCACCCGCACGGACCGGCAGGTACCCGGCCGCACGCACCTCCACGCACCTCCACGCACCTCCACGCGCGGCCTGCCCTTCGCTCAACGCGGGAACGCCACCAGACTCTCCTGCCCGTTCCGGCCCACCGCCGCGACGCCGAAGAAATAGTTGTCGATGATCACGTTCTGCAGCGTGTGCCGGTTCACGTTGCCGACGAAGCGGGACCGGGTCCAGTTCACCTCACTCGGCTTCCGCCAGTAGATCCGGTAGCCGATCACGTCTGGTGACGGCGACGAGCGCCAGGTGAAGGTGGGTGAGGGCTGCACCGCACCAGTGATGCGCACCGAGTCCGGTGCGGCCGGGGCCCACGCGAGTGACAGCAGCGTCGCGGCATCCAGTGCCGTGATCGCGGCCGCGTAGCGGAAGTTCACGCCCTCGATCACGTCGCCGTACGCGATGCCGCCCTCGGTACGCAGGTCCTGATGCTGACGCGTGTAGTCCTCGTGCGACTCCATCAGCCGCACCGCCGCCGCACCTTCGTTGAAGAACGGGGTGTGATGCCCGCCGCGTCCGTAGCGGTCCAGGCGGTAGATGATCTCGACATCCAGGTTCGGGAAGTAGCGGTCGGCCACCGCATCGATGTAGCGCGCGAGCTGGCGTGAGGGGGTATCGAGCTCACCGCCGTTGGTGAGGATGCGGCGCAGCTCCTCCGGGGTCGTGCTGGCTGGCAGGCCGGGCGCAAACACCCGCGCCGTCGTGTTCTCCGTCACGCCATCGATGCCGGCGATGTTGCCGACCATGTCGTTGTTGATCACGGCGTCGATGCGCCATCCCTGCTGCTTCGCGAGCCGCGCCACGATCTCACCGCCGAAGAGCCCCTGCTCCTCGCCCGACAGCGCGGCGAAGACGATCGACGCATTCGGCTGGTGCTTCGAGAGCAGGCGCGCCGCCTCGAGCAGTGCCGCCAGTCCGCTGGCGTTGTCGTTTGCGCCGGGTGAGTCGGCGGTGGCGTTCAGCACGTCCGACACGCGCGAGTCGATGTCACCGGAGAGGAGGACGTGGCGCATCGGCTCGGTGCGCCCGCGCAGGATGGCGACGACGTTGACGATGTTCACGTCCTGCTTGATGCGCCCCGTCGGGCTTCCCTTCTGCACGTCCGACATGTAGCGCACGTCGAGGCAGTTGCCGCACTGCCGCGAGATCTCGCTGAACTGGGCGAAGACCCAGCGCCGCGCGGCGCCGATGCCGCGCGTGGTGGACAGCGTATCCGAGAGCGTGTGGCGGGTGCCGAACGCCACCAGGCGTCTGATGTCGGCCTCGATGCGTGCGGCCGAGGCGGCGGCGACGAGTTCGTGGATCCGCGGCTCCTCCTGGGATGGCAGCGGGGCGGCCTGGGCCGGCAGCGCGGCGGGGTGTGCGAGCAGCAGCAGGCTGCCGAGCAGCGCGGCGGGACGCAGGCGGGATGGTGAGGGCATCGCGAGGGTGGGAGCGGAAACGGACGTGGGCGGGTGGTTGGCGTGACGGTGGAAGATGTCAGCGGGGCCGTATCATGAGGAAGCGCCGAGGCGCGCAGCTCACGGATCGGCAATCACGCTGTCCCAGCGCGTCACGGCAGCGCATCACGATGCCGCACCGGCGTGGTCGATGCGTGCGCCAGCAGCGCCGCGAGCACCATGCGCGCATCGAAGTACGTCATCACGACCTCACGCGCTGCGCGGCACTGGTGCGCATAATCACGTGCGATGCGCGCCAGCCCCTCGACCGCCTCGGCCGGGCTGCTGAATGCGGCGACGCCGTCACAGGTCCCCATCCAGTCGGTGAATCCGGTCTCCTGCACCACCACCGGCCGGCCGCTCGCGAGATACGCTGCCGTGCGCTCGCTGAACCAGCCGCTGCGCGTCACGACATAGCCGTGCTTCGCGACGCCGAACTCCGCCTTGGATGCACGAAGGTATTCCTGATAGCGCCATGGATCACGGGTGGGCTCTCGCGAATCCACCAGCTCCCATCCATCGCTCCGCAGCTCGTCGCGCGGTGCGCTTGCCCCACCGAGTGCGAGCTGCAGGCGCTCGCTGGTTGCCGACGGCAGCGTGCGATACGGCGCGAACGATTCCGCCTTCATCCCGTAGCGCACGCCGGCATGTTCCCTCGCACGGTAGCTCTCCCACTGCATGACCGTCGTGCATGGGGCACCGGGATCGCCGGGCGTGACCGGCCACAGCGCCGGCACCACCGGCTGCCGTGTCGGCACCCAGGCAAACCCGTCGTCCGGAATCGTGCAGCCGGGTGTGAAGATGTTCTCGCCGAACGTCGCGAAGTGCGTGTGTGCTGCCGCCAGCGCGTGCGCTGCCGGCTCCTGCAGGTGTCGCACCTGCGTGAACACGGGATCGGTGTCCACCAGCACGCGCCGCGCCACCTGTGCGCTCCAGACGCGGAGCGGATTCATGCCACTGAGGTTGAGCAACAGGTCCGACGTGCGCAGCATCTCGGCGGCGACGGCGGCGGCCCCGCCATGCCACGTGCCGGTGTGCGCGTCGAAGTACGCCCATCGATCCGCCAGTCCGAGCCGCGCGAATGCTGCGGCGGCAAATGCGAGCCCGTAGGTCGCATCGGTGGAGAGCGCACCACTGCCGCACGGATCGTAGCAACCGGGATAGTCGTCGCTGTCCTCGATGAACCAGACGTCGTGACCCATCTGCGCCAGCCCGGCGACATACTGCAGGTGATGCCACGCCAGTCCGCCGAGCGGGCCGCGCACGATGTAACCCAGCACGGCGATCCGGATGCGCTCCGCTGGCGCGGACGGCGTGATCACGCGCGGCCGTATCGCGCGAACGCCGCCTGCCGCGCCGCAGGTGTGTCATCGGCCTCCAGCATGCGCACGATGCGCGGCGGGCTGCCGGCAATGACGGCGTACGGCGGCACATCCTCCGTCACGACGCACTTCGACGCCACCACGCAGCCACGTCCGAGCGTCACACCCGGCATGATCACGGCGTCGAAGCCGACCCAGACGTTGTCACCGATCGTGACGGGACGCGGCACGTCGAGCGCCGGCAGCTGGCGATCCGGGTGTGCAGCGGCCGCACGCAGCACCGCGCGGCGCGCCTCGATCGTGGCGGCGCCGGGAACGTCGCCGGCGCACCAGCTGTCGGTGATCACCGCCCCCCACGCCAGCAGTGCATGCGACCCGATCTCCACCCGCTCCTGACAGACGATGTAGATCCCGTTCAGCACCGTGTAGGCGCCGACGGTCACCCGACCGCGCGGCCCGACGACGAAGCTGGCCCGGTCGTACGCGCCGGTGGCATCACCGAGCACGAGGCCGGGCTGCTGCTCGGATGCGAACGTCGTGAAACCGTAGGTCGTGTCGATGTACACATCGCGACCGAGTATCACGTTGGAGGGGAGGCGTCCAGGGAACCAGTCATGCGCGACACGATGGCCGTCACCATCCGCGAGGACATTGCTCACATGCAGGTCCCAACTCGGACTCACGGTGACACCGGGCGGGCCGGGTTGCCCGACACACGACTCCCCGCCGCGACATCGCGCGTCACCACCGAGCCCGGCTCGACGATCGCACCGGCACCGACGCGCACGCCCTTCAGGATCGTCGCGTTCCAGCCGATCCAGACGTCGTCCTCGATCACCACGGGCCGGATGTCCATCGGCGGGCGCGACGTCCGGTCACCGGCCGGCGACAGCGCGATCGAGTCCGCCAGCCTGGCCGCCGGTTCCAGCGGATGAAAATCCGCGTCGGCGATCGTCACGCCGCCGGCGATCAGGCAGCGTGCCCCGATCGTGATCCGCTCTGACGCGACCAGTGATGCATTCGCGATGTAGCTGCCGTCACCGATCTCGATCACCGCATCGCGATCAGGGGCAATCGACGTGCGCCAGAGCGTGACGTCGACGCCGGTGCGAAGCCCGGCTGCCGCGCCGGTCGCGTAGTAGTGCTTGAAGCAGAACGTGGAGTCGACGACGCTGCCGCTGCCCGCCACCACGTTCTCCGGCACGCGACCGGGATACCAGTCGCCGGGGATCGTGGCCCCGGCGACGATCGGATGCACGCGGGCCTGGGAGGGCTGGGAGGGAATGGTCATTGGGCTGGGGTCAGGCGCCGACATCACGCAGCAGTGCCGAGAGGACCTGTCGCGCATCGAAACACGCTTCGGCCACGCGCCGCGCTGCACGGCCGTGCGCCATGGGGTCGCGCATGACGCGATGCACGGCATCCGCCGCGCTGTCCACGTCGTCAAAGGCCAGCAGGCCGTCGCCGCTGGGGAGATGCTGCGTCCAGCCGGTGTCCTGAGTGATCACCGGCCGGCCCGCCGCCAGATAGCAGGCGGAGCGACAGGAAAACCAGCCCGTCATCGCCTTCACGTACGTCTCCTTCGCCACCGACAGCTCGCCCAGTGATCGCATCAGGAATTGCTGGTACGTGATCCAGTCGGGGGCGACCACGGCCGGATCGAGCACGTGCCAGCCGAGTGCCTCGAATTCCTCGCGCGGAAAGGGCGACCCGGTCGTCTGTCCAACGGCGATCGAAAGCGGTACACCGGCGACACGGGCAGGCAACGCCGCGATGTGACGCATCTCGACGTCCTTCTGCCCCCACGACTCGCCCTGCCACTCCAGCGGTCGCGCTGCAGTCCAGTTCATCACGGTCGTGAACCGTGCGTCAGCGCCCGGCGGCACCGGCGTGACCGGCCATCGATCGAGGCAGACCGGCTGGCGCGTCGGTATCCAGCGCACGTCACCCAGCGGCATGCGGCACCCCGCCTGGCCGACATGCTCGCCAAACGTGAAGTGATGGGTATGCGCCGCCACCAGATCGCCCATGCCACCGGAACCAGCCGTGAAGCCTTCCGAACGTTCGAGTTGCACCTGCGTGAACATCGGGTCGCTGTCGATGAGCGCGCGCACCGGAATGCCGGCGTATCGCTCGTGTGGCGCCGTCGCACATGAGACGTTGATCAGCACATCGGCCGTGCGGCAGAACTCGTCGACCTCCACGCCGCTCCGACCGAACCAGTGTCCGCTGACCTCGTCGCGATACGCCCAGCGACCACGGAGGCCGAAGGCATCCATCACCGCGCGAAGGTGCGCCACGTTCTGCGCGCAATCGGCGACATCGTCGGCATGCTGAAACACAGGCCAGAGGCGTGTATCCTCGATATACCACACGTCGTGCCCCAGCGCCGCGAGACCCGCCGGATACTGCACGTAGTCCCACGCCACGCCGCCGGCCGGCATCAGACCGAGATAGCCGCCGACGACGATGCGGAGGCGTGTACGGGCAGCGGGCATCGGGCGTCAGTCGTTGGCGCTGACGTACCAGCGTCCGGCGCTGACCGCAGCCGCCGCGGTGTGGAGGTACATCGCGATGATGCGGTGCGTCATCGGATTCAGGTGCCGACTTTGCGCCGCCTCAGAAAGGACGGGCGCATACGGTCGACACGCGATCACCTTGCGCCCGTTCACGGATACGAGTTGCGGCAGGAAGACGAAACTCCGCACCACCGTCCCTGCGTCGTCCTCGGCCAGCGATATCGTCACCCCGCAAAACGGCGGGTCGACGGCATAACGCTGCCACATCGAGTCCGTGATCGTCCCCCAGCTGGTGTTGGCATCCCATAGTGCGCGTACCGCCGGCAGGTCGGCCGGCGTGGCCATCCGGAAACTCAGCGCCACCGTTGCACCGACATCAGTCGCCTCCGCAGATGAGCCAGCGCTCAGGCGCAACTGACTCCGACGCCGGTCCACCGGGGAGAGCCGCGATCGCCAGTGCAAAGGTGAAATCGACCGGCTCGGCGCCAAGCGCGTCGAGCGCCTCGCGCAGCATGTCAGTCTCCATGACCTGAATCCGTGCAGGGATAACGCGGCGGGCAGCCCGAGCTCGCGCGATCATCACCGCCGTCTGCTGCAGCAGCGGCGCATAGAGCGTTGGATCGACCACGAGGGCATCAAGCAGTAGTCCATCGCTCTCGCGCACCGCCGCATAGCCGACGAGAGTGTCCGTACCGTCGCGCAGCGCCACGCGCAGTACTGAGCCTCCAAGCTTGTACTGCAGCCACGCCGCACGCCGAACGAGAGTTGGGCGTCCCTCCAGCACCCCGGCGCGGGTCCAGAACTCATCAAACTCGCCGTCGAAATGCGAGAACTCTGTCCCCTGCCACAATGTCGTTGTTTCGAGCGCATCGACTGGCAACGCGCGACACGCGAAGGTCGCAGTCTGGAAATTGCCGATCTCGGGCAACACCGTGCGGAGCCACCGGAAGAAGCCGACCCATGCCCGGTCGGGGAGCGTGTAGACAAGCTCCACGCCCTCTTCCATGGCTGCGCGAATTGAGGTCACGTACAGCTGCACCACAGGATGCGCGAGGTCGCGAAGTGGGCGACGCAGTGAACTCCGAAGGATAGGCGCCGACAGCCGTATCGCTTTTCGCTCCACACCGCCCACGATCACTCGCGCAGGCGTCAAGGCCAGTTGGCCGATCACTTGCCCGTCCTCCTGCACAGCGACAGAAACCAAGCACGGGCCATAGGGCGTATGCTCATACCACTCACGCCACTGTGCGAGCGTCAGACCGCCCCAGCCAGCGTCGTCGGACCAAAGTGCATCCAGTGCTGGCACGTCCGCCTCGCCTGCACGCCGGTACGTCAGCGCTGAGGCGCTTTCATGAGGAATCGCCATCGCCTACAGAACCGCGATGTGCTCATGACGGTACAGCCGCGAATACACCTCGCTCTCCGCCAGCAATCGGTCGTGCGTCTCCCGCTCCACGATCCGGCCATGCTCAATGGCCAGGATCTGGTCCGCCTTGCAGATCGTCGACAATCGGTGCGAGATGACGAACGTCGTGCGCCCGCGCATCAGCTCAGACAGCGCCTCGAAGATCTTCGACTCGGCGTGCGCATCGAGCGCCGACGTGGGCTCGTCGAGGATCAGGATCGGCGCGTCCTTGAGCAGCGCGCGCGCGATCGCGATCCGCTGCCGCTCACCCCCCGACAGCGATGTCCCCTTCTCGCTCAGCACCGTGTCGTATCCCTCCGGCAGGCGCCTGATGAATTCGTCTGCCTGTGCCAGCCGTGCCACCGCCTCGATCTCCGACCGCGTCGCGTCGGGCCGGCCGAACGCAATGTTGTCGGCCACGCTCATGGGGAAGAGGAATGGCTCCTGCAGCACCAGCGACACGTTCTCGCGCAACGACGAGAGCGTCAGCTCGCGCACGTCGCGGCCATCCACCAGCACCCGCCCGTTCCACGGATCGTAGAAGCGCGAGAGCAGCGCGACCATCGACGACTTGCCCGCCCCAGTTGCCCCGACGATCGCAATCACCTGCCCCGGCTCCGCGCGCAGCGAGACGTCACGCAGCACCGCGCGCGCGCCGTCCTCCTCGACGCCGTAGCCGAACGTCACGTCGTCGAACACGACGGACCCGTGCAGGCGTCCGACCGCGACCGCATCGCGCCGCTCCTGCACCTCTTCCCTCGAGTCCAGGATCTCGAACACCCGACGCCCACGGGTCGCCGTGGCCACGGCATACCCCAAGCCCGACGACAGCGAGTTCACCGGCCCGAACAGCGCCGTCAGGTAGCCAAGAAACACGAACAGGTCGCCGACGTTGTGTCGCCCGTGAAAGGCCAGCGACAGTCGCTGCAGCCGCGCGAACAGTTCCCTCGACAGCGCGTAGACCATCCGCTGCGAGATCGAGACGACGGCCGTCAGCACGACGTAGGAGAGCGCCGATGCGCCGATCGTCACAGTCACGGCCGCCACGATGCACCAGGCCAGTACGCCGCTGCTCGTGTCGGTGCCTGGCAGCAGCGCCGCGACGGCCGCGAGCCCAGGTGCCATCGGCCGGCCGCCGAGCACCTGATCGATCACCAGTTTCACCGGCCACGGCCTGGCCAGCTCGAACGCGGCACCCAGCAACGCCAGCGCGCCCACACCAACCAGTCGCACCCCGTCAGGTGCCGCGTAGCCGAGCAGCCGGAGGAATGTTCTGACCGGCGACTGCGACGGAGCCGCCGTCACGCCCGCTCAGGCAGGCTCTGCGGCGGCGTGCTGCGGTCCGTCGCAAGCAGCGGGAGCGGGATCTCGATCTCGCCGGAATGGCGGCGATCACCAGCGCGCGCTCCGCTCGCCGCCCGTGCCGCGGCAACCTCGGGCTCCAGCCACACCGGCAGGGAGAGCGGCGTGTCCGCAGCCACCCGCTCCGGCAGGGGCGTCACGACCGTCTCCGCCACCGGCGCCGGCACCGCAGGCCGCTCGACGCCGAGATCGATCGCATTCCAGGCCGCCGATGCTTCGACGACGGCACGGCGCGTCACGGCGGCCGACTTGCCACACTCGTAGATCCAGCGCCCCACCAGTGCGACGGCGAGCAGCGTCGTGACCGTGGCCGTGGCCCAGGCGCCGTCGAGCACGGCCACGGGTGCGATCGCCGCGAAGCCGACGAGCATCGCGACCGTCACAGCCGGAATCTGCGGCCAGTCCTGCACCCGGATCAGCTGCCTCCCGCTGCCGTGCTCCTCGATCAGCAGGCGAGATCGCGTCGCACCGATCAGTCCCGCGCGCACGGCGAGGTCCCACGAATCCGTCGGCCCGCCATGGCCAACCACGGCGCGCGCACTGGTGAGCTGCCGGCGAATCTGATCGAGGCGTTCCTCGGGGGCGGCCCACTGCTCGACCCAGAGCGTGGACGTGCACGGCAACGGCGAGGCGAAGCCCGACCACCGCGCGGAGCGCCACGGCGAGAGACCGTACTCGATGCGCCCGGCGAGCCGTGCCAGCGGCTGCGCGAGATGCAGCGCTGCCGTCAGCAACACCAGGCGCATGCGCGCCCAGCCGGCCGTGGCACTCGGGAAGCGCGACTCGGCGGCCGCCAGACAGGCCTGCGTCAGCTGGACGCCGAGCGACAGGGCCAGCAGCGGCAGCACCCACAACGCTGCGCGCCACTCGAAGCCCAGCAGCGCCACCAGTGCCAGGCCGCCGGTCACGAGATTCCACTCCGGCATCGTCGCCAGCGACCAGGCACCCGTCGGGCCTGGCCCATACAGCGACTGGAAGGGCGCGCTGCCCCAGACACCGTGGTACACGCGACCCACACGACGCACCAGCGCCTCATGCAGCCGCAGCCCGTAGAGGCGCCCGCTCCATGTCACGTGGCCAAATGCGTTGTACTTCTCCGGCCACTTCGCCTCGAGCAACGCCTCGGCCTTGCCGTACCCCTTCTGCTGGCGCCAGTAGGTGACGACCGAGTTGCGACGGTGATGCCAGACGAAGGCGGCAGGGCAGAAGCCGATCGTCCCGCCCGCCTCCTGCAATTGCCAGCACACATCCACATCGTCACCGGCCACGCGGAACGTCGGATCGAAGCCGCCGATGGCCATCAGTGCCGCACGGCGCACGCTGAGGTTGCAGCCCGGGATGTGCTCGGCCAGCGCGTCGTCCACCAGCACATGAATCGGACCGCCCGGCGCGTTGGCGACACACTCCGCGATCGAACCATCGTCGGGGGGCGGAATGTTGGGGCCGCCGATCGCGACGTGCGCGGTCGAGTGGAACGCCGCCGCCATGTGCAGCAGCCAGTCCGGATCGGGTCGCGCGTCATCGTCGGTGTAGCAGAGCACCTCGCCAGTCGCCTCACGCATGCCGACGTTGCGCGCGGCCGACAGTCCGCCATTGGGGATCGTGACGAGACGCAGCGCCGGCATCTGCGGCAGGTACCGCTCGACCAACGCGCCCGTGCCGTCCGTCGAACCGTCATCGACCACGATGATCTCGTGGTTCGCGTAGGTCTGCCTCGCGAGGCCCTGGAGGCAATCCTCGATGGTGCGGCTGCCATTGTACGTGCAGACGACCACCGACATGCGCGGCCATGCCGCATCGGGCACGAAGGCACCGTCGGCGAACGCCTGCGCGACCGCTGCGAGGGCAGGCTTGGCGCGACGCGAGCGATCGACGAGGCCGAAATCCCAGTCCTCGATGTCGTTGCCGCCGCGGTGCCACTCGTCGGTCCAGCTGAAGACGAAGACGCCGGCGCACCCACCACCCAGCGACGCACGCAACTGCCAGTCGAGCACCTCCGCCTGCTTCTCCGTGCCGTTGCGCATGCTGTCGAGCCCCAGCTCGGCCAGCACCAGCGGGCGGTCGCCGGCGAGGTTCTGCAGTCGCGCGAGATACGCTTCGAGCCGGTCGCGCTTCTCCAGATACACGTTGAAGCAGACGAAATCGACGAACGGCAGGACGAGATATTCCGTGGACGGATAGTTCACGTAGGAGACGAGCGCCTCCGGATCCTCGGCCTTGCAGGCGTCGTAGAGTCGCTTCAGGAACGTCTCGGTCTCGCGACGACCACTCCAGCGGACGACCGGCGCCGGGATCTCGTTTCCGATGGCGTAGCAGAGCACCGCCGCGTGGCCGGCACAGGCACGCACACCCTCACGCACCCGCCGCTCGATGTCGGCGGCGAGGCGTGGCTGGTCGAGATAGGCGATATGCTGCTCCCACGGCAGTCCGATCATCACCTTCAGGCCATGCACCAGTGCGATGTCCAGCAACCAGCGCGGCGGCACCGTGTAGACGCGCACCGAGTTCAGTCCATGGGCAGCCATCGCCGCAAAGTCCCGGTCGACCACCGGCGGCTCGGGATAGTCGCAGCCGTTCTCACGCGTGCGAAACGTGCCGTAGGTCACGCCCCGGATCGCGAACTTCGCGTCACCGAGGGCGAGGAACTTTCCTGCGACCCGCAATCGCGGGAAGGTCGGCTGGGGGTGATCCGTCGTGCCTGTGGTCGCCTGCACGACAGCCTCGGTTTCCGCGTGCGACTTTGGCCCGAACGTCAGCATCCGCACGCGTTTTGTGCCGCGGAGACCGGCAGATCGTTCAGGGCGACCGATGGACATTCGATAATCCCCTCTTCGGGATGAAGGACGGAAAGGCCGAGACCGCTACGACCGGCACGAAACACCATCACCCGCAGACGACCCGGCTTGCACCGGCTCCGCTTTCGGGCCCGCTGGTCCGAGGTCACGGATCGAGCGGAAGACGCCCCACATTATAATCAGCCAATCAACCCGACTGCCTCCGGCTTTGTCGCCGGGACTGTGCTTCGCTATATCGTCGATCAGGTCGCGCTCGTCAAGAGAAGATTTTTCGGCCTTAATGTCGACAGGAAGAGAAACAACAGATGTAATGATCCGTTTATTCGCCACGAGGGTCGCTACCGCGGCAGGATGCACCCCGGATCACCGCGCCGGCCACGCGCAGCGCCGCACGACACACCGCCACGGTGTGCGCACGCACGGTCACTCCTTCGTCCGCCGCAATGACTCCTTCAGACTGATGAAGTCCGACAGGATGAAGATCACGGTGACGAACGCCAGCATGATTTCGGCAAGGTTCACGACGCGCGCCGGCACCGTCTGCGGCACCAGGTCGCTGTACCCGAAGAACGAGAAATTCAGGGTGCTCAGGTACACGAAGTCGAACAACATCTCCGCCTGCCCCGCATCACTCGCGATGCCGCTGAAGCTCTGCGCGTTCACTCGCTGCAGCACGTGGAAGTCGAGCGCGAACGCGAGAATCATCTGCGACACGTTGACGCCCATCACGATCAGGAAGCGGTGATGGGCCATGTCACTGCGTGCCGCGCCCCGCAGCTGCCGGATGTTCTCACCACCGAACAACGCGGCCTTCACGATCGCCCCCGCCATCACGATCCCGCTCAGGCTTCCCACGCCGGCGACGCCGCGGGCGTGCAGCCAGAGCAGCGCACCCCACCATCCGACGATCGCGGCATACTCGGCGATGTTGCGGCCGATCGGCAGGATCGGATCGGGGCGTGGCATTCGGTGGCGGTGAAGGACTGGGTGACGACGGCGATGCGCGCAAATGTGCATCTCCGGCGCGCCGCACGCACCGCTCGCCACAGGCACTGCCGTGCAGCCGGGACCGGCAGCACATTCGGAGGCTGAGCCGGCCCACTGTTTCCCGTCTGCCACGCCACGCCATGCGCCATCGCCTCGTACCACTCCTGCTCGCCGTACTCGGCATGCCCGTGTCACTGCATGCGCAACGGAAGAGTCTGCCGGTACCATCCGCAGCGCCGGTGCTCGACACCGCGTTCGTCAAGGTGCCGGGCTGGCGTTTCGTGGGGCCTGATGGCAACCGCGTCATCGCCGTCGCCGGAGTACCAGGTGAATACCGGACGTACTATGCCGGTGCCGCCAGCGGCGGCCTCTTCAAGAGCACGAACGGCGGAGCGCGCTGGGTGCCACTGACCGACTCGCTGCGCGTCGCCTCGGTGAGCGCGATCGCCGTGGCGCCGAGTGACCCGAACGTCGTCTGGTTCGGCACGGGCGAGACGTTCCTGCGCAGCAACGTCTCGATCGGCGACGGCATCTACCGCTCCACCGACGCCGGCCAGCACTGGCAGCGGATGGGCCTGGAGGCGACGGGACGCATCGGGCGCGTGATCATCCACCCGACCAACCCCGACGTCGTGTATGCCGCCGCCCAGGGGCACGGCTACGGTCCCCAGCCCGACCGCGGCCTCTGGCGAACACTCGATGGCGGCACGACCTGGAAGAAAGTGCTGTTCGTGAATGACAGCACCGGCGTGATCGACGTGGCGATGGACCCGACCAACCCGCGCGTGCTGTTCGCCGCCAGCTGGCAGCAGTACATCGTGCCGTGGGACAAGCACTCGGGTGGCAACGGCAGCGGGGTCTGGATGTCACGCGACGGAGGAGACACCTGGCTGCGCCTCGACGGCGGTGCCGACGGTCAGGGCTGGGGCAAGGGCCTGCCGAAGGCCGGCACGATGGGCAAGATCGCCGTCGGCGTCGCGCGCACCGATGCTCGCCGCCTCTACGCACTGATCGAGATGAAGGAACCCGCCCTCTACCGGTCCGACGATGGCGGTCGGAGCTGGCGTGCCGTGAACCGCGACCACGACCTGCTGGAGCGTCCGCAGTACTACACCCGCTTCGGCATCGCACCGGACAATGCCGACAAGCTCTTCGTCGTCGGCGTGCGCTTCGTCGGCACAACCGACGGCGGACTGACGAAGATGCCCAACCCGCCGCGGGCCGGCGGTGACCTGCATGACATCTGGTGGGACCCCAGCGATCCCGAACGCTTCATGGTCGGCGACGACGGCGGTGTCGGCATCACCATCGACGGTGGCCGGTCGTTCCAGCGGATCGCGTTGCCGAATGCACAGATGTACCACGTCGCCGTGGACAATCGCATCCCCTACAACCTCTACGGCAACCGGCAGGACGGCTACTCGTACGTCGGGCCGAGCAACTCACGCGGCTCCCGCTCCGTCGGTGTCTGGAGCCCCGTGGGCGGATGCGAGAGCGGCTGGTCGGTGCCGGACACGGTCGACCAGCGCACCGTCTGGAGCGGCTGCTACGACGCCGGTCTGGAGACGTTCGACATGCGCACCCGCATGGCGCGTGCGGTCGAGCCGTGGCCCGAGGCCGGCTACGGCGTCGCGCCGAAGGACCTGAAGTACCGCTTCCAGTGGACCTTCCCGATCACGATCTCGCCGCACGATCACAACACGGTCTACGTCGGCTCACAGGTCGTCCACCGCACCACCAACGGCGGCCAGACGTGGACGATCATTTCGCCCGACCTCTCCACCAACGACAGCACCAAGCAGGGCTCGTCGGGTGGCCTGGTCACCGACAACCTGTTCGTCGAGAACGTCACCGTCCTCTTCGCGATCGCCGAGTCCCCGGTGCAGAAGGGACTGATCTGGGCCGGGACGATGGATGGGCTGGTGCACGTCACGCGTGACGGCGGCACGACCTGGTCCAACGTCACCGCCAACGTGCCCGGCCTGCCGAAATGGAGCACGATCTCCAACATCGAGCCGAGCCGGTGGGATGCCGGCACCGCGTACATGTCGGTGGATGCGCATCTCATCAACGATCGGGATCCCTACATCTACCGCACCACCGACTTCGGGCGCTCGTGGACCCGCATCAGCGGCAACCTCCCGCGCAGCGTCTTCAGCTACGTCCACGTCGTGCGGCAGGATCCGGTGCGCAAGGGCATGCTCTACGCCGGTACGGAGAACGCCATCTACACGTCGCTCGACGACGGCGCGCACTGGATCGAGATCAACGGTGCCCTGCCCCACGCCCCGGTGAGCTGGATCGAGATTCAGGGGCACTTTCACGATCTCGTGATCTCCACCTACGGCCGCGGTTTCTACATCGCCGACGACATCACCTATCTCCGCACGCTGGCGGACTCGCTGGTGTCGAAGCCGGTCGCGCTGCTGCCGATGCGTGCCGCCTATCGGTTCCGGCGGATCAGCACACCGACCGGCTCGCCGGGCTCGCTCGTCAATGGCGAGGATCCGCCACTCGCCGCGACCATCAACTACACCGTCGGCACCCTCCCCACCGACTCCACCGCAAAGGACTCGGTCAGCTTCCGCGTTCTGGATGCATCGGGCGCACTGATCCGTCGCTTCCGCGCCGCGCCGGCCAAGCGCGGGCTCAATCGTGCCCTCTGGGACCTGCGCCACGAGGGACCGCGCAAGGCGAAGCTGCGCACCGCACCACCCGGCAACACGTCGCTCAGGGTCGCCGACTCACGTCCACTGGTGCCGTGGGATCTGGACCTCGTCGGCGGGCAGGTGGGTCCACTGGTCGCGCCGGGCACGTACACGGTCGCGATGGTCTGGAAGGGCGACACACTCCGCCAGACGGTCGAGGTCCGACGCGATCCGAACAGCGACGGCACGGATGCCGACATCGCCGCGCAGGTGGCGCTGGCGCTGCAGATCCGCACGGCGCTGAACGAGACGGTGGCCCTGATCGACGAGTCGGAGTGGAGCCGGCGCGGCTTCGAGCAGCTGCGGTCCACGCTGCGTGAGCGGGTGCGCGACCTGAAGGAGTACGGTCCCTCGCCCGGTCGTGACGTGAGCGTGAGCGAGGCGGAGGCGTTCCTGAAGGAGATCGATGCGGTCGAGCAGCGCGTGATCGCCATCGAGTCGAAGCTCTACGACATCACGCTGACCGGCGCGCGCGAGGATGCCTTCCGTAGCCCGAACCAGCTCTACGAAAAGCTGGCGTCGGTGGGGAGTGACGTGGCGGCGTCGAGTTCGGACTTCCGCCCGACCGACCAGCATGTCGCCGTCTACGGCCAGTTGCGCACGCAGCTCGACGCCCTGAAGCAGCAGTTCGGCAACCTCGTGGCATCAGACCTGGCTGCCTTCGCGGCGAAGGCGGCGAAGCTCGGCATCACGCTGCCGGTGATCTTCGAGTGACCGTGGGCGTGCGCCCGGCGGCCGTCAGTGCAGCGCCGCCGGGATCGGGTGCGGCAGGGCGGCGGGCGGCGCGTGCAGCACCTCGCCCCGTTGCCAGCGCAGCAGGAACCGGGGAATCTCGTCAGCCTCGAGCGGCGGGCTGACGAGAAATCCCTGATAGGCCGTGCAGCCGCGCTGGCTGAGCATCATCCCCTCGGCATGCTGCTGCACGCCCTCGGCGACGGTGCGCATGCCCATGGCGCGCGCCATCGCGATCATCGTGTCGACCAGCACCTCGGCCTCGCCGTCACTGGCGAGGTCGCGCACGAAGGTGCGGTCGATCTTCAGCGTGTCGAACGGAAACCGGCGCAGGTAGGCCAGCGCCGAATAGCCGGTGCCGAAATCATCGAGCGCCGTGCGGAACCCCATCGCGCGCACGCTGCGCAGCGTGGCCATCGCCTCGGCCGCGTCGTCCATCAGCACCGATTCCGTCACCTCCAGCTCGAGCCGCCCGGGGCGCAGTGGGGCGGCGGCATCCGCCAGCTGCGCGGCAAACCCTGGCGCCGTGAGCTGCGAGGCGGAGACGTTGACGGCCAGCGAGACGTGGCGAGGCCAGCGCTGCGCTTCGACGCACGCGGTGCGCAGCACCCAGTCTCCGATCGCCGGCAACAGGCCGGTCGACTCGGCAATCGGGATGAACTCGGCCGGGGCCACGTCACCGTATTCCGCGCTGGTCCAGCGCAGCAAGGCCTCGAATCCACACACCTGCTGGTCGCGCGTGGAGATCTGCGGCTGATAGACCAGACGCAACTCGCCGCGCTCACATGCGCCGCGCAGCGCCTGCGCGAGCGCCAGGCGCCGGCGACTGACTTCCGCCAGCCCGGCCTCGAAAAAGGCGTAGCGGTTGCCGCCGGCCTGCTTGGCAGCGTACAGCGCGAGGTCGGCATGGTTGAGCAGCGTGTCGGTGTCAGTGCCGTCGAGGGGTGCCAGCGCCACGCCGATGCTCGCGCGCAGGAATTCGCTCTCCCCCATGATGTCCACCGGCGTGGCGAGTGACCCGACGATGCGTTCCAGCACCGGGCGCAGCTCCTCCGGCGCGGCGGTGTTGCGCACCACCATCGCGAACTCGTCGCCACCGAGCCGGGCGACCGTATCGGTGCGGCGGGCAACGCTCAGCAGCCGCTGACCGAAGGCGGTGAGCATGAGGTCACCGGCGGCATGGCCGCGCGTGTCGTTCACGCGCTTGAAGTCATCGAGGTCGAGGTAGATGACCGCCAGCGCCGCGGGCAGTCCCGTCACCGGAGCCAGGAGCCCGGCGAGGTGTTCGCGGAACTGGTGCCGGTTCATCAGGCCGGTGAGGCTATCGTTGTTCGCCAGCCAGGTGAGGCGGCGGTGCGCGATCTGGCGCTCCGTGATGTCGGCCGCGACACCGCGCCACCCGGTCACGCGTCCCTGCTCATCGACGAGCGGGCGCGCACTCAGCGCCCACCAGCTCAGGCGCCCACCGTCGACCAGCGAGACGTGCAGGTCGCGAAATCCCCGCGCCGCAACGAGGTGCGCACGCAGCGCGGCCCATTGCATGGCGCCCGAGTCGTCGCGCGGCATCCGCCGCCGGATGACGGCCCAGGCGTGGGCCCGCGCGAACATCTCCGTCGGTACGCCGAGCATCTGACTGAGCCGCGGCGACACGTGCACGAATCGGCCCTGCCCGTCGAGCTCCCAGAGCAGGTCGCTGGCGTGGTCCTCGAAATCCTTGAGGAGCAGTCCGATGACTTCACCCTGTCGCGCCGCATGCGCCTCGGCCATCAGTCGCGCACCAAGCACCTTGGCCATCGCCCAGGCGGTGTAGATCACCAGGAGGCAATAGGCGCAGAGGAGCAAGGCGAAGAGGTGCGCCTGCTCGATGCCGGAGTTCCAGAGCGCGACGACCGCGCCGATCCCCGCAGTGGCGACCCACATCGTCGCCGCGTGCGGGACGCTGGACAGGGCAAAGCCACCCGCGCAGATCATGCCGATGACGATCGTCGCGAGATGCAGCTGTCCGCCGGCATCGAGTCGTGGCAGCAGGATGGCTGCGAACACCCCCCACGTGGCGCCCAGTGCCCCGGCGTGCAGCCCGGCGCGTCGCATCGCCCGCCGCGAGGCCGTTTCCCGCGTGCTTCCGCGCGCGCGCCACCACCCGCGCAGCCCGAGCAGAGTGAGCGTCGCGATCACGAACGACCAGGCCAGGAGCCACGGCCTGAATCCCTTGTGCCACAGCGACACGTCGATCACGACGGCATTGAGGACGTTCGAGCCCATCGCCAGCGGTGTCAGGCGCAGCAGCGCCTCGAGCTGTCGTGCGCGAAACCGACGCGCATCAGACTCCTCGGCTTCGTACGCGCGGAACAGACGCTGCAGCTGCTCCCATCCGGCGGAGAGCCGCTGCTGCACGGTGGGGCGATTTCGCTGGCGGGGCATGAACCGGCGTGTCATGAGTGGAGCCTAACGAGTCGTAGTGTAAACGACGACACCGATCTCGTCACGACCTGTGCACTCAGTCGATGCGTTCCGGCGTGACCGCCCGCTCCATCGCCACGCCTCCCTGCGCGGTCACGTGGTACACCGCCGCGCCGGCGCGCGTCGAGACGATCCGGCGCACCTCGGTGCCGTCGAAGAGGATGCCGGCATCGTTGTCACAGGCCCACCCCGGCTGCATCGCACCCGTTGCGATCAGGTGCTGGTACAGCGGCCGGCGGCCCGGCTCTGCGTCGTAGTGGGGCGAGTGGCTGCCGGGCAGGAACCCGAGCCCTCGCACGATCGAGAGCGCCTTCGGTCGGGAGTCCGTCGTGCCCTCCTCGAACCAGCACAGCGATCCCGCGCTCGATCCACCGAGCACGATCCCCCGCTGCCACGCCGTCCGCAGCACGGCGTCGATGCCCTGCGCCTTCCAGATCGCCTGCTGGTTCAGCGTGTTCCCGCCGGAGGCGATGATGCAGTGCATCGACAGCAGCACCTCGTCCCATCCCTGCGGCTGGCTGAGGCTCTCGATGAAGCTGCGTTGCACGAGGGGTTCGACATCGAGTGGCGCACAGGCCCGGTAGAAGCCGATGATCGCCGCAGGGTCGTCCGCCGCAGCGGTCGGCAGATAGCAGACCCGCGGTCGCGGCACTCCGGTGAGTTGCGCCATGAGGCGGATGAACGCCGTGCCGAATCCACCGCCGGCGATCAGGATGCGTGGTGTCGGTGCTGGAGTCATGCGCGGGACGTGGCGATGGGCGGCGGAGTGTGGGGCGGCGGACACTTGGGGGAGATGCACGAAGACCCCGGCAGGAACGCCGGGGTCTTCGTCACAGGCCGGGCGAATGCGGCAGCGTCACTGATTGGCGGTGTTGTCCAGCACCGGACGGTTGGCGAGCGTGGTGGAGACGACGGTGATGTCACCGCGCGCGCTGATCGTATAGACCTTGCCTGACGAGAACGACACCGCCGTGCGGCTGATCAGGTTCACGCTCGATCCGGCGACGCGGGCGAAGATGTCGTACACGCCGCCGGGGAGCGGCGTGAATGCGCCAGCGCCCTTGTAGGCCACCAGGCCACCGATCGGCGTCTCAACGAGCGTCGTCGGGTTGCGCGCAAAGAGCGTCATCGGCGCCGAGTTCGAGATGGCGTTCACGAATCGCACCGTGGTCTGCGTGAAGTCGATGGTGATGCTGTAGGGGTCCTCCACCACGAACCCCTCGACCGTCTTGTCCGTGGTGTTGTAGAACCCGCTCATGTAGTACGAGTACGCCTTGCCGTCGGCGAGGGTCGCCGTCACGGGGGCGATCGACAGATCCTTGTCGACGGTCGCCGAGATCTTGCCCGTCAGCGAGTAGTTGCCGGCGGGCAGCGTCGAGTAGAAGCCGCCGGCACCGACGCCACCGTAGGCCACACCGAGGGTGGACTCCGTTCCCGTGGCCGAGTTGATGGCGGTCATCTTCTGCGCGTTGGCGTAGAAGTTCACCGACGGCGCATTCACGCCGAAGTTGAAGAACCGGATGCGCGCCTGCGGCTGCGTGGCCGTCAGTTCCTGCACGCCGTTCTTTTCGCAGGCGCCGAGGACCAGGGCGCCGAGCAGCAGTGCAATCGATTTGAAGTGAGTCATCGTGGTCACGGTGTGGTGATCCAGAGCGGCTTCGTGTGGTAGTCGAGGGCGAGGCCGCCGATGGCATCCAGGCCCGGGCGGTTCCAGACGTACTCGGAGTTGAACCGCGGGCGGATGCGCTGCACCACCTTCGCGCCGTTGTCCGGGTAGAGGTTGGTCGGCGGTGCGAAGCCGGGATAGATCTGCGCACCGGTGACGGGGTCCAGGCCGGTGTAGTTGTAGCGGCGCATGTCCATCCAGAGCTCGTTGTGGCCCCAGCCCCAGAGCGCGATGTACTTCTGCGACATGATGCGGGTAAGCGTGAGGCCGGCCGGTGCGGCCGGCACGATCGCGGTGTTGGCCAGCAACGCCGCCTTCTCCGCCGCAGTGATCTGCGTTGGCGACTGATTGTTGTCGAGGTTGCGCGCGTTGACGAAATCCACGTGCGACGAAATGCCGTTGCGATAGGCGACGAGTGCGGTCGCCAGGTCGCCCTTCCTGTACGCCGCCTCGGCCTTCACGAACTGCAGTTGCGCGTAGGTCGCGATCGGCATCTTCGCCTTGTCGTCGAACAGGAACCGTCCCGGCAGTTGCAGGCCACCGACGCCCGCGTAGCCGTAGAAGTTGTTCGGCTGCTGCGTCGTCGTGAGCGCGCCGGTGCCGACGACGTTGATGTCCAGCCCGCGGAACACACCGTCCGGGGCTGGCGCAATCATGCGGCTCAGGCGCGGGTCCACGCCGCCGCCAAGCGACGTGCCGTTGAGCAGGTTCACGACGAACTGCGTCGGCCGGTAGCCCTGCATGTTGGCGCGCGTGCGGCCGAAATAGTTGATGTCGTCGTTCTGCGTCGCCGGGTAGGCCCAGAGCGCATCGTCCGCGTTGCTCGCGAACGAAAGGTCCACCAGCTTGATCACGCTGTCCGGCTTGTACGCAGCCTTGTTGGAGTAGTGGTTCAGGTTCATCGCCAGCATGCCGTAGGCGAGCTTGATCCACTTGGCGCGATCACCGTTGTACAGCTTGTCGGTGCGCGCCAGATACGTCTGGTCCACGGCGCCGTCGGTGCGCTGGAGGTTCTTGATGGCCTCCGTCAGCAGCCGCTGCACTTCGGTGTACGCGAACTCCTGTGTGTCGTAGTTGAAGCTGAACTTGGACTGGTCGATGGCTTCCTTGACGATGATCTCGCCGTGCAGGTCGGTCGTCACCTGAAATCCCCACGCCTTCAGGATCTGTCCCACGCCGAGCAGGTCCCAGCGCTGTTCCGCCTCGGCCTTGGTATTCATGTCCACCAGGTTCTGGCCCAGGTTCCAGTAGACGTCACGCCACTGCTGCCCACCGTTGTCGCTGGACGGATCGTAGCCCATCCGGTCCCAGGTGCTGAGCGCCGTGCCGGGCAACGTCCACTGCTGCGTGTAGCGACCGACGAAGCGCGCGTCGATCTGCGGCGACGTCGCCATCCAGTGCAGCATCGGTGACAGGTACAGGTTGGCCGACACCGTCTGCGGGCCGTTCGGGTTTTCGTTGACGTCCAGGAAATCCTTGCAGCCCGCCGTCAGGACGACGAGGCTGGCGACGAGTGCGCGGCGTGTGCGGAGCATCAGGCGGCGGGAGGGCATCAGGGTGTCATGCGCCGCGGATGATGGCGCGGCCGGAAGTGTGGTCGGCATGGCCTAGTACCTCACCGAAAGGCCGAACGCGAAGCCGCGCGGCATGGGGAAGTTGCCGTAATCGATGCCGGCGGCACCCGAGCCCCCGACGGCGGCGGTGTTGCCGTTCACGATCGGATCGAGGCCGGTGTAGTTCGTGAGCAGGAACAGGTCTGTGCCGGTGACGAAGACACTCGCATTGCGCGCCAGCAGGAACTTGCCTGGCAGCAGGTAGCGCAGCGTCACGTCGCGGAGGCGGACCCAGTTGATGTCCTTCTCGATGAACAACTCCTCGCTGATGCCGCTGTAGTAGGCGGTCTGCGAAGAGGGCAGCACGACGATGTTGTTCGCGGTCGGTGTCGTGCTGTTCTCCTTGCCATCACGCAGCACGCCGGCGATCACACGCGGCGTGTCGCGGTCGAGCGTGCGCTTGCTGAGGCCTCGCGCCGTCAGGAACTGTTCCGTGGCATTGAACACGTCACCGCCCTTCCGGATGTCGACCAGGAAGTTCAGCGAGAGGCGCTTGTAGCGGAACGTGTTGGTGAGGCCGATGCTGAAGTCCGGCTGGCGGTCGTAGCCGGCGTCGATGAAGCTCGTGGAGCGGATCGGCAGGCCGGTGGTCGGGTCGATGAGCAGCTGGCCTGACGTGGTGCGCAGGTAGAACAGGCCGGTCAGTGAGCGTGTCGACATACCGGGGGCAGTGCCGTTGCGCACGTTCCCGAAGAGCCAGGTGTCGGAGACGTACGACTCCGGCAGCGCGTTCGGCAGTGCCAGCACACGACCGCGCGCCCGCTCGAAGTTCGCCACCACGTCCCACGAGAAGTCGCGCGTCAGCTTCGGGCGCAGCCGGAGCGTCGCCTCGAGTCCCTCGTTGCGCGTCACGGCGCCGTTCAGGTTGAACAGGATGAAGCCCGTCGCGTAGCTGCCACGGATGTCGTTGACGATCTGGTCGCGCGTCTGCTTGCGGTAGACCGTCACGTCCAGACCGACGCGGTCCTGCAGGAACCCGAGTTCCGTGCCGAACTCGTACGAGCGCGCGAACTCAGGCTTGAGGGCCAGGTTCGGGCCGGTGAAACCGTAGCCGTAGCCGCCGTTGGCCGTCGTCTTGTACTCCAGCGACGGTCGGTAGGCGTACGGCCGCGCGTCACGCCCCACCTCGGCGTACGCGGCGCGCAGCTTGCCCGTCATCACGCGTCCGATCGCCGGGAAGGCGTCGGAGAAGATGAAGCTGCTCGAGATCGACGGATAGAAGAACGAATTGCGCTCGGTCGGGATCGTCGACGTCCAGTCGTTGCGGCCAGTGAGGTTGACGAACAGGTAATCGCGATAGCCGAGGGTCGCCTGCCCGAAGAAGCTCACCAGCCGGCGCTGCGACAGCGTCGTGCGATTGGTGCGCAGGTTCGTGTTGTTGACCGACACGAAATTCGGGTCGAGGAAATCCTGCCCCTTGAGGGCATTCGTCTGCGAGCGGAGGTCGGAGATCGCGTTGCCGAGCAGCCCGCTCACCGAGAACCGCTTGGTGATGGCGCGGCTGTTGATGTTCAGCAGCGTCTGCACGTTCAGGTTGCGCACCACATCGGTGGCGAGGTCCAGCACGCCGTTGTAGGTGTTGCCGTAGACGCTTTCCGGGTGACGAAGGATCAGGTTCTCGTTGGTGTAGCCGTCGGAGCCGATGTTCGTGCGGATGTTGCCCCAGCTGAACGGCGTCAGCACCAGCCCGAGGTTCGCGATGAGGCGGCCGTTGGTGGAGCTGACGCCGTTGCGGTCCACGTTGAAGTAGGGGTTGTCCGTTTCCGACGAGGCGGCGAGCTGCGTGATGCGGCGGCGCGTGCCGGCCGGCGTCAGGTAGTCGCTGGCGTTGTCGGTCTGCGGCCAGAGCAGCAGGCCGATCAGCGGCCCGTTGTCACCCTTGTAGGTCTGGTTGTTCTCCGCCTGCGAGTACTGCACCGACAGGTCGGCGCGCAGCCAGTTGGTGACCTGCGCCTGCGTGGCACCGCTCACGTTCAGCCGGCGATAATCCGCACCGGGCACGACGCTCGCCTGGTTGTCGCCACTCACCGCTATGCGGTAGTTCAGCCGACTGTCAGCCGAGGCCCCGCTGAATGCGAGGTTGTGGTGCTGGGTGAGCGCCGGCTGGAAGAACCCGTCGACGTTGTCGTAGAAGGTGGTGCCGCCGGCGTAGGGCGCGCCGAAGTACGAGAATGCGCCCAGCGTCGCCCCCGAGATCGTCGTCGGGCCATACGTGCGCTGCAGCGACGGCCGGGCGCGGATGTTGTCCACGCGGAACCGGTTGCTGTATTCCAGGCCACCCGTGCCGGCACGGCCACGCTTGGTCGTGATCACGATCGCACCGTTGGCCGCGTCGATGCCGTACAGCGCCGAGGCTTCGGGGCCCTTCAGCACCACCATGCTCTCGATGTTCTCCGGATCGATGTCGGCCGCGCGGTTGGTGAAGTCGAGTCCGCGATTGTTGAACGCCGTCACCGAGCCCGGCGCATCCGAGGCGAGGACGTTCGTGTTCAGCGTCTTGTTGTCCATCGGCAGCCCGTCGATCACCATCAGCGGCTGGTTGCTGCTGCTGATCGAACTGACGCCACGGATGGTGATGGAGGACGACGCGCCCGGCACACCCGAGGTGCTCGTGACCTCGACGCCGGCGACGCGGCCCTGCAGCGCGTTCACGAAATTCTCGCGGCCGGTCTGTGCCACATCGGTGCCCATCACCGTTTGCTGCGACGTGCCGAGGCTGCGCTGCACCGCCGTCTGGCCAAGCGCCGTGACTACCACACGGTCCAGTCCGGTGGCCGTGTTCTCGAGCGTCACGCGGATCGCGTTCTCGGCGCCCACCGTCCGCTCCCGGGGTGCGTACCCGATGCGACGGAAGACCAGCACCTGCCCCACCTCGGCACGAATGCTGAACTCGCCGCCACCATTGGTCGTGGTGGCTGTCGATGCGCCGCGCACGCTCACGGCAACGCCGCCGAGCGGGATGCCGTCCTCGCGCACCACCGTGCCGGTCACCGTCTTCTGCTGTGCGAGCGCCTGTGTCGCGAGAAGACAACTGCCGATCACGGCGGCGAACAATCGTTTCATGGTCATTCCGTGTACCAGGTGATGGGAGCCGACACGGCGCGTCACGCAGCCTCCCGGCTGCCTCGCGCGGTGCGTACTGCCAGTGCTGCATCCCTCGCGTCCGTGGGCAACTTCGTCGCCGTGGATCGCATCCCAGCCGCTACCGATGCGGTCCTGTTACGCTCGTTTCCATGTGCAGGCCGTTACCCATGGCGCGCTAGGTTAACCTCGTGCACTGACCTGTCAATCATTTCGTGACACAACCGAGCGATCCGCCGTGACAATTCGCACGAGATTGCACGCAGTCAGAGGGGCCGGAGGGGTCTGCGCGACCCTGCTCGTCGGGTCATGCCTGACACAGCCGTCATCTCTAGCGGCGCAGGTCACCAGAATTCGCATCGATTCCACGGTCTCGCCGGCCTTTGGCGGAGCCAGCTTTGGGCGAGCTGGACAGTACGAGACGATCTCGGGCATGGCATTCGGTGAACTCGATCCCGCCGATCGGAGCAACGCCATCATCACCGATCTCGACAAGGCACCGCGCAACGCGCGCGGACGCGTGGAGTACGCCGCCACCTTCCTGATCGTGCGGCCCCGGGATCCGGCCAGGGTGAGCGGCCTGCTCTGGCACGACGTGCCAAACCGCGGTGGTCGCATCACGCTCGGCATCCCGGAACGCACACTCGGCGATATCGGGATCAGCAGTGGATGGCAGGGCGACCAGGCAGGCACCACCGCGCCACGGCTGGGCGTCGAGTACGCCACGGTGCCACGAGCGCGACACGACGACGGCACGCCGATCACCGGCCCTGTGCTCGGCCGCATCATGAACGCGACCGGCCCGGCGTCGCAGCCGCTGATGGTCTTCGCGAATCCGCTGCCGTATACGCCGCGAACGCTCGACACCCGCGAGGCCGTCCTCACCACCCGCACCTCGGAGTCCATCGACGGACAGGTGGGGACCGTCGACACCGTCGCCCCGTCAGACTGGGCGTGGGCCAGATGCACGACGCAGCAGCCGTTCCCCGGCACCGCCGATTCCACGCAGGTCTGCCTGCGTCACGGCTTCGATCGGGCACTGCTGTATCAAGTCGAGTTCACCGCCCAGGATCCCTTCGTGCTCGGCATCGGCTTCGCGGCGTTCCGGGACGTGGCGACCTTCTTCCGGACACGCGCGGCCGACGACGCCGGCACGCCCAATCCACTGGCCGGCTCGGTGCGATGGATGGTGGCGCGCGGCGTGTCGCAGTCGGGCAACTTCCTGCGCGCCTTCCTGCAGCTTGGATTCAACCAGCGACTGGACGGTCAGCAACTCTACGATGGAGCCTGGCCGATCATTGCCGGCCGACGCATCTCGCTCAACACCCGTTTCGCCACGCCGGATGGCACGTCCGCGCTGTACGAAGCAGGAAGTGAAGGACCGCAGTGGTGGGCGTTCTGGCCTGACACGGCACGAGGACTTCCGCCAAGCGGCATCCTCGATCGATGCACGCGCACCAGCACCTGCCCGAAGATCTTCGAGCATTTCGGCTCCGCCGAAGTGTGGGATTTGCGACTCTCGACGGAGTGGGTCGGCACCAGCGGCGACATCGACATCCCGCTGCCCGCCAACGTGCGCCGCTACTACCTCGCCTCCACCGGGCATGGTGGCGGCGGCGGCGCATTTACGGTGGCGGCGGTCGCGCCGCGACAGTGTCCGGGGGTCGGCACCGGCCTGCCCGTGCTCCCACCGAATCCGTTGCCGCACACCGAGACCGTCAACGCGCTCCGCATGCACCTGCGCGCGTGGGTGATGCGCAACACCGCTCCGCCCGCCAGCCGCTGGCCACAACTCGCCGACGGCACACTGGCGCGCGCCACCCGGGACGCCCTCGGCTACCCGGCCTTGCCCGGGCTGCCCGCAGCACTGCCATCAGGCCTGATCAATCCCCTGGTCGACTACGAGTACGGTCCGGGCTTCGACCGCGTCGACGGCTCGGGCGTGCCATCGATCGTGCCGCCGCAGATCCGTCGCGTCCTTCCCATGTTCGCGCCGACCGTCGACGCCGATGGCAATGAGAAGGGTGGTGTGCCGATCGTCATGCTGGCGGCACCGCTCGGCACGTATCTCGGGTGGAATCCGAGCGCGGGCGGATTCCGGGAGGGTCAACTGTGCAGCTTCGCGGCCGGGTTCGTCCCCTTCGCCCGGACGCGCGCCGAGCGCCTCGCGCGCGGCGACGCGCGCCTGTCGCTGGCGGAGCGGTATGGCGATCACGACGGCTACGTACGCGCGGTCAGAGTTGCGGCAGCGCACGCCGTGCGGAGTGGCTTCCTGCTCGATGTCGATGCGCAGAAACTCGTGATCGCGGCACAGGCCGGCGATGTGCTGCGGCCGTGATCGGTCGCGATGCGATGTGGCGTGGCACACATCTGTTTGCGCTGCCGCAGCGGGGGACAGCGTAACGATCGATCACGACGTTTATTACATGATGCCAACAGTCAGCGTGTAAGCAGGCGTTCTTCTTGCAACGTCGGTACATGAGGGCGTACACCACTAGCGAACTCTACCATTCATCCCTATCTTTGTGGTTGCTGCAGTCCGGGAATTCTGGCTTCGGGCAGGGTTCATCGAGGGCGGGAGATGGCGACGATGACGTCGCGGTTCCCTGATCCTTCCGGTGCGGCGAAGCGGGAGTTGGCGATCACATGACTCTTCAGTCGAATACGGCAGTCGTCGCGAGGATCGCGCACACCGGTGCACTCATCCTGGCCCTGACGCTGGGCACCTCGACCACCCTGGCGGCGCAGGTGCCGGCGCTCAAGCGGCGCGAGCCCGTCACGACGCCGGCTCCCGCGCGACGCCCCGTGGTGCCGATGCCGGACGGGTGGACTGCCCCGGCCGACGTCGCCGACGAGCTCGAACGGGTGTACGTGCCACGGAACTGGGCGCCGCTCTGGTCGCACAGCGGTGTGGTGACGCTGAGCGGCCGGGCGATGGTCGACGCACTCGGCGACCTGGAGTCACGCGGCCTCGATCCACGCGACTACGACGCGGACCGACTGCTGGCGCTCCGCGACTCGGGGCGCCTGTCCGAGGCGTCTCGCATGGAGTTCGAGTCACTGCTGAGTACTGCCTCGCTGCGCGTCCTGCGGGCCCTGCGGACCGGACGCGTGCCGGTGTCCGAGGTGCACCCGCGACTTCGCTTCGAGGCGGATTCCGTGGACTATGCGCTGGAACTCCAGCTGCTGACGCAGTCGATGCGCCCGGGCGACCTGCTCGATGAGCATGAGCCGACATTTCAGCAGTACCGCCTGCTGAAGACTGCGCTGGCGGGCTACCGCGAGCGCGCGCGCACCGACCGGACGCTGGTGCCGCTGATCACGCGCATCACGCTCGCCATGGAACGCTGGCGCTGGCTGCCCGACCACTTTGCGTCGCCGACGATCGTCGTGAACATCCCGGAGTACCGGATGTACATGCCCACGGGCGAAGGACGCCGCGGCGAGGACCTGATCAGCATGGGCGTCGTCGTCGGCGACGCGCGCAGCACGCACACGCCGGTGTTCAGCGACTCGATGCGCTACATCATCTTCGCCCCGAACTGGAACGTGCCGCCGAGCATCGTGAAGTCGGAACTGATCCCGATCGGCAGGCGCGATCCGTACCTGCTCTCGCTCAACAACTATCAGATCCTCTCTCCGCGCGGCAAGGTGCTGCCGATGGACGCTGCGGCGGTCAACGCGCTGGCGGCGAACAAGGCGTGGATCCGGCAGCTTCCGGGCGGTACGAATTCGCTTGGGCGGGTCAAGTTCATCTTCCCGAACGAGTACGACGTGTACATGCACGACTCGCCGGTGCAGCATGCGTTCGCAGCCGACCGTCGCGACATGAGTCACGGGTGCGTGCGACTCTCGCAACCCGATGCCCTGGCGCGCCTGCTGCTGCGCAACATGGCTGGCTGGGATTCGACGCGCATCGAAGCCGCGATGAATGGCACCGCCGAGGTGCGCGTGGACCTGCCACAGCCGATTCCGGTGCACCTGATGTACGCGACCGCGGTGGCGAACGAGGACGGCTCCGTCACGTTCCTCGACGACATCTACGCGCAGGACCCCACCCTCGCGACGATGATGCTGCGTGGCTACGAGGAGATGGGTGTCGCCGCGGCCCGGAGTGGCGCATCGCTCCGTGCCACGACCGTGCGCCGACCGGCGCGTCCGCGCACCCCGGTCGCGGCGGCCTCGCGGCAGAAGGTCGTTCCTGCCGCGCGGCACGGCCAGCGGTCAGCGCGCACGGCGCGGTCGGCACCGAAAGCGCGGCCCCGGAGCCAGCGCGAGCACTGAGCGGTCCACGTCGCGGTCGCGGTACCTGCTAAGCTTCTCCGGGGCGCGACGCTGAGCTGCTGCGCCATCATCCTGCCACGGAGCTCCTGCCCATGCGATTCCGTTCCGCCCTGCTGCTGCTGTCACTGCTCCCGCTGCCGCTGTTTGCTCAGGGCATGGGCATGGGTCGCGGCATGGGCGGCGGTCCCGGTGCCGGCGCCGGATTCCAGCGCAATGTGCTGCCGAAGTTCGCGACGGCGAAGGAGCTCGAGAAGTTCAACGCCGCCGAGGCGCTGCTGCAGGATACGAGGAAGCTGAAGCTGAGCGAGCCACAGGTGGCACAGCTCACCACGATGCGCGCGCAGCTGTATGAGCAGAACGCGTCGCTGCTCGTCCGTTACGACTCCGTGCGTCGCAACTACCGCCCGCCCGCGGCGCTGACCGGCCAGGGCAACGGCGCGAACGGTGTCCCGCCGACGCAGGAGGAGATGGTGCTGCTCGGCGATCAGATGCGGGCGATGATGGAGATCGGCGACCTGCTCATGGCCCAGCGCCAGACCCAGGTGACGGCGGCACTGGCGCTGATGGACGACTCGCAGCGCGATCGCGCGCGGAAGGTCCTCGACGACCAGACCAACGACGTCCGAAAGGCCGTGCCCCCACTGCCGCCGCGTGATGCGCGTCGCGGTGCAGAGCGTGGTGGCCCCGAACGCCGACCCTGAGTTCAGCCGCGCAGCAGCCGGTACTTCTTGCGCTCGCCCCAGCGGCGACCGGTGAGGAGCTCGGCGCCGCGGCTGAGCAGGTTCTTCCAGTCCTTCGGCGTCCAGTCGGCCGGCGTGAAAGCTGGCTCGAACGTCCAGTCCTGCGCGGCGACCAGCGCCTGCATCGTGGCCGGGTGCGTGCCGGAAAAGTGCTGCAAGCCGTAGAGCTGTCGGTAGCGATGCGGCGCAGGCGCCGCGTCCTCGGGAGTGCCGGAGTACCAGAAGGCGATGCGCGCCTTCTTCACGGCCATGCGTTCGGGCGGCTTTACCCAGCCGTAGTGATGGATGGTGCCACCGCTGCGCCGCACCTGCGGCTTGCGGTCCCCGATCATGAAGCTCTGGGCGTCGCCGACGCTGCGCGCGCCACTGTGGTTCCGCACGATGCGCACTTCGTTGCGGTACCAGTTGTGACCCGTCGCGACCACGTCGAACGAGCCGTAGAAGTGCATGTAGGCGAACAACAGCGCCTCGACGCGCGCGTCGGCCGCGAGCCGTTCACAGGTGGCGCGGATGATCGGAAGGTCGCGCTCGTGCACGACCTCGTCGGCCTGGAGGTAAAAGCACCAGGTGCCGCGGCACATCGCGAGTGCCTCGTTCGTCTTGTCGGCGAGCATCTGACCACCCTGGGTGCGCGAGCGGTCCCACACCGTGTCGACGATGCGCAGCTTCGGGCTGTCGATCGTGGCGACGAGGTCACGTGTCGTATCATCGCCGGCGCCGACGGCCACGATGTACTCGTCGACGATGGGCAGAATCGACCGGATCGCCTCGACGACCGGATAGCCCATCAGCACGGCATTGCGGATTACCGTGAAGCCCGACAGCAGCGGGGTGCCTGACGGTCGATCGGCTGAATGTTCCGGCTCGGCGAGCGCCACAGTGCCGGTCGGAGATGCAGTCATGCGAGCAGCAGCGTGGAGACGATCGGCTGCCATGGCAGCACGGGGCGGGCGGCGTGAAAGTGCGGTGCGGCGCCACCACTGTAAAGCCAACGCGCGGGGCGATGGCGGATCACCCGCCCGGCGAGCAAGGCGCCGGATGCACAAAGGGGGCGCCGCCTGATGGCGACGCCCCCCGGTCGTGCGTGGTGCAGCTTAGTGGCCCGCGCGGGTCACGTTCTCGGCGGCCGGTCCCTTCTGGCCCTGAACCATGTCGAAATCGACAGACTCACCTTCGGCCAGCGTCTTGAATCCGTTGCCCTGGATCGCGGAATGATGGACGAAGCAATCCTTCTGGCCATCGGACGGCGTGATGAAACCGAAACCCTTCGCGTCGTTGAACCACTTGACTGTGCCTGACATACGCATTGCAATACTCCTGAAGTTTGTGCGGCTTTCAACCCGGAGCATGGCCTTTACGCCTGTTCCCGACAGATACTCACCACATCCGACTCGTCAGATCCCTGACGAAGAACGCCTCCGAATTCGGCGGCATGACGGGAGTATAGCACAATTCTCCGCGCAATCCAGAGGGACCCCCCAAACGGACTGAGCGAGCTCGTGCATGATTGGGGCGGAGCGCCCGGAACCGCGCAGGGAGCCCGCACCCATCCGTACTCTTCCCGACTTGAAGGCGCCCCCGGCAGCCGGCAGCATTCCGCGCACTGTCATACCCGTGTCGCGAATCCCTGTCCCTGTCTCCCACGATGGATCCGATGTCCTCGCCTTCGCTGTCCCGCTCTGCCCTGCTCTGTGCGTCCTCGCTCCTCCTGCTCGCCGGCTGCGGCGCATCGGAGGCCCCCACCGGCACCGATACCGGCGGCGCGCTGGCATTGAATCAGGTGGTGACCGCTGGCCCGCTCAATGCCAGCTCGCTCGACACACTCGTCTACTTCAGCTTCGACCAGCGCGCGTTGGTGCCCCGCACGTCCCAATGGGACGTGGCGCTCCGTCGCTACGAGGTGCGCGTGAACGGCGGCGTGACCGGCAGCGGTGGCGTGACGGGATACAACCTCCAGAACAACCGCACGGCGACGAACGCGCAGGTGCTGGCGTTCACCAACGTGAACACGCTCGCGGCATTCGACTCGGTGCGCGACCTGCGGATTCCCGCCGACTCGCTGTTCGCGGCCGATCGGCTGATCCCGAATGCCAATGCATTCCTGAACCTCGGCGCCGGCGTACCGACGGCCAATGCGGCGGCATACTGGAAGGTGCGCACGGCCACGGGCGGCTTCGTGCTGATGCGTGTGACGGCCATCGCCTTCACCGGGCGCGCCCTCACCTCGGTGACGTTCGAGTCACGCACCCAGGCTGGCACCGCGCTCGGTGCGCCTCGGACCTTCTCGATCCTGCCCGGCAGCTCACCCATCGCCATCAACCTCACCACCGGGCAGTCCGTCACGCCGGCCCTCTGCAACTGGGACGTGCAGGTCGTGCCGGCGACGTACGAGATCACGCTCAACACCGCCTGCAGCGTCGGCACCTATCCGGGTGCGGCGACGCCGGGCTTTGCGGCCACCACCTCCGCCAGCGATGCCCCGTCCTATGCGTCGTATCTGTCGGTGCTGACGGGACCGATCCCGAGTTCGATCGAGGATCTCAACGGGCCGTTCCGCTACGACATCAACGGTGACCAGCGCCTGTCGCCGACCTTCAACACCTACCTGATCCGCAACGGCACGAAGACCTACAAGCTGCAGGTCATCGGCTATTACGGCACCTCAGGGGCGGGCGGCTTCCCGACGATCCGGTACGCGCGAATTCGATGAACCGCCGATGCTGGCGTGACCGGCGGCGGCGCGGGCTACGGCTCGTCGCCGCTGCGGTCATGTTCGTCCATGCCGGCGTGCTCGAGGCCCAGGTCCCGCTGGTGCGCGGCACGGTGCGGGGTCGCGGCGACGCCGCCACGGTGGTGGTCGGCGCCGAGGTGACGATGCTGCGCACCGGCGCCCGGTCGCGCACCGACGAACGCGGGGAGTTTCGTCTGCCGATCGGTGCGGGTGACACGCTGCATGTGCGCGCACTCGGATTTCGTGAACGGCGTTTCGTGACGACGAGTGCTGCCCCGGTGATCGTGATGGACCCGCTGCCGGCCATGCTCGATCGCGTCGTGACGACGGTGGGCCAGCGCGAGATCCGCGTCGGCGACACGCCGGCGAGCGTGCTGGTGCTCGGGCGGGACGACATCGCAGCAGCCGGCGCGGCGTCCGCCAATCAGCTGCTGCGGCGGATGCCGGGTCTGCAGGAGATCGCGTCACCACCCGCGCAGACCTCGATCGCCATTCGCGGTCTGGATCAGTCACGCGTGCTCGTGCTCATCGACGGCGAGCCGGTCGCCGGCGCGATGACCGAGAATCGCGACATCGGGCGGCTGTCGACGCTGGCTGCCGAGCGCATCGAAGTGGTGAAGGGCCCGTCGAGTGTGGAGTACGGGAGCGAGGCGCTGGGCGGGGTGATCAATCTCGTCACCGCCGCACCGACGCAGACGTTGCGGGCCGAGCTGCTCACGCGTACGGCGGAACTCGGGCGGCGGGAATCGAGCGTGGAACTGAGCGATACCTACGGGCCCGTCGGCGTACGGCTCAGTGGCGGGTGGCGACAGACCGACCGTGTCACGGCCATCAATGCCAGCAGCACCACGCTCGATCGTGTGGTCGACTTCCGCGGCGACACGCGCATCCACCTGACCGATCGCGTCTCGCTGCGCACCGACGTCACGCTGTCACGGCAGCGCCAGCGCTGGCCGGTGGGGGCGGGCTTCAACGGCTTCATCGACAACCATGCGCTGCAGGGCTTCGTCGAGGCGCAAGCGAAGACCATGGGCGGCACGCTGCGCGCGCGCCTGTTCGGCCAACGCTACGGCTACCAGTTCCGCGAGGCGCTGGGTGCGCTGCCCGTGGCCGGGTCGGCCGATTCGCTCGAGCAGCGTGAGCGATTGCTGCGGGCGCTGCTGGCCTATACGCGGACCGCGGGCGGCCACGCGATGGATGCGGGCGTGCAGTTCTCCGCGCGCGGCATCGTCTCGCCGACCAAGATCACCGGCGACAGCGTGAACGATCGCGTCACCGAACTGTTCGTGCGCGACGCGTGGTCGATACGGAGCGTGCTGCTCACGGTCGGTGCACGCACGTCGTCGAGCCGGCTCTGGGGCACGGCGGTGTCGCCGAGCACCGGCGCGGTGTGGCAGGTGAGCCCGGTGCTGCGCGTCAAGGCGAACGTGGCTCGTGGGTTCCGCGCGCCGGCATTCAAGGAGCTGCGCTACACCTTCATCAATGCCGCCGCCGGATACGAGATCGTCGGCAACGAGACCCTCCGGCCAGAGTCGTCGTGGAGCACCAGTGCCGGCGGCACGTGGGCGCCGCGCGCGGGGCTCGCGATCGACGTGGAGGGGTACCGCAATGCGCTCGACAACCTCATCGCCACGACGAACACCGGCACCAATGCGGCGGGGCTGCTGGTGTTCCGGAACATCAACGTCGAGCGCGCCCGCACCGAAGGCATCGAGCTCGGCCTGCGGCAGGTGATGGCGCGCGCCGAGCTGTCACTGGGGTACGACTTCCTGCGAGCCCGCGACCTGCGCACCGGCGCCACGCTCGATGGCCGCGCCCGGCATACCATGCGCGCCGCCATCGCACGGCAATGGGACGCGGGGCGCGGCGTCACGGCCGATCTGTCCACGAGGTATACGGGTCAGGCTCCGCGCGGCACCATCACGCAGCAGGGATTTCTCTCGGTGGATGCCCAGCTCCGGATGGGGTTGCCACGTTCGCTCGAGCTGTCGGTTGGCGCGACGAACCTGCTGGATGCACGTCCCGTCGGCTGGACGGCGGCGTTTCAGCGCCAACTGTTTGTGGGACTTCGGATGGCATTCCGGGCCCACTGACGATCGAGCACCAGCGACGTCACGCGTCGGGGAATAGTTTCGTGAGCACTTCCGTCTCACAGTCCAGCCACAGATCGGGCGCCATTGCCCGTGCCTGGCCACGACACCCACGCAGGAGCACGGCATGATCACGATCGGACGCTTGACCCGGGGGCTCGGCCTTGCCGCCGCCCTCGCCTTCACCAGCGGGGTCGCCGGGGCCCAGCAGTGGGCTGCCCAGCTCAGCGGGCCGGCGGAGTCGCCGCCGAATGCATCCCCTGGTACCGGCAGTGCGACGTGGACACTGACCGGCCGCATCCTGACGATGACCGGAAGCTTCACCGGCCTGACCGGCACCACCACGATGGCGCACATCCACTGCTGCACGGCCACCCCGCGTGCTGGCACAGTCGGCGTGGCGACGACGACGCCGTCGTTCGTCGGCTTCCCACTCGGTGTCACCAGTGGCGTGTTCACGGTCATTCTCGACCTGGATCTGGCCAGCTCGTACAGCGCGGGGTTCATCACGGCAAATGGCGGCACGGCCACGTCGGCGAGCGTGGCGCTGCTCAATGGCATGAACAGTGGTCGCAGCTACCTGAACATTCATTCGACCGCGTTCCCCGGCGGCGAGATTCGCGGCTTCATCGAAGTCGTGCCGGAGCCGTCCACCTACGCGCTGATGGGCACCGGCCTGCTTGGCCTCGCGGTCGCCGGCCGTCGCCGCCGCAAGGTCTGAGCAGGGCATCGTCATCATGTGACAGAGCGCCGCGGCCGAACCATGGTCGCGGCGTGCCACACTCCGGAGTCGTCGTGCGCGCTGCTCACCTGCTCGTCCCGTTTCTTCCGCTGCTGGCAGCCTGCGGTCGCGGCACGGACGCGCCGCGTGCTGACTCCACAACAGCTGCCGCGGCGCGAGTCACTCTCACCACTGCACCAGTGCGCGGGCTGCCTGCGGCCGCCGATGGCGCTGCGGCATTCGGCAACGCGCGCGGCTGGTGGCGCATCGTTGGTGACTCGGCGCCCGGTGTCAGTGCGCTGAGCGCCGCCGACCGGGCGGCGTGGATCGGGCGTGAGGCGCAATACACCGACTCGGTGGCACGACTCGGCTCGGTGAGCTGTGCCTCACCGGACTACCTCACGCGCACCGTCAGCGCCGACAGCTTGCTCGACACGGGCTTTCGACTGGCGCCGGGCGCACTCGGCTTCGCACGAGGCGGGACAGTGACGGTGACGGAGGTGTCGTGCCGTCGCGAGCAGTGGAGCGAAGCCGGCGCGACGCTCTACTGGTTGACGGCCAGCCGGGCCTATGGCGTGTCTGACGGGGTGTTTTTCGTGCTCGAACGCCAGCGTTGAGCGCGGGGCGGGTGGCAACCTTCTTCATCACGCGTGCTGCCCCGGGGCGAGTGACCTCGAACAATGCCGGCGATATCGCAAGAATGCCCAACGTTGGCCGCCGGGATGCTCCGGACTGGCGACTGTTCATCGTACTTCGATGACAGGCCATTGGATTTCGAGATGGAGCGCATTCTTCGAATCTTCGATTCGCCTGCCGATGCCGAGGCGGCCGATCGCGCTGAGCTACGGGCGATGACACCGCAGCAGCGACTCGATCGCGCACTCGATCTGATCGCGTGGTACCGGGAGGCCCGTGGAGAGACTGCACAGCGATTTGCGCGAGTTGCTCGGATTGTTCCGCTCGAACGGAGTTGAATTTCTTGTCGTCGGAGGCCACGCGGTCGCTTTCTGTGGGCACCCGCGCTTCACCGAGGCCATCGACTGCTTCGTTCGCCCGTCGACTCACAATGGAGCGCGCATCGTGCAGGCCCTGCACGAATTCGGGTTCGCGTCGCTCGGCGTCGAGCCTGCCGATTTCGCGGCAGACGATCGCATGATCCAGCTGGGCCGTGCGCCACACCGTGTAGATCTGCTGACTCGCCTGTACGCCGTCACGTTCGATGAGGCGTGGGCAACCAAGGTCGCAGGTGAGATCGACGGGATCCCGGTGTGGTTCGTCGATCGCGAGACGCTGCTGCGGAACAAGCGCGCGACTGGGCGTCCTCAGGATCTTGCGGACGTGGACTTCATCGAAAAGCTCGGCTGACACACCGCGGCGGTGAGGCCCTCGTGAGCGCCTCAGCCCTCGATCACGCCCGGCGGTGGTTCATGATGGACGGCCTGAGCGCAACGCGACCGGGCATGGCGGTTAAGATCCGAGGGTACCGTGCGACCCGCGCCCTTCCAGCCCACACGCCTCGCCATGCGACACACCCGGATCCTCACCCTGCTGCCGGGGGTGCTGCTGTTGACCCCGACACTGCACGCCCAGCGCCGCGCGCAGGCCACCGCCGGATTCACGCTCGAGCAGGTGATGAGCGCACCGTACGCCAATGAACTGACGGCGTCGGCCACCGGCGAGCGCGTCGCGTGGGCGCTGAATGAACGAGGACGGCGCAACATCTGGGTGGCGGAAGGTCCATCATTCACGCCGCGTCGCCTCACCTCGTACGACAGTGACGACGGGCAGCAACTGAGCGCCGTCCAGCTGTCGAAGGATGGCAGTCACGTGGTGTACGTGCGCGGTGGCGACTTCGGATCGAACTGGGACGACGATCTCCCGGTGAACCCGACGTCGATGCCGCTGCCGGCGAAGACCGGCGTCTGGTCCGTGCCGTTCGCCGGTGGCACGCCGGTCTCGCTCGGCGATGGGAGTGGTCCCGTCATCTCGCCGCGTGGTGACGTGGTGGTGTTCGAGCGCTCGCGTCAGCTGTGGCAGGTGCCGATCGATGGCTCGGTGCCGGCACGGAAGCTGTTCGAGCAGCGGGGGAATGCGAGCGATGCGCAGTTCTCGCCCGACGGGTCGCGCATCGCGTTCGTCTCGTCGCGTGGGGACCACGCCTTCATCGCGATCTACAATGACGAGCGCTCGCCAATCCTTTATGTGTCGCCGAGCACGAACCGGGACTGGTCACCCCGCTGGTCGCCGGATGGCGCGAAGCTCGTGTTCGCGCGCCGGCCGGGTGCGGGTGGTCCACCTGCGCGCGATCTCGAGCGCCGGGCTGCACCCTGGAGCCTCTGGATCGCCGACGCGACGAGTGGGGTGGCCACGCAGCGCTGGACCAGTGACACCACCGTACGTGCCGGCGTGCCGGGCACCGATGGTGGCGTGAATCTGCGATGGGTGGCGGGCAATCGGATCGCATTCCTGTCGTATCACGACGGGTGGCCGCATCTCTACTCGATGCGTGCCGACGAGAGCGGTGCGCCGCTGCTGCTCACGCCGGGCGCGCACATGGCCGAGCACATCTCGCTGTCGGCCGACGGGCGCTTCCTGCTCTACGCGGGGAACCTCGGTGCCACACCGGGCGACATCGACCGGCGCCACGTGGTGCGCGTGCCGGTGGACCGTGCCGCGCCCGAGGTGCTCACCCCAGGCGATGGCGTGGAGTGGATGCCGGTGGCGCTCGGGAGCGGTCGCATGGTGGCGATCGGCGGGGGAGCGCAGCGTGCGCCCGTGCCGTTCCTGCTGGACGCCGCCGGTGATGCGCGCGCGATGGCCGGCACACCGCGCCGGTGGTTCGGTGAGGCGCAGGTGCCTGGCGACTTCCCCATGGCGCAGCTGGTCGTGCCGAAGCCGGTCACCTACACCGCCGCGGATGGGCAGCTCGTGCACGCGCAGCTGTTCGAGCCGCCGGCCGGCGGTCCGCGTCGCAAGGCGGCCGTGGTGTACGTGCATGGCGGCCCGCCGCGACAGATGCTGCTGGGCTGGCACTACGGCGACTACTACTGGAACGCCTACGCGATGAACCAGTATCTGGCGAGCCGCGGCTTCGTGGTGTTGTCGATCAACTATCGTCTCGGGATCGGCTACGGCCACGACTTCCAGTACCCGCTGAAGGCCGGTGCCGCCGGCGCCTCGGAGTACCTGGACGTGCAGGGTGCGGGTGCGTGGCTCCGCGCGCAGCCGACCGTGGACCCGGCACGCATCGGGATCTACGGCGGCAGCTATGGCGGCTATCTCACGGCGCTCGCGCTCGGCCGCAACTCCGACGTGTTCGCGGCCGGCGTGGACATCCACGGGGTGCACGACATGACCAGCGACGAGGGCTCGCGGTTCGGCGGCAACGGGTGGCGCTACGAGCGCACGCCGGCCGAGGTGCAGGCACTTGCGACGACGGTGTGGGAATCGTCACCGGTGAGTGCCGTGACGACGTGGCGCTCACCCGTCCTGCTCATCCACGCGGACGACGACCGCAACGTGCGCTACAGCCAGACCGTGGACCTGCTGCAGCGGCTCAAGGCCAGGGGCGTCTCGCTGGAGGAGATCACGATCGTGGATGACACCCATCACTTCATGCGTCACGCCAACCAGAAGCGGGTCAACGCTGCGATTGCCCAATACCTCGAACGCAAGCTGATGCCGCTGCGCTGATCGCCTGCCCTGCGTCGGCCGGGTGCACCTGACCCGGCGACGGCACGCGCCACTGTGGCGCGCCAAGGCGCACCGCGCCATACTCCCCGATCCCTCGCGGGGGGCGATTCAGTCACCGGATGACAGGCGTCCCGTCGCAGGCCGGTGCGCCCGGATGTGCTGCGCCCGGACGCCACTCCACCTCCCTCCACGGGCACGTTCGTGAGCGAATCCAAGGGCTTCTCCACACGGTGGGCCATGATGCTGGCCATGCTGAGCATGGCGGTCGGCACCGGCAACATCTGGCGTTTTCCGCGCATCGTAACCAACAACGGCGGCGGCTCGTTCCTCGTGGCGTGGGTGATCTGCCTCTTCACCTGGTCGATCCCGCTGATCCTCATCGAATTCGGCATGGGGCGGAAGACGCGACTGGGTCCGGTGGGCGCGTTCGTCCGGACCATCGGGAAGCGCTTTGCCTGGATGGGCGCCTTCATCGCGTTCGTGGCGGTGGCGATCATGGCGTACTACTCGGTCGTCACCGGCTGGACGCTGCGCTACTTCGTGGCTGCGGCATTCGGAGAGCTCACCGGCGGTAACTCGGTGAGCTTCTGGCGCGACTTCTCCGGCAGCTCGGCACCGGTGCTGCCGCATGTGATCGCGATCGTCGGCGCGACCGTGATCGTGGCGAAGGGTGTGCGTGGCATCGAGCGCACGACGACGCTGCTGATGCCGATCCTGATCGCGATCATCCTCCTGCTGACCGGCCGTGCGCTGATGCTGCCGGGCGCGGGTGCGGGACTGTCGTACTTCTACGGCGTGGAGTGGAGCCGGCTCGGTGATGCCTCGCTCTGGCTGCAGGCGCTGACGCAGAACGCGTGGGACACGGGCGCCGGCTGGGGCCTGATCCTGACGTACGCCGCGTACATGCGCGCCAACGAGGACACCGCACTCAACGCCTTCATGCTGCCGGCGGCGAACAACATGGTGTCGCTCTGCGCCGGCATGATGGTCTTCTGCACCGTGTTCACGGTGGTGCCGCAGCTCGTCAGCTCGATCGCTACCAATCCGGCGGCCCTGACCGACTTTCCCGACCTGCAGAAGGCGATCGCCGGCGGTGCCACGCTGGACGCCGGCCTCGTGCAGCGCACGATTTTCGGCGCCGGCAACGAGGGCGTGACGTTCATCTGGATTCCGAAGCTGTTCGAGACGCTGCCAGCCGGGCGCCTCTTCATGTCGTTCTTCTTCCTCGCGCTGGCGCTGGCGGCGTTCACGTCGCTGATCTCGATGGTGGAACTCGGTACGCGGGTGCTGCTGGATCAGGGATGGTCGCGTTCACGTGCCGTCTGGGTGGTCGGCACGTTCGGTCTGGTGCTCGGCCTGCCCTCCGCATTCTCGCTGGACGTGCTGCACAACCAGGACTGGGTGTGGGGCGTGGCGCTGATGCTGTCGGGCCTCTTCTTCGCCATCGCCGTCATCCGCATGGGTCCGGCGAAGTTCCGCGCCGAGGAGATCAACCATCCCTACTCGAACATCCGCATCGGTGCCTGGTGGGACTGGATGATCCGCATCATCGTGCCGCTCGAGGCGATCAGCCTGATGTGCTGGTGGCTCTGGCAGGTGCGCGGTCCCGGCTCGATGAACCCCTTCGGCATCGAGAACATCGGGACGATCGTGCTGCAGTGGGGCGTGGTGCTGGCGCTGCTGCTGTTGTTCAACAAACAGCTCGGCAAGGTCGCGCCGGTGGAGACGGCGGAGATGGATGCGGGGATGATGCCGCCGAGCATTCCGTGAGCAGCACGAGTCCCGCGCGTGTGCTGATCGCCTGACGCGGAGCGCCGTGCATCGCCCGCTGTCCGGTCGTGCGGTGTGCCGCGTCGTGCACACCGCGATCCTGGTGTCGCTGTTCCCGGTCGTCGCGTCGGTTTTGTCCGCGCAGCGCAGCGCGTCATCGCTGAATGTGGACACCTTGCTCGTCCACGGCATGCGCTATCGCATGGTGGGGCCGTTCCGCGGTGGACGGGCGACGGCGGTGACGGGCGTGGCGGGACAGCCGACCGTGTTCTAGATGGGCACCGCCGTCGGCGAGGTTCCGTCGGCACCTGCTGGTGGCATAGCTGGGCTGATCAAGCCGGAGCCTGCGCCGTCCCGTCGCTCCGACGCCCGATCAGGCGGTGCGCGCGTCTCGCCACTGCTCGAGACCGTCGCGACACTGCTGCACCCAGATCCACACCCAGATCACGATGCACGGAATGGCCTTCACCATGTGGCTGCGGAAGAATCCTGTCCGCAAGGATCCCGGAAAGACGTCGGTGGCGATGAGGACGGTGAAGACGAATGCGAACACGACGAGCGCGGTGTCGAGTGCCGAGCGCACCGACACGCTGTACCACAGTCCGATCCCGAGCGCTGCGATCACGAACGTCGGCGATTCGGCCTTGTGATTGAAGATCACGACCCAGATCATCACTGACGCGAGCGCACGCAGTCGCGATTCCGCTGTGCTTCGACTGAGGATGAGCAGGCAGGGCAGGCCGAGCAGCATCGCGCCCAGCAGTTGGGTCGCGGTCTGGTTCACATGCAACCCAAACCACGTCCGGAGCACGTTCATCACGGAGAATGCGTTCGGATCGAACTGGTCTGCCCTGAGCAGCCTGCCCCACTCCTGATAGTACCGCACCAGTTCCGACGGCGAGGTCACCAGCAACGGCGCCGCGAAGAACAGCGCCGACCAGCCGACCACCGCCAGTGCCGCCCGCGCTCGCCCCGGATAGAGTGCGAGGAGCGTGAGGGCGGCGAGCCCGAACACCTTCACGAACGCGCACGCCACGATGAAGAAGGCGGCCCACACCGGGCGTCGCTCTTCGCTCATGGCGAACGCCATGATCAGCAGCCCGGCGACGAGGCCGTTGCTTTGTTCGTTCTGCAACGACGTCATCATCTCGATCGCCGCGAAGAGCAGGACTATCGCTTTCTGCCGCGTGGTGAGGATGGCGAGGCGCTGCAGTCCCCACAGGACGAAGCCGACATTGAGCAAGTTCCACGCAAGGTGCGCGACGACGAGCGGCAGCGCCCACAGCGGTGCGGAGAAGAGCGCGAACGTGGGGCTGTACTTGTACAGATCCCAGTATTCGAGTGGATATGCCGCGTAGAGCGGCTGCCCATGGAGCAAGTGCGTGAATGACTGGCGGAAGATGATCAGGTTGTTGTATGAGGTCAGGGCTGCACCCGGACTCGTCACCACGTGCGCCTGAATCATCGCGATCACCGCGAGCGCAACGTACAGGGCGGCCAGCACCCGTGGGTTTTCGATCCGGGCTCTCAGGTCCATGACACGGCATGCGCGGGACGCGACGCACACGCCCCCCAGGCAAAGGATGGCGACAGGGAGGAACGAGCAGTCTGCATGGGCAACTCAATCACGGAGGAGTGAGTCGTCGCGATAGGCCCCTCGGGAGAAGCTATCTGATCGGGGTTGGTCGAGTCTACGTCGTGGTCCGGCGGCGCGCGAGCCGACGCGAGAGCGTGCCGGTGCGAAGGGCAGCGCGCCGGGAGGCCTCGCGGCGGCGCCTCGGGCCCGTCGGGGTGGGGCAACGACGCGCACCAGGGGCGCCGCGTCAGGCATGTGCGCTTCCGATCGAGGTGCATCGAGCCGACGCCCGACCTGGGCACGGACCGTCACCATCGCGTCGTTGGGACGCACCGTGTCGACGCAACGTCCGCGAGGCCTCCACCGCGTGACCAGCGGAGCGCCCGTCAGCGGTACGGATAGACGAGGAAGAACACCAGTGACATCCCCGCCAGCAGCCAGAGCGGCGGAGGCACCTCCCGCACTCGTCCCGTGATCAGCTTCAGCACCGGATACACGAGCAGGCCCGCCGTCATGCCGACCCCGATGTTGTAGGTGAAGCTGATCAGCACGATCGTCAGGAACGCGGGGATCAGCTCCGTGTGATCGCTGAAGTCGAGCTGCGTGATGGGCGCGATCATCAGGCTGCCGATGGCGATCAGCGCGATGCCGTACGCATGCGGCGGGATCGCGGTGAAGAGCGGCGCCAGGAACAGCGACGACAGGAACAGCATCGCCACCACCAGCGCCGTGAAGCCGGTGCGTCCCCCCTCCTCGATGCCCGCCGCCGACTCGACGAAGGCGCCGCTGGTGGTGGTGCCGACGATCGGCGCCACGAGGTTCGCCAGCGCGTCGGCCAGCATCGGCTTCTCGATGTCCGGGAGATTCCCGTGCGCATCGAGCAGTCCGGCTCGCGCGGAGAGCCCGAGCAGCGTGCCGATCGTGTCCACGAACGCCATCACGAAGATGATCATCACCACCGGCAGCGCCTTCAGCGTGAGCGCACCGGCAATGTCGAGTTGGCCGAAGATGGGCGCAAGGCTCGGCGGTGCGCTGACGAGGTGTGTCGGCAGCGGCGTGATGCCCGTCACGAACGAGAGCAGCGCCGTGACGAGGATGCCGGCGATCAACGCTCCCGGCACCTTCCGCACCAGCAGCACCGCCGTCACCATGAAGCCCACGATCGCCAGTAGCGTGGCGGGGCTGCCGATGTTGCCCAGCGTGACCGGCGCGCCAGGCACTCCGAGCCCTACCACGCCGACCTCGTTCAAGCCGATGAAGGTCAGGAACAGTCCGATGCCCACCGCGTAGCTGTGCTTGAGCGAATTCGGGATCGCATTCGCCAACCAGCTGCGGATGTGCAACAGCGACAGCAGCGTGAAGAGCACACCGGCAATGAAGATCGCACCGAGGGCCACCTGCCATGGAAAACCCATGCCCTTCACCACGCTGAACGTGATGAAGGCGTTCTCGCCCATGTACGGCGCGATCGCGAAGGGGCGGCGGGCATATAGTCCCATCACCAGCGTGCCGAACGCCGCCGAGATGATCGTGGCGGTGACCGATGCGTCACGCGGGATACCGGCCGCCTCGAGGATCGCGGGATTGACGATGATGATGTAGGCCATCGTCAGGAACGTCGTGACGCCGGCCATGGTCTCCTGCCGATAGCTGGTCCGGCGGCCGGCGAAGTCGAAGTAGCGGTGCATACGGATGGGCGGCAGGATTATCTGCGCGACAGCGCTGTCAGAAACGCGATCACCAGCGCCGCGGAGTTGTCGGCGGCGAGCCGGCCGAAGGTCGCCATCTCGTTCTGCCCTGCCCCGCCGCCGGCGAGATCGGAGAGCGAGCGGAAGGCGATGAAGGACACGCCGTTCTGCTGGGCGACGAGTGCCACCGCCGCCGTCTCCATGTCGAGGGCATCGGCGTGAAACGTCTGCCACGCCCACTCGCGGAAGGCTGCGTTGTCGACGAACGTGGAGCCACTCACGCCGCTGCCGCCCACCACCACCCGTGGTGGGTGGGTGAGGCACTCGCCACCAGAGGTGCAGCGTGCCAGTGGTGTCTGCTGCGCCACCTGTCGCGCCGTCCGCAGTGCGGCGGTGTCGACGTCGAACCAGAAGCGACGCTCGATCGAGTCGGCCGCGCCCCGCACCGCGACGGACGTCGGGCGCGTGAACATCATCCCGAAGCCGGGAAACTCCCCGCGCATCCGTCCCGGCTCGAAGCCCGCGGGCGTCTCGCGCGCGAAGGCCATCTCCTGATAGTTGCCCCAGCGAGCAGGCACCGTCACGTCGCCGACGCCGAGGCCCGGGTTCACGCCGCCGGCGATGCCCGAGAAGACGATGCTGCGCACGGTGAAGCGATCGAGCAGCGCCTGCGTCGTCATCGCCGCATTGACCATGCTCACACCGCTCAGGAGGAGCACCACGTCATGCCCCGCCAGCCGGCCGAGGTAGTGGGTGCGACCGTTGACGACGCGCGTGCCGGTCACCTGCGTGGCGGCACGCAGGCGATCGAGCTCCGAGTCGAGTGCGGAGATCACCGCGATGCGCGGAGTGTCGGCGACGGCAGCCGGCCGAGGGGGCAGCGCGGCACACCCGCCGCCGATGCCGATGACGGTGGCGAGCAGCAGCGGACGGGCGCAGGAGAGGCGCATGCGCAGACGGGCGGGCAGGAGTGTGGACGGGTGCTCACGCGAAACGTATCGACCTCGCGAACGGTGGCGTCCGGCCCGGGCGCGTCGGCGTTCACGCAACGCACGACGCCTCGTCGCGAGATCCGATCTGCCTGCGCATTGCGGACTGCCACACCTGCCGACCACCCACCGTCACGCACCTGGCTCAGGCGAGCAGTGCCTCCCGCAATGCCGAGATCTCTGCCGGTCCCGTCCCGCAGCACCCGCCGAGCACCTGCGCACCTGCCGCAAGCCATTCGGGCGCCATCTCCGAAAGGCCGTGACCACTCGGCAGCGCGATCCATCGTCGCGCGGCGGCATCCCATCGATCGCCAGCATTCGGGTAGGCGAGCACCGGCTTCGCTGACGCCACGCGCGCCAGGCGCACCAGTGAGCAAACATGCGCCGGCGCCGTGCAATTGACGCCGACCGCGATCACCTGTGGATGCGCCGCCGCCAGCTCCATCACCGGGGTGAACGGTTCTCCGCTGGCGAGGTGTGCTCCGTCGCGTGCCTGACAGCTGATCCATGCGCGCGCTGCCGGGTGCGCATCGAGCAGCCGGAGCAGCGCCCGCACCTCGTCGGCGCAGGGCATCGTCTCGCAGGCCAGCAGGTCCGCACCACTGTCGGCGAGCAGCGCGAACCGCTCGGCGTGCCATGCGACGAGTGCATCGACGCCGATACCGTAGTCGCCGCGGTACTCGCTGCCGTCGGCCAGCGCGGCGCCATACGGACCGATGGAGGCCGCGACCAGCGGGCGCTGGCGACCGACGGCGAACCGTGGATCGCAGCAGACCGCGTCGCGCGCACCAATGGCCAGCGCCACCGCATCACGCATCGCCTGCGCTGCCGCGGGACGCCCGATCCCTGCACGCGCAAACCCGCTGAAGCTCGCCTGGTACGTGGCCGTGATCGCCACGTCGGCTCCCGCGAGGAAGTAGTCGCGGTGGAGGGTGGCGACTCTATCCGGATCATCGAGCAGCACGCGCGCGGACCAGAGCGCATCAGCGATGTTCGCACCACGGCGTTCGAGTTCCGTGGCAAGCGCGCCATCGAGGATGACCACGCCCTGCGCGGCAAGGAACGGGGCGAACGGCTCGCTGAGCATCGTCAGCGCAGGCCGGCCATCGACGTCACACGCTGGCACATGCCACAAGCTACCATGCGTGCGCATCGGACGAGCTGGCCCACGCGACGAATGCTACCCGTACGCGACCTGCGCACGCGCCGCATCGAGCATCACCGCCACGTCGATCGACTCGACTTCCGTGATCCCGCTCCACCGGCCGCCACGCACTGCGTCGGCGAATGATTCCGCCTCGGCGCGGAACCCGTTTGCCGGCGCCACACGGATCTCCTCGACCGGCGCACGGCGATCGGAGCCGCGACGCAGCCGCAGCACCGGCGCGACCTCCGTGGTGTGGTTGGCATACGTGGTCTCGATCAGGCCCTCATCACCAACGATCAGCGCCTGCCGGTGGACGACGGTGCTGAAACTGCACGCTGCCTGCGCCAGGACGCCGCTGCCGAAGGTCAGCGTCACGAGCGCGCTGTCATCGACACCCGACGGATCCATCGTGCCGACCGCATGGAGCGACTGCGGCGCCTCGCCGGTGAGGTACCGGATCAGGCTGAGCGGATAGCTGCCGAGGTCCATGAGCGCGCCGCCGGCGAGCACCGGGTCGAGGCGGATGTCGTCGCGGTCGCGCAGCGGGAATCCGAAGGCGGCGTGGATCGTCCGCAGCCTGCCGATCGCGCCGTCGGCGATGAGCGAGTGCAGGCGGATCGTCTGCTCCTGCGCGCGGTAGGGATAGGCCTCGACCAGCGTCACGCCAGCAGCTCGTGCCGCCGCGTACATCGCGCGCGCCTCCGCGGCCGACGCGGCCAGTGGCTTCTCGCAGAGTACATGTTTCCCGGCCTGCATCGCACGGATCGACCACACCCCGTGCAGCCCATTCGGCAGCGGGTTGTAGATAGCGTCGATGTGCGGCGACTCGAGCAGCGCCTGATAGTCGTCGCAGACGTGGGGCAGCTGCAGGTCTGCGACGAACGCCGCCGCTCGCGCGCGGTCGCGGCTCGCCACTGCGGTGACGACCACCGTCAGTGAACCGGCCACGCCTCCGACGAACTGGCGCGCGATGCGTGCGGCACCGAGGATGCCGATGCGCAGTGGTGCGTGCCCGTCATGGTGCTCGTTCGGCCTCGTCATGATGCCTCAGCGAGACCCCGGGCCCAGGTGGCGGTCGAAGTACTCCAGCATGCGGGTGAACGCGAAGCGCGTCTGGTACAGCCCCTCGGTGTCCCAGCCATGCTGCGCATCGGGGAGTGAAAGAAGCTCCACGTCGCGGCCCATTTGCATGAGGTACTGCGTGAGCCAGACGGAGTCCTTGTACAGCACCACGACGTCACGCATGCCATGAATGATCAGCAGGTGGTCGCGCAGTCCGGCTGCCTTCGTGTGCGAGGACGCCTTGGCATACTCGACCGGCTGCTCCTGCGGTCGCATCATCACGCGCTGCTCACCGGTGAGTGCATGCCAGACGTTCGTGGCGGGCGCGCCCGCAATGCCGGCACGGTAGACCCCAGGCTTCGTGAAGAGCGACATCGTGGTGAGCAACCCGCCGTAGCTGCTGCCCCAGAGTCCGATGCGCGCCGGATCGGCGATGCCTTCCCTGATCAGGTACTCGACGCCGCTGTGCAGGTCCTCGACATCGACGCCGCCGTAGTCGAGGCGGATGCGCCGCCGGAATGGCGTGCCATGGCCGGAGCTCCCCGCGACATCCACCGCGAAGATCGCGTATCCCTTCTGCAGCAGCACCGCGTCCAGTCCCCAGGTCGGATGGGCATTTCGGCCGCCCCACTGGTTGCGCACGGTGTTCGAGTAGACGGAGCCGACGATCACCGGAAGCGTGGCGCCGGGCGTGTAGCCTGGCGGCAGCTGCAACCGTCCATGCAGCGTGACTCCGTCACTGTGGCTCTTGAACGTGACGTAGCGTGGCGATGCCCAGCGGCGCTGCGCGAACTCCGGGCGCGGTGAGGTGGTCAGCCGCCGCTCGGTCGCATCGCTGCCGCGCGCCACGGTCAGGTCGGTGACGAACAGGTCCGGCGGCACCGTGTCGGCCGAGAAGAGCACGGCTGCCGCGCGGCCGTCGGGGGAGACGACCGGCGTGTGAGTGCCTGCGCGTACCGAGAGCTGAACCGGCTCGCCACCGCTGAGCGGCACGCGGAAGAGCTGTCGCTCCTCCGGCCGACCGCGGTTCGCCACGATCAACAGCCCGCGTGCCGTCACGTCGGCCGAGAAGACCGCCCAGTTGCCACGCGTCAGCGCGCGCGGCGTGCCACCATCGACCGACACATCCCACACGTGGTAGTCGGTCTCGCGATCCGACGTGAAGCACACGCGTCGTCCGTCGGGTGACCAGGCGGCCCACCACTCAGCGGACACATTCCCCGGTTCCTGCTCACGCACCAGTGTGGTCGTCGCGCCGCTGGCCGCATCGATGACGAGCAGTCGTCGATCCTTCACGAACAGGTCGCTCTTGTCGATCAGCAGGCGCGGCGCGACGGGTGACCAGGCGATCGTGAACAGCAGGTCCATCGGCTCAGGCCCGAGATCCATCCAGCGCACACCGTTCTCGCCGTCGGAAACCAGCCCGACGCGGCGCGACTCGGAGGGCTCGCCGGGAACGTTGCGCCGCACCATCGGCATCTGCGTCTCGCGCCCGAGGTGGTCGGGAATCCCGCGCGTGGGGATCGCACGACGGTCCACCTCGACGATCGCCAGCCGTGCCCCATCGAACGACCACGCGAAGCGCTCGACCGCGACGCCGTCACCGGCGATCGACGTTCGGCGCGTCACATCGGCAAGCGAGTCCCGGTCCAGTCGCGCCGTCCACACCTCGCCACCTGCGAGCCACGACAGCCGCCCACTGCGGGGCACGAACGTCGGCCGCTGCTCCGCGCCGGGCGTACGCGTGAGCTGCACGGGTGTGCCGCCGGGCGTCACAGCGAACAGGTCACCATGGAAGGTGAACAGGATGCGTGTTCCGTCGGGCGTGAACTGGACACTGCTCACGCCGCCCTCGAGCTCCGCTGCGATGAGCTGCCGCTGGCGCGCGTGGCTGCTGTCCGCGCCCGGCGCCACGACCGGTCTCGGCAACTGGGTCACACGAACCGGCGCACCACCCCCGGGATCGGTGATCCAGACGTCGCCGAACGCGATGCCCTCCTGGTTCCAGATGAACGCCACGCGACGGCTGTCGGGCGACCACGCCATGCCGCGCGGCGGAGTACCGATCAGCGACGGCTGCGTATAGAACGCATCGATCGAGACTGACGGCGGTCCCTGACCGCGCAGCGCGAGCGGCAGCAGCAGTGCAACGGCGGCACGCATTGCCGATCGAATGACGAACGCACTCACGACAGTCGCTCCCGTGAAAGGCCGGTGGCACGGACCGCGTCGCCACGCGTGGCGATCATCACCAGCCCGGCGCCGACGATGAGAAACGCGGCGATCACATACAGTCCAGCAGTCGCGGACCCAGTCGCGTCCTTGGCCACACCGATCAGGTACGGGCTGAGGAATCCGGCGAGATTGCCGACCGAATTGACGGCAGCGATGCCTGCGGCCGCGGACGCTCCGCGCAGCGCCGCCGTCGGCAATGTCCAGAACAGCGCAATGTTCGACAATGACCCCGCCATCGCCGCGCTCATCGCGGCCAGGCCGATCGGGAGGCTGGTGCTGAACATCCCCGCGACCACCAGCCCCGACGCGCCCATCACGGCACCGAACACGAGGTGCCAGCGTCGCTCGCGCATGCGGTCGGAGTTCCATCCCACCAGCACCATGAACACAGCCGCCGCAGCGGACGGAATGCCGCTCAGCACACCGATGCGGCTGGCATCCTCCACGCCCATCGTGCGGATCAGCTGCGGTAGCCAGAACGAGATGCCGTACAATCCCATCACGAAGCTGAAGCTGATGCCGGCGAACAGCAGCACCTGTGGATCACGCAGCGTTGCGAACACGCTGGCGTGCTCCACACCACCCGCTTCACGCCTGAGATTGTGCGACAGGATCTGCTTCTCGTCATCCGGAAGCCAGCGCGCCGTGTCGATCGCATCGGGGAGGTAGAGCAGCACGGCCACACCCATCACCAGTGACGGGATGCCCTCGATCAGGAACAGCCACTGCCATCCGGCAAGTCCGCGCGCACCAGCCAGGGTCGTCATGATCATGCCCGACAGCGGCCCGCCGATCACGCCCGAGATGGCAACGCCCGTCATGAACAGCGAAATGATCTGGGCGCGGCGCGACGACGGATACCAGTGCGTGAGGTACAGCACGATGCCGGGGAAGAACCCCGCCTCGGCCAGCCCGAGCATGAAGCGCAGCAGATAGAACGTGTAGGGACCCGTGACGAACATCGTCAGCATCGACAGGATGCCCCACGTGACCATGATCCTCGCGATCCAGCGCCGCGCACCCACACGGTGCAGGATCAGGTTGCTCGGCACCTCGAACAGGAAATACCCGATGAAGAAGATTCCCGCCCCGATGCCGTACGCCGTCTCGCTCATCCGCAGGTCGGCGAGCATCTGCAGCTTGGCGAAGCCGACGTTCACGCGATCGAGGTATGCGACCACGTAACAGAGAAGGAGGAACGGGATCAGCCGCAGCGTGACGCGACGATAGGCGCGTGACTCCAACACCGACGCTCCAGCGGTGGCCACTCAGCCCTTCCAGATCGTGGTCAGCACCCGGCTCGCGTTCCCGCCGAGCATCGCCGTGATCTGCGCATCGGTGTAGCGGCGGCGAATCAGTCCCTCGGCCAGGTCAAACGTCCGACGGGGATGATCGAGGCCCTCCACCGTCAACAGCCGCTCCCCCTTGGCGTCGAGGTGCATCTGATAGCGCTCGAAGTTGGGCGTCGGCGGCACGGCCAGTGTGGCGCCATTCACCGGATTTGGATTGCCGACCACGTCCATGTCACTCCCCACCGCCACGTGATCGATACCGACGAGCTTCACCAGGTAATCGAAGTGATCGAGCACATGCTCCACCGTCACCGGTTCCGTGGGGCGGATCATCATCCGCAGGAACGGCACGCCCATCACCCCGCCGGTCCGGGCCATCTTCGTGATCATCTCATCGGTCTTGCAGCGCAGGTTGCCCGGTGCCAGTGCCCGGCAGCTCGCATGCGAAAAGATCACCGGGCGCGCGGAGGCGTCGAGCGTGTCGAGCGTCGTGCGGTCACCGCAATGCGAGACGTCGACCGCCATGCCGACGCGATTCATCGCCTGGACGATCTCACCGCCGAACACCGTCAGGCCACCGTCCTTCGTCTCGAGAAAGCCGGACCCGATGCGATTCTGGTAATTGTACGTGAGCTGCGAGAGGCGCTGTCCGAGGCCGAAGAACGTCTCGACGTCAGCCGTCGTGCGGAAGTGATCGGAGTTCTGGAAGGTCATCATGATCCCGAGCTTCCCCGAGCGTTTCGCTGCCGCGAAGTCGCTGGCGTCATCGACCCGCATCAGCCAGTCGGGATACTCGGCGATGAAGCCGTTCCAGTCGGCGAAGAAGCGAATGCCCGTCGCGTAGTCGGGTGGGCCCTGACCCAGCGCGACGACCGAGTAGCCGGAGGTGCGGTAGGTTTCGAAGTCGGCGGCCGTCATCGCATGCGGCTTCGTCAGCCAGAGGGTGCTCTTGGGCGGCGTGTCGGCGAAGTCAGCAAAGCGGAACTGGTTGAGCAGGTCCACCACCACCGCCTCCTGCACGAGGCGGATGGCGCGCGCGGAGTACGTCGGCCCAATTCCCGGACCAAGGCGGTAGCGGCCCCGCAGGATCGCCGGTGCGGCGATCAGGCAGGCGGCCATGTGCTGGACCGCGGCCCGACGGGAGACGAGACTGGGGACGGGCTCAGCGTCGTTCATGGGCGGTTCGGTGAGGGCGTTGGTGCGAGCGGGCTCCGCCTGCGTCGTACAGCATGCATCGTACATGCTGGCGCTGCGCCCGCAAGGCGCACCGCTGGCGTGAGCGACGACGTGTCGTACTCTTCCTGCATGACCACCGCCGCCCCACCCACCATCGTCAACGTCGGCTACCGCTCCACCAACTTCTGGGTGGTGAGCGCCGGTCACTCACGATTGCTGGTGGATCTTGGCTGGCCAGGCACGATGGGCACGATGCGGGCGATGCTCGCGCGCATGAACATTCCCCTCGGCGAACTGCGCGCCGCCGTCGCCACGCACTGGCACCTCGATCACGCCGGCCTCGCACAGGACCTGAAGCTGGCCGGCGTGCCCCTGCTCGTGCCGGACGTGCAAGTGGAGTGGATCCCGCGAATGGCCGATCACATCAAGCCCGGTGAGCCGTTCACGCCGGTCACGCTCCATGATAACCGGGTCATTGCGCTCGACGACTCGCGCGCCGTGCTCGCCACGCTCGGTATCGCGGGGACGCTCGTGCACACACCAGGGCACTCGCCCGACAGCGTGTCGCTGCTGCTCGACGGCGGCGAGGTGTTCACCGGAGACCTCACACATCCAGCCTTCATGACCGAGGCGGAGGCCGAGGTGACTGGCACGAGTTGGCGGAACCTCGCCACGCGTGGGGCACGCATCGTTCATGCGGGTCATGGTCCGGTGCGCCCGCTGGTGCTGCCATAGCTGACGCACGTCGGCACCCCCGCGCAGCTTTCGCGCGGCGCCGACCAAAGGCAGCCTCATGCCCCCCGCACAGCCCACGCGATGACGTCGCTCGAACCGACCACACGAGACGAGATCGACGCGCTCATCGCGCACTTCGGGTTCACCGCGCTGCCGAGTGAGGGCACGCTCTTCACCAGCACCTGTCGTTCGCGTGCCGAGCTCGCGTCCGGCAGTCCGATCGGCACGGCGATGCTCGGCTTGTACTGTCACGCACCGGAGAGCCTGTCACGATTTCACCGGCTCGACGCCGACGAGGTCTGGCACTTCCACCTCGGCGATCCGCTGCGGCTGGTGCTGCTCTTCCCGGACGGCTCGTCGCGTGACGTGATCATGGGCAGTGACGTGCTGGCGGGACAACACCTGCAGGTCGTCGTGCCGGCCGGCACCTGGCAGGCGGGCCACTGCAGCGAGGGCGGACGCTACTCGCTCTTCGGGTGCACGATGGCACCCGGATTCACGGGTGCCGGGTACGAGGGCGGGACACGCGCGGTGCTGCTGGCGAGTCATCCGGATCGGCGGACGGACATCGAGCGACTGGCCTGTGCTCCGGACGAAACGCGCATGCCGGCAGGGTTTGCGAGTTGAGCGCGATGCGGGCTGCGTCGTTGGCGTGACGCTATCTGCGCGCGCCGTACGCCGCTGTGCGAGCCGGCGCCGTGCGGTGCGCAGACCCCACGTTGGGTGAGCCGGTGCTGTCGTCGATGACGCTCCGCGTCGCGCGGTCACGTCCACGTCGAACTCCTGCGGCCAGGGGTGGTGTCCGCACTGCGACCCTCGATCGCATCATGGCGATTTAAGGGGATGGTGCAATCACCGGCCGGCGGCGAGATTTCCAGAGCGGGCGAAGGTCTGGAGGGTTGGCAGAATGGCTATTGCACCGGTCTTGAAAACCGGCGTCCGCAAGGACATCAGGGTTCGAATCCCTGGCCCTCCGTCGTATTGCACCAGTCGCGCTCCCTGCCGCGACGAAGACGATCAGGATCTGTCCTTCAGGGTGCCGCTGCTCGCCGCATGCATGGCGGCGTCACTGCTATACGGCGGAGCCATGCCCTCCGACGTCGGTTCACTGCTCATCCAGGGAGCGTGGCCAGTCGTCCTTCAACAGCCGGGACATGGCCCGATCCGCCAGCACACGACCCTGCGTCTGGCATCGCGCGCAGTAGTTGGTCTCGTTCTCGGCGTAGCGGATGCGCTGCACCGGGGCCTGACACACGGGACAGGGGAGTCGAAAGCGCCCATGCACCATCATGTCCGGTCGGAACGCCGTCACCTTGGCCGGCCAGCCGCTGCCGGCCTCTGCGCGCAGCCGCTCGATCCAGACCGTCAGGGTGCTCCGCATCGCCGCGGCGAGTCGCAGCGCATCGTCATCGGTCAGCTTGCCGGTGAGCTGCAGTGGTGAGAGCCGGGCCGCGTGCAGGATCTCGTCTGAATAGGCATTGCCGATGCCGTCGAAGATGCGCGGGTCGGTGAGCGAACGCTTGAGCGTGTGATTTTCGCTGCGCAGGCGCGCGACGACCGCAGCGTCGGAGGCGGCGAGGACATCGAGTCCACCCCGATCCATGGCCTGCAGTGTTGCCCGTCCGGCCACCGCCGTCAGCGACGCGCGCCGCTTCGTGCCGGCCTCCGTCAGCACCAGTGCGCCCCGGTCGAATGTGAACGTCGCCAGCCCCTTCCTCTGCGCCTTGCCCGGATCGCTCCACTGTAGACGCCCTGCGATCATCAGGTGGATCACGAGGAAGAGATCCCCGTCCACCCCGATCACGATCCGCTTTCCCAGCCGCTCGATGCCCGTCACCCGGCGTCCCGCACACACCGTCAGCGCCGGCGTCACCGATCGCAGCACGAACGGGCTCGCCACCCGCACCTCGTGCAGCGGCGCGCCAGACACCCGCGCATGGAGCGCGTCGCAGTAGGTGATGATGTCCGGGAGTTCGGGCACACTGGTACGCTACCCGCCACCACTCGTACCGGCCACCCCGCGCCGTCACGGCAATGGCCCGGCCGCAGCGGCCCCGATATCCTCCAGCACATGCAATCCGTCGTGTCGTCACCGCAATCGTGGCCGTGTGCGCGTGTCGCGGCCTGCGCCGCCCTCTTGATGAGCGTGCTGGCGTTACCGCGCGATGCGGCACGCGCCCAGTCGGCCGCGGCGGTGCCCGCCTCGCGCACCCTCGTGGTGATCCTGGGCAGCGGCACGCCGATTCCCGATCCGGACCGGGCCGGTCCTGCCGTCGCGATCGTGGTGGACAGCGTCGCCTATCTCTTCGATGCCGGCACCGGCGTCGTGCGCCGTGCCGCCGCCGCCGCCCGCTCAAGCATTGCGGCACTGCTGGTGCCCCGACTGTCCCATCTCTTCCTCACGCACCTGCACTCCGATCACACCATGGGGCTGAACGACGTCATGTTCACGCCCTGGATCCAGGGCCGGCGCACACCGCTGGAGCTGTACGGTCCCCCCGGGACCGCCCGACTCGTCCGTGGCATCCTCGATGGCAACGCCGAGGACATCGCCGAGCGGATTGCGAGCGCGGGCGGTCCGACTGCGGGCGGTCAGTCGGCGCAGGTCCATGAGATCCGCGAGGGGACGGTGTTCAGCGATGCCCGTGTCACCATCCGTGCCTTCGCCGTGCCGCACAGTGCATGGAAGCACGCCTTCGGCTATCGCATCCAGACCCCCGATCGCGTGATCGTCATCAGCGGCGACGCACGCGCGAATGACGCGATCGCCCGTGAGTGCAACGGCTGCGACATCCTCGTGCACGAGGTCTACTCCGATGCTGGCTTCGCGACGATTCCCGAGGCGCGCAAGCCGTATCATGCACAGGCGCATACCTCCGCCACGCAGCTCGGTGACATCGCCTCGCGCGCGCGACCTGGCCTGCTGGTGCTCTACCACCAGCTCTGGTTCGGCGCGAGTGATTCGACCCTCGTGTCCGAAGTCCGCTCGCGCTTCACCGGCCGCGTCGTCTCCGCGCGCGCTCTCGATCGATTCTGACGCGCGACACCGCCCCAGTCTCACGTGCCTGCCCCCGCCGCACCCGCCACATCCGCGCCGCCGTGAGCCCGGTGTGACCCGAGGCCGACTCAGCGCCGTCGCGACAGCGCGGTCGTGATGGCCTGCTGGGCAAGGCGTGCCATGATGCGATAGCCCGCCTCGTTCGGGTGCACGCCGTCGTCACCGAGACCGGCACGCAAGCCATCGCGCTCGTCACGCATGGCCGTGTGATAGTCCAGGTACGTTGCACCGACACGCGCCGCGTAGGCCTTCAGCCACGCGTTGACCGCCACGATGCGTGGCGCGGGCGTGAGTCCCGGTCGCCACGGATAGTCGAACACCGGCAGGATCGACGACAGCACCACCCGGATGTGGTTGGCCTGTGCAATCTCCGTCATCGCCTGCAGGTTGTCCTGGATCATCTCGTTCGTGGAGGGACCCGTGTTGCCGGCGATGTCATTCGTCCCGGCGAGGATCACCACCACGGCGGGCGCGAGCGCCACCACGTCGGCGTGAAAGCGCACCAGCATCTGCGGCGTCGTCTGACCACCGATCCCGCGCCCGATGTACGGCTTGCCGGGGAACATCGCCGGAAAGAAACGCGCCCAGCCGTCGGTGATCGAATTGCCCATGAAGACCACGCGTCGCTCGCCGGGTGCCGGCGCCGGCAGCGCGGCATTCGCCGCCCGGTAGCGCGCGAAGTTGGCCCAGTCATCGTGGAACGCACTGTCGGCAGCCATGCGTCGCGCCGCCTCCTGAGGTGAGACTGCGGCGCCCTGCGCGTGAGCCTGCGATGCAATGACGGCAAGGCACAGGAGCATCGCGGTGGTGGGCGCCCGCAGGGTGGAGGAAAGCGACATCCGAGGCATCCGGCAGCGGGTGAGTGCCACCGCCGCGCTGGCGGGGCGACACTGCGGAACCTACGGCCCTGCACCGCCCCGGCACGACCGCCGCACCCGAGCCAGCGCCGCACCGCGCAGGCACCGTCGTGGCGCCGCCCTGTCCCCCGGCGCAATTTCACGACAGCGGCGCCGTGCGGCGCGACACACCTGCATTGGGAGGATCGGTGGCGGACACCTGGGATGCGATCGTGGTCGGCTCCGGCATTTCCGGCGGCTGGGCCGCCAAGGAGCTCACCGAGAAGGGCCTGCGCGTGCTGCAGCTCGAACGCGGACGCAACGTCGAGCACCTCAAGGACTATCCGAACGCCACCAAGGGGCCGTGGGAGTATCCACATCGCGGCATCGCCACCCGCGCGATGCATGCTGCACGCCCGGTGCTCGAACGCAGCCGCTTCGCGCTGAATGAGAAGAACCCCGACTTCTGGGTGAACGAGCAGGACGCGCCCTATACCGAGACGAAGCGCTTCGACTGGTATCGCGGCTATCAGGTCGGCGGGCGCTCGCTGATGTGGGGTCGCTGCAGCTTCCGCCTCAGCGACATCGACTTCGAGGCGAACGCCCAGCAGGGCGTCGGCACCGACTGGCCGATCCGTTACGCCGAGCTCGCACCGTGGTACAGCTACGTCGAGAAGTTCGCCGGCATCGCCGGATCGATCGAACACCTGCCGCAGCTTCCGGACGGCGAATTCCAGCCGGCGATGCCACTCAACTGCGCCGAGGAGCTGTTCGCGGGCAAGCTGTCGAAGCTCTACGACGGCAAGCGCCGCATGATCAGCAGCCGCACCGCGAACCTGACGAAGCCTCTGCCCGGTCGCGGCGCCTGTCAGTCACGCGACGCCTGCTGGCTCGGCTGCCCGTACGGCGCCTACTTCAGCACGCAGTCGTCCACGCTGCCGGCGGCGATGAAGACGGGGCGGCTGACGCTCAAGCCGCACTCGATCGTCAGCGAGGTGGTGTACGACAGGAACACGCAGCGGGCCACCGGTGTGCGCGTCGTCGATGCGCTCACCAACCAGACGGTGGAGTACAAGGCGCGCGTCATCTTCCTCTGCGCCTCCACGCTCAACTCCACCTGGCTGCTGCTCCGCTCCGCCACCGATCTCTGGCCCGGTGGCCTGGGCAGTAGCTCCGGCGAGCTTGGGCACAACCTGATGGACCACCATTTCCGCCTCGGCGCCGAAGGGGTCATCGAGGGCCTCGAGGACCACAACCAGTTCGGCCAGCGGCCCAACCCGTCGTACATCCCGCGCTACCGCAACCTGATGGGCGACAAGCGGCCGTACCTGCGCGGCTTCGGCTACGAGGGTGGCGCCAGCCGTCAGAACTGGTCGCGCGCCGTGGCAGAGCTGGGCATCGGCGGCGACTTCAAGGATCGCATGGCCACACCGGGACAGTGGACCATCGGCGGCACCGCCTTCGGTGAGATGCTCCCGAACCACGACAACCGTGTCACGCTCGACACGGCGCGACAGGACAAGTGGGGCCTGCCGGTGCTCAGGATCGACTGTGCGATCGGCGAGAACGAGCGCCTCATGCGCGTCGACATGATGAACGACATGGCCGAAATGCTGAACGCTGCCGGCGTGAAGAACGTGGCGACCTTCGACTACGGCTACGCACCGGGTCAGGGCATCCATGAGATGGGCACGGCCCGCATGGGAACGAGCCCACGCAACTCGGTGCTGAACAAGCACAACCAGGTCTGGGATGCCCCCAACGTCTTCGTCACCGACGGCGCCTGCATGGCATCCACGGCCTGCCAGAATCCGTCATTGTCGTACATGGCGCTGACGGCACGCGCGGCCGACTTCGCCGTCGGCGAGATCAACCGGCGGAACCTCTGACCTCGGCACACCCGCGCCGGCGTGCTGCGGCGCACATGGTGTCGTAACGACGACGAGGGGCCACGCAACGTCGCGTGACCCCTCGTGCACAGCGCGCCGTGCAAGCACCGCTCGCTGCTCATCGCATCGGCATCACTGCGCGGCGCGCACGGTCAGGTTGTTCACGACCTTGTACTCCGGAGCCTTCGCCTTTGCGATCTCTTCGGCAATCGCCTTCTGTGCCTTCGTCGGAACGGTGCCGTTGAGCGTCACGGTCTTGGCGTCGTTGTTGGTATCGACGTTGATGCCGGTCGCGGTGATGCGCGTGTCCGCCAGCAGCGCCGTCTTCACGTCCGCCGTCTCCATGGCCGCACCCATGCTGGAGCCTGCCGCCTGCGCGCCGCTCGCCGTCGCGTCGGCCGCGCGGTCAGTGGCCGCGGCCGCCTTGTCGCCCAATTTGTCGGCGTCCTTCTCCACGCCCTTGGCGGTGTTGCCGCACGCGGTCGCGATCGCCAGAATGCCTGCCAGTGCAACCGTATTGATGCGCTTCATGATCGGTCTCCTTGTAGGTCCATCGTCATCCATACCGGTAACTGAGCCATTGCACCTCAGGCACCGGCGGCGAAACATCACGTCCCTTCTGCATGAGCATGAAGGGCAAGAAGCGTGCTCCGATTCGTGCCGAATGACACGTCACTCCTGTTGCGTTTGCTCGCGCGGCATCCGCGAGCGCGCGCGATGCACCGCGGAATCCGGCGACGTCGACGACAGCAGAATTCGCTCGCAGTCCTGCTGAGCCTGCATGCATGATGCGGTGCAGTACGAGTGTACCGGAATCAGTCACCGCCTGCCACACAGCGACGCAGGTGCGACGCCGGCGCTGCGCACGAACGCCGATCAGACTCCGCGCAGACATTCGTTCGCGGCGTAAACGACGCGCGCCACACGCCGTTGCTCCGGACACGCTCGCTCGTGGCTGCGTGTGATGGCACGCGTCTGCACGAGACTCCGTGCGGCTCGGTATCGCTGCCGCGTGGCGTCGCGGAGTCGGCACGTCGACGTACCCAGGTGATGCCCGGGCACCCTCCGGGAACGCATCTCGATTGCCGGGCAATGGCTCGCCGGGAGCCAGACCCGTCCGGTCGCCCCGGACGTTGTGCCGACTGCCCCGGGCGGCTAGCTTCGGAATCTGTTGGAGCGATGGCCGAGAGGCTGAAGGCACCGGTTTGCTAAACCGGCATAGTGGGAAACTGCTATCGAGGGTTCGAATCCCTCTCGCTCCGTGCAAACGGGCCCACCAGCATTCCGGTGGGCCCGTTTTTCTTACCCGCTCCCCCCGCCGCCGAGTCCCGCATGACGTCGCCTGTCCCTCGCCTGCGATTCGCCCCGTCGCCCACCGGATACCTGCACGTCGGGGGCGCCCGGACCGCGCTCTTCAACTGGCTCTGGGCCCGCAAGACCGGCGGCAAGTTCCTGCTGCGGATCGAGGACACCGACAAGGCCCGCAGCACCGAGGAGAGCACGGCCGCCATCTTCCGCGGCCTCGAGTGGCTTGGTCTCGACTGGGATGAGGACGTCGTCTACCAGGGTGCCAGTGTGGAGCGGCACAAGGCCGACGCCCTCCGGCTGGTCGCCAACGGCTCCGCCTATCTGGACTTCACCTCGGTGGCCGAACTGGAGCGCCTCCGCGCCGAGGCCGATGCACGCAAGGAGCCGTTCCGCTTCGATCGACGGCTCGCGAGCTGGAGCGCCGAGGAGATCGCCGACAAGCGTGCGGCCGGCGAACCATTCACCATCCGCTTCCGCGTGCCTGAGGGCACGACGGCGTGGGATGACATCGTGCACGGACGCATCGCCTTCGACAATCGCGAAATCGAGGACTTCATCATCCTCCGGTCCGACGGCACGCCGATCTACAACATGGCCGTCGTCTCCGACGACATCGCGATGGGCATCACCCTCGTCATGCGCGGCGACGATCACATCTCCAACACCCCGAAGCAGATCCTCCTCTACGAGGCACTCGGCGCTCCACTCCCGCAGTTCGCACACGTGCCGATGATCCACGGCACCGACGGCAAGAAACTGAGCAAGCGTCGCGACGCCGCCGCGGTCGGCGACTGGGAGTACAAGGGCATCCTGCCCACTGCGATGACGAACTTCCTCGCGCTTTTGGGCTGGAGCCCCGGCCATGATCTCGAGGTCATGATGCCGGAGGAGCTGCTCGAGCATTTCACGCTCGATCGGCTGCACGGCAAGGCGGCCATCTTCGACACGCAGAAGCTGGAGTGGATGAACGGCCAGCATCTCTCCCGACGCCCGCTCGACGAAGTGCTGCCGCGCGTCACCGATGCCCTCGTGCGGCACGGGATCGCCACGGCCGAGCGGCTTGCCGCAGCCCCCGCCTGGACCGCGCAACTCGTCGACCAGTTGCGCGTCCGCGCGCGCACGGTCGAGGAGATCGTCAAGCAGGCACGACCCTATCTGCTGGACGAGATCGAATACGATCAGGAGGCCGTTGGCAAGGCCCTGCTGAAGGATCGCGCCCTCAGTGCCGACATTCTGTCTGCGACACGGGACGCGCTGGTGTCGGCCCCGGCCTGGACGGCGGAGTCGCTCGAGCCGGCCCTGCGAACACTCGCGGAATCACGCGGTCTCGCGGCGGGGAAGATCTTCACCCCACTTCGGGTCGCCGTCACAGGCCTCGCCGTCAGCCCAGGCATCTTCGATGTCCTCACGCTGATCGGCCGCGACCGGTGCCTCGAGCGTCTCGCTCGCACGCTGCACATGCTGGCGACGCCGGCGTAGGGCCCACTCCGGGTGCCCTGCGACCTAGTCGCAGGGAGAACAATGAGTGACATCCTGACGCCGACCGAAGAGAAAGTCTACCAGTACCTGATCGAGTTCCTTGCTGCAAACAGCTACCAGCCGAGCATTCGTGAGATCGGGCGGGAATTCAGCATCAAGTCGACGAAGACCGTCTCCGACATCCTCGGCAGTCTGGCGCGGAAAGGCTACATCCAGCGCAACCAGGCGCGCTCGCGCGGCCTGCGCATCCTCGGCGCCCAGTCGTCGCCCACGCGATCCATCCCCCTCTACACGAAACTCGCCGCCATCGGGCCGGCGATCGTGCCCGAGCAGCGTGCCGACACGATCATCGTCGACCGACGCCTCTGTCCGAGCGACAACGTCTTCTTCCTGAGGATCGCCGATGACGGCATGTCGAGGGGCGGCATTCGTCGCGACGACACGGTACTCGTGAATCCGGACTTCACGCCGCTCGATGGCGACATCGTCGCCGTGCGCGTCGGCCACGATGCCGTGGTCCGGACCCTCGAGGTGCGCGACGCGGGTGTGGTGCTCGTGAGCCTCTCCGCCGATCTCGCACCGATCGAGGTGCCGTCCGGCGACGACCATGTGGTGATCGGCGTGGTCTGCGCGGTCTTCCGTGGCGCGGTGCACATCGAAACCGTCAGCCCCGGCGCGGACGTGGCAGCCTGACTGTCGGTGGCGCTGCAACCGCAGCGCCCCGCACGACATGTCGCCGCGTGACCCGCAGCCTCAGGGCTGTGGTGTCGGCGTGCCAGGAACGGGTGCGATGGGCTGTGGTACCACCGGCGCAAGCTGTGGATCACGGCCTTCGCGCGCGTCCTTGCGCTCGCGATCCCGACGCTCACGAATGCGCTTCACGCGCTCGTTGAACGTTTCAGCGTTGAGGGCCACCTGCGCCCCCGCCTGAATCTGGTTGCGCATCTGCACCGGAAACTCGCCGCGCATCAGCGCCGACGGGTTGCCGCCGATCCGGTTGAGCGGCAGCAGCGCCAGCAGCGGCGCCGGCAGCGTGATGTTGCCGAGAACGATGCCCTTGCGGGTCCACCCGAACGTCTTGCCACCGCGTCGGAAGGTGAGATCGGCCTGACCATCCTGCGTCACGCCGCTCCGTGGTGCATTGGCGACGCTGTCCGCATACTCGGCAAAGCGATCCGCGATCACGCTGTCGAGGCGCTCCTTCGGCGAAAGCACGACGCGCGGCGCCTCGGGTGCCCCCGGATACAACCGCGGGTCGTACCCCGGCACCACGCCACGCGAGACGCCCGCGCCGCTGCCACGCCCGTCCCCCGTACCCGTTCCGCCGCCCGTACCGCCCTTGCCACCGCTGGCCGCGGGGATGGTCGACGGCACCACGGTCGGTGCGACGATCGCCCCCGCACGCGCCTGAGGGCGCGGCGGCTTCGACACGTCCACCGGCGCTCCACCCCCGGATTGGTCGCCACGCGGCGGCGTCACCGCCACCATCTGGATCCGCTCCGCCACTTCGGTTCCCGCCGGCCCGATCAGCCACTCGGCGATGCCGTTGCTGCCGATCACCACCCGAAGCAGTGCCGCACCGATCACCAGGTGCGCGACCACCGACACCGCGATGCCGGTGCGCGACCGCTGCTCGGGGGGCCGGAGCTGGAAGCGCATCAGACCGTCGCGTCGGCGGCAAAGCCGGCGAGCACACGACCGGCCCGCAGCGCGGCCTCGCGCAGGCGATCCGGCGGGGCGATGAAGCTGATGCGGAAGAACCCTTCCCCGCTCTTCCCGAAGCCGGTGCCGGGCATCACGATCACGCCCTCGTCCTCGAGGAGCCGTTCCGCAAACAGGTCGCCGTCGACGCCCTCGGGCAACGGGATCCACAGGTACATCGTGGCCTTCGGCATCTCGCACCGGAATCCGGCCGCGCGGAACGCCTCCACCGCCGCATCACGACGCTGCTGGAACACCGCCACGTTCTGCGGCACGAACTCCGCCCAGCTCTCGATCGCCGCGACACCGGCCTGCTGCACCGCCATGAACGCGCCGGTGTCCACGTAGCTCTTCACCTTCGCCAGCGTGGTGATGACGTCGGGTCGCGCACAGGCCCACGCGCACCGCCAGCCCGTCATGTTGTACGTCTTCGACAACGAATGGAACTCGATCGCGACGTCGAGCGCCCCGTCGATCTCGAAGATGCTCGGCGGCACGTAGCCGTCGAAGCCCATCTCGGAGTAGGCGTTGTCGTAGACGAGCAGCAGGTCGAGTTCACGGCAGCGGCGCACCACCTGCTCGAGGTACTCGCGCGGCGCAATCGCGGCCGTGGGGTTGTTCGGATAATTCAGGTAGAGGATGCGCGCGCGCCGCAGCACGTCGGCCGGCACCTCGACGAGATCGACCAGAAAGCCGTTCGCCGCCCGCAGTGCCGCGAGGTACGGTGTGCCGCTGCCAAGCAGCGTGCCACCCTTGTACGCGTTGTAGCCCGGCTCCGGGACGATCGTCACATCCCCCTCGTTCACGTACCCCAGCGCGAGGTGCGACAACCCTTCCTTGCTGCCGAGCAACGGCACGATGCCGGTGATCGGATCGAAGTGCACGCCGAAGCGCCGCTGCATCCACGCACTGACCGCCTCACGGTAGGCCGGGTTGCCCAGACCGAACCCATACCGGTTCATCGCCGGAATGCGCGAAGCGTCCGCCAGTGCCTGCACCGCGGCCGGTGGTGGTGCGAGGTCCGCATCGCCGGCACCGAGGTCGATGACGTCCACGCCACGCGCCAGCAACGCCCGCTTGCGGAGCGGGATGAGTGCCAGCGGGTAGTCGGGGAGCGTCTCGAACCGGCGGGAGCGCGCAGGCATCAGGTTTCGGCAACGACAGGGTTTGAGACGATGCTGCAGCCAACCACTTCCACCTCGACCACGTCGCCGGGCACCAGCGGCCCGACGCCAGCCGGCGTTCCCGTCGCCACGATGTCGCCGGGCTCGAGAGTCATGACTTGAGAAATGTAGGCCAGCAGCGCCGGCACTGAAAACACCATCTCGGCTCCCACCCCCCGCTGCCTGACCACGCCATTCACCCTGGTGATGACCTCCAGCCCTCCAAAATCGGGGACGCCGGACCATTCCGGGCCGATCGGGCAGAACGTGTCGAACCCCTTGCCGCGGGTCCACTGCGGGTCCGATTTCTGGAGGTCCCGGGCGGTGACGTCATTCAGCGCCACGATGCCGCGGATCGCCGCCAGCGCCTGCGCTTCCGTGGCACGCCGGATCGGCGCCCCAATCACGACCCCGATCTCCCCCTCGTGTTCCACCTGCGAGGAGAGCGCCGGCGACACGATCGCCTCACCACTGTGGATGATCGCGCTCGACGGCTTGAGGAACAGCAGCGGCTGGGTCGGCACGGCGTTGCCGAGTTCCTTCGCATGTTCACGGTAGTTGCGGCCGACGCAGACGATCTTGCCGGGGCGGTCAGTCATTGCGGGTGGGGTCAGGGGGTGAGCACGTCGACGGCGGGGCGTGCCGCATAGAACGCCGCGATGCGCCGCTCCGCTGCGGCCCACGGCGTGAGGATCCGCTGCGCCGGCGGCATCGCATCGAGCAGGTCGCGTCCGTAGCGCTTCGTCGTCACGCGCACGTCGTCCAGCACGATCACGCCGCGATCGGTGGCGGTGCGGATCAGCCGCCCCACGCCCTGCTTCAGGCGCAGCGTCGCGTGCGGCAGCATGTACTCCGTGAACGAGTCGCCGCCGCGCGCCTCGATCGCCTCGCACTGCGCCGCGACCATCGGCTCGGTGGGCACACGAAACGGCAGTTTGCTGATCACGAGGCCCCGCAGCGCGTGGCCTGGCACGTCCACGCCCTCCCAGAAGGTCGCCGTGCCGATCAGGATGGCACGCCCCGACTGGCGGAAGCGCCTGAGCAGCGTGTCGCGACCATCCTCACCGTGCACCAGCAGCGGCCAGCCGTTCGCCAGCGCCGCGCCCCGCAGCGCAGTCGACAGCGCCCGCACGTCCCGGTGGCTCGTCGCCAGCACGAACAGGCCGCCGTCACTCGCCTCCGCCACGTCGAGCACGTGCGAGACTACCGCCCGCTGGTGCCCCGCCGGATCCACGTTGGGCGCCGGCGTGTCGCTGGGCACGATCAGCAGCGCATTTGCGTCGTAATCGAACGGCGACGGAAACTGCGCCGTCTCGACGCGAGCCTCACCGTCATCGAGTCCGAGACGACCCATCAGGAAGTTGAAGTGCGAGTCGGCGGTCAGTGTCGCACTCGTCACCACCGTGCTGCTGAGGCGACCGAACAGGTCCTCACGCAGGATCGGCGCGAGGTCCAGCGGCACGCAGTACAGCAGCACCGTCGGCGTCGCGTTGCCGCGACTGGTCGCCCCATCCGCACGCCCGCGTACCTCGGCCCATCGCACGAAGCCGGGCGCCCCATCGGGCGGATCGAGCGTCACGCGCAAGGCATCGAGGTGCGCCGACGTGCGCGACCCCACGCCGCGCAACTCCTGCAACAGCTGCAGCAGCGTCTCGTCGCGTTCGGCTTCGGTTTCCAGTCGCTCACGGATCATCCGCAGATGCTCGCCGATCGATTCCAGCGCGGTGACCAGGTTGCGCAGCGCCACCTGCAGCCCGTCGCGCCACACGGCCTCGCTGTGCAAATCCGCTGTCAGCCGGATGGTGGCCAGCTTCTGCTCCTGCAACCACTGCGCGAGGCGCTCGAACAGCCGGGCGGCATCGCCGCGCGCGACCTCGACCGCCGGCCGGAGACGTGCCCGCAACAGGTCCAGACTCGCGACGCTCAGCAGGTCGCCGCGCGCCATCAGGCGCGTCTCGAGTGTGGGCAGCAGTCCCTTCGCTTCACGTCCGCCGCGCCGCTCGAGACGGTTCAGCAGCTTCGACACCGCACGATTCGACACGCTGCTGCCGAGGTGATTTGCCGCCGCATCCTCGAGGTGATGCCCCTCGTCCACCACCAGGTGCGAGTACGCCGGAAGCACCGCCGCCTCGGCCCAGTTCTGCGACGCGCGGCGCACCGCGATGTCGGCCAGCAGCAGCGAGTGGTTCACCACCACCACATCCGCGTTGGCGGCGATGCGACGCGCCTTGAACACGAAGCAGGCATCGAAGTTCGCGCACTTGAGGCGTGTGCAGAGGTCCCCCTCGGCGGCCACTTCGTCCCACACATCCGGTCGCGGCGGCGACACGAGGTCACTCAGCGAGCCGTCCTTCGTCGTCGTCGCCCACGCCGAGAGCATCTCCAGCTCCGCGCGCTGCGGCGCCTCGAACAGCGAGGCACTCTGCTGCTCCGCCTGCGTCAGCCGCGACAGGCAGAGGTAGTTGCGCCACCCCTTGAGCAGCGCAAAGCGCACCGGCTGGTCACTGAGCAGGGTGGCCAACAGCGGCAGATCCTTCCCCACCAGCTGCTCCTGCAGCGTGATCGTGTTGGTGCTGACGACGGTGCGCTCCTTGTTCGCCGCCGCCCATCGCAGTGCCGGCACCAGGTAGGCCATCGATTTGCCGACGCCCGTGCCCGCCTCGAGCAGCGCCACGCCGCCATCCGCGTAGGTGCGCGCGATCGCGCGGGCCATGTCGCGCTGACCTTCGCGCGTTTCGTACGCGCTGAATCCCTTCGCCAGTGGCCCGTCGGGTCCGAAGTCGCGGTCGATGGCCGACGCCGGCACCACCACCACCGGCGACACACGCGGCACCTCGGTCACCACGTACAGGTCGGTGACGTCGTTGTCGACGATGCCGAACCCGATGCCGTCGTCGTGCAGTCGCGCCGCGATGTTCAGGTCGGCGTCGCTCGGCTCCAGCCACCCGGACGGATGGTTGTGCACGAGCATCTCGCTGCGCTGCGCCACGCCCGGCAGCGCCAGGACCTGCCCCGCCGTGCCGCGCGCCACCGCCCGCGCCGACACCAGCCGCCCGTCGGCCTCCACGGCACACACGAAGCAGACTTCGCGCCCGCCCGCCAGCCGGATCGCGACGCGCATCGCCGCGGCGGCGGCCGTGGCAATGCGGAAGTCGGGCGGGGCGTCATCCGCCCGGGCTGCCTTGGCGCGGCGCGTCATGCCGCAATCTACCCGATTCGGCGTTCCTACGGGGTCGCCGGCACCGAGCGCAGGACCGTGGTCAGGTCGGCTTGCACGATCAACCGGCCATCCACGCGCGCCGTGCCATGGGTCCGGCAGATGCTGCGCCGGTACTGCCGCAGCTCGATCAGCAGTTCCAGCACGTCACCGGGCGCCGCCTGCGACCGGAACCGCACGTTGTCGATGCCCATGAAGAAGCCGATCGCCCCGCTGCTGCCCTGCAACAGCTCCACGAAGATCCCGGCCGAGAGCTGCGCCAGCGCCTCGACGATCAGCAGGTGCGGCATCGCATGCACGCCGCCCGTGCCGGCCGCACCCACCACCGTCCACTCGGCGCCGGTGACGGTCTTCACGCCGCGCACGCGTTTCCCGGGCTCGAGCACCTCGATCCGGTCCAGCATCAGCAGCGGAAAGCGGTGTGGCAGCAGCGCGTGGGGATCGAGCACGGCGCCGCCGCCACGGGCGCCGCTGGGCGGCGGCACGCTCACGTCTTGCGCGGCTTCTTCTGCGCGGCCGGGAACAGCACGTTGTTCAGGATCAGGCGGTAGCCCGGCGACGACGGATACAGGGCGAGGTCCGTCGGCGCGGCGCCGACCTCGTGCTGCGGATCTTCGGGATCGTGCCCGCCGAGGTAGGTCCACGCACCCTTGCCGAAGCTGCCATGGACGTACTTCGCCGTCGGCAGCCCATCCTCGTAGGCGAGCACGCGCGTGCCGGGCTTGAGCACCGACTTCGAGAAGCTCGTGGTCACACCGTAGAAATCCTGCAGCACCGAGCGATGGTCCTGCGTCAGCATCGTCGGCACGGGGTCGAGCTTGGCTGAAAACGCGAAGAGGCTGAACGTCCCCAGCGCGCGCCGGCGACCGGGCACGTTCACCTGGTGACCATCGATGTCGCTCATGCTGTTGATCAGCGGGCTCGGTTCGAGGTGTGCGTTCTGCACCGCGAAGGCACGCGACCAGTCCATCTTCTGGTCGGCGTCGGCATCCATCGGCGTGCCATCGGAGAAGCTCCCGGCGATGTCCACGTTCATGCCGGCCATCGCCAGTTCCAGCGTCTCGGTCGCACCGCACATCGCAAACAGGAAACCACCGTTCTCGACGTACTGGCGCATCTTCTCCGCGACACCCTTCTTCAGCGCCGGCACCGACGCGAAACCGAGCTGGCGCGCCTGCGCCACCGTCCGGTTCACCTGCGTGATGAACCACGGGCTGCCGCGGTACGAGATGTAGAACTTGTTGTACTGCCCCGTGAAATCCTCGTGGTGCAGATGCAGCCACTCGTACTTGGAGAGATCACCCGCGATCACCTCCGGGTCCCACACCTTCGTGTAGGGAATGCCCGCGTAATCGAGCGCGATCGTGACGGCATCGTCCCACGGGTTCGCCGTCGGCGGCGAGTAGATCGCCACCTTCGGTGCGCGCTCGAGCGGGACGGCGTCGAAGTTACCGCCGGACATCTCGGTGCGGATCGCCGCGAGGGCGTTACCGTCGAGCGGCGTCACCGAGACGCCGTCGAGGCCGGCCCGGCGGCGCGTCGCCGGCGAGTCGAGCAGCAGGAATGCGCCGCCGCGGTAGTTCAGCAGCCACTCCGCCTTCTCGCTGCGCTGCAATGCGTTGTACGTGAGTCCGTACGCCTTGAGGTGATTGCGCTGCTGGTCATCCATCGGCACCAGCAGGTGCTGCGCGGCCAGCGGCGTGCCAAGCAGCATGAGCAGCGCGAGGGCGAGCCGGCGGCGGGTCACGACGTCCCCGCCAGCCGGCGTGCCGCGTCGAGTTCACGGCGCGCCTGCGGGGCAAGCGCGCTGGTCGGATAGGTCAGCAGGAGATGCTCCAGTCGGGCGATGGCGGTGGACCCGTCGCGGGCGCGGATGGCGGCACGCGCCCACTCGAGGTCCCCTTCGGGTGCCTCGGGACTCGTGCTGTAGTCGTTCACGATGCGCGACCAGAGCGGCACGGCACGGGGGTCGTCATTCGAGGCGGTGAGCAGGCGCGCGGCCATCGCCAGCACCAGCGGTGCCGCGTCACCGACGTCGGCGGCGGTGCCAAGCAACTGCGTCACCGCCGTCGCGGTGTCGCGCCGGGCGAGTGCCGTGAATGCGGAGCCGAGTGCAGGCGAGGCGCCGATCGTGGTGCGGGAGAGCAGCGCGCGTGGCCGCAACAGCAGGATGTTCGACGCGTCGGCATTGCGGAGCGCGGTCCGGGCTTTGTCGAGGTCACCGTCGTAGATCGCCAGCAGTGCGGTCGCCTCGTCCTCGTCGAGGCGTGCGACGAACGGCCGCGCGCGTGCCGCGTCGCCCACGCGCAGCCACGCCCACATCAGTTCGCGCTCGAGCATCTGCAATTGAATCGGCACGACCTTCGGCCGGACCGAATCCACCAGCGCCAGCGCCTCGCTGGCGCGGCCGAGCGCGGCCAGCGCGCGTAATCGCACGGGTACCGCGTCACGCAGGCCGAGCGGTAGCGTCATACCGCGCTGCGCGGCGGAGGCCAGTTCGAGTGCGCTGGCGGCCTCACCGCTGCTGAGCGCGGCATCCGCAGCGCGCAGCGCCATCGCCGGTTCGCGCGTCTGCCGGTAGATGGCCGCGAAGGCCTCGCGCGACGCGACCGGCATGGCGCGGGCATCGGCTTCCTCGGCGAACTCCCTCCACGCCGCCACGGTCGCCGCATCCGGTGCCACGCCGTCGAACGCCAGCCACGCGCGGCGCGGCTGCGACCAGAGCAGCTCCAGCGAGGCCAGCACGCGACGCGCCGGCAGCCATACCGGTGGCGCCAGCAACACGGTGCGCACGGAATCGCGGGCCGCACCCGATGCGAGGCCCAGTGCGAACACCGCCGCCTGGTAGAGCTGCGGCGTCTGCACCAGTGTCTCGCGCCAGCGGCGCGCCCCCTCGTTCCACATCCGCTGTGCTGTCGCAACCTGGGCCAGCTCGGCGCTGAAGTCGCGCGGGTCACGCACCATCCTCGCCGCCGTGCTGAGCACCGAGTCGGCCGCGGCCGAGCGGCCCGCCTCGAGCAACACCCGCGCGTATTCCTTGAATGGCGCCGCCTCGCCAGGGGCGGCCCGCACCCAGTCGCGGAAGGCGAGCGCCAGGTCCTCGTCGCGCTGCAGCGCCGTCAGCGTGCGCAGCTGCACCGTGCGCACCACGCCACTGCGCGGCTCGTTGCGGATCGCGCTCCGGATCAGCGGCAACAGCGAGTCCACCATGCCGAGCTGCGTATACACGCGCTCGAGTCCGAGCAGCGCCGGGACCATCGCCTCGCCGGCGAAGGCGCGTCGGTAGAGCACCGCTGCGTCCGCCGGCTTCGTCTCCTCGAGCGCGAGCGCGCGCACCACCAGGCTGTCGGTCGCGCTCGTGCCCAGCTCCTGGGCCCGCATCGTCGGTGTTGGCACACAGGGCAACGCGCCGAGCACCAGCGCGCCGCAGAGGCGCCGCACGGCACGCCTCACGGCTTCGCCGCCGTCTTGTTCAGCCGCTCGAAGTATTGCAGCACCGCCCGACGCTCGTCCTCGCGCAGGCCGCGCAGCTCCTCCCACGACGGCGGTGCCACGCGTGACGCCGGTGCGCCGACTGCGGGTGCGGACGGCGGGGCGAAGGCCGCCGTACCGATCCCCGGCTTCGACTCGCGCGGCCCCTGCTTGTCCTCATCCTCGCGGCGCAACGTGCGCCCTGCATCGAGGAGACGCTGCAGGAACTGCTCGCGCCGCGCCGCCGTCTCGGGATCGCTCGCGGCCCGCTCCATCGCGTCGGCAAGCCGCTTGGCCTCCTTCGCGAGGGCATCGGCGCGACCGCTGGCATCGCCGCTGCCGACGTCGTCGAGGCGCTGCGCAATCTGCCGCTGCCGGCGCGCGATCTGTTGCGCCAGCTGCTGCGCCTGCGACCCGCCCTCACCGCCCGGCATCATCGACATGCCCTGCGCCTGGCCGTTCACCTGCTGTTGCTGGCGCGCGAGCTGCTGCATCTCCTCCATCATCTCGGGCAACCCCGACGCCGACCGTGCGCGGCTGGCGCGCTCGCGATCCCGCACCAGGCTCGAAGCAGCACGCTCCATCGCGGCAGCCGCATCACGCATCGCCGCCGCGGCCTGCTCACCGTTCTGCTGCCCACCGCCCTCCTGACTCTGCGACTGGCTCCCGCCCTGCCCCTTCTGCATCTGCTGCGTCGCCTCCTGCGCACGCTGCAGCGCCTCCTGCATCGCACGCTGCGACCCCTGCGAGACATGCTGCGACCGGCGTGCCGCTTCCTGCAATCGCTGCGCGGCCTGCTGCACGCCGTTCTGCACCGTCGCCTGCTCGGCAGCCATCTGCTGTCCGCGCTGGCCCTGCTGCCCCTGCCCCTGCTGTCCTTGCTGGCCTGGCTGTTGCTGGCCCTGTTGGCCCTGTTGCCCCTGCTGCTGCTGGCCCTGTTGTCCCTGCTGCTGTTGCTGTTGCTGCGCCTGTTGCTGCGCGGCGTTGGCCATCTGCCGCTCCTGCTGGCTGAGCTGCATCATCTCCTGAATCGACTGGTCGAGCTCCGACGTCGTCTCCTGCTTCCAGTCGTTCACCTGTTCCTGTCGCGCCTTGGCCAGCTGCTCGGCGGCCTGCTGCATGTTCTGCGCGGCGCGCTCGGCGGCCTGCGGTGCCCCCTGTGGATCGCGCGCGGCCTCCTGCATCTGCCGATTCGCCGCTTCGCTGTTCTGGCGCGCCTGTTCGGTGCGCTGCGCGCCGCGCTGCGCGTCCGCGTCGCGCAGTCGCTTTGTCAACTCGTTGATGTCGCGCGACAGCGACTCGTTCTGCCGCGCGAGGCGCTCCGCCTGCTGCGCGCGCTGCGCCGCCGTCTGCTGTCCCGACGAATCGGCGAGCTGCCGCTGAGCCTTGGCCAGGTCCTGCGCCTCGTCCCGCAGGGTCTCCATGCTCCCCTCGAGTGCGGCACGCTTGAGCATCTCGGCGTTGCGCTCCAACTGCTCACGGAGCGCCTGCTGCTGCTTGGCCAGGTCGTCCAGCGACTGGCGCGTCGCCTGCTGGTCCAGGCGTTGTGCATTCTGCTCCAGTTGCTGCAGCCGCTGCATCATCTGCGGCGACATCGCCTCCTGCATCATGCGCTGCGCCTCGGCCATGCGGCCCGCCAACGCGCTGTCGAGGGCGCCTGCACCCTTCAGCTGATCGGTGAGCTGCTTCGCCTGCTGCTGGAGCTGCTGCGCCTGTTGCTGCAGCGCACGCTGCTGCTGCGCCATCTGCGCCGCCTTCTCGCGCGCGTCGAACGACATCGGCTGCCCGTTCTCGCCACCGGCGCGCGCATTCTTTGCGGCATCGGCGGTCTGCTGCGCCAGCTGCTGTTGCTGCCGGGCCAGCGACGCTGCGCCCGATGCGACGCTGTCGGCCGTCGCCCGCGCCTGCTCACGGCGCTCGCTCACGCCGGCGCGGCGCAGCACCAGCGTGCGGCTGCGCCCGACCTGCTTCCACGGTGAGGCATCCATCGCGGTCACGTCCACGCGCAGGCTGCCATCCTCACCCTTCAGGCCCAGCGCATCGAGGTCCAGCGGGACGCTCCCCTCGAACGACGGCGCCCGTGCCGGCAGCACCTCTCGCCGCGCGACCACCGCGTCACCCGAACGCACCGTCAGCACCACGCTGCCCAGCGCATGGTCGTCACTGGCGAGGATGCTCACCGTGGCCGTCGCACCCGACAGCAGCACCGTGTCGCTGGTGCTCGCGATCTGCACCTGCGGCGCGGAATCGGCGCGGATGTCGAGCGCGAAGGAGGGCGGCAGCTCCTGCAACGGCGTGCTCGCCTCGGCCGACCACGCCCACCGCGCACTGCGGTCCGCCAGCAGGCGCCCCTCGATCACGTCACCGCGCACGTCGAGCTGGGCACGCGCGCCCTCGTCGCTGGACAGCGTCGCCGAGGTGAGCGGCACCGAGGACCGCGCGCGCAACGTCAGCACGGCGCCCCGCGGCAGGACCAGCACGCCGGCCAGTGCCACGTCTTCATCCACACGACCGAGGTAGGCGGGATAGCTGGCCGTCGCCACGACATCACCGAGGTACGGCTTGTCGGTGACGCGGATCCGTCGCGGCGTGGACGAGGCGCGCCCGTCACTCACCACCAGCACCACGTCGTCATCCAGCACCGGCAGCGTCTGCTCCGCGCGCTCGTTGCGCAGCGTGAGTGCCTGGCGGACGACCCTCCCATCCTGCTTCCGCATTTCGAGCGTGAGCGACTGCCGTCCGATTCCGCGCACGGTCACCCGCGGCGTGCTGCCGCGCAGCACCACCGCCGGCGCATCAAGCACCAGATCGGGCAGCAGCGTGCCACGCCAGGCACCGACGGGATTGGCGACGGCCTGCGCGCCATCACGCCAGACCGCGACCGCGACCACCAGCGCCGCCAGCGCACCCGCCGCCCGAACCAGCGCGCGCTGGCGCAGGTCGCGCTGTGCGGCGAAGGCGCGCGGCGCGCGCGGCAGCGTCGTGTGGGCGAGCGCATGCTGTGTGCGCCGCGCCGCGTGCGCACCCAGCGGGCCGCTGTCGGCCACCTCACGCGCGACGCGGATCTCGCCGCGCCGCAGCCGCTGCTCCGCCTCGATCGCCTCCGCCACTGCATCAGGGGACGTCACGCGATCATCCGCCGACCGCCGTGCGCGCCACTGCCACACGGCTGCGCCAATCACGCCACCCCAGACCACGAACGGCGTGATCCGCGGCAGCACCAGCCAGCGTCCCCCACCGAGCACCGCCACGCCAAGGGCGGCGAGACCCAGCACGGGCAGCACGACCGTCGCCAGCCGAGTCTCGCGTGCGAGCCGGAGCAGCGCGCTCCGCTCGTCACGCACGATCGTCTCGAGCGGCGCGAACACACCCTGCGGGACTGACGGAGCTGTCATGGCTGCAATCGGCTGGTGACGGCGTACGTGACGAGGTTCACACCCATGCGAAGCGCCTGCTCATGCAACTCGGGCGGATCGGTGGGATAGGTGCCCACATCCTCCCAGCCGTTCCCGAGGTCGGACTGATATGAATAGTAGAGCGCGAGGCGGTCGCCGATGAAGATGCCCATGCCGCGCGCCGGCTTCGCATCGTGCTCGTGAATCTTCGGCACGCCACGCGTCATCGGATACACCACGCGGTAGATCGGATGGGTGAGCGGCACGTCCACCAGCGGGCGATCGGGAAAGAGCTGCTTCACGACGAGCCGGAAGCTGCTGTCCAGCCCATAGTTGTCGTCGACGTGCAGGAAGCCGCCGCGCAGCAGATAGGCACGCACCCGCGTCACTTCGTCCGGCGCCATGGTGATCGTGCCATGCCCCGTGACGTGCAGGAACTGATAGTCGGCCAGCTGCGGATCGCGGAACGTCACCGTATGCTCCTCGCGATCGATCGGCAGCGAGGTGCGCTCGGCGACCGCGCGGATCAGGTTCTTCAGGCTCGACGGATTGGCGTACCAGTCACCGCCACCCTCGTAGTGCACCCGCGCGATCTGCACCCGCATCGGCGCGACCGGCGCGACGTGCGCGGCGGCGACCGTGGGGCCGCTGTGCGGCAGCGCGGGCAGACAAGCGAGGAGCAGTGCCGTGCCCATGGCACCGGCACGATGGCGCATCCGCATCACGAATCCTGGGCCAGTCGATACGCCTCATTGCGCGACACGCCGAACTCCTCTTGCAGGTGACGAACCGTATCGCGGACGGAGGCTCCCGCCGCGCGCAGCGCGACCGCGCGACGCGTGGCGCCTTCCTGGTCGGGAACCCTCGGTGGCGCACCCTCGAGGAGGATCACGACCTCACCGCGGGGCGCGCTCGATTCGTAGTACGCGGCGAGTTCCGCCACCGTTCCGCGCCGGAACTCCTCGTGCAGCTTCGTGAGCTCCCGGGCGACCACCGCGCGGCGTGTTCCGCCGCCCGCCGTGGTGAGCGTGGCCAGCAACTCGCCCACCCGTGGCGGCGCCTCGTAGAGGACCACCGTGTGCCCGATCGCCAGCGCCGCGGCCGCCGCAGCCGCCCGCTCGGCAGCGGCCCGCGGCAGGAAGCCAAGGAAGGTGAACGCCCCCGCCGGCAGCCCGCCGGCGACGAGCGCCGCGAGGATCGCCGACGGCCCCGGGATGGCCGTCACGGTGATGCCGGCGGCCACCGACGCCTCCACCAGCCGTGAGCCGGGGTCGGACACCAGCGGCGTTCCGGCGTCGCTGATCAGCGCCAGATCGTGGCCGGCGAGCAGCCGCTCCACCAGCCGCGGTGCCTGTTCCGCCTCGTTGTGCGCGTGATAGCTGCGCACCGGCGTCGAGACCCCCGCCCAGGCCAGCAGCGGCCCGCTGTGCCGAGTGTCCTCAGCCACGATCAGCGACACCCGCGACAGGGTCTCGATGGCGCGCGGCGACAGGTCGGCTCGGTTGCCGATGGGTGTGGAGACGATGTAGAGCGTGCCGGTCATGTGACACGCAAGATGCGCGCGGCGCGCGCGCCGCGGCAGCGCCGGGAACGGCGAAGGGGACACGCTGGTCGCGTGCCCCCCTCCACCCACCGCGACCGGCCCCGCGGCCGGCCGGAACCTCAGACGTGCTTCTCGAAGTACGTCTGCAGCTGCGACTTCGGCATCGCGCCGACGACCTGGTCCACCACCTTGCCGTCCTTGACGAAGAGCAGGGTCGGGATCGAGCGCACGTTGAAGGTGGCCGCCGTCTTCTGGTTGGCATCCACATCGAGCTTGGTGATCTTCACCTTGCCGTCGTATTCCGTGGCAAGCTGGTCGAGGATCGGGGCCACCATGCGGCACGGGCCGCACCAGGTTGCCCAGAAGTCCACCACGGCCAGCCCCTTGTGATCGAGCACTTCGTTCTGGAAATCGCCGTCGGTGACGGCCATCACGTTCGCCATTGGTCTCCCACCTGTCGTGGGCGGCTGCACGCAGTCGCCCCGCTAGAGTTCTTCGCATCATGCCAGATCCCGCGCCGCGCGGCACCAGCATCGCTCACATCGGTATCGCCGTCGAGGCACTCGACGCGGTCCTGCCCTTCTATCGCGACATCCTTGGCCTGCCCGAGGTCCCCCTCGATGACGCCGATGGTGCACGCATCGCCGGCGTCGCCGCCGGAGGGTCGCTCGTCGAACTGCTCGAGGCCCAATCCCCTGATACCCCGATCGGCAAATTTGTCTCCCGGCGGGGGCCCGGCATTCATCACATCTGTTTCGCCGTGGACGACCTCGACGGCACCCTCGAACGCTGCAAGGCGTTCGGAATACGGGTCATCGATGCAGTCCCGCGGCTGGGGGCCGAGGGGAAGCGGATCGCCTTCCTTCATCCCGCCAGCACCGCCGGCGTCCTGATTGAACTATCCGAATACTAGCGCCGTGGTTCCCGATCCTATCGCCGTGGCTCCTGCGGTTGCGACGAGCAGAACCCCTTCATTGGCGCCAGATCGGTATTTTCGATGAACCAGCGGGTGCGCGGGCCAAGGACGGCGGTCATGGTCGTCTGGGCGACGCGCTGTCCGCGCCGCAGTTCCACCCGGACGGTCCGCTTGCCGGGCCCATCCGGCAGGTCGCTGATGATGCGGGAGTCGTCGTGATTGAGGTTGCACTGCATGATGAGGATGCGCTTTTCCAGCACAGACCGGTCGCGGATGAGTTCCCGCGCCGGCCCCTTGGCACTGCCCCAGATGATCGAGGTCGCTTGCACATCCTCCGCCCTGATGGACGACAGGAAGAGTTCCGCCGCCTGCCGCGACCCCGCCGCGCCCACGGCCACCGGGATCAGTGCCTCGCCAGGCCTGTTCCCGCCCGAGCGACAGGCGGTGAGCACGATCATGAGCGCCATTACGGTCCGTCGCATCACGTTTACCACTCCATGAGTCCGATTTGAATATGCCGAGCGAAGGTAATCCGGGAGGGGGTGCCTCACCACGCATCGCGCCGCACCAGCGGCTGTATGTGAACATCGATCACGTCGCCACGCTGCGGCAGGCGCGCCGCGGGAGTGCGCCCGACCCGGTCGAGGCGGCTCGCTGGTGCGAGGACGCTGGCGCCGATGGCATCACCGTACACCTCAGGGAGGATCGACGGCACATCCAGGATACTGATGTCGAGACTCTCTCGCGGACCGTGCGGACCAGGCTGAACCTCGAGATGGCCTGCACCGACGAGATGCTCGAGATCGCCCTGCGCCTGCGTCCGCATCAGGTGACGATCGTGCCGGAACGCCGCGAGGAGATCACCACGGAGGGCGGCCTCGACGTGCGCCGGGATCCGGCCGGGCTGCGGCGCACCGTCGAGGCGCTAAACGCGGCGGGGATCCGGACCGCGCTGTTCGTCGATCCCACCCTCGACGCCGTGTTCGCCTCACGCGATGCGGGAGCCGCCGCCGTCGAGCTGCACACCGGCCGCTACGCCCACCACCCGGGTGATCCGTCCCCGATCGGCGCGCTCGCGTCCGCAGCTGAGGCCGGTGTGGCTGCCGGGCTCGCCATCCATGCGGGACACGGCCTGTCGGTACAGAACGTCGCCCCGGTTGCCGCGATCCCGTCGATCGAGGAACTGAACATCGGTCACGCCCTCATCGGGCGCAGCATACTCATCGGCATCGCCGGCGCGATCCACGAACTGCGGGCGGTGATGAACGCGGCGCGTGCCCGGCTCTGAACGCCCCGTGGAGCGCATTCCGCGCGGCATGTAGCTTGAACGGCACACGAGTCGTCCTTCGGGACGTACCGTCACCCCTCCGCCAACCATGTCAGCTGGCCTCATCGATTTTTTCGTGCTGGAAGCGAGTGACTACGTCGACCGGCTGCATCGTCTTGCAGCCACCGACGAGGTGCAGGGGCCCGATGCGGCCAGCTTCCACAAGCTCGCGCGCGGGCTCCGCGGCAGCGCCACCATGGCCCGGCTCAGCAGTTTCGCCGGCACGGCCTCGAGCGTGGAGCGGGGTGCGCGTCTGCTGCACGAGGGACGCATCGCCTGGACGCCGGAACTCGCCGGACGGATGGGCGAGGCCATTGCCGAGTTGCGCGCACTGATCCCCATGGCGCGCTTGTGGGGCGATGGCCACGACGTCCGCGCACGGCAGGCCGAGGGGCGCCTGATGGCGGTCCTTGACTCGGTGGAGCGGCATGGCGAGATGATGCAGCGGGGGCTTGGCCAGCCGGCCACGATCACGGCACCCGAAGCGCCGAACACCGCCGTCGTGGCCTTCCTCGAGACGTCGGACCATGCGGCAGGCGGAGCGGGATCCGCCGCTGCCGCAGCGGTCGATCCTGGTCGTCCCGTGGTCCCGCACATCGCTCCCGTCGCCGCGCCGACGCCGCCGGTACGCCCCATCGATCGCCCGCCGTCGCAGCACCCCCCCGCCGTTCTGACCGCCCTGTCCGACGCACACATGCCCATCGTCCCGATCGCCTCGCTCGCGCCGAACCATGACGCAGAGCACATCATCTTCCGTGCGCCGAATCCCGGCATCACCTACGAACAGCGGTTCGTGTCGGACGTGTCGCCACTGGTCGGATCGCTCCGCGCGCGGCTGGCGCCGTTACGGCAGGGCGTGGTGCAGGAGGCGAGCGCCGACATGGTGGCGGCATTTCGTCCCGTGCTCGTCTCGCTGCGCGACATCGCCGCGAGTTACGAGCATGACGACATCCGGAGCTTCTGTGACGCCGTACTGACGGCGCAGGTGCCGCTGCCCGCCCCCACGGCGGGCGCCCTCGACACGGCGCTGTCGGTGATCGTGCAGCCCGATGTCGCCTCGCACGTGCGTGCGCAGCGTCTGGCGGAACTGCGCCGCGTGGTGCTCGCGGCCACCCCGCTCAGCGGCACCGCGCAGGCGGCACCCGCCGCCCCGGCCACGCTCTTTCCGGCTCAGCAACGCCTGCGCACGCCGCTGCATGTGCCGGCCGTGCCGAATGTGCCGGCCGTGCCGATGCCGACGCCCACCCCCACGACGGCGCGCCCGACCCCGGCCGCCCTCAGCGGACGGGCGCTCGACTCGCTGCTCACGTCGAGCCTCGAAAAGGCCCGCGAGCTGGAGAAGACGCCGCTCGACCTGATCGTCATTCCCGAGGCGCCCGCGGCGGGCCGCGCGCCGGTCGGCACTCGCGGGCCGGACGGCGAGCCCGACGTCGTGCTCATCGACACGCTCTTCTATCGCGGCCCCCGTGCGCTGTCGCGTGCACGCCACGTCGTGGGCCAGCTCCGCGCTGCCGGTGCACCGCACAGTCGGGAGCTGGTCGATGAGCTGTTCGACCTCGTGGAACTCGCCGGGAGCGCGAGCTGACCGGGCGACCGGCATGACCCGCGCACGCCTGCAGACTGCAGTCGGCGCGGTCCTCACGGTCCTGCTGCTCGCCTGGACGCTGCGCGACGTGAACCCGCCGGTGCTGATCGCGCAGCTCCGCGGTGCCAACCTCGGGCTGCTGCTGCTCGCCGCCGTCGTGGCGACCGCGATCTTTCCGCTGCGCGCGGTGCGATGGATGGTGCTGCTCGAACCGGTCGCTCCAGCGCTTCGCTTCATGGACGCGTGGCGCGCCGTGGCGATCGGGATGATGATCAACAACGTGCTGCCGGCGCGCGCCGGGGAAGTCGCCCGCGCCTATGCGCTCTCGCGGGAGACCCGCGAGGTGCCCTTCACGACGGCGTTCGCGTCCATCGCCCTCGACCGCGTCTTCGATGCGCTGGTGGTGTTCCTGCTGATGTTCGGTGCGATGCTCGCCCCCGGCTTCCCTGCCGGTGCGACGATTGCCGGACGCCCGGCCACCGCACTCGTCGGCACCTGGGGCGTCGCCGCACTGCTGGTGGTGCTCGCCGGCGCGGCGATGGTCGCCTTCCGGCCCGCCATCGTCCACGTCGTCACGACGCGCATGGTACGCGCGACCATCCCGGCGTGGGAGCCGCGCGTCGCGAACCTCGTCGACCACGCCACGGCCGGACTGGCGGTGCTGCGCAGCCCCTCGCGGTTCGTGCGCGTGGTGTTCTGGACCGTGCTGCACTGGCTCACCAACGCGTTCGCCTTCTGGCTCGCGTTTCGTGCCGTCGGCATCTCGGCGCCGTTCACCGGCGCCCTCTTTCTCCAGGGCCTGATCGCCGTCGGTGTCGCCATCCCGTCGTCACCGGGGTTCTTCGGGCCGTTCGAGGCGTTCGCCAAGGCGGGGCTGCAGATCTACGCCGTCCCGGTCACGCTGGCCGTGACGTGGGCCGTCGGCTTTCACCTGCTCTCCTTCGTGCCGATCACGGGGCTTGGCGCGTTTTACTTCTCGCGTCTGGGGCTCTCGCTGAAGGAGCTGCGGGCGAGTGCCAGCCGGCAGCAAGTCGCCGCGGATGGCTGACGGGCGCATCGCGCACGCCCAGGTGTCGGCGTGGGCGAAAGTGAACCTCGACCTGCGGATCCTCGCCCGCGAGGCGGACGGATACCACCAGCTCGAGACGATCTTCCAGCGGATATCACTGTCCGACGACGTCGACGTGCGACTGCTGCCCGGGGAGGGCATCCGCCTTCGCTGCACGCCGCCGGTGGACGTCGCCGAGTCGGAGAACCTGGCCTGGCGTGCCGCTGCGGCGTATCGCACGGCGGCGGGGTGGCCCGGGCCCGCCGTGCTGATCGACATCGAGATCGCGAAGACGATTCCCACCGGAGGCGGGCTCGGAGGCGGGAGTGCCGACGCCGGTGCCGTCCTGCGGGCGCTCGACGCGCTCAATCCGCAGCCGCTCGCCACGCGCACACTGCTGACCATCGCCGCCACGCTCGGCGCCGACGTTCCCTTTCTCACCACCGACGCCGCGCGGGTGCTGGCGTGGGGCCGCGGCGAGCGCATGCTGACGCTGCCGCCGCTGCCGGTCCGCGCCGTGCATTGCGCCGCATTCGCGCTCGGCGTGAACACCGCCGAAGCCTATCGTGCGCTGGCGGCCGCGCGCGCCGACGGGCGAATCACGGCGGTGGGCAGTGCGCTGCTCGACGGGGAGGCGCTCGACACCTGGGCTGCGCTGGCGCATGCACGCAACGACTTCGAGGTGCCCGTGTTTGCGGTGCGCCCCGACATTGCGGCGGTGCACGCGGCGTGGTCCAGCGTGGACCGGCAGGGGCTGGTGCGACTGTCTGGCTCCGGCGCCACCGTCGTCGCGCTGAGTGATACCGCGGCAGAGGGGTTCGTGACGGCCCTTGCCGCTGTTGCTGGTGACGGCAGCGTCCGACACATCCACGCACACACGCTCGACGCGGTGCCGCCGGTGCGCATCTTGTCGCCTGCGAACGGGTTCCGTTAGCCTTCGCGCCGGTCCCCGATCGTCTAATGGCAGGACAGCGGCCTTTGGAGCCGTGAATCGTGGTTCGAATCCACGTCGGGGAATCCTCGTTCCACCACTGACATCCGCGTGACACGCCCGCGCCCCACGCGCCTGACGACCGACCTTCCGGCCCAGCAGGTGGCGCGGCCCGGCATCGACCTGCTGGCGCTGGCGATCCGCCACGCGGTCGTCCTGCGCATCGCCTACCTGGTCTGCATCGGCATCGCCACGCTGCTGCGCGTCGGCTTCGATCCCGATCCGGCCCATGTGCTGCTGCGCCTGCAGCGCGCGGTGGCGCCGCTGTGGAACTTCAAGGATGTGGTGGACGCCGTGCGCAACGTCGCCCTGTTCGCCGGCTGGGGCGCCACCTGGGTCCTCACGTCACGCGCGCCGACCACCGGGCGCGACATCGCGCGCGCGACCCTGCTCGGACTGCTGGCCAGCGTCGCGGTCGAAGGCGCCCAGCTCTTCTCGCCGGCGCGCGTGTCGAACATCCTCGACGTCACGACCAACACCCTCGGCGCACTGCTCGGGGCGGGCGCGCTCTGGCTGTTGGAGCGACGCGCGGCGAACGACATGCGCCGCGGCACGATGCTGGGCATTCCGGCCTGGATCTCGGCGGGGGCGATGCTGACCACGGCGGCCAGCCTGGCCTTCGCACCGAGCAGCCGGATCGCGCTGATCATCGACTGGAGCGCGACGCCATTCGCGCGGCAGCGCATGGTCGAGGCGAGTCCGGCCGTCGCGCTGCCCTGGCCGGCCCTGGTGACGGACGGCTGCGCCTGGGTGCTGGCGGGGATCACGGTCGCGATCGCCGTCAGTGACCGCACCGGCCGCATTCGGTTCCGGCAGCTGCTGGGATGGCTGCTGATCGCGCCGGCAGTGCTGGTCGGGGTGCATGCGGGCCGCGCCTACGCCGGCCTGCAGCGCGAGGAGCACACCCTTTTCGTGCAGGGGGCGAGTTTCACCATCGGCCTTGTGGCAGCGCTGCTGGCGCTGCCGTACTGGCGGGACCGGGTGAAGGCGCGCAGCGTGCGTGCGGCACAGCTCGGCATCGCGGTGGCGCTGTTCGGGGCCCTGATGGCGTGGAGTCCCGCGTCCTGGGCGGCACTGCCCGGCGCGACGCCCGCGCTGAGCTGGCGTCAGCTCATTCCGATGATGTCCTTGTTCCAGCGGCATGACATGTCGAGCGTCTTCCTGGTGCTGCAGAAGGCCGGGATCGGGGCGCTGATCGGCGCGGCGCTGGCGGCCCGCAAACGGGTGGGTGTGCCCTGGCCCGGGCTGCGCGCGGCCCTGCTCTACGCCATCCTGCTGGAGGTCGGACAGGTCCTCGTGCCCGGGCGCTACCCCGACGTGACCGACATCATGATCACGAGCGCGGCCGCAGGACTGGTGGCCGTGCTCGCCGCGCGCAGCGGCCGCGACGCGCCATCGGACACCCAGATGCCGGGAAGAGACTTGAATGGTCGAGCCTCCGCTGGTAGGTTCTAAGGCTCTGCCATATGGACACGCTGCCGCTGGCGCCAGGCGCCAAGATCATTTCGGGAACCGCCAATCCGGCGCTGGCTGACGAAGTCGCGCGCCATCTTGGCGTCGAACTCGCGAAGACCACGGCGACGCGTTTCAGCGATGGTGAGATCTTCGTCCGGATCGATGAGAACATCCGCGGGTCGGATCTCTTCATCATCCAGTCGACCAACCCGCCGGCGGACAACATCCTCGAGATGCTGCTGCTGATCGATGCCGCGCGGCGGGCCAGTGCGACACGGATCACGTGCGTCCTGCCCTACTTCGGGTATGCACGGCAGGACCGCAAGGACCAGCCGCGCGTCGCGATTGCGGCGAAGCTGATGGCGAACATGATTCAGGAGGCTGGCGCGGATCGCGTCCTCGGTCTGGACTTCCATCAGCATCAGCTGCAGGGCTTTTTCGATGTGCCGGTGGATCATCTGTATGCGGCGCCGGTGCTGACCGCGCACTACCGGAAGAAGGGCCTGAAGGATTTGGTGGTGGTGGCGCCGGACGTCGGCGCTGCGAAGATGGCCCGCGGGTTTGCCAAGCGGCTCGACGCCTCGCTCGCGATCGTCGACAAGCGGCGCCCGAAGGCCAATGTGGCCGAAGTGCTGAATGTGGTGGGTGATGTGGAGGGGCGTGACTGCCTCATCGCCGACGACATGATCGACACGGCCGGCACGATGACGGAAGCGGCCCGCGCGCTGAAGGCGCTCGGCGCGGCGGACATCTACGTGTGTGCGACCCACGCGTTGTTGAGCGGCCCTGCCAAGCAGCGGTTCGACGACGCGCCGATCAAGGAAGTGACGGTGACCGACTCGGTCGCCATCCCCGAGTCCCGTCGTCCCCATCAGCTGAACGTGCTGTCGGTGGGCGAGTTGCTGTCGAAGGCCATTCGATTCACCCACAGCGAGCAGTCCGTCAGCTCGTTGTTTGACTGACGCCGCGCGCGTCCCGAGGAGTCCTGCCGATGTCCACTGCCACGCTCTCTGCCACCCTCCGCTCCGAGTCCGGAAAGGGCGCTGCCCGCGCGCTGCGTCGCGCCGGCTCCGTGCCGGCCGTCATCTACGGCCACAAGCGCGAGCCGATGTCCCTCTCCGTCCCGACGCGTGACCTCGAGCGCCTGCTCGAGCGCGCCGCCGCGACCACGGTGGTCGAGCTCAGCATCGACGGCAAGGTCTCGCGCACGCTGATCCGCGAGGTGCAGAAGCACCCGTTCAAGAAGCAGCTCGTGCACGTGGACTTCCAGGAGCTGGTGGCCGGCGAGCGCATCACGGTCAAGCTGCCGCTGGTCATCACTGGCGTCTCGGTCGGCGTCCGCTCGTTCGCGGGCGTCCTCGACCAGACGCTGCGCGAAATCGAAATCTCGGTGGACCCGTCGTCGATCCCGAACCACATCGACGTCGACGTCTCGGCCCTCGGCATCGGCGACTCGATCCACGTCCGTGACCTCGCGGTCCCGGCCGGCGTGACGGTGATCACCGACTCCGAGGCATCGGTCGTCGTGGTCGCCGCGCCGAAGGTCAACGCGACCGACGCCGCCGCCGATGCCGCCGCCGCTGCCGCCGAGCCGGAAGTGCTTCGCGCCAAGAAGCTGGCCGACGACAAGTAATCCGACGGCACGGAGCGCGGGGCGCGGTGCGATCTCTCGCGCCGCGCCCCGCCGCCGTTTCACGCCATGAAAGTCTTCCTCGGCCTCGGCAATCCCGGCACGGAGTACGAACGCACCCGGCACAACGTCGGCTGGTGGGTGCTGGATCATCTCGCGCGCCGCTGGCTGGCGGATGGGTGGAAGAAGGATGGCAAGGCGATGGTCGCGACCGCGCGTGTCGGCGACACCGTGGTCAAGCTCGTCAAGCCCCAGACGTACATGAACCTGAGCGGCGAGGTGCTCAAGCCGTACCTCAACCGCCCGGGCTGGGATCCTGCGCAGGATCTGCTGGTCATCGTGGATGAAGTCGCGCTGCCCTTCGCGACCATGCGCGCCCGCGCCAGCGGCACGGCCGGCGGGCACAACGGGCTGAAGTCGGTGCAGGCACACGTCGGCTCGACTGGCTACCCCCGCATGCGGATCGGCATTGCGCCGATGCACCCCCGCGCCTCGGTCGGCGACCTCTCCGCCTACGTGCTCGGACCCTTCGGGCGTGAGGAGACGGAGTTCATGGAGGCGGCCCTGCCGCGCTTTGGCGACGCCTGCGAATCGTGGGTGCGTGATGGCCTCACGACGATGATGAATAAGTTCAACGTGGCGCCGTGACACACACGCCTCGCCCTCCCTTCCCTCTCCGATCCAACCAGTGCTGAAGCTCGGCATCGTCGGCCTCCCGAACGTCGGCAAGTCCACCCTGTTCAACGCCCTCACCGCCGCCAAGGCGGAGGCAGCGAACTACCCGTTCTGCACCGTCGAGCCCAATGTCGGCATGGTGGAGGTGCCCGACCGGCGCCTCGATGCACTGGCCGCCGTGGTGCTGCCGAAGCGCACCGTGCCGGCCGTGGTGCAGTTCGTGGACATCGCCGGCCTGGTGAAGGGCGCCGCGCAGGGCGAGGGCCTCGGCAACAAGTTTCTCGCGAACATCCGCGAGACCGACGCCATCGTGCACGTCATCCGCTGCTTCGACGACGACGACATCACCCACGTCATGGGCGGCGTCGACCCCGTCCGCGACCGCGACGTGATCGACTTCGAGCTCTGCTTCGCCGACATCGCCAGCGTCGAGAAGCGCCTCGACAAGCAGTCGCGCATCGCCAAGAGCGGCGACAAGGAGGCGATCGCCGAACTCCCCGCGCTGCAGAAGGCGCTCGCCTCGCTGCAGAATGGCGTGCCCGCCCGTCGCGCCGGACTCACGAAGGACGAACTGTTCCTGCTCGAGCCGCTGATGCTGCTGACCGTGAAGCCGGTGTTGTACGCCGCCAACGTCACCGACGACGAACTGGCCACGGGCCACGGCAGGCATGTCGATGCGCTGCGCGTGGCCATTGCCGCCAGCGACGAAGTGGCCGACGTGGTGCCGTTCTCGGCGCGCATCGAGGCGGAACTGGCCGAGCTCGCCCCGGAGGAGAAGCTCGAGTTCCTCGCCTCGCTCGGGCTGGAGAGCGCCGGCCTCGATCGGCTCATCCACGCCGGCTATCACCTGCTCGGCCTGCAGACCTACTTCACCGCCGGCGAGCAGGAGGTGCGCGCATGGACGATTCATCGCGGCGACACCGCACCGAAGGCGGCGGCGGTCATCCACACCGACTTCGAGAAGGGCTTCATCCGCGCCGAGACGGCGGGCTTCGACGACTTCGTCCGCCTGAAGGGATGGAAGGGTGCCAAGGAAGCCGGTGCGGTGCGCTCCGAAGGCAAGGAGTACGTCGTGCATGACGGCGACGTGCTGCTGTTCCGCTTCAACGTCTGACCCAGCCCTCCGCTCACACCCGACCAGTCACACACGCCCAGTCACAGCCATGACACTGCTTGCATTCCTGCAGGACGCCGCGGCGGTGGTCCCCGCGCCGCTGCCATTCTTCCGCACGCAGCTCTTCTACAAGGCGCTGCACATCTTCGGGTTGTTCATCTCGACCACGTCGCTGGGCGGCATTGCGATCCATGCAGCGAATGGCGGTACGAAGGCCACGAGCCGCACCCGCACATTGACGGCGAGCGCCTTCGGCGTCGGCATGCTGCTGGCGCTCGCGGGTGGATTCGGGCAGGCGGCGCGACTGGGCCTGACCAGCACCGCCATCTTCCCCGGCTGGATGTGGGGCAAGATCGCGATCTGGGTGATCGTGGCGGTGCTCTCGATCCTTCCCTACCGCATTCCGTCGCTGGCGCGGCCAGTGTACGTGCTGGTGCCGCTGCTGACCGGCCTTGCCGCGTACCTCGCGATCTTCCACGGCATCTGACCGCGCCGCCAGCGAACACCTCGTCGCGCAACACCTCCGCGGCTTTGCCGCGTCACAACGCAACGCCCACTCGCAGGTCAGGCGTCCACCCACTGGTCCCAACCTTCATGCTCAAGAGAACGACCGTCCTGCTGTTCGCCGGCACCGCACTGCATGCGCAGCCGATCGCCGTCCCGATGAACAACGCCGCCGTGCGCACCGCGCTGGCGACGATCCGCAGCGACAACGCCTGGACGCTCGAACAGCAGGCGTCGATCTGTCAGATCGCGTCACCGCCCTTCAAGGAGGCGGTGCGGGCGGCCGAGTTCAAGCGCCGCCTCGAGTCGCTGGGCATCGTCAACGTCCACATCGATGCCACCGGCAACGTCATCGGTGAGCGCCCCGGTGTGGCAGCCGGTCCGACGGTCGTGCTCTCGGCGCATCTGGACACGGTGTTCCCGGAAGGGACCGACGTGACGGTGCAGCGCGACAGCACCGCCGGCGGCGGCACGCGACTGACTGCGCCCGGCATCGGTGACGACTGCCGCGGGCTGGCGGCCGTGCTCGCCGTCGCCAAGGCGATGAAGTCGGCCAACGTGCGCACCGCCGGCATGGTCTACTTCGTCGGCACCGTCGGAGAGGAAGGCCCCGGCAACCTGCGCGGCGTGCGGGCGCTCTTCACCGGAGAGCTGAAGGGGAAGATCAACTACTTCATCTCGGTGGACGGCACCGGCTTCGGCGCCACCAGCGGCGCCGTCGGCAGCAATCGGTACCGCATTGCTTACAAGGGACCGGGTGGCCACAGCTACGGGGCGTTCGGCATGCCGAACCCGATCCACGCGATGGGCCGCGCGATCGCCAAGCTGGCCGACGTGACGGTGCCCGACTCGCCACGCACGACCTTCAGCGCCAGCGTCGTCAGCGGCGGGACGTCGGTGAACTCGATTCCGTACGAAGGGATCGTCGAAGTGGACATGCGGTCGGAAAGTGCGGCCGCGCTGGCCGAGCTCGACGCGAAGTTTCAGGTGGCGATCCGCGCGGCGCTGCGCGAGGAGATCGCGCGCTGGCCGGACAGCAAGGTGCCGCTGACGCTGGTGGTGGACACGATCGGCATCCGTCCCGCCGGCTCGCAGCCCGACAGCGCACGCATCGTCCGGGTGGCGGTGGAGACGGGCAAGGCACTCGGCTTCCCCGTCACGCCGAACGCATCGAGCACCGATTCGAATGTGCCGATCGGCCTCGGCATTCCGGCCATCACGCTCGATGCCGCGGGTCGGGGCAAGGGCGCGCACTCGCTCGGCGAATCCTATGAGGACGGCCCGAACGGCTTCCTCGGGCCGCAGTGGGTCGCACTCGTCGTCGCGACGCTCTCCGGCGTGCGCTGACGGCCTGCGTCGGCACGGCAACAGCAACAGCAACTCTTTTCACACAGAGGATTGGAGCAGCAGAGAAGAAGATGGAGGGGGCGTGTTTTTGAATCCGCCAGCCTCCTCACCTCTGCTGCGTCAAGCCTCTGCGTGGAAAGAGTTTGCTGTTTCGGACCAGGCAGACCTACCGCCCGAGGTCCTCGAATCGCTGGTTGCCGATGCGGTACTGGCGCCAATCCGCGTAGTCGAAGTGCCACCACTCGACGTCGTACACCGAGAAGCCTTCGGCTTCCATCGCGGCGCGGAGGATCTCGCGCAGGGCGCGCTGGCGTGAGGTGCCACCTGGGTACCGTGGGTACGAGCGGTCCGACATCTCGTCGTAGCCGCCGGTGGTGACGACCGGCGCGCCAGTCCGCAGGTCGTACATGGTGAGGTCCACCGCGCACCCGCGGTTGTGGCGTGAGCCGCTGGCCGGATCGGCGACGAAGTCGTGCTTGTCCGCCGGCGTGCCATCCCAGAACATCTTCGTCACATACCACGGGCGGTAGCCGTCGTGGACGAGCAGCCCGAAGCCCTTCGCCTTGAGGGCCTGGTGGGCGCGCACCAGCGCCTCCGCCGCGGGGCGCTGCAGGAACGCGCGGGGCTGCGAGTAGAACGGCGTGCTGAGGAAATTGCGCGTGGAGGCGTAGCGGATGTCGAGGTGAATCGAGGAGTCGAGCTGCACCAGCTCCGTCAGGTCTGCGTCGCGAAAGGTGCCCTGCTCCACCGGCGGTGCGGCAGCGAGTGCGACCTGCTGCAACGCAGCCACCGGTCTCACCGGCGTAAGACGGAAGATGCCGCCGTCCTCACCGACCCAGCTGCGCCGCATGAAGTCGATGCCACCGGCGCGCGCGACGGTGGCGCGCCCGGTGGAGTCGCGCGCGAACGCGATGCGTTCGCCGGCGTACAGCCCTGACGACGGGAAGGCGTACACGTCGCCCGAGACTGGCGTGAGCGGATACTCGAAGAACCACTCGATCAGCGCCGTCAGCCTGCCGTGTCGCTCGAGGATGTAGAGAACGTCGTGATCCCATCCATACTCGCCGATCAAGCCGCGCCATCGTGACGGCGCATCGGGCGGCAGCGCGGCAGCATCGCCCGAGCGCGCGTGGGCGACACCGTCGAGGACGAGGCGATCGCCATCCAGCCAGGCACGCCGGCCGAAGGTGAGTCCGTCGTCGGCGATGAGCGTGTCGGCGCGCCATCGGCGCATGCCGAGGTGCATCTCGAGCTGCGGGCCGGAGATCGTCACCGACGAATCATGCACGGAGACCGTGAGTGCCGAGTCGCCGCTGCCGTAGTCGCCCGCGAGGCGGCGTGCGAGCGCGAGCGGCACGGGCGTGCTCTGTTCGACGGCTGGCAGCGGCGCGGAGGAGCGTGCGGCGCGCATGAGACGCAGCGCCTCGCGGGCGATGCGCGCGGTCAGCGCGTTCACGCCATCCTTCGACGCGCTGACGGCGACGCCCAGCTTGCGGTCGGGGAGCGCGGTGAGCTGCGTGGCGAAGCCGTAGATCGCACCGCCGTGCTCGATCGTACGTTCGCCATCGAGGGCTGCGACGAAGAAGCCAAGCCCCGCGCCGCGGGTGGTCCCCGGTGGCGCGAACTGCGGGCGCCACATCGTGTCGAGCGTCGCCGCGCGCAGCACGCGGCCTGCCGACCCCTGCCCGCCAGCGAACAGCATCGCCATGAAGCGGGCCAGATCGGGCATGCTGGCGTACATGCTGCCCGCCGGCGCCATGCCGAGCGGAAACGTCGGCGCGGGGAAGGTGCGGCCCTGGTAGGTCCACATCTGCGCCTGCGGCACCCGCGCCAGCAGGGCGGGCGACGGATCGAAGCTGCTGCTGGTCAGTCCGGCCGGCTCGAGCACAGCGCGCTGCAGGTACCGCGCGAACGGCTGGCCGCTGCGCCGCTCGAGCACGAGGCCCACGGTCGCGATCGCGGCGTTCGAGTACTTGACCGTGGTGCGCGGCACATGCACGAGCGTCGTGCGCGCGACGCTCGCGACCGTCGCGGCGAGTGACGGCCGTGTGTCGTCGAAGTAGTGTCCCACCGGCGGTTCCCGCACGAGCCCCGCACGGTGCGACATCAGCTGGCGCAACGTGATCGCGACGGGGCTGGTGTTGCGTGGCGTGAACGACCGCAGGTAGCGACGCACCGGCCCATCAAGGTCGAGCTGGCCGCGTTCGACGAGCTGCATGATGCCGATGTCGGTGAACAGCTTCGACACCGATCCCACCCGATACACCGTCTGCGCCGTCGCGGCGCGGCCCGGCTGCTCCTCGCCGAAGCCGCGTGACCAGACCACCTGCTGGTCATCCACCACTGCGATCGAGAGGGCCGGCACACCCTTGTCGCGCATCTCGCGCTCGATGAAGGTCGTAAGCGCCCGCGCGGCGGCCACATAGCGCGGCGGCGGCTCGATGGTCGCCGGCGACTGCGCCTGCACGGCTCCGGCCAACAGCACACTCGCCAGCGCGTGCACGCAGCCGCGCGTGGCGGTCACCTGCCCTGCCGTCATCGCGTCGCGCCGGTCCAGTCGGGACCGCGCACGACGCGCCCGGGCTTCGCACCGGTGTGCCGGCCGTTCTCCCAGACGATCACGCCATTGACGAGGACCGTCTCCACGCCTGTCGAGTACTGATGCGGCTGCGTGAACGTGGCGCGATCGATCACCGTTGCCGGATCGAAGATCATCACGTCGGCCAGCATGCCCTGCTGCAGCACACCACGATCCCGAATGGAGAGGCGTGCCGCCACGGCGGAGGTCATCCGGCGCACGGCATCCTCGAGCGTCAGCACTTGTCGCTCCCGCACGTAGTGCCCGAGGATGCGCGGGTAGGTGCCGTAAGCACGCGGGTGCGTCATGCCTTTCGCCGAGTCCGGATCCCAGCCATCGGCGTCGGTGCCGAACTTCATCCACGGCTGGCGCATCTGCATCTCCACGTTCGGCTCGGACATCATGAACACGAGCATGCCGACGCGCGCATCCGTGGCGAGCAGCAGTTCCACGATCGTGTTCGCCCAGTCCAGCTTCATCGCGACCGCGATCTCCGCGATGCGCTTCCCTTCGAACTGCTTGAGCGCCGGCGCCTCGAACCCGACGGTCATCACCCCGGCCGGCGTCGCCAGCGCGCAGAGGTTCTCCCAACTGGTGCGCGGAGCCTTCATCTCGGCGACGATCTTCGCGCGTGTCGCGGGATCGCGCAGCCGCGCCAGCAGCTTGTCGCCCTCGGTGGCCCACGGCGGCGTGCAGGCCGAGAGCGACGTCCCGCCGGCAACGTAGGGATACATGTTGGCCGCCACGTCCTGACCTGCCCTGCGCGCCGAATCGATCTTCGCGACCGCCAGCGGCGCCTTGGGCCAGTTGCGTACGCCACCCGCCTTCAGGTGGTAGATCTCCACCGGCACGCCGCCCTCACGGCCGATGCGCAGCGCTTCGTCGATCGCTTCGAGGTAGCCATCGGCCTCGGAACGCATGTGCGTGATGTAGACGCCGCCCAGCGGCGACATCGCCTTCGCGATCTCCACCAGTTCGTCCGTGCCCGCGAAGTTGCCCGGCGGATAGATGAGCGCACTGGCCACGCCGAACGCGCCATCCTGCATCGCGTTGCGCGTCACGGCGCGCATCGTGTCGAGTTCGGCGGCGGTGGCAGCGCCCTCGGCGAAACCCTTGGCGTAGGTGCGCACGGTGCTCGCGCCAAGGAAGGAGCCGACGTTCACCGACATCCCGTGCGCCTCCATCGCGGCCAGCCACTGGCCGAAGCCCCGCGCACCGGTGAACCCCGTGGCGACCGCGGCGAAAGCGCTGTCCTCCTTCGTGCGTCGCTGCGCATTCATCGCTGCGGCGATCACACCGTTGACCGGCGCAGGCGTACTGCCCTCGCCCAGTATCTCGGTGGTGACCCCCTGCGACACCTTGCCGGGGATGCGGCCGTCGCCGGTGGTGAGCGGGATCACCGACTGGCCCTGGATGTCGATGATGCCGGGCGCGACGACCTTGCCCGCCGCATCGATGCGTCGTACCGCGTTGGCGCGTGCAAGCAGGCCGGCGGGCGTGATCATCGCAATGCGATCGCGGCGGATGCCGACGTCACCCATGAACCAGGGGTTGCCGGTGCCGTCGATGATCCGTCCATTGGCGATGACGAGATCGTACGGCGCATCCGGCGCCGACGATTGGGGGCGTCCCGCGCCCGGTGGCAGTGACGAGGACGATTGCGTGTCGCAGGCGGCCAGCAGGATTGCGGCACCGAGCCGTGCCAGCACGGAGAGGCGGAAGGCACCACGCTCGGCCTTGCGCGGGATATGGCGGTCCATCATGCTGACCCGGGAAGATTGTCTGCAGTCCAGTGTGTATCCTATCGCTACCGCCGGGTGCCCGGCCCCGCAAGCACGTCGCAATTCCATGGCATCCCGCGCCCTCCCCATCGTCATTCGCGACTTCGCCACCCTGGCCGACTACGACGCCTGCCTGGCGCTGCAGGACGAGACGTGGGGCCACGGGTTTTCGGAGCGCGTACCGGGCGCGATCCTGCGTGTCGCACAGAAGATCGGTGGCGTGGCGGCCGGTGGCTTCGACGCGGACGGCCGGCTGCTCGGCTTCGTCTTCGGCATGACCGGCCTTCGCGACGGCAGCGTGGTGCACTGGTCCGACATGCTCGCGGTGCACCCCGACGCGCGTGGCTCCGGACTGGCTGCGCGCCTCAAGCAGCACCAACGGGCGGTCGTGCAGCGACTCGGCGTCGACCTCATGATCTGGACCGCCGATCCGCTGGTGGCGCGGAACGCCCACTTCAACATCAACCAGCTCGGCGCGCTGCCGGCCGAATACGTGGTGAACATGTATGGCGCGAACACCGGCAGCGTGCTGCACGGCGCGATGCCGACCGACCGCGCCGTCTATCACTGGCAGCTTGGTACGGCGAGCGCGCATGGCCGCGGCCGATCGGGAGCGCCGCACGCCGGCGACGACGCACTGCCCGTTGCCGTGACGCTGGATGCTGCGGGTCAGCCTGTTGCCGCCGATACACCGGAGGCCTCGACCGTGCGGGTGCCGGTGCCGGACGACCTCACGACCATCCAGCAGGCCGACGCCAGCCTCGCGCTCGCCTGGCGCCTTGCCGTGCGCGCTGCGTTCACGCGCCTCGACGACGGCTTCCGCGTCACGCGCTTCGTTCGCGGAACGGGACAGCAACTGCCATACTACGTGCTTGCCCGTGCGTGACCAGCGCGCACGGCGTCTCTTCCCTTCTCACACATGCTCCAGCTCACCAGCATCACCCTCCGCGAGATCCGGCTGCCACTGCGCGAGCCGTTCACCATCTCGTCCGGCACGATGCACGACCGCCGCATCGCCCTGCTCGAGCTGACCGATGCCAGCGGTGCGAGCACGTGGAGCGAGTGCGTCGCCGATGACCTGCCGAACTACACCGCCGAGACCATCGACACCGCCTGGCTTGCGATCACGCGCTGGATTGCGCCGCGCGTGCTCGGCCGCCGTTTCGAGGCGCCAGGCGATGTCTTCGCCGTGCTCGAGGCGGACTTCCGCGGCCACCTGATGGCCAAGGCGGCGGTCGAGATGGGGATGTGGGGCGTGGAGGCAACCCGCCTCGGCGAGCCGCTGGCGCGGCTGCTCGGCGGAACGCGCACGAGCATTCCCGTCGGCATCTCGCTGGGCATCCAGGCGTCACCCGAGGCGCTGGTGGAAAAGGTGCGCGCGGCACTGGCGGAGGGGTATCGCAAGATCAAGCTGAAGATCATGCCCGGGAAGGACGTGGACTACGTGCGCGCCGTGCGCGCTGCCTTTCCCGATGCGCCGCTGATGGCCGACGCGAACAACGCCTACACCGTCGATGACGCCGCCGCGCTGCTGGCGATGGACGACCTGAACCTGATGATGTTCGAGCAGCCACTGGGCTGGGAGGACATCGTGCGTCACGCCACGTTGCAGCGCATGCTCAGGACGCCGATCTGCCTCGACGAGTCGATCACGTCGCTCGACCGCGCACAGGACATGGTGACGCTCGGTGCCGGTCGGCTGGTGAACATCAAGCCGGGCCGCGTGGGCGGGCTGGCCGAGTCGCTGGCCATCCACGATTACTGCGAGGCGAACCATGTGCCGGTCTGGTGTGGCGGCATGCTGGAAAGCGGCATCGGACGCGCCTACAACGTCGCGCTCGCGTCGCTCAGCAACTTCCAGAAGCCGGGTGACCTGAGCCCGAGCGCGCGGTACTGGGCGCGCGACATCGTCACGCCCGAGTGGACGATGAGCGCCGACGGCATGGTGACGGTCCCGCTCAGCGCACCGGGCATCGGGGTCGCGGTGGACGTGGACCGCATCGATGACCTGACGGTTCGCTGCGAGACGCTGGCCGTCCGTTGATGCCACGCGCCCCGCAGCGCCTCATTCCCTCGTGACACGATGACGCTCCCCACCGCCGCCCTGCCCGATGTCACGACGCTGGGCGTGCCGCCGCAGGTCGCGGCACGCTTCACCGGCGCGGATGTGAAGACGCTGCTGACACTGCGGCGTGACCTGCATCAGCACCCGGAACTCTCGAACGCGGAGCACCGCACTGCCGCGACGCTCGTCGCACAGCTGCAGGCGCTCGGCATCCGCGACATCCGGCGCGTCGGTGAGACGGGGATCGTCGCACGGATCCACGGCACCGACCCGAGCGCGCCGATGGTGGCACTGCGCGGCGACATCGATGCGCTGCCGATCACCGAAGCCACGGGGCTGCCATTCGCCTCGTCCGTGCCCGGCGTCATGCATGCCTGCGGGCACGACGTGCATGCCACCTGGGCGATCGGCGCCGCGCTGGATCTGCTGCGCACGCCGGCACGTGGCGACGTGCTGCTGGTGCTGCAGCCAGCCGAGGAGATCGGCGCCGGCGCGCTGGCGATCCTCGGCAGCGGTGCGCTCGATGGTGTGACGGCCATCTTCGGTGCGCATGTGGATCGGCGCTTCACCGTGGGCCAGGTGGTGGCCGAACCGGGCCCGCTGGCTGCCTCCACCGACACCGTCACGATCACGCTGCTGGGCCGCGGTGCCCACGGTGCACGGCCGCATGAGGCAGCGGACCCGGTGGTCGCGGCGGCGGCGGTCATCCTCGCCCTGCAGACGATCGTCTCGCGCCGCATCGACCCGTCGCGGCCGGCGGTGTGCACCATCGGCAGCATCCACGCCGGTGTGGCCGCCAACGTGATCCCCGAGACCGCCACGATGACCGGCACGTTGCGCGCGATGGACACCGCCACCCGCGCGATGCTGGTGGACGAGGTCCGACGGATCGCGACCACGACGGCCGCCGCGCACGGCGTGCAGGCCACCGTCGTGTTCGACGAGGGCACCCCGCCGATCGTGAATCCGCCGCGTGAGGCCGCCCTGGCGCACGAGGCAGCCGTGCGCGTCGTCGGGGACGAGGGGGTGGTCCCCTTCAACATCGTGAACATGGGCGGCGAAGACTTCGCGTTCTACATGGAACGCATGCCCGGCTGCTTCCTGCGCATCGGGGCGCGCCGTGACGACGAGGCGGCGACGGCCGCACACTCGCCCCGCTTCGACGTGGCCGAAGGGGCGATCCTGATCGGGGCGGCGGTGCTCGCCGAGTGTGCGCGAGTCGCCACGGCCGCCGGGTAAACGTTCGGGTGCCTCTGCCGGTTGCGACCGCCTCCAAGGGATCGGGATGTCGGCTGTTCCGGGCTCAAGCCGACGCGGCGTTCTGCCGATCCTTTGAGCACACCCATGTTCTCGGCCGGAGCCCATGTTCTTCCAGAAGAAAGCGATTGAACCGCGCCAGGATGCGGCGCGAGAGACACCGGTGCAACCGAAGCTCGCCGACCTGTCCCCGTCGGTGGAGCGCGGCGGCGGCTACGAGGATCTGCTCCTGGACGCCGTGGGCGGCGTGCTCGGCGCCCTCGGGCGATACCCGCTCGAATTGCCGGCGCGCAGCGCGGCGCGCACGACGGGGGAGATGACGGCCTGGCAGCGACACGCGACGCTCGGGATGCCGCTCGAGGATGGTACGGTCTCCACCGAGTCGGTGGGGATTACGGAGCGTGACTGGAAGGGACTCGTGCGCGCGGTCGGCGACCTCCAGCGCGAGCAACAGACGTCCGTCGAGGCACTGGTGGGCGAGTTGCGCGGTGCGCTCTGGAGCTGCGTGTCCGCCGTGCACGAGGCGGTGCGCATCGACGACTCAGCCGAGGCGAAGACCGGCGCCAACCTCACGCTGGTGAAGAACGCCGTCGCCGGCACGCAGCTCACCACGATCAAGGCCGAGGTGCTGAAGGCCGTAGCCGAGATCGACCGTGCGCTGAAGGACCGCCGCGAGGAGCAGCAGCGGCAGTTCCGCACGCTCGCGTCATCACTCGACACGCTCGGCCGGCAACTCGAGGAAGCGCGGAAGGAAAGCGAAACCGATCCGCTGACCCGGGTGGGCAACCGCAAGCACTTCGACGTCATGGTCGAACGCGCCGTGCAGCTCTTTTCGCTCGGCCGGGCGCCGGTGTGCCTGCTGATGATCGACCTGAACAAGCTCAAGATCATCAACGACTCCTATGGCCATCAGGCCGGTGACGCCGCCATCACGAGCGTCGCCAATGCGCTCTGCGCGGTCTTCCAGCGCAACGCCGACGTGATCTGCCGGTACGGTGGTGACGAGTTCGCGGTGATCCTGAACGCATGCGACATGCCGGTGGCACAGACGCTCGCGCGCCGACTCGTGGAGCACGTCCGCGGCTTGCAGCTGCCCAGCGATCGGATGGAGTTCGCCCTCGGCGCCTCGGTGGGCGTGGCGCAGCTCGCCGTCGGCGAGGATGTGGCGCAGTGGGTGGCACGCGCCGACCGCGCCATGTATCAAGCCAAGCGACAGGCGACGACGAGCGTGATGATTGCGGACGCCGGCGGCAACGTGGCGCCCTCTGCCTTGCAGCGCCGGATGGCCTGAGCGGTTCGGGCTGCGGTGACACGCCGGCGGGACTATCCTTCGTCGCGGCGCGTGTCCGGTGGCTCGCGTGCCGGTCCGCCACGTGGGAAGTCTGCCGCGCCTACCGACGGGCGCCGACCGTCCCCTTCACATCCTGCCGCGGTTCCGATGACGATGATGCGGAGCGCGGTCGCCGCACTTGCCGTGCTGCTGACCGCCAGCGGCTGCCGCGCGCCGCGCCCAGTGGGACCGCAGGCCGCGGTGCCGTCGCGCGTGGTGCTCATCTCACTGGACGGCTTTCGCTGGGACTACCTCCAGCGCCCGGCTGCGGTGCGCCTGCGCGAACTCGCGGCCGGCGGGGTCCGCGCCGAACGACTCGTGCCGTCGTTCCCGAGCAAGACCTTTCCCAATCACTACACGATCGTCACCGGGCTCTATCCCGAGCACCATGGCATCGCAGCGAACGTCATGCTCGATCCGGTCCTCGGCCGCTTCGCGACTGGCGCCAATCCGGCGGTGCGTGACGCGCGCTGGTTCGGCGGTGAGCCCATCTGGGTGACCGCTGAGCAGCAGGGCGTGCGGGCGGCGACGTACTTCTGGCCTGGTTCCGAGGCGGCCGTTGGTGGCGTCCGGCCGCACTGGTTCTTCGCGTACAGCGACACGGTGTCGCGGTCCACGCGGGTGCGGCAGGTGCTCGAGTGGCTGCGCCTGCCCGACTCCACAGCGCCGCGCTTCATCGCCGCCTACTTCAGCGACGTGGACACCGAGGGGCACAACCACGGCCCTGCATCCAGCCAGGTCGATGCGGCGATTGCAGCAGTGGACAGTGCCGTCGGCGCCATCATGGATGGGGTCGCACAGCTCGGTCCGGGCGCACGGGTGAACGTGATCGTCGTCTCTGACCACGGCATGACGGAGGTGAACGCTGCACGCACGATTGCGCTGGATGACTACGTGTCGATGGACAGCCTGACGGTGAGCGACTGGTCGCCCGTGGCAACGATCACGCCGAAGCCGGGGTCCGAGGCGTATGTGCTGCGGGCACTTGGAACAGCGCACCCCAGGCTGCACGTCTACCGCAAGGGGACACTGCCGGCGCACTTGCACTACAACAGCGGGGCACGTGTCACACCGATCGTGGCGATCGCGGACGAGGGCTGGTCGATCGGGACGCGTGCGACGCTGGCGACGATGGTACCGGGGCAGATCACCGGAGCGCATGGCTATGACAACGTGCTCCCGTCGATGGGGGCGCTGTTCGTGGCCGCAGGACCGGATTTCCGGCGCGGCGTGGTGTCGCGCCCATTCAGCAACGTGCACGTGTATCCACTGCTGGCGCGGGTGCTCGGTCTCAGGCCGGCGGTGACGGACGGCTCGATCGACTCCGTCAGGGCACTGCTGCGCTGACGCGGGATCGAGGCCGTCACCGACGGACGCCACGACTCACCCTCAATCAGTCGCAGTCATGTCAATGTTCGTCACGCACGACTCCGCGGTCGACTAGCGTGCCACCGCTCGCACCACGATGCGTGCGCACATGCCCGGCGCATGTCCTCGCCTCGCAACGCTGACGCTCGCCGTCCTGCTGCGTGTGCAGCCGCTCGCCGCACAGGCACCGCCGGTGGTGGAACTGCGCAATGCCCACTGGTTCACCGGCACGTCGTTCGCGCGCGGCTCACGCTGGATGCAGGGCGACCGGTTCGTGGCACGGCCGCGCCTGCCGGCCGACAGCGTGGTGGAGCTTGACGGACGCTGGATGGTACCGCCGTACGGCGATGCGCATACGCACAGCCCCGATTCGCCGTATGGCTTCGACGCGATCCGCGACACCTATCTGCGCCTGGGCGTCTTCTACGTGCAGGCGCTGACCAATTCGCGCTCGGGTCGCCGCGAGGTCGCGGCGCGCGTGAACACCCCGTCGAGCGTGGACGTCGTGTATGCCGACGGCGCCGTGACGGGCACTGGTGGACATCCGCAGGTCCTCTACGAATCGCTCGGCCTCTACCGACGTTTCTGGCAAGTGGACTCGGAACGCATCGCGGCCGGTCGCAGCCTTCGCCGCGACGGCGATATCTATTACCGGCTCGACACCCCATCACAGCTGGCGCCGCTGATCGCGCGGCTGACGCGGGACACGGTGCCGGTGCTGAAGGTGATGCTGCTCGACTCGGAGCACTGGGAGCAACGCCACGGCGATTCGACGCGGTACGGATTTTATGGGATGAATCCCGCGCTGCTCGGGGCCCTCGTGGACGCGGGGCATCGGCTCGGGCGCACCGTCTGGGCGCACGTCGAGACGGCGTATGACATGCAGATCGCGCTGGCTGCCGGCGTCGATGGCTTCGCACACGTGCCGGGCTACGGTGCGCCCTCGGCGCCAGACAGCGCGACGCCTGCCATGCTGCTGCCTGATTCCACCGTGCGGCTCGCTGGCCGCCGTCATGTCATGATGACACCGACACTCGCGCTCAGCAGCCGCAGCGCCGCGCAGGACACCGCCGCGCTACGCCGGCTGCAGCAGGTCACCGTCCGGAACGTGCGTGCGCTCCACACCGCCGGCGTCCGTGTGCTCGCGGGGAGCGATACGTACAGTGACGCGGGCATCATCCAGGACGACCCTGCTGCGACAGCACACCTGCTCGGCCTGTCGCCGCTGGTGCAGCTGCGCCTGATGGCCGTGGACACCCCGACCGCGATCTTCCCGGGGCGACGCATCGCCCGGCTCGCGCCCGGCTTCGACGCCAGCGCTCTCGCGCTCTCGTGCGATCCGCTGGAGCGTCCGGCCTGCCTGCAATCAATCGTGGTGCGACTCAAGCAGGGCGCGTTCCTGACGGTCCCGGACCTCGTGCCCTGACGGCCACACGCACACACGCACGCCGTCGCGGCGGGTGGTGCATTCGACGCCGATCGGCGAGACTGCGCGCATGCCGATTCCTGAATTCATGCGCGCCGCCGTGATCACTGCACCAGGCGGCCCCGAGGTCTTCGCGATCGAGTCGCGGCCCGTCCCGACACCGGGCGACGACGAGCTGCTGGTGCGCGTGCACGCCTCCGCGATCAATCGCGCCGACCTGTTGCAGCGGATCGGACGCTACCCCGCCCCGCTGGGCGTCCCGGCAGACATTCCGGGGCTCGAGTTTGCCGGCGACGTGGTGGCGTGGGGTGCGCGGGTGACGGGATTTGCCCTCGGCGATCGCGTCTGTGGCCTCGTGGCAGGCGGTGCGCATGCCGAATACCTCGTGACGCACGCGCAGACCGTGGCGCGCGTGCCCGAGGGGGTGTCGTGGGAGGTCGCCGGTGCCTCGCCGGAGGCGTACATCACGGCCTACGACGCGATGGTGCTCCAGGCCGGGCTGACTGCGGGCGAGTCAGTGCTGGTGCACGCCGTGGGCAGCGGCGTCGGGCTGGCGGCGGTGCAGCTCGCGACCGCGCTCGGCAGCGTCGCGTACGGCACCGCCCGCGGCGCGCCCAAACTGGAGGCGGCACGCGCAGCGGGGATGCGCGACGGGTGCCAGCCCGGCAGCGAGCCCGGCTGGATCGCCGCGGCCGTGCAGGCGTGGACGGAGGGACGTGGCGTGGATGTGGTGATCGATCTCGTTGGCGGCGACTACACCGCCGGCAGCCTGGCGGCGATGGCGCCGCGCGGGCGCCTGATGCTGATCGGCGCGCTGGCCGGCGCGAAGGCGACCGTCGACCTGCGGGCGATTCTCGGCAAGCGACTCACGATCCGCGGCACGGTGCTGCGCAGTCGCGGGCTGGAGGAGCGGATTGCCGCCGCGGCAGCCTATGCCGCGCAGGTGCTGCCACTGCTGGCCGATGGGCGGCTGGTGCCACGGATCGACGCGACCTTTCCGCTGGCGCGGATCGCCGAGGCCCACGCCCTAGTGGAATCCAACGCGACGATCGGCAAAGTCGCCCTCTCGCTCTGACCCCGAGCCATTCCCCCGCGGTCGCTGTTCTGCTAGGTTGCAAGGCTAGTCCGCGCACGGCTCCGGCCGTCGCGGGACAACGGGCGCCCTGTTCCGGGGCGCCCTTCATTCCCCTCCTCCTGCGTCGGCAACCCGCGGGGGGCGGTTCTGACCACAGGGAGGATTGCCACTCGTGACCGCAATCATGCGTCCGTACGAGGCCGTCTACATCTTCGACAGTGCGCTCGAAGATGGTGCCATCGCGGAGAAGCTGGCCAAGCATCATGGCCTGCTCTCGCTGGCAGAAGAGGCCACGCTCGACAACTGGGGCCGCCGTCAGCTGGCCTACCAGATCAAGAAGCGCGACACCGGCTACTACGTCGTCGCCCGCTTCACCACCGAGACGGGCAAGCTGCCCGAGTTCGAGCGTTCGCTGAAGCTCGACGACGGTGTGCTGCGTTACCTCATCTCGCTGCACGAGCACGAGCTGGGAGCCCCGCCGCTCACCGAAGAGCAGCTGGAAGCCAAGCGCCGCGCGGAAGAAGCGGGCGATGACGACGACGACGAGGATTGACCCATGGCCCGCCGTAACAAGAAGCCCAGCCCGGTGAACGAGGCTGGCATCCGTTTCGTGGATTACAAGGACGAGCGCTTCCTGAGCCGCTTCATCACCGAGAACGGCAAGATTCTGCCGAGCCGGCTGAGCGGTGTGGATGCGCGTCACCAGCGCCAGTTGGCGTCGGCGATCAAGAAGGCGCGCTATCTGGCGCTCCTGCCGTACACCCGCTCGAGCAAGGCCTGACCGCTCGATGACGGACGTCGCCGTGCCGGCGCCACGACGTGGCTGGTGGTGGCTGTTCGCGGCGGTGGTGGTGTTTCTGGTCTGGGCCGATTTTCCCGTGGCCCACACGCTGCTGCCGGTGCAGCTGCCGCTGGTGCTCGTGTTGCCATCGCTGGCGGCCTGCGCGCTGGTCGGGTGGTGGCGCGGCGGAAGTGGTGCGATGGCGGTGGCCGTGGTGGTGGCCGCCGCGGTGCCGGTGGGGCGCTCGGTGGCCGGTGGCGTGGCGGTGGACCTGCTGAGCGCCGGCTGGTCGGTGATTGCGGGGGCGTGCCTGGCCATCGCACTGCTGGCGGCGCGCTCGCCACGGTTTCTCGGGACGGGTGTGGTGGCGGTGCTCGGGGCGTTGCTGGTGTCGGCGGTGCTGGTGGCTGCCACGCCGCGCGGTCCGGCAGGGCTGGCTGCAACGGTGACGCAGGCGCTCGAGGTACGGGGTGCCGCGGACGTGACCAACTGGCGCGTGGCGCGATCGCAGATGACGCGGTCGGGGACGCAACGGGCGGACAGTGCCACCGTGGCGGTGCTGGACCGGTTCGAGCAGAGCGTGGCGGCGCTGCCGGCGCTGGCGCGGTCGGTGCTGCCCTCCATGCTCGCATTGCAGACGCTGGCGGCGATGGCGCTGGCATGGGCGCTGTACCACCGGTTCAGCCGCACTCGGCTGGGGTCGGACCTGGGGCGGCTGCGGGAGTTCCGATTCAACGATCAGTGGATCTGGTCGGTGATCGTGGGTCTGGTGATCGCGTTGCTGCCGGCGCTGGCGGTGCTCAAGCCGCTCGGCGTCAACCTGCTCGTGTTTTTCGGTGCGCTCTACGCCCTGCGTGGTGCGGCCGTGTTGGCGTGGTTTCTTCGTCCGGGGCGTTCGCTGCTCGGGCTGCTCGTGGGGGTGGCGTTGCTGCTGCTCCTGCGTGATGGCGCCGCGATCGCACTTGGCCTGGTGGGACTGGGTGATACTTGGGCCGACTGGCGACGCCGGATCCGGCCAGCGGTTTCCTGATTCGAGGAGGGTGACAGGATGGAAGTGATTCTTCGGCAAGCGGTGGACAGCCTCGGCCATCCCGGCGACCTGGTGAAGGTCTCGTCGGGGTATGCACGCAACTTCCTGCTGCCGCGCGGCATGGCCCTTCCGGCCACCGACGGCAACAAGAAGCGCATCACGATGGAGAAGGCGAAGCTGGTCGCCGCCGAGCAGGCTCGTGTGGCGGCGGCAGAGGAGGAGGCGAAGAAGTACGCCGACCTCTCCATCACCTTCGCGGCACGCGTGGGCGAGGAGGGCAAGCTGTTCGGCTCCGTGACGTCCGGCGACATCGCCGAGCAGCTCCGGGCGCAGGGTCTGCACGTGGAGAAGCGGCAGATCGACCTGCACGAGCCGATCAAGGCGCTTGGTGTCTACAAGGTCGCCATCAAGCTCCACGCCGACGTGAAGCCCGAGGTCAAGGTCTGGGTCATCAAGGGCTGAGTCCCCGATGAGCTGCCCGCCGTCAGGCGGCGGCGGGAATCGGATGCGTATGCGGGGCGTCCTCCCAGTGGGGGGGCGCCCCGCGTTGCGTGTCCATCGTGATGCGCACCGGACGTGCGTGCGGTCGTGGCGCACGAGGGCGATCCCCGGCGCGGAGGTGTCGGGACGGGCGCGACGGATTAACCTACGGTCGTCGCTCCCGTCGCCGTCGTGGTGCCGGGTCCTTGTGCCAAGAGGCGGGCGTGCTGCCTGCCGTTCCATTCTTCGATGACCGCATTGACGCGCAATACCCGCTCCACGAAGGCCGAGGCCGAGGCCCTGGCCATCCGTGCCGCGAAACTGATGAACGAGTTCAAGGGGACGGACATCCAGGTGCTGTCACTGGCCGGGCTGACCGACATGACGGACTATTTCGTGATTGCATCCGGAACCTCGGATACGCACGTACGCAGCATGGCGGACCATGTGGTGCGCTCGTTGCGGGAGACCGGTGAGCGGGTGACGCACGCGGAGGGTGTGGAGCAGGGGCGCTGGGCGCTCCTCGACTACACGGACGTGGTGATCCACGTCTTCCATCCGACGCTGCGGAACTTCTACCAGCTGGAGCGGTTGTGGAGTGATGCAGAGCGCATCGCATTCGAGTGAGGCGAGGCTGAGGCAACGAGTCGCAATGGGTCCGGGAGGACTGGCAATGCGGATGCGGCGGAACCTGGTGGTGGCACTGACCACGACGATGGCACTCGCCGCACCGGCGGGGGCCCAGGGGTATTTCGGCAAGAACCAGGTGCAATTCAACCGGTTCGACTGGCGGGTGCTCGAGACCGAGCACTTCCGCGTCCACTACTATCCGCAGGAGAAGGCGGCGGTCGAGGATGCCTCGCGCATGGCGGAGCGTTCGTATGCGCGCCTCTCGCGCGTGCTCGGGCACCAGTTCCGCGAGCGCAAGCCGATCGTGATCTTCGCCAGCCGCACCGACTTCGCGCAGAACAACATCTTCGGCGACCTGGGTGAGGGCACGGGCGGCGTGACCGACGCGCAGCGCCAGCGCAACGTGCTGCCGCTGACCGGTGACTTCCGCACCTTCGAACACGTGCTCACGCACGAGATGGTGCACCAGTTCCAGTACGACGTGTTCTCGCGCGGCCGTGCCGGCGCGAACCTGCAGGCGCTGCAGGCCGTGAACCCGCCGCTCTGGCTGATGGAGGGCATGGCCGAATACCTCTCGCTCGGCACCGACCACAAGTTCACGGACATGTGGCTGCGGGATGCGGCGCTGAATGGCGACATTCCGTCGATCGAGCAGATGACGCTCTACCCCGACCAGTTCTTCCCGTACCGCTTCGGCGAGTCGCTGATGCGCTACATCGGCGGGCGCTGGGGCGACCAGGTGATCGGGCAGATTCTCGAGGCGCTGCCCAACGTCGGCGTCGAGCGCGCCTTTCGACGCGAGCTCGGGCTGTCGCTGGAGGAGCTGAGCGACGACTGGAAGGATGCGATGCAGAAGCAGTTCCTGCCGCAGGTCGTGAACCTCGATCGTCCGCGCCGATTTGCCGACAACCTGCTCAGCCCGAAGAAGAGCGGCGGCAACATCTTCCTGGCGCCGTCACTCTCCGACGACGGCAACAAGATCGTCTTCCTGTCGAACGGCAACTATCTGCGGGGCGAGGTCTTCATCGATCTCTGGCTCGCTGATGCGCGCACGGGCAAGCGCCTGCGGCGCCTCGTCAAGAGCACGACCAACCCGAACGCCGAGGAACTGCGGCTGCTCTACAGCCAGAGCGCCTTCTCGCCCGACGGGAACCAGGTGGCCTACGTCGGCCAGCGGAATGGCAAGGACGTGCTCTACCTGACGCGCACACGCGGCGGCAGCACACGCCGTATCGACCTGCCGGTGGACGGTGTCCTGAGCCCGGTGTTCACGCCGGACGGCAGCCACATCGTCTTCAGCGCCAACCGTGGCGGCCGCACCGACCTGGCGATGGTGGCGGTGGACGGCACGGGCTTCCGCATGCTGACGGAGGACGGCAATGGCGACTTCATGCCGAGCGTCTCGCCGGACGGCAAGACGATCGCCTTCGCCAGCGATCGCGGTGCCGAGACCGACTTCGACCTGCTGCGGTTCAGCCGCTGGAAGATCTGCCTGTACGACATGGCGACCGGCACGATCTCGGTGCTGCCGAACCAGCCCGGCCTGAGCATCAACCCGCAGTGGGCGCCCGACGGCAAGAGCCTCGCCTACATCACCGATCGCAATGGTGTGCCGAACATCTTCCTCTACGACTTCGGCAACCGGGAGCACTACCAGCTCACCAACGTGGCCGGTGGCGTCTCGGGCATCACGGAGTTCAGCCCGGCGCTGACGTGGGCCCGCAAGGCCGACCGCCTCGCCTTCGTGCACTTCGAGAAGAAGGGCGAATACACGGTCTGGACGGTCGACAATCCGCGTGCACTGCGGAAGGAGCCGTATCGCACGCCGGTGGCCGCGCCGACGGGCGTGGTGGCGTCGGGCGGACCGGTGACCAACAACGGTGTCACGATCACGGCCGTGCCGAGCACACCGCAGCCCTCGGCGACACCGGGGCTGCGCCCGCCCGGGGCACCGGCTGCGCCCGCATCCGGCGCACCGGGCGCACTACCTGCCGTCCCTGGCACGCCAGGCGCCGCAACGTTGCCGAAGCCGTCGGCGGGTCCGCTGTACGGCCTGCGCAACCCGACGACGCGGTCCGTGTACCGCGGCAGCGAGGGCATGCGCCAGTCCGATTCCCTGCCGAGCCGTGGCGAGATCGACTCCGCGTCGGTGTCGGTCGATGCCATGCTCGACAGCGCCGACCTCGCCCTGCCCGACCCGACGCGATTCCGCGACGGGAAGTACAAGGTGAGCTTCGAGGCCGATTACGTCGCACGGCCCAGCATCGGCTACGCGCAGGACAACTTCCGGCGCGGCCTGTTCGGCGGCACGACGATCATGATGAGCGACCTGCTCGGCAACAACCGACTGGCGTTCACGGCGCAGGTGAACGGTCGCATTCAGGACGCCATCTTCTACTCGGGCTACACCAACCTCGGTGGCCGCCTGCAGTACAACGCGGCGGTGTCGCAGTTCCCGTACTTCTTCTTCAACGGGCAGGATGTCTTCCAGGTCTCGCCCGGGATCTACCAGGAGAACCAGTCACTCGCCCGCTTCGTGCTGCGCGACGCGGCGTTCGTGGGCCTGCTGCCGCGGAACCGGTTCAATCGCTTCGAGCTGGGGCTGGGGGTGCAGAACATCGGCCGCTCCGAGCTGCTCATCGGTCGCCAATTCAACGACTTCGGCGAGAGCACGCAATTCCAGATCATCGGCGACCAGAACCTCGGCTCGCTGACGTTCCTGCAACCCCGCGCGGCGTTCGTCTCGGACAACACGCTGAACGGATACACGGCGCCGATCATGGGCCGGCGCATGCGCTTTGCCTACGAGCCGACGATCGGCAGCCGGCGCTGGCAGGAGTTCTCGGCGGACTATCGCCGCTACGACCCGATCCTGTTCAACTTCGTGACGGTGGCGACGCGCGTCACGAGCCTCATGCGCACCGGGCGTGACGAAGGGTTCTTCCCGAATTACATCGGCAATCCGAATGGCCTGATGTGGCTGCGTGGGTACGACCGCGTGAATGCGCTCGACTTCGGCTGCCAGCCGACCATCGGCGCCTCGTCGGGCTGCAGCAACACCGCGCTGCTCGGTTCGCGCGCGGCCGTCGCGTCGGCAGAGATTCGCATCCCGCTGATTCGCCGCTTCGAACTCGGCGTGCTGCCGGTGCAGCTCCCGCCAGTGGATGGCGCCCTGTTCTACGACGCCGGCATTGCATGGACGGGTGGCCAGAAGGCGTCGTTCTCCCGACCGGCCAACTACGACCCCAACACGCAGCGCTTCGTGCTGCGCAGCTACGGCTACTCGATCCGGCTGAACCTGTTCAACTTCGCCCTGGTGCGGTGGGACTACGCGATCCCGCTCGACCGCCCGGAACGCAAGGGATTCTGGCAATGGTCGCTCGGCTCCTCGTTCTGAGCCGTTGGGGGTGAGACGGTTCGCGCGGGCGCCTGCACATGCAGGTGCCCGCGCGTTTTTCAAGGCGTGTTCCGGCTGCCCTGTCACGGCTAGGTTACGGCCGTGCGTATCCCCCTGCTCGCCCTTGCCCTGGCGCTGACTGCCTGCAGCTCCGCCGACGATCGCACGTCGACGCGGGCGGGCGCCGCAGTGCTCGGTCCCGATGCCATCGTCCTGCGCATCCCGCTCTCCGGCGGGTTGCTCCGCGCCTATCGGTACCCGGCGCTCGATTCGCTGCTCTGGACGAGCCGTGCCGCGCTGCCAGCCGAGGTGCACCCGCTCGGCTTCAATACGGACGCCGGCACCCTCGTCATGACCGATGCCGGTGGCCTGCCGTGGCGCCTCACGCTCGGCTCGGGCGTGGTGGAGCGGGCGCGAGCGACGGCCATCGAGGATGCGGCGAGCCTGGACGGCACGAGCATCTTCGGCACGCAGGACGGCATGGTCGTCCGGCTCACGCCGAGCGACGCCACGCCATGGCAGGTAACGTCCACCGTGGCGCCGGAACAGATCCAGCCGCTGCGGGATGGAGGTGTGCTACTGATCGCGCATCGCAACGATGACGAGACGCTGCTCGCGCGATACCGGCCGCCGGGCACGACGCCGAGCGACACCGTCGTGCTCGCGGGACGGTCACGCCTCATCTCTGCCGCAGGTGGCGATCGCTACTACCTGAGCGACGGTCCACGCGGGCTGCTCAGTGTGCGCGCCTCCGACCTCGTCACGGTTGGAACGATCTCCGTCGGTGATTCCGTGATCGCCGCCGTGACGTCGCCCAGCGGCGATCGGGTCTACCTGCTGGGTCGGCGCGATGACGCGGTGCGTGTGCAGCTGATCAACAAGTACGCTGACGAAATCGTGAGTCAGGTAGAGGTGCCGTCGACGTCCAGTGCGCTGCGCATGGACCCGCTGGGACGGTACCTGCTGGTGCGGCACGGTGCGAGCGGCGACTCGGTGACGGTGATTGCCGTGGCCACGAACGGTGTGGTGGGTCGGCTTGCATCGCCGTGGCGCGCGGATCTGCCACTCGTGTTTCCCGATGGCCGGCTCGCGACACTTCGTGGGGAGGACGTGGTGGTGCTCGGCAGCGCGGACTTCCGGGCCGAGCAGGTACTGGCCGGCGGCGCGCGGGATGTGTGGGCGGTGGTGCAGTGGAACGGCTTCCGCCGGCGCGAAGGCGACATGCCGGTCCGGGCAGCGGTCCCGCCGCGGCCCGAGACGACCGCGGCGGTCTCGGCTCCGGAGGTGCCACCGACCGAGCCGCGCGCCGCCCCCGACTCCCAGAGTATCGCGCCACGCGTCGGGCGCGACACCGTGACGCCGTCGCCGGCCCGTGACACGACCGCACGGCCGCGGAGCACTGCGGACTCCCTGCGCCGCCGTGCGGCCCAGCGTCTGGACTCGGTACGCCGGGCGGCCACCCAGCGGGCGGAATCGCTCCAGCGGGCCTCCAGACCCCCTGCCCAGCTACCGCCGCAGGCCCCGACTCCGGCGTCTGCGGCCAGAGTCGAGACGGGCCCATTTCTGGTCCAGTTCGCTGCACTCAAGTCAGAGGAGACGGCCAAGGAACTCGCCAAGGCGATCAAGGTCGGGCGCCAGAAGGCACGGATCATGAGGACCAGCACAAACGGCACCACCCTTTACCGGGTTATTCTTGGACCGTACGAGTCGCGCGCCGATGCGGAACGGGCAGGCGCGGCCACAGGTCGTGATTACTGGGTCTTTGAAGGGGGACTGGATTGATGGCGGCAGGACTGGCGACAGCGGTCGATTGGGAGGCGCTCGGCATGGACGCTGCCGGCAGCGTCGATGCCGCGCACGCGGTGTTGGTCACCGGCCAGGATCCGGTGGCGACAGCACGCGCGGCCATCGGCATCGGGCGTGCCCAGTCGCGCGGTCGTCGCGTGGCCATCGGAGACCTCGTGGGCGATGTCGAGCCGCTGCAGCGCCTCGTGCTCGGTGACGATCCGCACGGCATTGCCGACAGCTTCCTGTACGGGGTCTCGCTCAACAAGATCGCCCGGCAGGTGGACGAGTCCGGGATGTTGTTCGTGATGCCGAGTGGCACCGAGCCGGTAATCAGCGCCGACATCATGGCCAACGAGCGCTGGCGCCGCCTCGCCGCGGGCTTCCGCGAAGTTGGTGCGCTGCTGGTGCTCGTCGCGCCGAGTGATGGCGACGGCGTGCCTGAACTGGCAGCGATGATGGATGGCGTGGTTGTGGTGGGCGACCCGACGATGGTGCTGTCCATTCCGCGGCAGGCCGTGATCGCGCACATCGATGCCCCGCTGCCTCCTGTGGTACCGGTGCAGCCGCCCGCGATGGTCGAGGCGCCCGCTGCGTCCCCCGAGCGACGGCCCACCAGCCTCACGCCGCCGCCGCTGATGCTGCCGAGGTACGTCACCGACGAGCAGCGCCCGATCACGCCGAACATTCCGAACCAGCGTCGGAACGGGCCGCGCATCGCGGCGATCGCCGCCGCGGCGATCGTCGGCATCGCGGGACTCTGGTATGCGCTGGGTCGGACGGGGACCTCGCCCGCAGCGAGCGGGACGAGGACCGAGGCCGCTCCGACACCATCGGCCGCCGACCTGCGTGTGATGGGCGTCGAGGCGGATGAGCCGCCGCAGGCGGCGCCACCGGCGGCGGAAACGTCGGCCCCGCAGGTGCCAGTGGACAACCCGGGGGACTCCGCCAAGGCGGCGCCGTATGGCGTGGTGATCGTGGCCACGAACGACGAAGCGACGGCGCTGGCCCGCTGGGCCGACCTCGGCCTCAGCCTCCCGGCGGGGACGGTGACGATGGTTCGCGTGCGTGGCGAGCGCGGTCGCTTCTTCCAGATGCAGGCCGGAGCGTTCGCGAAGGCCAGTCAGGCCGACTCGCTCTTGGCGGCGCTGCGGCGCACCGGCAAGCTTCAGCCGGATTGGGGTCGTGTCGTCGCCACGCCGTTCGCGCTGGCGCTCGAGCTCAAGGTGTCGCGGCAGGCCGCGCAGAACGTCGCCGACGGCTACGGGCAGCGCCAGATCGCCGCCTATCCGATGCTGCAACCCGATGGCAGCGCGACGATCTACGTCGGGGCCTTCGAGTCGCCTGACGACGCGGTACCGCTGATGGCCGAACTGCTGGCCAAGGGCGTCAACACGAAGCTCCAATACCGGACTGGGAGAAGTTTCTGACGTGCGCCTGACCAAGCTCACCCTGCACGGCTTCAAGTCGTTCGCGGATCATACGGAGATGCTGTTCGAGCCGGGGGCGACGATGATCGTCGGCCCCAACGGCTGCGGCAAGTCGAACGTGTCGGATGCCGTGCGCTGGGTGCTGGGCGAGCAGCGCGCGCGCATGATGCGCGGCGCGAAGATGGACGAGGTGATCTTCCAGGGCTCGTCGGCACGCCGCGCAGTCAACGTGGCCGAAGTCTCGCTGCACTTCGACAACGAAAGCGGCGTGCTGCCGGTCGCCTTCAAGGAAGTGGTGATCACGCGCCGCCTGTCGCGCTCGGGCGACAGCGACTACTTCCTGAATCGCGTTCCCTGCCGCCTGCGCGACATCCACGACCTGGTGCGCGGCACGGGGTTGGGCGCCGACAGTGGCGTGGTCATCGAGTCGAAGATGATCGACGCGCTGCTGAGCGACCGACCGGATGATCGCCGTGAGCTGTTCGAGGAGGCGGCCGGCGTGGGTCTCTACCGCGATCGGCGCCGGAGCACGGAGCGTCGCCTCGAGGAGACGACGGTGGACCTCTCGCGCCTGGACGACCTGATCGAGGAAGTGCAGAGCCAGGTGCGCTCGCTGGCGCGTCAGCGCAAGAAGGCGGAGCGCAATGTCGAGCTGTCACGGCGCCGGTTCGCGGTGGATGTGACACTCGCCGCGCGCGAGCTGGAGAGCTGGGCCGACGAGCTGGTCACCCTGCAGGCCCGGCTCGAGGCGCTGCGTGAGGCCGTGCCGGCGGCCGCGGCGCAGGCGGAGTCGGCCACCCGCGACCGGGAGTCGGCGCAGCGCGCCCGCGCCGCCGCCGAGGCGATGCGCGCCGAGCTGGCGCGCATGGCACAGGCGCAGCGCGAGCAGGCGAACCAGGTGGAACGTGAGCTGCGCGTGGCCGAGGAGCGCCAGCGCAACGCGATGGCGCGCCGCGAGCGTGCCGATGCCGAGTTGCTGGATGGCGAGGCCCTGGGGAAGCGCGTGGTCGCGGAGCGCGAGGACGCCGAGACGGAGCGTGAGCGCCTGCGCGTGGAGCTCTCCACTGCGGTCGTGTTGCTGACCGAGCGCGCAGCAGCAGAAGAGGAGTCGCGCCGTGCGGTCTCGATGGCGCGCCAGCAGGTGGAAACCGCCGAGCGCACGCTGCGCGACGCGCGCGACCAGGTGCGGCGCCTCGAACTGGATCGCGAAGGCACGGAGCGTGAGCTGGCGGAGGTGCTCGCGCGCGGGAGCGCTCTCGAGTCGGAGATGCAGACGCTCACCGATGCCCTGGCGACGGTGGCGCGTGACAGTGCCGCTGCCGAGGAAGGCGTCGAGATCGCGCGCGTGGACGTGTCGCGCGCGCAGATGGCGCTGGACGCTGCTCGCACCGCCGCGGTGTCGGCACGCACGGCGGAAGCGGATGTGCGCCGCCGCCTGGGTGAGGCGGATCGTCAACGCACGTCGCTGCAAGGCCGCATCCATGGGCTCGAAGCGCTGGACCGGGACCGCGTCGGGCTGGCGCCGGGTGCCGCCTCGGTGCTGCGCGAACGTGAACGCTTCGGGAGCGGCGCCGTACTTGGCCCGCTCTCCGACTTCCTCTCGGCCGAGAGCGATGCGGCGATCCTCGTCGAGCGGTATCTCGGCGCGACGGTGCATGCGGTGGTGGTGCGGGACCGCGCCGCCGCCGAGGCGGTGGCGGCGTGGCATGCCTCCGCACGTCCCGGCCCGGTGCTGCTGCTGCCACTGGATGCCGTGCACGAGGTGAGCACGACACCCGATGCCCTGGCGGCGCGCGTGCAGGCCGCCGCACCGGCACAGTCGTGGGTGCAGGCGCTGCTGGGACAGGTCACGCCGCTGGGCGGCGGCAGCGGCTTCGTCGACCCGCGCGGCGCGATCTACCTGCCAGGCAGCGAGTCGGCGCAGGGGCCGATCCAGCGGCGCGCCGAGCTGGCGATGCTGCGCGACGATCTCGAGGCGCTGGACGCCGAGCGCGCGCGCATCACGTCGGAGGCGCAGACGGTCAGTGCCGCGCTGCAGGCCGCCGAGCTCGCCGTCACGGCGGCGGCCGATGCCGCAACGCAGGCTCAGGGCGAAGTGCGTCGCGCCGAGGAGGCCCGCGCCGAGGTGGAGCGCCGCAGTGCTCGCGCGCAACGCGAGCGTCAGGATGCGGAGCAGTTGAACGGCAAGCTGCTGGAACGTCGCGCCTCGCTGCAGGCGCGCGCGAGTGACGACGATGCCAAGGCGGAGGCGCTGCGTGCCGGATTGGCTGGGCACGAGGCGGTGATCGCCGAAGCGCGACAGCGTCTGCACGGTGCCGACGAAATGCTCGAAGCGGCACGCGAAGGACGCACCGTCGCCCAGGTCGCCCACGCACAGGCGCAGGCGCGCGTGCAGGTGGCGCAGGATCGCGCGTCGCGCCTGGTGCAGGAACAGGCGACGGCGACGGCGCGGCTCGAGACGCTGCGCACCGAGTTGATGCAGCTCTCCAACGCCGACGCGGCGCTGGCCGGCCAGATCGCGACGCTGACCGTGCAGCTCGAGGAGCGACAGCTCGCGCTGTCGGAGCTGGACACGCGACTGATCGAGGCCGAGGAGGGGCTGCGCGCGGCGGACGTGTCGCTGCAGCAGGGTGACGATGCACTGGAGATGGTGCGGCGCCAGGCCGTGACGCTGGCCGAGGAACTGCACCAGACGGAGCTGCGTCACACCCAGCTCGAGGCGCGACGCCAGAACATCCGCGAACGGCTGGAAACCGAGTGGCGCAAGCCGATCGCCGAGCTGCTCGAGGGCTTCGAGCCGCTGGAGCTGGACGCTGATGCCCTGCGCATCGAGAACGAGCAGCTTCGGCAGCAGCTCGACCAGCTCGGCCCCGTCAATCCGCTGGCGGTGGAGGAGCACGAGGAGGAGGTGAAGCGCCTCGACTTCCTCGCGGCGCAGCGCAACGACCTGGCCGAGGCCAAGCTGTCGCTGCTGCAGGCGATCAAGGAGATCGACGCCACGGCGCGCGAGCTCTTTCTGGCGACGTTCTCGAAGGTGCGCGAGAACTTCCGCCAGATATTCCAGACGCTGTTCGGCGGCGGCGAGTGCGACCTGCGCCTCGAGAACCCCGACCAGCCGCTGGACTGCGACATCGAGATCCACGCCAGTCCGCGCGGCAAGAAGACGCAGCGCATTCACCTGCTCTCCAGCGGTGAGCGGGCGCTGGTGGCGCTGTCGCTGTTGTTCGGCATCTTCCTCACCCGTCCCAGTCCGTTCTGCCTGCTGGACGAAGTGGATGCACCGCTCGACGACCAGAACGTGGGTCGCTACGTGCGGATGCTCAACGAGTTCAAGGAGCGGACGCAGTTCATCGTCATCACGCACAATCCGCGCACCACGACGGAAGCCGCCGATGCGGTGTACGGCGTGACGATGCAGGAGCCGGGCGTGAGTTCGCTGGTGAGTGTGCGCATGCGCACCCGCAATGGCGAGGCGCTGAACGGCGGCCTCGACGCGGCGCCATCCACCACCGAGCTGTCGGTGCCGTCAGCCGCGTCCGAGACGGTGGCGGCCGGTGACGCCGGTGCAGCGCCGGAGCCGGTCGAGCCGGTCGAAGCCGTCGCGTAGCACAGGCCGATGCGACTCACCGTGATCGGCTCGGGCACGATCTCGCTCTCGCCGACACGGGGGTGCGCGTCGTACTACGTCGAGGCGGGGGCGTTGCGGCTGCTGCTGGACTGCGGTCCGGGAGCCGGGCACACGATGGCGCGGCACGCGGTGGACTGGTGGGGCGTGACGCACATCGTGCTGAGTCACTGGCATCTGGATCACATCGGGGACCTGCCGACGCTGATCTTCGCCATGCGCCACGCGCGCCTGGAGCCACGCACGGCACCGCTGGTGATCATCGGGCCGGCCGGCACGCGCGACCTGTTGACCCGCTGGTCGGCAGCACTCGGCGAATGGCTGCAGACGCCCGGGTTTCCGGTGGAGGTGCTGGAGCCGGCGCTCGAAGAGCCGCTGGACCTGGGGGGCGGCGTCACGCTGACGAGCCGGAGCGTACCGCACACGCCAGAGTCGGTGGCATATTCCGTGACGCATGGAGGACGCCGGCTGGTGTACACGGGTGACACCGGGGACGACCCGTCGCTGGGTACCTGGGCCGCAGGGTGCGACGTGCTGCTGGCCGAGTGTTCGCTGCCCGACACGATGCCGGTGCACATCCACCTGACGCCGTCGCAGGTTGCGGCGCTGGCCACGGTGGCGCAGCCGGGCATGCTGGTGGTGACACACATGTATCCCCCGATCGAGGGGATCGATCTGCGCGCCGAGCTTGGCGCGCGCTGGGCCGGCCCGACCGTGATCGCCACGGACGGTGTCGTGCTCGACTGCTGAGGACGGACGCGATGCTTGTCATGATGCAACGGACCGCCACGCCGGACGAAATCCAGGCGGTGTGCGAGGCCATCCAGCTGCTCGGATTCAATCCCCTGCCGATGCCGGGCGCGCTGCGCACGGCCATCGGCGTGGCTGGCGACGACGGGCAGGTGGACACGTCGCACTTCGAGGGCATGGCCGGCGTGGCCAGTGTGCTGTATGACTCGAAGCCGTACAAGCAGGTGTCGCGGGAGTGGCAGCCCGAAAAGACACTCGTGTCGATTGGCAACGGCGTCGTGTTCGGCGGCACCGAGGTGCCGGTGGTGGCCGGGCCGTGCAGCGTGGAGGGGGAGCAGGAGATTCTCCACATCGCGCACCTCGTCAAGGCGGCCGGTGCCGTGGCGCTGCGCGGCGGGGCGTACAAGCCGCGCACGTCACCATACGCGTTTCAGGGACTGGGTGAAGAAGGGCTGCGCCAGCTCGCCCTGGCGCGCAGCGAAACGGGCCTGCCGATCATCACCGAGGCGATGGACGAGCGACAGGCCGACCTGGTGGCGAAGTACGCCGACTGCATCCAGCTCGGCGCGCGCAACATGATGAACTTCTCGCTGTTGAAGCACCTGGGTCGGCTGAACGTGCCGATCCTGCTCAAGCGTGGCATGTCGGCGACGATCACCGAGTGGCTGCTGGCGGCGGAATACATCATCTCGGAAGGCAATCGGAAGGTGATTCTCTGCGAGCGTGGGATCCGCAGCTACGACACGGCGACACGCAACGTCTACGACCTGTCGGCGATCCCGGTGATTCAGCGCCTCAGCCACCTGCCGATCATCGGTGATCCGAGCCATGGCGTGGGCATCCGTGATGCCGTGCCGCCGCTGGCGCGTGCGACGGTGGCGGTGGGCGCCGATGGCGTGATCGTCGAAGTGCATCAGCAGCCCGACAAGGCGTGGAGCGATGGCGCGCAGAGCCTGCACCCGGCGCAGTTCGAGGAGATGGTGCGCAGCCTCGTGCCGATCGCGGAGGCGGTGGGCCGCACGGTGATGGGCGCAGGAACGGCGGTCGCCTGAGGGGGGTACAGATGATGAGCCGCGTCGTGGCTCACTTCCCCGGCGTGAGGTGTCGTTGATGCGTTCGATGCGTGTGGTGAGTGTGGCGCTGTTGCTGATGCCGGTCGCTGTGACGGCGCAGTCGCGCACGGCAGCGGCGGCCACGGCGCGCACCGCTGCGCCGTCGGTGAATGCGGCGGCGCTATTGGAGCGCACGGCGCGGCTCTACACGGGCTCGCGGGGGTTGCGCGCCGAGTTCACGCAGCGGCTGACGAATCCCATCACGTCGTCGGAGAACACCAGCACCGGCAGCTATCTGCAGCGTGGGCCTGGGGTGTTCTCGATTGCCTTTTCGCGTCCGGCGGGTGACCGCATCGTGAGCGACGGGAAGACGCTGTGGGTGTACGTGCCGAGTGCGACGCCGGGGCAGGTGCTGAAGATGCCGGTGGGATCGGGGGCGCCGGGTGGCGTGGACCTGATGGGGCAGTTCTTCACGACGCCGTCGCGGAAGTTCACGGTGACGGATGGCGGGCTCGTGACCGTGGCTGGGCAGAGCCTGCGCAAGCTGCTGCTGGCGCCGCGCAGCGACGTGGGCTTCAGCCGCGCGGTGCTGTGGGTGTCGCCGTCGGACGGCGGGCTGAAGCAGCTCGAGGTGACGGAGCACAGCGGACTGGTGCGGACGCTGGTGTTCGGGACGATCACGGCGCGCGGGGCGGCGATGCCGGCGGATGCGTTCACGTTCACGGTGCCGCGCGGGGTGACGGTGGTGGATCCGGGGGCGATCGGGCGGGGGGTGTAGCGCGCTCCCCGTGCGTCCCGCGGGCTCCGAGTTGCGAGGCCAGCTTCTGCACAGCGGGGGTTGGCCTCTTTCGTGTACACCGCACTGTGCACTCCGGCACAATCAATCTTTGGATTGTCGTCCTGACAGCTTATTGATTGTTTTTGTGCAAGTCAACTCCTATATTGTTTATTGTTGACACAGCGGACGACGACGGCGCGGCTGTCGTCCGGCAGGCGGCACAGCCACGCACGGGAGCACGCAGACGATGCCACGATACGGGACACGCATCACCGAAGCCGGACAGCTTCGAACGCACTTGCTCGCGTTTCGCCGCGCGCAGCGCCTGACGCAGGCAGATCTGGCCATCCGGCTGGGGGTGTCGAAGCAGCGGATCAGCGCCATCGAGAGCGCACCGGAGCGTGTGACGGTCGGACAGTTTCTCGCAGTGCTTCGGGCACTGCGCGTGGAGCTGCATCTCGCGGCGGCTGATGATGCCACGCCACCGGTGGTTCGGGAGGGGTGGTAGTGAGCGGCCGTCCGCTGTCGCTCTGGATGAATGGCGAGTTCGTCGGCCAGTGGTGGTCGACGCGCGGCGGCGACTCGCGCCTGGCGTACTCGGCGGCGTGGGTCGCCAGTCCGCGTGGGCGGCCGATCTCGCTGTCGTTGCCGTTCACCGATGGCGCGGGCGTGCTGCGTGGTCCCGCCGTCGATCGATGGTTCGACAACCTCCTGCCCGACAGCGACATCATCCGCGGCCGGCTGGCCGCACGACATCGCCTCGACCCACGGGATACCCATGCACTGTTGGGCGCTATCGGCCGTGATTGCGTCGGCGCGCTGCAACTCACCCGTGATGACGACGAGCCTGAAGGCGTGGATGCGATCGTGAGCCGACCGCTGACGCCGGCCGAGGTGGCCCAGCGTCTGCTGGCGGTTCCGGGTGGCCGTGCCTTCGGTCGAGGCGACGAGCGTGATGATGACCTGCGCATCTCGATCGCGGGGGCGCAGGAGAAGACAGCGCTCCTCTGGCACCGCGGTGACTGGTGCATGCCGCTGGGCAACACGCCGACGACGCACATCTTCAAGTTGCCGCTCGGTGACGTGGCAGTGGTCAAGGCGGACTTGAGCACGTCGGTGGAGAACGAGTGGCTGTGCCTCACGTTACTGCGCGCGATGGGCCTTCCTGCTGCATCGTGCGAGATCGGCCGCTTTCCCGGACCTGACGGCGAGGTGCTGGCGCTGATCGTCGAGCGCTTCGATCGACTGCACATGGTCAATGCACACGACCGCGCGTGGATCGCCCGACTGCCGCAGGAGGATTGCTGTCAGGTGAGTGGAACGGCGGCCTCGGCGAAGTACGAGAGCGACGGCGGCCCCGGCGTGGCGCGCATCATCGAACTGCTCACGAACAGCGACCGGGCCAACGCGGACATCGGGACCTTCGTCCGAACGCAACTGGCATTCTGGCTGCTCGCCGCGCCCGACGGGCACGCCAAAAACTTTTCGATCGCGCTGCACGCGGGCGGACGCTACACCCTGACCCCGATCTACGACGTTCTCTCGGCATGGCCCATCATCGGCCGTGGTCCGAAGCAGTGGCACCACACCAAGGTGACGCTCGCGATGGGCATCCGCGGCACGTCGGGGCTGCATCGGCATCTGCACACGATCCACCCGACGCACTGGAAGCGACTCACCTTGCGCACTGGCGTGCCGTTCCTGTTCGAGTCGATGGTCGCGATGGTCGAGACACTCCCCGACGCGCTGGCCGCAGTGGAACCGCAGTTGCCCGCCGAGTTTCCGGTGCTGGTGTGGGAACGGGTTCGGGACGGGGTGCTGGGGCAGCGGACGACGTTCCTGGCGGCGCTGGCGGCGGCGGGACAGGAGTGACACGCAGCACTCCAGCGGGGCGTTCTCGTGTCGTGTTGATCGACGCGCCGTCGCTCCCCGCAGGCGCGGTCACTGGGAGTGCTCCCCGTCACCCGATCGCTGTAGGAACCTGACACACTGTTCACCTGCGCGATAACACCGACGAGGGCGCACATCGGTGACCCCACGTTCATCGCCGGATCAGACGGGTAACAACTCGTCGTCGAACACTTCCACGACCGTGTTCCCCCGCGTCGCCCTGCTGAAAAGCAGTACCGTCATGCGCAACGAATTGACTGACGAGGTGGTGATCAAACAACCGTACTGAACCGCGCTGTGCGCATCTCTTGTGGTGTCATGCAGCGATCGCGGACGCCAGCCACGCTTGCGAATCGTCTCAACGCCCCAGACATTTTGCCACAGGCTTCGGTCGCGACGCGCATCGCCGATGGCCGAGCACGCACACCACGCGCCTTTCGAGTCGACATGCCGATGCGTTCGCGATGCAGGTTTCCCCTGACACTCTCGTGCGGTCTCCTGCTCGCCGTGTTCGCCGCGGGGTGCTCAGCTGTGCGGGAGACGCCACCGAACGTGAGAGCTGGTGGCCGTGCGTTCGCCATCGCCGTACGGCCCGACAGAGACACCCATCTGATCGTTGCCTCGGAAACGGGCGGTCTCTTCCGCTCGACGAATGGCGGTGCCACGTGGAACCACCTCGCGTTGTTGCCGAGTCACTTCGTCCACGACGTTGCGTACGCGTCACTCTCGCCGCTCACCGTCGTCGCAACGACCCGCTCTCGATTTCTCACCGTGAACGATGGCGGCATCTGGCGCAGCACGGACGGCGGTACGACGTGGGCCCAACCGCCGGGGGCACTGCCCGCGCCAAGCGTGAATTGCCCGTCGCGCCCGAGTGCATATGGACTCTCCGTGCACCCGCTCCTGCTCAGCATCCATGTTGCGACCGATTGCGGCATCTCACGCAGCACTGACGGTGGAGCAACCTGGACACACATCATTCTCGATCCGACCGCGGGCGTCCGGAGCGACTCGCTCCAGCATCGCGTGTGGTCAGTGAGTGTTCTCTCGCGATCATCGGGTGTTGCGGCCGCGGCGGGTGGACTCTTTCACCTCGACGGCGGTGGTGGTTGGCGACGCGCTGTCAGTGGACCCACCAGCGGAAAGTCACGCGTGTTCCACGCGCTTGCCGTGTCACCATGGAGCGCCTCGCACTACTTCCACGTCGGCAATGGTATCGACACGGAGCGGCAACTGTGGCTCACCACCGATGGCGGCTCGCACTGGACCGCGCTTGACGCCCCACTGAACATGAACACCCGCGAACCATTCGTGCGGACCGCACGCGCATCGAGTGGCGACGACGCAACGTTCGACGTGTACGTCGGCACGGGAGTCAAGTTGCTGCGTCGCGTATTCAGGCACACATCCGACGGACCAGTTGCAACAGGAGACTGGACAACGCTGAGCGTTGATCACTCGGACCCGGCGGACATCGCGTTCGACGCCGAGCGGCGGATGCCCATTCTGCTCGCCACCGACGGAGGGCTGCACGCGACGCCGGACAAGGGTGCATCGTGGAAGTTCATCGGCGGCGGCACTGGTGGATACAACGCGCTGCAGATCACGGAGGTCATCGGACAGGAAGTGACAGGGTCGAAGCCTCACCTCGACCTGTACTACGCCACGCAGGATAACGACATCAAGGGTTCACCCGATGGCGGCGCGACATGGCCCGGAGGGCTCTGTTGCGAGGGCTTTCATTTACGGGTGCCCGCCACGAGCGTCGACCACGCTTCGTCGCGCGTGACGGGAGCGGCGTGCGGTGGCTGCTCGACATTCCAGACCAAGGAACACCTGTCGTCGCGCGCGAGTTGGCCGAACCCGCCGGACGGCGACACGATTCCAGACGCAGCTGAGTTCGACGGCACGCCGATGCACATCGTTGGAGACGCCTACCTGCAGGCGACAAGAGCAACGATGGTGCCGGAGGACATCAAATACCTCCTCACACTCTCGGCAGGCACCGCCTGGTCGCCGGCGTTCACACTGCGGGGCGAGCCACGCGGCGCGCTCGCCATCGGCGGCTCGCTTGCGAATCCGACGGTCTTTCAGGGCTTCAAGGTGTCCGGCGCGCTGCCCAACGGCGGCACTCCGTACGGGCTCACGCGCGTCGAGCGGATCGCGACGACGCCACGGATCGAGCGCGCGGACAGCGTCGGCATCGGCGCCTTCGGCGTACTCAAGACGATGTTTGCGTTCTACACGGTGTACGGTGTGAGCACACGGGATCCGAATCGTCTGATTGCTCCCGATGTGCGCGACAACGTCATGAAATTCTCCAGGGATGGCGGCCGGACATGGCAGTCGTACCCACAACTGACCTCCGCAGTGACCGACAATGGACGCTTCCTGTTCGCCGTCCGCGATGAGCCGCTGGCCAGTGTGATCGCCTTCGATCCCTACGACAGCTGCCACATCATCGTTGGCACGCATCAGCGCGGTTTCCTGCGCTCGACTGATGGCGGCAGCGCCTGGACGGCTCTGACGGGTTCCGCCGGCATCACGTACCCCACGTCAGTGTACTTCCCCGCCAAGGGCGCTCCCATCGTCTCCAGCTATGGCCGCGGCCTTTGGAAGCTGCAGGTCAGTCGACGCGAGACGGACGGCAACTGTGCATTCAACACGAAGCCGCCGCGACCACAGCTCGCCGATTCGATCCGCGTGCTCGACCCGGATGGCACTACGTCACGGATCATCGCGAGTCTCTACGACTCCACCACCTGTCCGCGCTGCGACATGATCATCGTGAAGCACGGATGGATCACGGGGTACGTCGTTGAACGCGGCGTCCTCCAGCGCATCTCGATCTCTGGTGGCCACATCAGTCAGCTGAACGCCAATCGTCGCGAAGTGCCGCTCGCGGTGCAGAATACCTACAGGCCGGGCGAACTTCGCGTGGAGAATCAGAGGCTCGCGCAGCGCCTCCGCCCGCCACTCCGAGCGCGTGCGCTGCTGATCGAAAACGGGGTGCTGCGTGGCATCATCGCGAGCGTGAACGAGCTGCCGGTCACGATCGCCCGCGTGCCGGAGCTTCAGGCATTCGGCGTCGAGTCGGGCCGCGCGATGGGCGTCGTCCATCCAGAAGAAAAGCTACGCATCGTGGGTCAGGGGTTCCTCCCCACCAGTGCTGCGCCGATCACGCTGGTCGTGGACGGTCAACAGGTCAGCGGCGACCGCATCGTGATCCGCGCTGATGGCACATTTCTCATCGACATCCCCGTGCGCGGCAGCGTTGGTCAGGAGATCGAAATCGTCGCCGAGCAGGTGGACGGGCGACGCCTCACCCGCGCCACGGCATCGGTTCGTATCGCGCCGATGGATCGGGAGAACGCAGTTCGGTGAGTGGAGCGCGAGCACCGGCGCGACGCCGCCGGCCTCGGCATGAGCCGGTCCACCGTCACTGAATCGTCGGCCATGCATTCCACGCCGATGTGGGCGCCAGCACGGAATGCACGTCCACAACGACCGCCTCCGGTCAACGCAGCCGTGATCCGATGGGCACCTGGTCGATGCGCCAGTTGTCTGCCGTGACACGCGCAATGCCGCGGAGTTGGCCCGGGCGTGCCAGCACGATCTCCATGAGTTCGCCCTCATCGCGGCCACTCCCTTCGCCCTACCGCCCCCGAAGCCGTGCCTCCCAGGCGCGATACGCCGAAGCATCCAGCGGTGCCCCCAGCGATTCCAGCTCGTCCGCTTCGATCAGGCACCCCGCACCCAGCGTCGTCGGCAGCGGGCCGACGGGCGAGGTCGGCAGAGATCCAGCGCGGATCACGTCGTAGATCAGGCGCAGCTCGGGGCGCTGCTTACCCAACACCCGGCGTGGCGCGCGGTGCAGGACGCGCGTGTGGAACACCACCTGCGCCCCGTTGCGCTGCCAGACGGCGGTGGCCGCGACGGCCACCGCGTCACCCTCGGGGCTTCGCGTCGTATCGCGCGTGCAGGCCGTCATCGGGCCGAGCCGCGCGCGGATCGTGCGCAGCGTGTCCTGGTGCGCGCGATGCTCGGCGAGGTCCATCGACGTGTGCTCGACGCCGATCAGGTTGGCGAGATCGGTGTCGCGGATCGGCACGGTCGGCCTGCCCAGTGTGAAGCGGCCGTAGCGGATGTAGAAATTCAGGTGATCGGCGCGCAGCGAGGCGTCCTTGCCCCAGAGTTCCACGCCGTTCGCCGAGAGCAGCGGATAGATGTACGGCTGGAACTGCGCCATGCCACCCTGCTGCTGGTCCATCGACAGGGCACTGCGCGTGAGGCGATAGGCGGCATTGAGCGCGGTGAGCCCGAGTGGGTCGGGATTGATCGGCTGTGCGCCGACGCCGCGCGTCAAGAGCGCGGGGATGAGCACGGCGATGCACGCGATGCACCTTTTCGACATTGTCACTGGCGTCACGTCTGCACGTTCAGGGGACACGGGAAGGTCCGGTTGAGGCCACCACGGTTGTGCTGCGGCCGATCGAATGTGTAACGGTATGCGACCGCACCGGCGATGGTCATCGCCTGAACGGGTAACGGTGAAACATGACCCTCAGCGCAGCGGGATCGCGATGCGTCTCCCGGCACGCCAAAGCGTGCCACTCGGCGACGTCGAGCGGACCGCGACGGCCGTACGGCACAGGACGGTGCTGTGATGTCACGCTATCTTCGGTTGGTCCGCCCCGTGTCCGGTCGCCGCTGGCGATCCCGCCTCCCGCCGCCGCATGTCGCAGCCCACTCCACGTCCGTACCGTCTCGCCGACCTGCCCTACGCGGTGGTGCGCGATGCCGACATCCAGGTCGCTGTCCTCCCACTCGGCGCGACCGAGCCGCACAACCTGCACCTGCCGTACGGCACCGACGTGTTCGAGGCGACGATCGTCGGCGAGCATCTCTGCGAGGCCGCACATGCGCGCGGTGCGAAGGTCGTGCTGCTGCCGACCATCCCGTTCGGCGTCGAGACGAACATGCGCGCGCTGCCGCTGGCGATCAACGTCAATCCGGAGACGCTCAACCACTTCGTGCGCGACGTGGTGCATTCGCTGCGCGGATCGGGCATCCACAAGATCGTGCTCTTGAACAGCCATGGCGGCAACGAGTTCAAACCGCTGCTGCGCGAGTTGGCTGGCGAGGGGATCCAGCTGTTCCTGATCGACTGGTTCCGCGTGCTGAACGACGTCTACTCCACGATCTTTGAGCACAAGGAAGATCACGCCGGTGAGATGGAGACGTCGTTCGCGCTGGCGTACTTCCCACACCTCGTCGGGCGCAACGCCGACGGTTCGCTGACGGCCGACGACGGCGCGACACGCGCGACGCAGTTCGAGGCGGTGAACCGGGGCTGGGTGTCGATCACGCGGCCCTGGCATCTGCTGACCACCAACACAGGCTCCGGCTATCCGCACGCCGCCTCCGCCGAGAAGGGGCGACAGTGCATGGCGCTGCTCGTCGAACGGCTGGCGGAGTTTCTGGTGGAACTGTCCGCGGCGACTCTGGACGATGCCTTCCCGTACGGGCCGAGCGAATCGCGCTGACTGCCGTGTGGTGCTCGCGGTATCTACTCCGGTCGGCTCCGTCAACTCTTTTCACACGGAGGACTGGAGCAACGGAGGTGGCGAGGGTCCTGCCGGACGTGGAGAAGAGCTACGAACAAGGCGACGGTCGTTGCAACGCACCGGCTGAATTGACTGCAGGAATAGCGAAAGCACACACGCTGTTCCAAAAAACTTCTCACGCTGACCGCTCCCGAACACTCGCGCACGGGACGACCCCAACCGCCGCACGGTCCTCGCCACCTCCGCTGCTCCAATCCTCCGTGTGAAAGGAGTTGACGATCCCCACGTCCGGCTCCACGACCCCCCGCATTCAGTGCGCAGACGCAGGACCGCTGGCAAGCACCGCCGTCGTCAGATGCGCGGTGACGTTCGCGGTCGTCTTGAAGATGTCGGGGATGACATCGACGGCGATGAGGATGCCGACTGCCTCGGCCGGCAGGCCGATGTCGACCAGCACCGGGGAGAGGATGAACAGGCTCCCGGAGGGAATGCCAGGCACGCTGAAGCTCAGGAGCGTGGAGGTGACGATCACGGTCACCAGCGTGGCCACCCCGATCTCGACACCGTACAACTTGCCGAGGAAGATCACGCCGACGACCCAGGCCATCGGGACGTTCACGCGAAAGATCGACACGGCGAATGGCAGCACGAAACCACTGGCGGTGGTGTCGAGCCCAAGTCGGTCGCGTGCGGTGCTGATCATCAGCGGCAATGCGCTGAGTGAACTGCGCGTCCCCGCCGCGAGTGCCTGTGAGGGCGCGGCAGCCGCGAGGAAGCGGCGGAACGGCACACGCCCGAGCAGCACGACCACCGGGTACAGCAGCATCGTGAAGACGATGAGCACGACTGCCAGCGTGGCGATGTAGCGCGCCAGCGCACCAACGCTCGACACGCCGAGTCGCGCTCCGAGCGCGAATGCCAGTGCGAAGACGCCGACCGGCGCTGCGGTCACGACCCAGCCCACCACCACCAGCAACGCGTCGGACAGGCCGCGACAGAGGGTCAGCACCGCCTCGCGACGATCGACGGCAATCCGCTTGAGCGCGAACCCGAGCGCCAGCGAGAACACCACCAGTGGCAGCAGCGCGCCGTCGGCGGCCGCCTTCACGGGATTGGATGGCACCATCTCGATCAGTCGCTGGCCGATCGTCGGCAGCTTCGGCGTACTGCCGACGGGCGCGGCGGTGTCGCGGATCCGCGCCGCCACATCGGCGGGGAGCGTGAAGTCCGCGAAGGCCAGCTCGCCGATCACGAGCGCCAGCACGCCCCCACTCACGAGCAACACCAGAAACACGATGATGGCACGGGTCATCGCGCGGCGCAGGTCGGCGCTTGCTCCTGCGCTCGCGACGGAGGCGATGGTGAGCGCGGCGACGAGCGGGATGACGGTCATCCGGATCGCATTCGTCCAGAGCGTGCCGATGGTGTCTGCGACGCCAATGACGGCGGTGAAGCCTGCACCCGTCGCGACACTCATGCCGAGCACCAGGCCGGCCGCGAGTGCCAGCAGGACCCGGAGCGATTGGCTGCGCATCACGGTGTGTGGCTCACGGCGGAGGGGTGGATGGGTGCTGGCATCGGCATGCCGCAAGCTGGAGCGGCGTCGACGTCGCCGCCAGTGAAGTGGAAACGAAGTTCGGGGGGCTTTGTGCTACCCCAACTTCATTTCCACTCCACTAGCATGCACGCATGCCCGCTGCCCTGCCGCATCGCTGCGCGTGATTCCATTCGACCCGCCGCCATCCGCCTCGGAGCTGCCCGCGCGCGTCCCGAGCCCCTTCGACCGGTCGGCAGTGCACCCGGTGGCTCGGCGAGCCGCACTCGAAACGCTGGAGTGGCTGGCCTCGCCTGAGACCGCGCACTGGCACCTGCATGCGCCCGGCAACGGCAAGATGTTCGGCGTGCTGGTGGTCGCGGCGCCGGATGGCACGGTGGGGTACCTGCGCGGCTGTTCCGGGATGCTGGATGGCACGTGGGATGTGGCTGGACTCGTGCCGCCGACCTTCGATCGTGCCGCGCGCGATGCGATCTGGCTCTCGGGCGACGCCGAGATGCGCAGCCTGGCAGCCGATCGTGTGGCGCTGGAGCGCGACCTCTCCGACACGGCGGCGTTGCATGCGCTGCGCGCGCTGGACGAGGCACGATCGGCACGCTCGCGCGAGTTGCTCCCGCTGATCCAGGACACCTACCACCTCACCAACGCACTGGGTGAGGTGCGCACCGTGCGCGAGATCTTCGCACCGGCCCAGCCGCCCGGTGGTGCCGGCGATTGCGCGGCACCGAAGCTGCTGGCAGCGGCGTATCGCAGTGGGCTGCGGCCACTGGCGCTGGCGGAGATGTGGTATGGTGCGCCGCCGCGCTCCGGTGACCGGCGCTCCGGCTCGTTCTATCCGGCCTGCCACGGCAAGTGCGGCCCGATCCTCGGGCACATGCTGCGCGGGCTGCCGGCTGATCCACCGCCCAGCTTCGGCGCCGCCGCCATCGACGCGTCGGAGCCGCGGATGGTCTTCGAGGATGCGCACCTCGTCATCGTGAACAAGCCGTCAGGGTTGCTGTCGGTGCCGGGACGTGGCGCGCAGATGCAGGACGCGGTGTCGACCCGACTGCGCGCGCGCTATCCCGGCAGCACGGGGCAGCTCGTCGTTCACCGGCTGGATCTCGACACGTCAGGACTGCTGCTCGCCGCCAAGGACTCGGTGACCTTCTCGGCGCTCCAGCGGCTGTTCTCGCTGCGTGCCGTCTCGAAGCGGTATGTCGCGTGGCTGGATGGCGACGTGACGGGCACGCATGGCACGATCAGCATGCCGCTGCGCACCGACATCGACGACCGGCCGCGACAAGTGGTCGATCCCGTGCACGGCAAGTCGGCCATCACGGCATGGCAGGTGCTGGAACGCCGTGACGGACGCACACGCGTGGCACTGTCGCCGATGACGGGGCGCACGCACCAGCTTCGTGTGCATGCCGCGCATCCGGATGGGCTGAATGCACCGATCGTCGGCGACCGGTTGTACGGGCGCGAGGCGCCGGCCGACGGCGACCGACTGCTGCTGCACGCCGAGTGGATGGCCTTTACGCATCCCGTGACCGGTGCGGCGATCGCGGTGGTGTGCCCTGCCCCGTTCTGAGGGCGGGCGCATGCAACAAGCGGTTCGTCGTGGATGAGGCCCTGCAGGTCAGTGGCCTGCGTGACGCCTGCCTGAGGCCGCGATCAGCGCTTGGGCAGCCGGCTGCGGCCCCAGAAGCCTTCCGGCGTTTCGACCAGCTTGCCCAGCCCGGTGCGCCGGATCGCGAGATCGGCCTCGCGCTGCGCCATGGTGAGCACGGCGTCCTCGTTCACCGACAGCACACGCCGGTCACGCATCAGCACCCGCCCGTTCACGAGCACGGTGCTGACGTCGTTGCCATTGGCGAAGTACGCCACGCGGTACAGCGGCATGTTCATCGGCACCATGTGCGGCCGCCACCAGTCGATCAGGATCACGTCGGCCTTCTTCCCCGCCTCGAGCGATCCGATCTCCTTCTCCATGCCGAGGGCCTTTGCGGCGTCGACGGTGACCATCTCGAGCACCTTGCCGGCTGGCAGGACGTTGGTGTCCCTCCAGTAGAAGCGGTGATAGCGCATCGCCTGGAACATGTGGCGGAACATGTCGTAGCTGCGATCGGGGGCGACGCCATCGCTGCCGAGCATGACGGTGACACCGGCATCGAGCAGCTCGACGAGCTGGAAGCGGCGGCGCGTGGCGGCGTTCGCGCTCGGGTTGTGCACGATGCGCGTGTTGGTGCGCGCGAGGATCGCAATCTCCTCGTCGGTGAACTCGGTGGCGTGCGACAGGATCGCGTCCGGCCCGAGGAGGCCCAGTTCATCGGCGAACTTGACCGTGCCGGTGGTGTGGCCGTCCTGCGTGAACAGGACGTGATACTTCCGCGAGAGTGCGCGTGCCGTGCGCGCCTGCGACTTGATCTCCTCGAGCTCGGCCCCGGCGGCACGATTCGCGGCCCGGTCATGCGTGGGGAACGCGACCGCGAGGCTGATGCGGCCGTCGCCCTTGGCGTGCCAGCGGCGGATGAGCGACTCGGCGACGGCCATCTGCTGCTCGAACGAGACGGGCACGTCGCGCGAGGCATCGCCGGTCCATTGCGTGAACGTCTTCGGGAACGGCGGCCGACGCGGTCCCACCGCGAGGATGTAGCGGATCCCGACATCCTGCGTCGCCTTCAGGTACGCATCGCCGTAGCGCTCATCGTCGGTGCGCATCACCATGTCGCCGCCGCCGAAGAGGCTCAGCGCCGTCGTGACACCAAAGCGCACCCGTTCCACGCCGGTGAGCAGGGCCTCGGCGCGCCAGAAGTCGACGCTGCTGCCGCGGGCGTAGATCTGTTCCGTGGCCGGATACCATTGCTCCGTGTCCATGCCGAGCGACTTGACGAGGCCGTGGCCGGCATGCCCGTGGCCGTCGATCAGGCCGGGCATGACGATCTTGCGCTTTGCATCGATCACCTGCCGCCCGGTGAAGCGCGCCGCGAGATCGGCCGACGTCCCGACGGCGACGATGCGGTCGGCACGGATCGCCACCGCACCATCGTCGATCACGCGACGCGCCGAGTCCATCGTGATGACGGTGCCCCCGGTGATGAGGATGTCGACGGCGTCCTTCGCCTGCCGATCGAATCCGAAGGCCGCCGTGACGGCCACGGCGGCGAGCACCGGCACGAGGACAGCGAGCTTCATGCGGAGGTTCCGGTTGAAGTGACGGGTGTCGCTGCGGGTCCACCGAGGCTCAGCAGCATGCCCACCGCGACGACGACCGCGGCGCCGATGAGGTTGTGCCAGAGGAAGCTCACGCTGGGCACCCAGATCGCGACCGCGCCAACGGCGCCCATGCCTGAGAGCAGGCCGATGAAGGCGCCGCGTGCGCGGGCGCGCGGCATCATGGCCAGAATGAAGATGCCGAGGATCGAGCCGTAGAAGAACGATCCGAAGCGGTTCACGACCTCGATCAGCGAGCCGAGGGTGGCTGCGTACGTCGCGACCACGCAGGCGAAGACGCCCCAGATCGCGGTGGCGATCTTCGACACGCGGAGGAAGTGCGCATCGCTGGCGACAGGGCGCAGCCAGCGCTGGTAGAAGTCCACGATCGTCGCCGTCGACAGCGAATTCAGCTCGGCGGCGATGCTCGACATGGCGGCCGCCAGCACCGCCGCGAGGAAGATGCCGGCGAAGCCGAGCGGTAACTGGTCGAGGACGAAGCGCGGGATGATGTAGTTCACGTCACGCGACGGCTCGCCACTCGCGCGTTCGGCGGCGGCGAGCGCCTCGGTGCGAATCGCCGTCACACTCGCCTCGGTGGTGCGGAACAGATCGAGCGCGCCGCGGATTGCCGCGTCGCTGCCGCCGTGGCGCACGGTTGCCGCCGCGCGTGCCGCAGCCTGCCGCGCCGCGATGGCGGTGGCGTAGCGCGACTGCAGGTCGGCGAATGCCGCGGGCTCGGCCGCCTGCACCTGCGCACTGTGGCGCGGGTTGTAGAGGAGTGGTGCCGGCTGAAAGAGATAGAACAGGAACACCAGCACGCCGGTGAGCAGGATCAGCGCCTGCAGCGGGATCTTCCAGTACGCGCTCATCAGCAGCGAGCTGCGCGCCTCGTCCACCGACCGTGCCGCAAGGTAGCGCTGCACCTGGCTCTGGTCGGTGCCGAAATACGACAGCATCAGGAAGGTGCCGCCGAGGATACCGGACCAGAACGTGTAGGTCTTGGAGAGATCGAACGAGAAGTCGAACACCTGCAGGCGGCCTGCCGCCCCGGCGATGTGCAACGCATCGTCGAGCGGAATCGGCATCCGCACGATCAGCATCGTGATGATGGCGAACATCGCGCCGGCAATCACGAACATCTGCTTGACGTCGGCCCAGGCCACGGCCTGCACGCCGCCGAGCACCGTGTAGATGACGGTCGGCACGCCGATCAGCGCCACGCACCACGCGAGGTCCCAGCCGAAGATCGACGACAGCACCACACTCGGCGCCGCGATGATCGTGCCGCAGGACATGCCGCGTGACAGCAGGAAGAGGAGGCTCGTGAGCGAGCGCGTCTTGGCGTCGAAGCGCCGCTCGAGGAACTCGTAGGCGGTGTAGACCTTCGCGCCGTGGAGGAACGGCACGAGGGTGACGCCGAGGATCACCATGGCGATCGGCAGCCCGAAGTAGAACTGGACGAAGCGAAGGCCGTCGGTGGCTCCCTGACCGGTGGTGCCGATCAGCGTCACGGCCGAGAGCTGCGTGGCCATGACGGAGAGGCCGACCGCCCACCAGGGGAGGCTGCGGTTGGCGAGAAAGTACCCCTCGATGTCGGTCGTCCCGCGGGTGCGGCGGAGACCGTCGCCGACGACGATGGCGAGGTAGACGGCGACGATGACCCAGTTGATCCAGTGCATCGTCGCTCAGGCCGCGTAGTGGGACTGCAGCAGCCAGAGGAGCACCAGCGTGATGAGCTGGATGCCGAGCACGCGTTGCAAGGTGGCGCGGAATTGGGGCGTCATGGGGAGGAAAGTACGCAGCTGGCCGACGCGATGGCATGTCCCGTGCGGCGGGCGTTTCCGGCGACCGGCGCGCCGGTGGCGCCGTCCCGGGAATAGTTTGGATGAATTCCCCGTCTCCCGGTCAATGTCCGCCTCCGCCCCGTCCCTCTCCGACCAGCAGGAGCGCTTCCAGGCGCTGGTGGTGCCGCACCTGGATCGGCTGCTCCAGTTCGCACAGCGGCGCACCGCCTCGGCTGGCGACGCGGAGGACGCGGTGCAGGATGCGTGCGTGAAGGCGTGGCTGTCGTTCGCCGACCTGCGCGACGCGGGGAAGGCCCGGCCATGGCTCTACCGCATTCTCCGCAGCGTCCTGAGCGACGTGACGGAGAAGTCGGATCGCCGGCGGCAGCTGGTGGACATCACGCGACTGGAGCAGGTGCACGAGGAGATGATCGGCGGCGAGACCGACATGGTGTTCGGTGAGGTGGCGGCACGCCTCGACGGCGAGATGGTGACGCGTGCCCTGTCGCTGATCCCCGAGGATTTCGCCACGGCCGTCGAACTGCACGACATCGACGGCTTCAAGTACCACGAGATCGCCGAGATCGCCGGCATTCCGATCGGCACGGTGATGAGCCGCATCTCGCGTGGTCGCCGCCTGCTGGCCGGCACGATCCTCGCCAATCGCAAGGCGTGGGGGCTTGGCACGGACTCCCTGCCGGCGCCCGTGCGCCGCCGTGAGCGGGGGACCACGTGACGGAGCTTCGCGCCGACTTCAGCGCCCAGCCGAACGAACTCCCGGGCGACGACGCGGCCCGCGAGGCCCGGCACGCGGTGCTCGCGACGCTGCTCGGCGCGTACGCCGACGGTGAGCTGCCGCCCGAGACCGTCTCGCAGATCGATGCACACCTGATCGGCTGTGCGCGCTGCCGGCGCGAAGTGGCGATGCAACAGGCCGTGCATGATCGGCTGTCACAGCAAGCGCTGGCACCGGCCAGCGCCGCACTGCGGGAGCGGGTGATGCGCATCGTGGCGACCACGCCGTTGACAGTGCCGCGCCCCGCCGCGCCGTCATGGGTGAGTCGCGGAACGAGGGTGGGCGCCGTGGCGGCGCTCGTGCTCGCCGCCGCAGCCGTGTCGTGGTGGCGGCCGTGGGCCGATCGCACACCCGCCGTCCTCTCGACCGAGGTCGCAGCTGGCGATGTCCCGCTGCTTGCGTCCGTGCTCGACGACTACCGAAGGGTGACCGCCGGTGACCTGCCTGGACGCGCTCGCGATCTGGACGCGGTACGATCTGCCGTCCCGTTTCCGGTCGAGCCGTTGGCGGGCAGCGAGCTGCGCCTGCTGGCGGCGTGGAGCGCCGAGTTGCGTGGTGAACCTGCGGCGGTGCTGGCGTACCGCTGGCAGGACAGGCTGGTGCTCCAGTACATCGTGGGCGAGCAGGCGTTTTTCCGGCACCCGGGGCTGCGCGGGCCGGTGGCGTCTGGCTTGATCGTGACGTCGCACAGCGGCGCGCAGGCGCTGGCCGCCTGGCCCGATGCCGCGTCGGGTGTGGTGCTCATCGGCGACACCGACACCGGCGCGCTGGCGGCATTGCGGGTTCGTGCGGCGCGGCACTGATTCTCCCGGGAATCGTCCGTCACTTCCCCGCGCGGTCCGACGCTGATCGTGCGTCGACGCAGCCAGCCGTCATGAGGGCCCGGTGAGATATCGCGTACCCTGGAGCGCGGCAGCGCGGCTCCGGTGGAGAGGATTCGTGGCCTGCTGCCTGATGCGTGGTGCGGCGGCGGTTGTGCCCGTCGACCTGCTCGCGGCGCAGCAGGCCCCGGTGCGTGACTCCGCGGCGGTACACGACTCGCTCCAGCGCGATTCGCTGGCGGCTCGCCTGGCGCGGGCCGAGGCGGCCATCGCGCTGCTGCGGCGACAGCTTGCCATCGAGGCATCGTCCGCGGTGCGCACCCGCTCGCGCATCCAGCTCGAGCTTTCGGCGCGCATCGTCACCAACGCATTCCATACGTCGCAGCGCGTGAACAACGTGGACGTGCCGCAGTTCGCGCTGCCGTCGCCGACCACGTTGCCGTCGGTGCCACCGGTCGGCCGGGTCGCGCAGCCCGGCACGCAGGCGCTGGGCCTGTCGCTGCGGCAATCGCGCATCGGTGCGGCGATCACGGTGGACAGCGTCCTTGGCGGCACGTTCGAGGGAGACCTCGACATCGATTTCTTCGGCGGCGTCACCAACGGCGCGGGCGATCGACGGCTGTTTCCAGAGCCACGTCTGCGGACCGCGCAGGCACGCTGGCACCGGGGACGCACCGCCGTGCTGGTGGGTTCCGAGACGCCGCTGATCTCGGACCTCAATCCCCTCAGCCCGGCCGCGATCGGCGTGCCGGGCTTCGTCACGGCGGGCAACCTCTGGAACTGGCTGCCGCAGGTGCGCCTCTCGCAGGACCTGCTCGTCACCGGCAACGACCTGCGCATCGGTGTGCAGGGGGCGCTGTTGTCGCCGTTCACGGGCGTTCAGAACATCGCGGAAACGGACGCTACCGATGCGGGCGAGCGATCCGGCCGGCCGTTCGTGCAGGGACGGATGAGCGCGCGCTGGGGCACTGCGGGCGCTGGCGACAGCGGCAGCGACGCGCTGCTCGCCGCACGCGGCGGCGAGATCGGCATCGGGGTGCATCGCGGCTGGGTGCGCGCCGACGGCGACTCGCTGCGGACGAGTCGTGCCGTGAGCCTCGACGCGAGGGTGTCGCTCACCGCGCGCATCGAACTGCGTGGCGAGGCGTACCGCGGGCGTCTGGTTCGCGGCCTCGGCGGCGGCGCGATCGGCCAGAGCTTCGGTCGCGCGGAACCCGGGCAGCCGGTTGGAGCGTCACTGCGCGATGCGGCGGGGTGGGTGCAGCTCAACGTGCAGCCGCACACGACGCTGATTGCCGGCGTCGGGTGCGGTGGCGACCGCGTACCCGCGACGGACCTCCCGCTCCGCCTGTCCAACCGCGCCTGCGCCGCGCACCTGATGTGGCGGCCGGCGCAGCCGATGCTGATCGGCTTCGAATTCCGTCAGATCGCGACGCGCTACGAGTCGGCGACGAACCGTGCCAATCACCTGAATCTCTCGTTCGGGTTCGAGCTGTGACGGCATGCATTCGACGCCTCGCGCCGCTCGTAGTTCTGGCCGCGCACCTCGGCACGGACGATCGCGTCAGGGGACCGGTGTTGGTCCCGGAGCCGGTGTCGGTGCCAGTGCCGGTGCCGGTGCCGGCGTCGGCGTCGGCGTTGGCGTTGGCGACGGTCACGGGGCAGCTCACGTTGCTCGAGCGCAGCGGTGCCGTGCGCGGCGATCTCGCCACCGCCATCGTCTACCTCCAGCCGCTCGACGGTCCGCGACCGGAGGCGTGGGGCGATGTGCCGCTCGAGGTCAACGTCGCGATGCGAGGCCGCGAGTTCCTGCCGCATGTGACCATCGTGCGCGCCGGCGGCAACGTCGCGTTCCCGAACCAGGACCCGTTCGGCCACAACGTCTTCTCCAACACCGATCCCGTGAGCTTCGATCTCGGGCTCTACCGTCGTGGCGCCACCCGCGCCGCCACGTTCGACACACCTGGCGTCTACCCCGTGTACTGCAACATCCACGCACGGATGGTGAGCTACATCGTTGCCGTGCCGTCGCGTCATGTCGCGCACGCCGACGCGGAAGGTCGCTTCACGATCCCCGACGTGCCGATCGGCAGCTACCGGCTGACGGTCTGGCACGAACGCGCGCTGCGGGTGGTGCAAGCGCTGACGGTGAGCGCGGCCGGCGCCACCCCGCGCATCGAACTGGATGCACGTGCCTACATCGCCGGGACGCACCTCAACAAGTTCGGTGTGCCGTACAGCGCCACCCGCGTGGACCGGTACTGACCGGTGACGACGCGCACGACTGATCCCGCCGTGACGCGGCGTACGTTCTCACCAGGTGTGACGGCGCGCGTCTTCCTCGGCACAGCGCTGATCGTGGCAGTGGTGATCAGTGCGGCGTTCCTCATCACCTCGGCGTCGGTGCGACGGGCGGGCGAGGTGTCGGCACGGCGCGGGCTCGAGCAGTCGGCGGATCTGGTGGCGCAGTTCCTCGCGGGTCGCAGCCGGAGCCTGGCCGGTGGTGCGCGCGTGTTCGTGCAGGGGCCGTACTTCCGCACGCTCGTCGCGGAGCGCCGTCGCGACGACATTCTCGATCAGGCCTTCGAAGCCAGTGAGCAGCTCGGTGCCGACTGGGTCTTCATCACCGACGATCACGGCACACTGCTGGCGAAGAGCGATGAGCCGGGTGCGTCGGGCGCGGCACTCGGACAGGTGCCGCTGGTGGCCGGTGCGCTGCGCGGCCAGGTGACGAGCGGCTTCGGCGTCTCTCGCGACTCCCTGCTCTTCCAGGCCGTTGCCGTGCCGATCGTCACGCCCGGCGGCGGCCCGCTGGGCGTGCTGGTCGCCACGCGCCTCGTCGATTCGCTGCTCGTGCGCGACGTGAAGGCGACGACGTCGAGCGAACTGCTCTTCTATGTGCACGATACCCGCGGACGTCGCTTCGTGACCATCTCCACGATCGGCGCCGACGCGGATGTCGCGCGCGCGCTCGGCGCCGTCCGCGAGGGCAATGACGACGACGCAGCCGCGCAGCCGGATGTGACCATCGACCGCGTGCGCTACTTCGCGCAGGGCAGCGCACTCACGACCGCCGGCGGTGACGTCGTGGGCGGCTTCGTCGTGCTCCGTTCGCGCGACGCGGAGTTGATGGGGATTGCGAACCTGCGGCGTTCGCTCGCGATTGCGGGTGTCCTCGGCCTGCTCCTGAGCTGGATGGCTGCGTTCGCGGCGGCGCGCCGGATCGCGCAGCCGGTTCGCGAACTCGCTGGCGCGGTGCGGCGTGCGACCGAGGGCGAGTACGGGTCGGCGCGGACCGCCATCACGACCGGCGAAGGCGCCGGCGAGGAACTCGAGGATCTGCGCGATGCCTTCAACGCGCTCGTCGCGGAGCTGCGCGACAAGGAGCGCCTGACTGGGCTCACGTCCGGCCCCTCGGTCGAACCGCCGGGCATGTCCGCAGCGGTGACGGGCCGTGGTGCGGCGCGCGTGACGGTGGGGGCGCCGTCACCTCGCCTCCGATTCGCGGCGCGGCCTGGCATCTCGCTGGAGCCGGGCGACCTGCTCGCCAATCGCTATCGCGTGGAGGCCGTACTCGGCGGCGGTGGCCTGGGGATCGTGTACCGCGCCCTCGACCGCGTGCTCGGCGAGGCGGTGGCGGTGAAGGTGCTGCGCCCCGAGATCCTTGCCGCAGATCCCGGGTCCGCGCAGCGCTTCGCCGATGAACTGCGGGTGGCGCGGCGCGTTTCGCACCGCAACATCGTGCGAGTGCACGACATTGGAGAAGCCGACGGCATCAGCTTCCTGACGATGGAGCTGGTGGATGGCGCTTCGCTGGCCACGATCATCGCGACGCGCGGTGCGCTGCCAACGGCCGTGGTGCTGTCGATCGCACGCCAGCTCGTGCGCGCCATCGCCGTGATGCACGGCGAAGGCGTGGTGCATGGTGACCTGAAGCCTGCCAACCTGCTGCTTGGCCCGGGCGGCGTCCTGAAGGTGTCCGACTTCGGCATCGCGCGCGTGATGCGCCGCACCGTCGGCCGCGATGGCACCGTGCCTGACGCACCCGACACTGTCGGGCACCTCGCCGGCGCCGTGATCGGCACACCGGAGTACATGGCGCCCGAGCAGCTCATCGGCGGCGCGGCATCACCCGCCAGCGACATTTACGCGGCCGGCATCGTGCTGCACGAATGCCTGCGCGGTACCACGCCGTTCGACGCGGAGACGCGCGTGACGTTCATCGCGCACAAGCTGGATACGCCGGCACGACCGTCGCGTGCAATGCGTGCGGAGCGTTCCACGCGCGGTGATGGGCGCGAAACACTCGAGGACGTGATCACGCGGATGATGGCACCCGAGCCTGACGCGCGCCCCCGCACCGCGCTCGAGCTGCTGGCGGCATTCGCGCGGCTCGACTGACACACGCGGCGGGGTGCTTTCTTGCCGCGCCATCCGCTGCCGCGGCCAGCCAGTGTGCTCACCGCATCGGACGTCGGCATCGCGCGTGCAACGGATCGCGGCGTGGCACCACGGCCGGTGCCGCCAGCGGTGCGCGTCAGCGCCAGCGCGCCTCGGCACGCCGGATGGCAGGTCTGCACACATCGGCGAGCGAGCCGGGCAGCTTCGTCAGGGCAATTTCACCGATCCAGGGCGACAGGAATGACGCATTCCGTGCCAGCGCACCCTTCATGATCCAGGCCAGCGCCGTCAGCGGCGCACCGGTGCGTGCGGCGACGGCCGCGAGATAGCCGTACAACTGGCCGACGGACCATCGCAGCAGCACCGGCGGCACGTCCGGCCGGCGCGCCTTCAGCCGTTCGAGCATCAGCAGGTGCGACCGCGCCATCGTGTCGAGACTGCCCGACATCGTGCCTGCGACGCGACGATAGCCGGTCAGGTATTCCTCGACCACGGACACGCGGCAGCTCTCCGCGATGCGGAGCGAGAGATCCCAGTCCTCACAGCCCTGTGCACGCGCCGTCCAGAAAGCGTCTCCGTAGCCGCCCACGCGGTCGAAGACCTCACGCCGGAACATCGGGACACTCGCATTGCCGATGAAGTTCATGGCGACGTGCGCATCGGCGATCGCACCTTCGACACGCCAGGGATGCGAGTGCATCTGCGTCACGCCGTCACCATCGATGCCCAGCCACCACGTGTAGCACAGACCGACTGTGGGTCCCGCGAGCTCCATGGACGCGACCTGTCGTGCGATCTTCGTCGGCAGCCAGACGTCATCGGCGTCGATCGGTGCGAGATACACACCCGTCGCCGACGCCGCAGCGACGTTGCGCGCGGTCGCGACGCCCTGATTCGCCTGCCGTATCAGCCGCAGGCGTGGATCGGCTGCGGCATGGGCCTCCACGATCCGGGCCGTGTGGTCCGTCGAGCCGTCATCGACGACGATCATCTCGAGAGTGTCGTACGTCTGCGCGCGCACCGATTCCAGCGTCGCGCCGATGAACGCGGCGGCGTTGTACGCGGGGATGATGACCGAGACGAGCGGGCGTGTCATCGGTGCGCCCACGCCGGAAGCGCAGCACCCAGTCGCTGCTGCCACTCGCGTCGCGATTCCCCGCCCAGTTCAATCCGCCACCAGCACAGCAGGAGCACGGCGACGCTGGTGCCGCCCATCACGACCAGCCGCGCCCACGTGCTCGGCGGCGCCCATGTCGCCGCGGCCCCGGTGACGACAGCAGCCGGCAGCCCCCAGCGCCACGGTGTCAGCGCCTGATGCCAGAGCCGCCGAGCAGGCGTGCCGAAGGTGCGTTCCAGCACACGCGGCAGCGCCCACGACGACACCGCGACATTCGCGACGGCGGTGCCGAGCAGTGGCCCGGCAGCGCCGAGCCGCGCAGTGGCGGCCACACTGACGACGACGTTCAGCGTCGATGCGGCGATGGCAAAGGGCACCCAGCGCCGGATGTGTCCAGTGCCGAGCAGCACCCAGCCCCAGAGTGCAAACAGCGGCAACAACCACGCGTTCAGGCACGCCAGCATCGTCACGAGCGGTCCGGCGTAGCTGTCCGCGCCGACCCAGAGCGAGACGAATGACCGGTTGTAGACCGCAATCGGCACCAGGACCACAATCCCAAGGCTGCTGACGAGTCCCGTCAGCTCACAGAGACGCCTCTCCAGCACGGGGGCTTGGCCGCGCGCCGCGAGGTCGGCCAGACCGGCCCACGTGGCGCCACTGAGTCCACGCAACTGCGCCTGCGCCAGCGTCGCGAGCTGCTGCGTGAGGAAGAACGGTGCAACGGCGGCGGGGCCGAGCATCCACGCCACGATCATGTTGTCACTGGCGAGGCCGAGCCGGTCGGTGAGGCTGTGCAGAAACGTCGGTCCGCTGAGTGTGCGCAGCGATTGCCGATCCTCAGCCGTCGGTTGCGCCGCGTGCGGCGGCGGATACACACGTCGGCCATCCCAGGCGAGCACGAGCAGCGTCGGCACCTGTGCGACGGCGAGCGCGGTGCACTGACCGATGAGCCCCCATCCGGCGCGCGCGAACGTGAGCGCGAGCGCCGTCGTGAACAGCACCTGCGCGGTCAGCAGCATCCAGATCAGATATCCGCGCTGCCGCGCCTCCGCGAGGGCCCGGAACGCCAGCAACGGCGTCAGGAGCAGAGGGATCAACCCGATCGCAACGGCGAGCCGCAGCGTTCCGGCCGACAGCACCGGCACCGGCAGCACCTGTGGCACAGTGAGGACCAGCGCCAGTCCGGCGGCGACCTGGATCGCGGCCACCCGCACGTAGGCGTGGACGCCGGCCGCAAGCACACGCGACGTTGCCTGGCCATCGTCCCGCCCGATTCGCTGGGACAGTGCCGCCATGAGCGCGCCACTGAGGCCGAAGTCGAGGAATGCGATGACGGCGAACCAGTCGATCAGGGTGCGATATGCACCGAATTGATCCGCGCCCAGCCAGCGGAGCAGATACGGTGACGCGACGACGGCGGTGAGCGCTGATGCGACTGAGAACGTCGCACCGGCCGCCAGCGTCCAGGCGCTCCGTCTGGTGCGGGTCACAGTCGTCGCCGATCGGGCTGGGCTGCAGCCGGTGAAGGCCGCCGGATGGACGCCATCATCAGGCACGCACCTGGATCGGAGCGGCCGGACGACTGCGCCCTTCGCGACGCACTCGCCGCCGCGACTGCCACAAGGCCCAGGGCCCGGCGAGGTTCCCGCGGACCTCGAGCGCGAGGAGCGCCAGCGGATAGGTGCGGTCGCCGGCGGCCCATCGCAGGACGCGCCTGGCGTGATAGGCTGGCAGGAGCACACACAGATTGACGAGCGCCCGGAGATCACCATCACGCAGGAGCGTCGTCAGATGGTGTGCGACGTGGCCCGTGCTGTAGCCGTAGATCTGGCGCTTCAGCGCTGCCATGTCGCGCCGATGCTTGTGCCACACCCAGGCCGCTGGTTCATACACGATGGTGCCGCCGGCCTGCAGCACCTTGTACAACAGGTAGGAATCTTCGCCGACGCCCGAGGGCATGCCGGGGCCGAGCGCCTCATCCATCAGGCCGACGCGAGGGTCGTCGAACAGCACCGTGCGGAACGCGGCGTTGGCGGTCGCACCAAGCGTCCACGTCGGCACGGCCGACCGACAGCCGCGGAACCAGTGCGGGTTGGCCACCTTGCGGGTCACGCCGCGACCGAGGCCGCCGTATGCCTCGAAGAGTCGTTGCGCCTCCGTCTGCAACTCGAACGCGACGACGTTGCCGGTCACGACCATCACCGCCGCATCGGTGAAGGGCTGGAGCAACGTCTCGAGCCACTCAGGCGGCGGCAGCACATCATCATCGGTCGCGACGGCGATCTCGCCGTGACATGCCAGGAACCCTGCGTTGCGGGCGTAGGCCAGCCCCTGTCGCGGCTCATTCACGAGTCGGACGGTGGGGAATTCGGCAACCACCGACGGCGTGAGGCCGGACGCGGGGTGGTTGTCGACCACGATGACATCCACCACGCGCGTCGTCCGCTGCGCCGCCACCGCGGCGAGGCACTCGCGCAGGTCCGCCGGTCGATCCCGCGACGCGATCACGATGGAGACGCGCACGTCGTCGGGCAGCGGTGCCACCGCCGACGCGGTGCGGCCGTCGCCCCGATCAGGCATCGCGATCCGGCTGCGCCACCGACATCGCCGAGATGAACAGCGACGAGAAGACGATCCCGACGCCGATGATGAGCGTCGTCGCCGCCAGCGACACCCATGCCGGATGGGCCAGTGGCAGGAAATCGGAACGCAACCACGCCCACACCTGCACCAGGAGTGCGCTTCCGCCGAGCAGCGCCAGCGCGCCGCCGGTGAGCAGTCCGGTCTCGAGCGTGAAGCGATCGTAGAAGCGCACGAGTGACGCGTTCTGGCGGTCGAACCGCCGGCTCCAGGAGTACGTCTTGGCGTGGAGTCCGAGGCTGAGGATCTGGAAACCGAGCACGGAGAAGATCGTGCCGAACATGCCCGTCCCGCCGGCGGCAGGACGACCGCCGAACTGCACGACGCCGGTCAGCGAGACCACGTGCGCGAGCAGGCCGAAACCGAGCATGGCGAGGCCGGGCATGAGGAACAGCCAGTTCGGGCTGTAGAGCATCATCATGCGCAGGCTGCGCCACCCGTCGCGAAAGGTCCGGAGCTTCGAATCACCCAACCGCGGCTGCAGGGTGATCGGAATCTCGGCGACGCGCAGTCTGGCCAGCGCGGCGTTGATGGCCAGTTCCAGGTTGAACTCCATGCCCGGACTGACGGGCCGGATCAACTCGTACGATGCGCGACTGAAGGCCCGGTAGCCACTGTAGACGTCGGAATACTTCGTGCGGAAGAGGATGTTCAGGATCGCGGTCAGCATCGGGTTCCCGATGAAGCGATGCATGAACGGGATGGACTCGGTGCGGCCGTCGAGATAGCGGCTGCCGGTGACGAACTCGTACTGCTCGTCGGTCAGCTTCTGCAGGAACGCCGGGATGAGGCTGAAGTCGTACGTGTCGTCGGCGTCGCCCATGATGAAGTACGTGCCGTTGGCACTCGCGAAGCCCTTCTGGTAGGCGCGACCATACCCGCGCGCCGGCTGGTGCACGACGCGTGCGCCATGGGCCAGCGCGATCTCCACCGACCGGTCGGTGCTGCCGTTGTCGCAGACGACGACCTCGCCGTCGATGCCCGCACCGGCGAACGCGGCGTGGATCTTGTGGATGCAGATGCCGATCGCATCCTCCTCGTTGAGGCACGGCATCACGACCGACACGAGCGGGGCGTGCGACGCGCGTGCGACGTCGGGGGTTCCTGCGGTGTCATGCCTGGCCGTCATCGCTGCTCCACCATTCCGTTGCTGGTCACCGGCACGTTCGTGCGGCGATACACTCGCAGGACGCCGCTGGCCTCGCGCCCTGACGTGCGCGGCACCGACGTGCGATACACTTCGGTCCACTGCGCCGGATAGGCCGCCACGACAGGCGCCGTGTACCGGGCCGTCTCGAGCGCCAGGCCGTCGTCCACGATCAGGTACGTCACGGGCACGCCATCCAGCAGCACCTGCGCGCGCTGCACGTCAGCCTCGAACGGCGACATCACGCAGCGCATCCCGGTACGGAGATAGATGCCATGGGGCATGGACCCCGCACACACGTCGCCCGCCCTGGCATGTGCGCGCAGCCAGTCGGTGGCACCATCGAGGGCACGATACGGCTCACCGAAGAAGAAATCACGGTAGATGATCGCGTTGCCGGCCGGCCCCCGGAAGGTGGACGGCTGCCGGATGCGGTACATGGCCTGCATGACCAGCAGCTGCAGCACCAGCATCATCGTGATCATCACCACGACACCACCCGTTGCCCACCGGCCCGCCTGTCCGGGAAGCCGCCGCACCGCCAGTGCGGCCGAGAGGAAGCAGGCCATCAGCAATGGCTGCACCGGGACGAGATAGCGATCGAACTGCTGCGGCCACGGCGTCACGCACATCAGGCCCACCGACGCCGCCGTGTAGACGACGACGCTCCACTGCCGGTCCCGGAGCATCAGCCCCCAGCCGGCCATGACGAATCCCCCGATGATGCATAGCACGATGCCCACCGGCCACGGCGTCGCGATCGGTGAGGGCAGTCGATACTTCTGCCACGGCAGCTCGTAGCTCGCGCGCGTGGAGCTCACCACCTCACCGAACTTGACCGGCAGCTGCACCACGTTCCGCACCACGCGGGCCACGAGGTCTGCTGTCGACGCAGGGCCGCGCTCCGGCATCATCGGGTCGACGTAGGTCCCGATGTTGGCGGCATACGTGACGTTGTAGAACATGTATGGAGCGCGCTGGAACACGTACGCGGGCTGCGCATACTCCGCACCACGGGTCACGCTGGCCACGTATCCCTGCCAGGCCAGCACCGGGACCGCCGCGGCCACCCCGCGCAGCAGCGCCTGCCGGAACCGGCGCTGCAGCAGGCTCTCCATCACCCAGGCCAGCAGCAACGCCAGGCCGACGGAGCGCGTGAGGTACGCCAGTGTCGCGAGCACGAACGCGGCGACGTCCGTGCCCACGGACTGCGCGCGCCGCGTCACGAGGAAGAAGCAGAGCGTGAGCAGCGCGTACAGGATCTCGGGATAGAACAGCTCCGACATCGTGAACGTCTCGACCTGCAGCACCACCAGCACCGTGCCCAGCACGGCCACCGCCACCGACAGCCAGCGGCGCAGCACGGCGTAGGTGGCCAGCGTGAACGCGATGAAGATCGCGCAGCACGTGAGCCGCAACCACGGCGCCACCACGACCGGATCGCTCGTGCCGAGCAGCCATTGGTGCAGCGCTGCAACCAGCGGAAACAGTGGCGGGTACTGCACCGCCAGGACGGCGCCGGGCTCGCTGAGCATGCGGTAGCCGCGTCCCTCCGCGATGGACGTCCCGAGGATGTAATACACGGCGGAGTCCGACCGCATGTCCATCGGTCCGCGCAGGCGCGGGAGCCAGAGCGCGACGGCGAGCAGCCCGACGGCAGCCATCCCGACGCGGTCGCTCAACCAATGGGGCGACGACTTCACGACGCGCGACATCTCAGCGCGCCGTGCTGCGCACATGATACAGTTCGCTGCCGGCATCCATGCTGCGCAGCTCGACGGTGCGTCCTGCGGACAGCAGTTCGGGCATCAGCCAGCTGATGCCGCTGGAGGCCGTCGTCCGGCCAAGGACCAGCAGCGCCTGCCCGGACGAGGTGACGGACCGATACGACTGCACGTTGAGGTGAAACCACGGCCCGAGCAGGTCGACCATCCCGCGCTCGAGGCTGTTGTGATGCAGGCGGCGCATCGCCACGTCGGCGTCCACGAGGTAGGCCAGGCGCTGCCGCACATCGGGCGGTGCATACTCGGACAGCACCATGAAATCGTGCTGGTCCGCACAGGCAATCAGCAGGTCCCGCTCGGGCTGCGCCCGCAGCAGCGCGACCACGGCATCCCGTTTCCGCACCCGCATCGCGGAGTCGTTCCGCGTCATCGCGCTGCGGCGCAGAAAGCCGACCTCCAGGACCGCCAGTGCCAGCAGGAGCACGGCCGGACGCACCGCGAACAGCGGGCGGAGACCGATCGTGACCAGAATGGTGACACCGATCAGGCCTGGCAGCGCGTAGCGGTGCACGTAGGCGCCCGTCACGAGCATGGCCGCCGCGACGGCGATGACGGGAATCAGGAGGAACGCGGCTGCGGTCACGACCTCGCTGGTCGTCAGCGTTCCGCCTGACTGCGACGACGCTGCGGCGCTGCCCTGCCGCGTCACGTCGCAGGCGAGCGTGGCGAGCGCGCTCGCCAACAGCATCGCCGTCACCGGCAGTGCCGCGGAGGTCATCGTCCAGACGAAGAAGTCCGGCATGTCGCCCCACGAGGGCGTCGTCCAGAATCCAGTCGAGTAGGCACGCGCCCGCTGGATGTACGGGAAGAAGATCGCCAGGGGAAACAGGGCCACGATCAGGGCGAGCCAGACGCCCACATCCAGACGACGGCGCTGCGCGGTCCGCACCAACTCACCGCACCCGAGTGGCACGAGCACCAACACGGCGTAGTAGTGACTCGCGATCGCCGCCGCGAGACTGAGCGACAGGCCAACCAGCCACACCCACCTCCGATCCGCCTCCGCGGCCGACTGCCAGCACACCAGCGCGACCGCGGCACAGCCGAGCACGAACCCGTATGGTCGCGCCTCGAAGGCGTAGTAGTACGCACTCATCGACAGCGGCAACAACATCGCGACCAACCCCAGCAGATGCGTCGTCCGGCGCGACACGAACCGGAACACACACAGGCACATCACCAGCACACCCGCCATGGCCGGCAGCCGCAGCCAGAGGTGCGGATTGCTGCCGAGGCCCAACGTTACGCGCGTGACGAGAAAGAAGAACGGCGGCAACTGTTCACCGCCGGACAGCAGTGCCGCGCGCACGTCATCCATCGTCGGCAGGCGCGACATATAGAGCGTGAACAGCTCGTCGTTCTCGAACGGCTTGCCGGCCGCGATGCTGCCGATCGCAGCGACATAGAGCGCACTGCAGGCCACCACCAGCCACCGCCAGCGGCGTTCCGCCACCACCGCCAGCGACTCGGCGGCGTCGAGCACGCGCGACAGCGTACGCGTCAGGGTGCCCTGGTTCATGCGCCCGCTTCGGTGCCGGCTCGTGACGACACGTCAGCCCCCGGGATGAGGGGTATGCTGTGGTCAGCGAGCGCCGATGCCGCGACCGCGCGACCCGGCATCGCACGCGTGCCGAATCGCGTCGCGCGGCTGACGGCCGACAACACCTCCCAGTACCCACCACCCACCTTCGCCAGCTTGAACGACGAGATGCCCATGTCCGGTGTGCGATTGATCCACGAGATCGGCACCTCCTTGACGCGCAGCCCCATCGCGACCGGGTACAGGCCTGTCTCCGCATTGATCGCGAAACCGGGCTGCGACAGCGGCAACCGCTCGAGCACCTCGCGCTTCATGAGCTTCAGGTTGTTCGTCAGGTCACGGAAACCTCGACGCAACAGCAGGGTGGCGAGAAAGTGGAAACCACGATTCGCCAGCACCTTCTGGAACGGATAGTTCAGCAGGACACTCAAGCGCGAAAACCGGCTGCCGATCACGACGTCGTAGCCCTCCACCGCGGCGTCAAACAGGTCGCGGAACTCCGGCAGCAGATGCTGGAAGTCGCAGTCCATCGACAGCACGTAGCGGCCGGTGGCGGCCCGGTAGCCGTCCATCAATGCGCGCCCCACGCCATTGGGCGGCACGCGCGACACGCACGTGATGCGCGGATCGGCGTCGGCCAGCCGGCGGATCACCGCAGCCGTCCCGTCACGGCTGTTGTCGTCCACGAGGACGATCTCGTGGATGTACTCGTCGAAGAGCCCGGTGAGCGCGGTCACCAGCGGGACGATGTTCATCTCCTCATTGTGACACGGCACGACCACCGAGATCGCGCCGTGCAACTCGGGATGCTCGGCCAGCGAAACCGTGCGCCGCGCTCTCGTGCGCGGCGGCAGTTGTGCATGGACCATGATCGACCCGGCGAGCGTCTGCACGGCCGGCGCGTTCTCGAGCAGGATCGACAGGTTGCGCAGCAGCCAGACCATCCGGCGTGGCAGCGGCGCATACACGAAATCGTTGAAGACGGCGAAGATGCGGATGAATCCCACCTCCGACAACAACTCGTACAGCCGTGTGCGACTCAGCAGGCTGCGCGGGTCGGGGGTTCCGAACAGGCGCGCCAGCGCCCGCTTCATCCGCAGCACGACGTTCCACGGGTTGCTTTCGTAGAAGATCACCTGGCCGCCAGGCGCCAGCAGCGTGCTGATCTGGCGCAGCAGCCACCCCGCGCTCTTCTGATCGAGCACATCCATCGCGATGACGTGGTCGAACCGGCGGCCGTCCAGCGACCCGGGCAGCGCGTCGAGGGCGATGTACTCCACGCCCTGCGGCAGCGAGGCAGGCGGCTGCGCGCCGCTCCGGAACGAGACCGCCGTGATGGGATTCTCGCCCCGCGTGAGCCGGCGCAGCTGCATCGTGAACCGGCCTTCCCCGGCCGCCAGTTCGAGCACCGATTCGCCCGGCAGCAGGTGCACCATGTGTCGGAACGCATGCGCTCGCCAGAACAGGCGATCATCCACGATCGGGTCGCGCTCACGCCAGTACTGGTCCCGGAATCCCTCGCGGAGGCCAACCGAGGCCGCCATTCCGGCCGTCGCGTCGACCACCACCGGTGCGCTGGCTCCTGGTTCGGAATCGTCTACTGGGTCGCCCATTCGTCCGAATATTAGTCGTCACCGTGTCATGACGACCAGCGAGCCATCACATGGGACAGCGCACGTGCTCGGCACAGGCACATCTATACCGGTGCAAGGCATCCGCGTGTCGTGTCGTGTCGCGCTGCGACGCGCGGCAGAGACGAGACGCACCGCCGTTGCACTCCGACCATCGTCGCTGACGTGAAACCTTGGCGGGGCTCGCTGCGCATCCACGCGAATGCGGCGCGAAAGTGTCATCCATGCTGGACGCTCGGCACACTGCAATCGTCACCCACGGTTCCCCCGCAGTGAGTCGGACGCTGCCGCAGACCGCCGATGTCAGCCAGCGGGACCGTTCCGACGTCGGCGCACTCAGGCGAATGCGGCGACCAGGCCGGCGGGTAGTGGCGGCGTCCCGCCCGCCTGCGAGGCGACATACGACGCGATCGCGTTGGCTCGCGCATTGATGTCATCCAGCGCCCAACCATTCAGGAATCCGAGTGTCATGGCCGCCGTGAACGCATCGCCGGCCCCGACAGTATCCACGACAGTCGTGGGCACGCCGGGATGCTCCGACCACGCGTCGGCCGTGCGCAGCAGGCTGCCGCGATCACCGCGCGTGTACGCGAGCGCGCGCAACTGCCACCGTGCCATGATCGCGTCGATCTGCGACTTCACGCTCCCCGCCAGCCCGAACATCGCGGCGAGCTGCGGCAGTTCTGCATCGTTCACCTTGAGCACCGTGGCCAGCGCGAGCGAGCCGTCGATGAGTTCGGGCGAGTGATAGTGCTGGCGCAGGTTCACGTCGAGCACGCGGATCGACGCCGACGGGGCGGCCCGCAGCAGTTCGCGAATCGCGCCACGTGACTGCTCCGCGCGCTGCGCCAGCGTCCCGAAGCAGATCGCGTCGGCCACCGCGACGGCGCGCCGTGCCACGTCGGTGGCCTCGAGCCCGTCCCACGCCACGTCACGGCGGATGTCGAACTGCGGCTGCCCGTCATCCGCGATGGTGACGGCCACGGTGCCGGTGGGACGGCCGGCATCGCGCTGAATGCCCTCGCAGGTGAGGCCGAGCGCGGTCAGCCGCGCGATGATCTCGTGGCCGAGCGCGTCGTCACCGACACGCGAGACGATGCACGATGTCGCCCCGAGCGCATTCGCGTGAAACGCGAAGTTCGCCGGTGCGCCACCGAGCTGCGCACCCGCGGGCAGCATGTCCCAGAGCACCTCGCCGATGCCGACGATGCGAAACGTCACCGTGTCCTCCGGCACACACCGTGGCGCACGGCCGTCACGCCAGCCCGAGCTGGTGCTGGATCTGCTCGAGTGACTTCCCCTTCGTCTCCGGCACCATCGTCGCGACCCACACGAGCTGCAGCACCATCATGAAGGCGAAGAAGGCGAACACCCAACCCGGCGCGAAGGCCGTGACCATGCCGGGGAAGAACGTCGTGATCAGCGCGGCGAAGATCCAGTGCGTCGAGCAGCCGAGGGCCTGACCGGCCGCGCGGTGCCGGTTGGGGAAGATCTCCGAGATGAACACCCAGATCACCGCGCCCTGTCCGATCGCGTGGGCCGCGATGAAGGCGAAGATGCACGCCGGCACGATGCTGAAGTGCTCCGTGAAGAATGCCCATGACACCATGCCGAGCGATGCGATGTAGCCGAAGGAGCCGATGTAGAGCAGCGTGCGGCGCCCCAGCCGGTCGATCAGCCACAGGCCTACGAAGGTGAAGAGGAGGTTCGTGACACCGATACCGATCGACTGCAGCAGCGCGGCCTTGTCACCGAGCCCCGTGAGCTCGAAGATGCGCGGTGCAAAGTAGAGGATCGCGTTGATGCCGGAGAGCTGGTTGAAGAACGCGATCAGGAACGCGAGCAGGATCGGCACGCGGAGCTCGCGCGTCCAGAACTTCCCGGTGCGGCCCGCTGGTGCGGCAGCGGTGGTGATCTCCTGGGCTTTGGCTGCGATCTGCGCGTCACTGGCATCGGGCTCGATCATCTTCAGCACCCGCAGCCCGTCACTCCGGCGGTCCGGTCGCGCCAGCAGCCAGCGCGGGCTCTCCGGGATCAGCAGGCAGCAGAGCACATAGGCCAGCGACGGGACCGCCGCGACCCCCAGCATCCAGCGCCACGCGTTCTCACCAGTGCCGGCCAGCAGCGCATTCGAGAGGAATGCGACGAGGATGCCGAAGACGATGTTGAACTGGAACATCCCCGTCAGCAGCCCGCGCCGCGCCGGTGGGGCGATCTCGGAGATGTAGAGCGGGGCGGCGATCGTGGATGCGCCGATCCCGAGACCGCCGAGCACCCGCGCGATGATGAACGAGTACACGTCGCCGGCAAGCGCCGACCAGATTGCGCCGATCAGGTAGAGCACACCGATCACGAGCAGCGTCGGCTTGCGGCCGAAGCGATCGGCCGGTACGCCACCGAACATGGCGCCCACGACGGTGCCGTAGAGCGCAGCCGCCATCGCGATGCCATGCATGCCCGCGCCAAGGCCCCACAGGGCCTGGATCTTCTGCTCCGCGCCCGAGATCACCACGGTGTCGAAGCCGAAGAGGAAGCCGGCCAGCGCCGACGTGATGGACCAGAAGAGGATGCGCGGGTTCATGGGCGGTCGTGAAGGGACGGCGTGGCCCGGTGCGTGGACCACGCCTTCGACGCGGCGAGCACTGCCACTAGCGGAACCGCAGCTTCTTGAGGTAGTCGACGCTGGTGGTGAGCGACGCCCACGGATCGGTGGGGTTGTCGTGCTCGACGTAGAAGTGCTTGATGCCCGCCGTGGCGCGCTTCTCGAACAGCGACGCCCAGTTGATCGTCCCCTGCCCGACGGGCCGCATCTCGTTCGACGGCGGGCCGGCACTGTCCTTCACATGCACCATCGGGAACCGGCCCGGAAAGCGCGTCCAGTACGACACCGGATCCTTCCCGGCGACACTCATCCAGTAAAGATCCATCTCGAACTGCACGCCGCTGTCGCGGGTACGATCCAGCAGAATCTCGTAGCCATTGGTCTCGCCCAGCGGCTCGAACTCGAAGTCGTGGTTGTGATAGCCGACCGTGATGCCGGCGGTGCGCGCGACCTGCTGTGCCTTCAGCAGCGTCGCCGCGTGCGCCTCGTACCTGGCCACCGAGCCACGCTGCTCAGGCGTGAGCCAGGCGAGGTTGATCCACTTGTGGCCGATCGTCGCGGCCGTCTCGACGAGCTTCGGGAAGTCAGCGCCCTGCATCTGCTCGAGCGACACGTGTGTGGACGGCGAGGTGAGGCCGTTGGCGCGCAGCAGCTGGCGGATCTCGGCGCCTGACTTGCCGTAGTAGCCGGCAAACTCGACTTCGCGGAAGCCAAGCCCCGCGATGCGCGCCAGCGTGGCCGCCACACCGTCCTTCTGCATCGCACCACGCACGGTGTAGAGCTGCACACCGATGCGGGGGATCGAGGCCGAGCTGGAGGCACGGTCCGCGCCAAACGCGCGGGCGGACGAAGGCCAGAGGGCGCCGGCCGCAGCCGTCGTGCCCAGCAGGCGGAGGAATTCGCGTCGGTCAGTCATGGCGGAACAGTGACGACCGTACCATCTGCCGTAAAGTGCGCAGGCCGCACCTCTCGCCCGTGTCGGTCCACGCCCTGCCGCCCAGGCTGGCTGCGGCAGCGGACCGGGGGGCGCGTCGGTCAAGCATCACGGCGAACGACGAGAGCGTCACGGGTGCCATTCCCGAGCGTGACAGCGACCCGCGATGCCGTCAGCGCCCACCGGCCGGCTCCGGGCGCGCGATCAGCCACGCGATCCCACCATCGGGCGCGACCGTCATCGTCACACGGAACACGCGCCGGCCATACGTCGCGCGATAGACGTACTCGATGTCATCACCAGCCATCGTTCGCGTGTACGGGACCAGTGTGTCCGGCGTGCTCGTTCCCGCCAGCAGCTGCGCCATGCGCGCCGCGAGGCGCGGGAAGAGCGTCTGGCGGAGGTATGGGAAGTCCGCCGGCACGAGCGCATTGCGTGCCGAGCGATCCAGCAGCGCGCGCAACCGCGCAGTGACCGCAGGGTCCACACCGGACAGCGGCACCGTCGGGAATGGCACCGGCGCCAACGATGCGTCGATCGCCGTCGCCACCGCCGTGGCCACCGCCACGGGATCAGCCGCACCGGAGTTGGTCAGCACCGCCACTGTCAGGTCGCTGCGGTCGTAACGCGTGAGCTGCGTGCGGAAACCCTGCCACGATCCGCCATGCTGGTACACCGCCTGACCGCGGAGCGAATCCACGAACCAGCCGAAGGCGTACGGGTGCGTGCGTCCGCTGTTCAGGCGCACCGGCGCCAGCATCGCCGCCCAGCTTGCGGGCGACAGCACCCGCCGATCGCGCACGGCCACCGACCACGCCGCAAGATCCCGCGCGCTGAGCAGCAGCGACCCGTCGGCCGTGGTGTTCAGCGTCGGCGATACCCAGTCCTGATGTCGGAAGCCGTCCGCCGTCGGCAGGTACCCCGACGCGCGATGCGGTACGATCGCCGACTCCGAGATCACTTGCGCCGTGCGCATCCCGGCCGGCGTGAAGATGCGTTCGCGCAGGAACTCCCAGTACGGGCGCCCCGTCAGCTTCGAGATGAGTGCGCCCAGCACGACGTAGTCGGTGTTGGAGTAGTTGTAGCGCGCCCCGGGAGTGCCCTCGAGCGCGAACGCATACGCAAGCTGCATCAGCTCCGCCTCGGTGTAGTCGCGGCGCAGGTTGAACGTCGCACTCGTGTAATCGGGCAGGCCTGCCGTATGCGTGAGCAAGTGCCGCACCGTCACCCGCTGCCATGAGACCGGTGCATCCGGAAACCAGGTGCGGATCGGTGCATCGAGCTGCACCTTGCCGTCTTCCACCAGCAGCATGACGCCCGCCGCCGTGAACTGCTTGCCAAGCGACCCGGACTCGAACATCGTCTCGTCGGTGGCGGCCACCTGGTGCTCGAGGTTCGCAATCCCGTAGCCCCGCGTGAACACCGGCTGACCACGCAGCACCACCGCGACGCTCACCGCCGGGATACGCTGCTCGGCCATCTGTCGCCGCACGGCCGCATCGATGGCGCTGGCGTCGATGCCGGATGCTGCACGCCGCGTCGCGCCGTTCGCCTCGTACCACCATGGTGCGGTCAGCGGTGTCGAGTCGGGCCAGACGCGATCGAGCGTCTCACCGTCGTAGACCATGCCGTCGCGCACCACGTAACGAACGGCGGTGGTGTTGCGAATATCGGCCAGCGGATCCTGATCGAGGATGACGAGATCGGCCATCTTGCCCGCCTCGAGGCTGCCGACCTCGCGCTCGAGTCCGAGTGCGTGCGCCCCGTTGATCGTCGCGACGCGCAACGCCTCGTGCGGTGTCATCCCGCCCTCGGTCATCAGGCGCAGCTCCCAGTGATTCTGGAGCCCCTGCATCTCGCCATGTCCGCCGAGTGCAACCTGACCACCGGCGCGCAGCATGTTGGTGGCGTCGCGCGCCTGATCCTCGGCGCGCGCATCCTCGGGGCGGCTCCAGAGCTGGCGCGTGGCCGACCGCGCAAACAGCTCCTCGGGCGGGAACCAGCGCCGCAGCCTGGCATCGGCGGCGGGGTGCTCCTGCTGCAGCAGGCGGAAGATCGGGAAGGGTCCGCCGAACGCCACCAGCAGCGTTGGCGTGTACGTGATCCCGCTCTGCGCGAACAGCTGCACCACGTCGCGGTAGAGCGGTGAGTCGGGCAGCGCATGCTCGTTGCCGCTGTACCCGTCCATCGCATGCGTCATGTCGACGCGGCTATCGGATGCCCCTTCGGTGGTGGGCATCATCCCCAGCTCGGCGCTGGCCTGCACCACCCACTGTCGCTGCTGACGATTGCCGAGGTAGTACGACTTGAGCAGGTGCGTGCCGTAGCGTGTGCGATAGCGGCGCACCGTCTCCCGCGCCTGCTCGAGCGAGCCGAAGTTCAGGTCGGCGAAGAGCCCAGGTCCGGTGGAGTAGATGCGTGGCGAGGGCATGTCGCCCGCGTCGGCCATGTCGGCCAAGGTGAAGATCTCCGCCATCGACTGCGGATCGCGCACCGTCGTGACACCGTAGGCGAGGTTGGCCAGCGGCGCCGTGACGTCAGGCTTGACGCGTTCCGGCGGCACGAACCAATGCGCGTGCATGTCGATCAGCCCCGGGATGACGCTGCGACCGGGGAGGTCCAGCACGCGTGCACCGGCCGGGATCGTGACGCTGCCGACCGCGCCGATGGCCGCGATGCGATTATCGGTGACAACGATGTCCGCATGCGGGATCACCTCGTCACCGCGCATCGTGATCGCGCGCAGGTCGTGGAGCACGATCGTGCCGCGCCCGCTGGCGCGCGGCAGCTCGACCGTGATCGCGGCCGAATCCACCGTGCTGGCCGTCGCGAGTGCCGCGTTGCGCCGTGCCACGTGCACCACGCGACCGGTGACCCACGTCAACGCACTGCCGTCCACGGACCAGCCGAAGGAGTCCGGCCCGTCGATGGCGAGCGTCTCCGCACCGGCGCCGGTGACGTCGATGGTGCGCGCTTCGCCGCCGGTGCGGGGCGTGAGCGGTGTGCGCAGCAGTGTGTTGCCCACCTGCATCGCGAGTGTGGTGCCATCTGGGCTGAGCTGCGCACGAATCGCGGTACCCCGTTGCGACGGGACCGCCTCCACGCGACGCTCGCTGCCGTCGAGTCGCATCGAGACCAGTCCGGTGCTGGCGGCGAAGACGTACACACGATCCACGTCGCGCGCGAAATGCGGCCGACGCAGCCCGGCGGCCGCTGCGATGCGTGTGATCACGCCGCCGCTGGCCGCAATGCTCACCAGTTCCGCATCGGACGGCACCGGCGCCGGCTGCAGCCGCGCAGAGCCCACCGGTGCACGCAGCATCACGATGCGAGCGCCATCAGGCGTCCACGCCGGCTCGCCGTAGAACGCTGCCTCGGTCGTGAGCCGGCGCGGTGCCGCGCGGCCGTCGGTGCGCGCCGTCCAGAGATGCCCGCCAGTGGCGTCCCACGTCACATAGGCGATGTTGCGGCCGTCCCGCGAGAGCACAGGGTCGTACTCGCGCGGCTGTGCCGTGCGCGTGACGCGGCGCGGCACGGCGCCCGCGCGATCCTGCACGTACACCCGCGCCATCGCCGTGAACACCTGCCGACCATCGGGACCGAGCTGCAGCGACTGGAGTTGCCGCGCACGCACCGGCCCTTGGGCGATCACCTGCGGCGTATGTAAAGGCGTCGCGATGTCCAGCGTCACGTGCGCGCTGAAGGGGATCGGCGTCTCGCGGCCGCTCGTCACGTCGATGGCGTGCAGCGTCCCGCCCCACGCGGCAACGAGCGTCGCACCATCCGGCGTGAACGCGTAGCCAGGGAGCATGTCACGCGTGCCACGCGACTCGAGTCCATTGCGATCCACCGGCAGCCGCAGCCAGCGCTCCTGCCCATCCGCCAGCCGACGCACGCGCAGCCCCGTCCGTCCCTCCGACTCGGCACCGTACACCAGCAGCGCACCGTCGGGCGAGAGTTGCGGTCGCATCGCGTTGGTGCCCTCGACCACCACCGGCTGCGATTGTGACGACGCGATGTCGAGGCGCATCAGGCGACTCGTCGATCCCGTGCGCGCGTTGTAGGCGCGCGGCGTGACGGAGGCGTAGTACACCGAGCGGCCATCGCGCGACACCGCTGCGCCATACGGTCCGGGCGCCGGCTCCGACACGAGCGGCGAGGAGGTGCCGTTCGCGTTCTCCACCAGCCGCGCGCCGGTGCCCGTGGCGGCGTCGAACTGCCACAGGTCGGCGATGAACGGATTGAAGCCCGTCACGACCGTGACGAATGCCCTCAACCCGTCGGCGCTCCAGACGGGCGACAGCATGACCGCCCGCGGCTCACGCGTGAGCTGTCGCTGACCGGAGCCGTCGGCGTTGGCCACCCAGAGATTGTCGCTGCCACTGCGATCCGAGATGTAAAGGATCGTGCGCCCGTCAGGCGAAAAGCGGGGCTGCGACGCGAAGTCGGTCCCCGTGACGATCGGGGTCGCAGCGCCACCGCCGATCGGGAGCGTGTACAGGTCGCCGACGAGATCGAGGACGATGGTCCGGCCGTCGCGCGACACGTCGGGCGACATCCACGTGCCTTCGGTCGTCGTGAAGTCGATCGTGCGGCGCGGCAGCGTCTGGGCTGCAAGCAGGATCGGCGCGAGCGCCAGCGCACCGCAGACGGAGAAGAGGCGCAGCACGGCGGGCCCTGGTGGTGCGGTGGTCGAATGTCCTTCCGGAGTGCTGTATCGTCAGCGATGCGGCCGCGCAATGACGCGGCCATGCGGCGAAGCGCGCCTGATCCCGGCGCGCTCCGCGCAGACCGTCAGCGCGCCGGCGTGAGCACGATCTTGCGATACTCGACTGCGGTGTGATCACCCTGCAGGTAGATCGGACCCGGCTCACCCTCGTTGCTGTCGAGCGCTCCACCGGTGATGCCCGGGATGTTCTGCATCGAGATCACCGTCTTGCCGTTGAGCACCACCGTCACCAGGCGTCCCGTGAGCGTGATGTCGTACGTCTGCCACTCACCCGCCGCCAGCGCGGCATTCTCGTTCGGGATGAGGAAGCCGTACACGCCGCCGGTGTGTGTGCTGGCGGGCTCCATCCCCTTGCTGTCCTCCACCTGCACTTCGTGACGCCCGCGCAGGTAGATGCCGCTGTTGCCGTTCTTCGGCACGCGGAATTCCACGTGCAGCTTGAAATCAGAGAAGGTCTGTTCGCTGATCAGGTTCGCGCCGGAGCCGGTGTTGGTGAGGATGCCGCTCACCACCTGCCACTTGCCGTTCGCGCCCGGTGCGCGCCAGCCACCCAGGTCACGACCGTTGAAGAGTGCGATCGGAGCACCCCAGCGCGGTGCCGCCGTGCGCACGAGGGCCGGTGCGCGCACGGCCGTGAAGTTGCCGCTCGAGCCATCGGGCTCGGTGATCGTGCCGCTCAGTCTGTCACCGGCGAACGTGCCTTCCACGACCATGTCACCATCGCCGCGTTCCCATTGCGGCGGGATCGCGAAGCGAAAGCTGTTCCCCGTGTACGTGACCTTGGCCACCGGGCGTGCGCTCCCGCCTGCCGAGACGAAGTAGCCGACCAGCGCGCGATTGCCCGACAGCTTCACCTCGAGCCACGACGGATAGCTGCGCGTGCCGCGAGTGACGGTGATGTCCCAGCGACCGATCATCTCCTCGCCGGGGATGGCGGCGCGGGCCGACAGCGCCACCGTCGCGGTGACGGCGTGGAGAGCAGCTGGCGTCGTGAGGGAGAGCGCCAGACCGAGGGCGGCACAACGTCGCATGCGAGGATCCGGGAGGGCGTCGAATTCAGGCCCGCTGGCGCGGGACGGCGCCATGGAGGCAGCCGATGCAGTGAATCTCGCGCCGTGCACGGGTGGAGGGAACGGGCCTGCCGACCGCGTCAGCGCAGCCCGTCGGCGTCCAGCGCCGTCTCGAGTGCGGCCATCGTCGCGGGATCATCCCCGCGGGCCTGCATCAGCGCCAGTGTGGCGCGGGAGATCACCTCGTACACGTCGTGATAGGGTCGCGACCCGTGCAACGCGGTCGAGTGGGCACGGACCGTCGCCACGTCACCGCGTGCCATCGGGCCGGTCAGCGCATCCAGCGCCCGTGGCGCGGCGGCGAGGTTCTCCACGCTCGCCGCCATCAGCGTGCGCACGGCCCGGTGCGCCGCGGCGGGCTCGACGCCGATCCGTGACAGCAGCCCTTCCGCCAGCGCCGCCAGTGTGACGGGAAAGTTGCTCGCGATCACGGCGGCCGCGTGGTACGCCGCACGCTCGGCCCGCGGGATCAGGATCGTCGAGGCGCCGAGTCGCGCGGCGAGGCGTCCCGCGATCGCCAGCGCCGGCGAGTCACCTTCGATGCCGATCACCGAGCCCTGCAGCCGGAACGACGCCAGCGAGGGGTCGATCAGCGGCAACAGCGGATGGAAGGTGCCGCAATGCACACCGTCCGCCGTGATCCGCTCCCGCGCGGCTGGCTCGGCACTGCCGCTCACCTGCAGGACGATCACACCGGTCAGGTGCGGCTGCACACGCAGCGCGTCGAGTGCCACGTCGAGCTGCCCGTCGCGCACGGCGAGGAGGATCACCGGCGACGCGGCGATCGCGTCGTCACGTGACGCGAACACCGGCGGGCCATGCTGCTCCACGACCTGCGTGCGATCCACCAGCACATGCGAGACACCGGCCACCCGCAGCGCCGCCGCCAGCGCACGGCCGGCACGTCCCGCTCCCACCAGCAGCACCGGCTCGAGTGAACCGGCGTCCGACGTCACGAGCGGCCGCCGGCCTTGCTCGGGTGCTCCGCGCTCGCCCGCACCAGCAGTGCGTCGCGGCCGGGCACATCGCGCAGCAGCAGCAGCGCGCGCTGCATCACGGGATCGTCCGCGGTGCGCCGCGAGAACTCGGCGTCACGGCCGAACACGTACCGCGTGACCTCGTAGCCGATCAGTCGGTTGACCACATCCGCGTTCGACGTGAAGGCCGATTCCGGCACCGTCGCACCGCGCGACCGCACACCGTCGAGCAGCGCGGTTCGCATCGCCGGTGTGACGGTGAACGCAGTGCTGCTCAGGCTCTTCGTCGACTTGAGCTGCAGCGCCAGCGCCGTCAGCGCATCGCGGAAGGCCGGCACCGCCTTGCCGAGCGCCGCCTGCAGTGCGGCCCCCTGCTCGAGTGCGGCGCTGTCGCGCGCGAGCACGTCGGGGGTGATTCCACCACCGCCGTACACGATGCGCCCCTTGTCGGTGCGGAACGCCTGCCGCTTCGCCACCATCGAGTCCACTTCGCTCGTGAGCGAGTCCACGACCACGCCGCCACGCCGCGCCACCGGCTCATCGCTCGACTTGCGGCGGATCGAGATGCTGCGCCCCACCGGCGTGAACCAGAGCGACGTGGTGAGCTTGAGCGCACCGGCCGTCCCGGCGTCGAACACGCTCTGCGCGCTGCCCTTGCCGTAGGTCGTGCTGCCAAGCACGATCGCCCGATCGTGATCCTGCAGCGCGCCGGCCACGATTTCCGCGGCGCTCGCGCTGCCGCGATCCACCAGCACCACGATCGGAAGGTTCGGCCACCGCTGCGGCAGCTTGTCGGTAAAGGTGCGATTCGACTCCACCGTGCGCCCGCGCAGCGTCACGATCTCCTGTCCCGGATCGAGGAACAGGTCACCGACCGCCGCCCCCTGCTCCACCAGGCCGCCAGGATTGCCGCGCAGGTCGAGCACGAGCGACGCCATGCCCATCTTCACCAGCGAGTCCACCCCCGCCTCGACCTCGTCGGCGGTACTGTCGCTGAACACGCTCACGTCCAGATAGCCGACGCGCGAGGGCAGCATCGCCACCCGCTGCACGGCACGCAGATGGATCACCTGCCGCTTCAGCGTGAAGGTGAGGCGCCCATCCACCCCCTGCCGCTCCACCGTCAGCACGACACGCGTGCCCGCCTCGCCCCGCAGCTTCACCAGCGCCTCTTCCGACGTCAGGCCCTTGGTGTCCATCGCGTCGATCTGGATCACGCGATCGCCGGTCTGCAGTCCCGCCGCCTCCGACGGCGATCCGGGCAGCGGCGCAATCACGGTGATCCAGCCGTCACGCACGTCCACGCGCAGCCCGAGTCCCGCGTACTGGCCGGTCGTCTGCTCGCGGAAGCGCTTCAGGCGGTCGGCCACCAGAAACACCGAGTGCGGATCGTGCAACTCGTCCACCATGCCGAGTGTCGCTTCCTTCCAGAGCGAGTCCGGCGGGATGGAGTCGACGAACTGCCGCTGCACCATGTCGAGCACCTCGGAGAACAGGCGGCGTCCATCCACCGCCGTCGCCCCGCCGGCGCCGAGCCAGCCCGCACCACGCGACGGGCGCAACGAGTTGCTCATCAGCCATCCGCCCGAGCCGAGGGCAAGGCCGATGACGGCGGCAACGGTGACGCTTCGGACCTTGTTCATGCCGGTTCCTGGCGACGTGAGGCCAATCGTGACTCGACAGTCACGACCGTGCGAATGACGCGACGAACATTCATGATGTGAGCACCGCACGCACGCTCATGTGTTCCATGATGGCGGCGAGCAGGCGATCCGTCACCTCCCCGACCGGCCCATGTGCCGGCACCGGCACGATCGGACCGCATTCGGGGTGCCGCGCCTGCCAGGCAGCGCCGGCGGCGGCACGATACGCCTCGCTGACCCGCGCGTCGAAGGCGGCCCCGTACCGCTCCAGACGGTCAGCCTGTCCCCGCGTGGACCGGCGCTGCTGGGCCAGGGCCGCGTCGAGCGTCAGCAGCAGCGTGACGTCCGGCACCACGCTGCCGATGGCGAGCGCATTCGCGGCGCGCACGAGCGCGTCGTCCAGCCCGTGGCCGGCGATCTGGTAGGCATAGGTGCTGACGAAGAACCGGTCGGCCACCACCCACTCGCCCGCGGCGAGCGCCGGCTGCACGACTTCGGCCACCACCTGCGCCCGCGCCGCCAAAAAGAGCAGCACTTCGGTCGTCGGGCTGATCGTCGCGTCGGGATGCAGCAGCAGGGCGCGCACCTGCTGGCCCACCTGCGTCTGCCCCGGTTCACGCACGGTGTGCACGATCCTGCCGGTGGCGCGCAATGCGTCGGCCACGAGAGGGAGCTGCGTCGTCTTGCCGACGCCGTCGCCGCCCTCGAGCACGATCAGCCGCCCGCGCGCCACGGCAGTCATCACGACAGGGTGATGATCTTGCTGACGGCGCCGGTGCGGATTCCCTCGGAGATCCACTCGTTCACGCGAACCATCAGTTTGTCGAAGTTGATCTGCGCGACGTTCGCGCTCTGGTAGGCGGGATTGGTCTGGAAGGAGAGCATCAGCGTGTTCAGCGCCTCCTCCAGCTCCATCGGCGGGTTCTTGCCGCGCTCGAGATACTCCTCGGCCTGCCCGCGCAGCTCGGCGAGCTGCCGCAGCACCGGGGCCGCCTCGGCGTCCTGCATCAACGCCTCGTTCGAGCGCTTCAGCGCCTGGTATTCCGATGACTGGCCGATCTGCCGGCCGAGGTCCTTGGCTTTCTCGTCGAGCATGTCCTGATCCACTGCGAAGGGGGACTCGCCGGCCGGGTCGGCCCGCGACATGGCAGAAGTTACTGCGGACGCCCCGAACCCGGCGGACCCGCTAGGCGCCCGCGGAGCCGACGCCGGCGACCGACGTCCGCCGGCCGATCACGAACCGGTCCCGTCCAAATGCATCCGGCAGCAACCTGGTGTCGCGCCAGATGGGGCCGGCAAGACAGCCCAGCGCCTCGACCGGCCGACGGGCGTCGATCTCCATCAGGAGCACGCCGCCCGCGCCCAGACGGGCCGCGGCCTGCTCGACGAGCGCGCGGATGACCCCCATGCCATCGTCGCCGCCGAAGAGCGCCAGCGCCGGCTCCCAGTCGCGCACCGCCGCAGGCAGTGTCTCACGCTCCGAGAGCGCGATGTACGGCGGGTTCGACACGACCACATCGACCGGCTCGTCGCCCAGCGGCTCGAGCAGGTGCCCATGCAGGAACTCGGTCCGCGCATACTCCCGGCGCAACAGCGCGCGGGCATTCATCTCGGCCACGTCGATAGCCCCGGGCGAGATGTCCGTGCCGATGACCCGACTCGCAGGGCTTTCCTGCGCGATCGCCAGCGCGATCGCCCCCGAGCCCGTGCCGACGTCCACCACCGTGCTCCCCGGCGCGATGAAGGGGAGGGCGAGAGTCACCAACTCCTCGGTCTCGGGCCGCGGGATCAGGACGCGCTCGTCCACGTGCAGGAACAGGTGCCGGAAGGCGGCGCGACTGGTGGCATACGGCATCGGCGCGCCGGCGGCGCGGCGGCGTACGGCGTCGTCGGCGGCATCGATCAGCAGGTCGATGGGTGCGTCCTGTGCATGCATCGAGGCCCACGACCGCGGAGCGTCATGCAGGGCCGAGAGCAGCTCGCGCGCTTCCTGCACCGCGTCGTCCACCACCCCGGCGAGACACGCCGCGAGCCGGTCCTGCAGCTCGGCCACCGTGCGCGGTCGCGCCTCAGCCACCCAGCCGCTCCCGGACCTCGGCTTCTTGCAGCGCCTCGATGAACGGTCCGATGGCGCCGTCCAGCACCGACTGCATGCCATGCAGCGACAGACCGATCCGATGATCCGTGATCCGGTCCTGCGGAAAGTTGTAGGTGCGGATCTTGGCCGAGCGGTCGCCGGTGCCCACCTGCGCGCTGCGCATGCGCGAGCGCTCCGCCTCGAGCGCGGCCAGGCGCGCGTCGAGCAGACGTGACCGCAGCACCTGCATCGCCCTGATCTTGTTCTGCAGCTGCGATTTCTGGTCCTGCTGGCTGACCACGATGCCGCTGGGCAGGTGGGTGATGCGCACCGCCGAATCGGTGGTGTTCACGCTCTGGCCGCCAGGGCCGGACGAGCGAAAGACGTCGATGCGCAGGTCCTTGTCATCGATGTGCACGTCCACCTCCTCGGCCTCGGGCAGCACGGCGACGGTGGCGGCGGAGGTGTGGATCCGGCCCTGCGTCTCGGTGGCTGGAACGCGCTGCACGCGGTGCACCCCCGACTCCCACCGCATCGTCCCGAACGCGCCGGGGCCATCGATCCTGGCCACCACTTCCTTCATCCCGCCGAGCGTGCCGTCGGACATCGACATCATCTCGACGCGCCATCCCTGCCGTGCGGAGAACCGCTCGTACATGCGCCACAGGTCGGCCGCGAACAGCGCCGCCTCATCGCCGCCCGTGCCGGCCCGGATCTCGATGATCGCGGGACGGTCGTCGAGGGGATCGCGCGGGATGAGCAGTGGCTTGAGGATGTCGTCCAGCTCGGTCAGCCGTGTTTCCAGCCGCGCGACCTCGGCGCTGCCCTCGGCGGCGAAGTCGGCGTCGTCGCCGGCGGCGAGGTCGCGCGACTCCTCGAGTTCCCGCTCGAGCTGCCGGACCTCGCTGGCGAGGCGCACGACGTGCTGCAGCCGCTGATGTTCCTTGCCGAGGGTGGCCAGCAGGCGGGCATCGCGCACCGTGCGCGGGTCGAGCAGTTCCTGCTCCACGACGGCGGCTCGGGCGACGGCGTCGTCGAGGCGATCACGCAGGCTCATCGGGGACCGGTCAGGCGCACGGGCAATTGCATAAGTTGAAGGAAGCAAACAGTTTGGAGCGCTGAACTCAAGCGCGGCGGCGGGGTATGCATCCTCGTCGGCACGTGCTGCAGGTGAAGGAAGTGGCCGGTGCGCGGTCGCCATGGCGGCGACCCGCGTTCGTGCCCCACTGCCGGCATCCCTCATACAGGAGTTGTGCATGCGTCTCGCACTGGTTCGTCGCACGTTGTCGTCGATCGGTGCTGCCGCGGTCCTGGGGCTGGCGCTGTCGGCACTGCCGGCCGTCGCGCAGGCGCAGGCCACCCCACCGATGCGCATCAGCGTGTCGATCCAGCGACAGGCCACCGGCCCGATCATCACCATCACGGGCTCGAATTTCACGGCGAACGGCTCGGTGAAGCTGACCGGCTCACCGCCGCCGAACACCAGTCAGGCCATCGCATTCGGCCCGATCAAGGCGGATGCGAATGGCACGTTCAGCGTGCGCAAGGAGATGGAGTGCACGTCGAAGAGCCAGGACGATGGCTTTCTCGAAGTGACCTTCACGGCGGTGGATGAGACGAGTGCACGCCGCAGCACGGCGCGAGAGAACGCGACGCCGTGGATCTGTCGCTAGACTGATTGCGGCCTGCAGGCAGTGCGACGCCCCCCGACCAGTGACTGGTCGGGGGGCGCCGTGCATCGGTGAATCACACCACGGGCGGCGCTTTCACGGGCGGCGCGGCACGTCGCGTGCGACGATGGCGCACGCCTCCTCACGGGAGAGCGGCAACAGCTGCAACAGGCGGTCCATGTCGACCGGCTTGACGAAGTGGGCATCGAAACCGGCGCGGTCGGCCCGCTCGAGATCAGGGGTGGACCCCCATCCCGTGACGGCGATGATCAGCATCGAGGCGCCACCGTCACGCCCGCGCAGCGTCTCGCAGACTTCGTAGCCATTGAGCGTGGGCAGCCCGATGTCGAGCACCAGCACCGCGGGACGGAACCGCTCCGCGCCATCCAGCGCGGCAGGGCCATCGTACGCCGCCTCGACTTCGTATCCGCGCAGCCGCAGCAGCATCGCGAGCGTATCGGCACCGTCGCGATTGTCGTCCACCACCAGGATGCGCCGTGCCGTCACGGCCGGCAGATCGACCGGGGCGCTGCGCACCGCGTGCGCCAACGGTTCCGTGGAGAGCGGCAGGTGCACCACGAACTCTGTGCCACGCCCGCGTCCCTCGCTGCGGGCACTGACACGCCCCCCGTGCATCTCGACCAGCGCCCGCGCCAGCGAGAGGCCGATGCCAAGCCCCCCCTGCGACCGCTCCAGCGCCGACTCGACCTGGCCGAACATCTCGAAGATGCGAGGCAGGTACGCGGCATCGATGCCGATCCCAGTGTCGCGCACGCACACCGTCACCTCGCCGTGCGCATGCGCCGAGGTGATGCTGATCTGGCCACCCGGCTCGGTGTACTTGGCCGCATTCGTCAGCAGGTTGCCGAACACCTGCGCCAGGCGCATCAGGTCACCGTCGAGCACGGCCGCCGGTTCGGCCAGCTGCACGGTCAGCGTGTGCCGCGCGGCGTCCAGCAGCGGTCGTGCGGTTTCCAGCGCCTGTGCCAGCACCTGCGGCAGCGTCACCTGCGCGCGCCGCAGCTCGAGCTTGCCGCTGGTGATGCGCGAGGCATCGAGGAGGTCGTCCAGCAGCCGCGCCATGTGCGTGATCTGCCGGTCGATGACGGATTGGCACCACACCATCGCCGGATCGTCGTATCCCTTCAGGCGCAGCACCGAGACGGCGTTGCGGATCGGCGCCAGCGGGTTCCGCAGCTCGTGCGCGAGCGTGGCGATGAAGTGGTCCTTCCGCGTGTGCGCCTCGCGCAGCGCCTGCTCCGTGCGGCGCGCCTGCGTGACGTCCTCGAAGACGGTGTACACCTCGTACGGCAGCACCTCGCCCCGGCGCGTCAGCGGCACCGCATCCACGCGCAGCCAGCGATACTCGCGACGCTCCCAGTTGTAGACGCCCATCACCACGCCACGCACCGGCTGCCCCGTCCGCAGTGAGACCGATGCCGGATGCTCCTCGCCCGGAAATGTCGTGCCGTCCTCCCGGATCGTGTTCCACGCCTCGTGCGCCGGGTCGCTACCGAGCAACTCGTCGCGGGGGCGTCCGAGAATCCGTTCGGCCGCAGGGTTCATCGTGATGATCGTGCCATCCTGCGCGTGATGCACCACGCCCTGCAGCATGGTCTCGGCCAGCAGGCGATGCCGCGCCTCGCTCGCCCGCAGCGCCTCCTCCGCCCGCATCTGCTCCGTCACCTCGCGCGCGGTGCCGAGCACCTGTCGCGGCGCGCCGGACTCGTCGCGGTTCAGCACGGCATCCCGCGTCTCGATCCAGGACCACGCCCCCGTCGCAGCACGCATCCGGTGCCGGAACTCGGCGATCTCGCCGTCGGCCAGCGCGTGCAGCCGGGCGACATGCGCCGCCATCCGCGGCAGGTCGTCCGGATGCATCAGCTCATGCACCGCATCCAGCGTCATCTCCGGGTGCGTCTCCGCCGAATAGCCGAGCATCGCGGCGATGGTCCGCGTGTTGAACACGATCTGCAGCGGATTCAGGTCGCAGACGTAGAGCGTCACCGCGTCACTCGGTACCACTGGCCGTTCGCTCGTGACCACGAACGGACTCGCGAGCGGATGGAGACGGGATTCAGGCATGCAGGCCGCCGCATCGGGCCGCGCGCGCGGTGTTGCCGTCCTGCGGCCATGCTGCGTCCGCAGCACTCGTGCGTCCTGAACTGTTCATGGCGTGGCCTCGCTCTCCAACAGCTCCCGGCGGATCATTGGGCGTCCTGGTTGCACCGCGCTCGAGGCGACTGGTCTGTCCACGGCTGCGGCCGGTGGTGGCACGAGACCACTCCTGTGTGCAGCGCCGTGAAAACTATCGACGGAAAACGGACGTGGCAGGCTCGATCCGTCGCGCATGGAGCCACGGCCGCGCCGCGCGCCGGTCAGGCGTCGTGCCCGTGCGCGGTGGTGCGAAACCGATCGGCCGCGTACACGATCGCCGCGTGTCCGGGGACCACCAGCGCCGCGATTTCCAGCGCGCTCACCGCATGACCCAGCAGCACGGCGCCAGCGGTGCCGACCACGGCGATCACCAGCAGCCAGCGCAGTCCGCCGCGCACGCCGCGCGGCACGCCGCCGCGCCAGAGCAGCACCGCGGCGACCGCCGCCAGCAACCACGCGGGATTGAGGACGGCCACACTCGGATTGTTGGCCATATAGACATGCCGGGTGGCGAACCACGCCAGCAGCAGCACGGTCCCGACGACGCTGCACACCACGGCCCAGACGAGCATCGCGACCGCGGCGCTGCGCCGCCCGATCCGCACTGCGCCCAGCAGCAGCGTGCCGATGAGCACGCCGGCGAGCGCGGCGACTGCGATGCGAGGAGCGACGCTCGCAGGCTCGGCATTGCGTTGCGCCTGGAACAACACCCCGCGTGACACCGCCAGCGGACGCGCCGGCAGCCCGTCGGCCGCCGGCAGCTCGATGCGGCTCACCGACGCGGCCAGCGACGCTGGCAGGAACGCCTCCTCCCAGCCCGTCAGCGGCGCGTCCGCATCGACGCCGAGCACCAGCTCACTGCCGAGGTAGAGCGGCGTGCTGTAGGCCAGCAGCCGGCGCGTCTGCCAGCGGTAGCTCCCCTGGCCCGGCTGCGCCTGCATCGCGGCCCGCAAGGCGCCACCCGTGACCGCGTCGATCGCGTCGCGGGCGCGCGTGCTGCAGTTGTCGCGATAGTAGTCGTAGCGATAGAACTTGTTCGCGTCGAGTGCGTTCTCGGCCAGCCGCTGCACCAGCGCCGCCGTCTGCCGCGGCGTCAGCTGCAGCTCCTGCACCGACACCGTGCGGTTCAGCGCGCGGTACTGGCGCAGCGTCTGCTCCATCGTGACCGGCTCCATCCAATAGCGCGTGTCACCGGTGAGGAAGCGCCCGATGAAGTTCGGCTGGTTGAAGTCGAACATGCCCCAGTTGTAGACCAGCGGCTGCCCGAAGGTGTCGTCCCAGACGACGATCGCGTTGTGGCCGAACTTCTCGAACACCTCGTCGCCTTGCCCCATCGTCAGCAGCAGCACCGGTCGGCGCGACCAGTCGATGGCGGGCTGCGCACCAGCCGTGTCGGTGCTGGCGACGACCACGATCGCGCACGCCGTCGCGCACACGGCGGCGCGCCGCGCCAGCCGCCGCATCACGCCGCCCGGCGTCCGGCTCACAGCCGGACTTCCTTCCCCTCGTCGGCGCTGCGATAGATCGCTTCCACGAGCCGCTGCACCACCACCTGATCCACCGGCGGCTCGTACGCCGCCTCGCCGTTGAGCACCGCGGCAAAGTGCGCCAGCTCGGCGCGGTAGCTCTGGATGAAGGCGCTGTCACGCTGCGCCGCACCCGAGGGCGACACATCCACCGCGCGGCCGTTCAGCTCCTTCACCACGCGCAACGGAGCGAGGCGCGCGGTGCCCTTGCTGGCCAGCACTTCGAACCACCAGCGATCCTCTTCGCCGACGTAGCCCCAGGCCGTGTCGATGGCGACGCTCAGCCCTGAGGCGTAGTGCACATGGACGAACATCGCGTCCTCCACCGCCCGCGCGCCGCTGCCCCGCTCCATGCTGGCCGTGACGCGCACCGGATCGGGGAAGTCGGCCAGCCAGCACGCCAGGTCCAGCAGCGGCACGCCCTGGTCGAGGAAGATGCCTCCGCCCGCCTCGGCGCGACGCGAGCGCCACCCGGCATCACCGCGCCGCGTCTTGTACGCGCCGGCCCGGATGCCGATCAGGCGACCGAGCTCACCACCGTGGATGAAGCTCTCGAGGTTCTGCACCTCGGTGCGAAAACGGTGATTGTGCCCGACGAGCACCTTCATGTCGTTCTTCTGCGCCGCGGCAAGGATGCGCTCCACGCCCTTCGTGCTCAGCGCCAGCGGCCGCTCGCACAGCACGTGTCGCTTGCTCTTGAGTGCCGACAGCACGTGCGGTTCGTGCAGGTGGTTCGGGGTGGAGATCAACACCGCGTCGAGCTCCTCGAACTCCAGCATCTCCTCGATGTCGGTGAACGTGTCGGGCACGCTGAAGCGCTCCGCGAGCGCGCGGACCTTGGCGCCGTCATTGTCGCAGAGTGCGACCAGTTGCACGCCCCGCATCTTCGAGAGCACGGGCAGATGGGCGAGCTGTGCAATGGCACCGGCGCCGATGACACCGATTCGGAGAGCTGGCTTGGACATACCGGAGAGGTAGGAGTACGCGAGCGCGGGGGAGGCGCCAGACGGCTGCGCGGTCGTTCAGAGCAGGGGTGACAGCCGAGTCCCGGGATAATACGCAGCGAGGATCGCGCGGGCATCCTGTCCCGCGCGTGCACGCCCGATCGCACCCCATTGCGACATGCCCACCCCGTGCCCGTTGCCGGCACCACGCAGCACGACCTGCCCCGCGCCGACGTCGATCGAGAAGCTCGTGCTGGGCAGGATGTCGCCGCCGGTGCGGAGCAGGAACCGGATGTCGTTGCCTCGCACGGTGACCGCGCCAGTGGAGGTGTCGAGCTCCAGGACCGTCACCCGCCCCGAGGCGCCAATCGCACCGATGCGAACGCCGCGCACCTCGCCGCGACCCGACAGCCGAAGCTCGGGACCGTACTGCGCCAGCCGCTGCGTCAGCTCCGTCAGGGTGAATCGCCGCTCCCAACGGCGGCCCCCACCCGCATCGCAGTAGCAGCGCCCATCGGGCAGGCGGTCATCCACCGGCCGCAGATACGGCTCGGCACCACGCCGCCAGAACACCTCGTCCAGCGCGGCGGTGGTGAGCCCACCCTGGGAGTGATACGGCGCCGTGATGATCCGATCGGCCCAGGTGAGGACCAGGCCACGCGTGGCACGCACGGCCGCATCGGTCTCGGGCCGTTCGACGTCCATCCCGCCGTAGACCTGATCCGCCACCGTCGCCACCACGTCGTAGAGCGGGCGCCGCTCGCCCATGCGCGCCGCCGCGTACGAGCGCGCGGCCACCGCCTGCGCCTGCAACGCGGCGCGATCACGCGGGTCCCGCGAGCCGATCTCGCCGGGGAGCACACCGCGCAGGTACTCGTCGAGTTCCACGCGATTGATGACGGCCAGCATCCCGCCATCCGGCACGACGTCGATCACCCCGCGGTAGTGCCGACCGTTCCACTCCCCGCCCGCCACCGCGTCGCCACTCGGCGCGACGGGCACCCGGGCCAGCAACACGCGAATCGTCAGCGGACCCTGCGACGGTGACACCTGTGGCGACACCGCGGGTCGCTTCCCCAGCCCGCCGGCTGTTGCCAGCGCCGGTCCGCCGCCGCTCAGGACGAGCAGCAGCAGCCCGATCCGGCGTCGTGTGTCAGCTCCGTGCAGCGCGAATGGCATCGGTGAGTCGTTCGAGCGTATCGGCGACGACGTCGTCACCGTGCGCCGCACTCATGAACGCCGCCTCGAACGCCGAGGGCGCGAGATACACCCCGCGCTCGCGCGCAGCGTGGAAGAAGCGGTTGAAGAGCGGCACATCGCTCTGACGCGCCTCGGCGAAATTCGTGACGGGACCGGGATGGAAGAACAACCCCCACATCGTCCCCGCGTGCGACGCCGAGAAGGGCACGCCTTCGCGGGCCATGATGTCACGCAGCCCCTGCACCAGCGCCCCCGTGCGACGCTCCACGATCGCGTGCAGCTCGGGCGTCAGCGCGGTCAGCGTCGCCAGCCCGCCGGCCATCGCCAGCGGATTGCCGCTGAGCGTCCCCGCCTGGTACACCGACCCGCTCGGCGCCACCTGCTGCATCAGCTCGCGGCGGCCGCCGTACGCTGCCACCGGCAGCCCGCCGCCGATCACCTTGCCGAAGGCCGTCAGGTCGGGCGTCACGCCGAAACGCTCCACCGCCCCGCCCCACGCAATGCGGAAACCCGTCATCACCTCGTCGAACACCAGCAGCGCCCCCGTCTCGTCGGCGATCTGCCGCAGCCCGGCGAGGAACCCCGGCAGCGGCTCGATGAAGCCGGCGTTGCCGATGATCGGTTCGATCAGGATGGCCGCCAGCGGCACCTGCGCCGCGATCGCCCGCACCGCCTCCAGATCGTTGAACGGCGCCGTGTACGTCAGCGCCGCGAGGGCCGCCGGCACGCCAGGGGAGTTCGGCAGGTTGAGCGTCGCGACGCCCGACCCGGCCTTCACGAGGAAGCTGTCGTCGTGGCCATGATAGCAGCCATCGAACTTGAGGATCGCCTCGCGCCCCGTCGCCGCCCGCGCGACGCGCGCGATGCTCATCGCCGCCTCGGTGCCGCTGCTGGTGAAGCGCAGCATCTCGATGTGCGGCATCCGCTGCACGATCAACTCGGCCAGCTGCACCTCGAGCCCCGTCGGAATGCCGAAGCTGGTGCCGCGCTGCATCACCTCGTGCAGCGCATCCAGCACCACCGGCGCGGCGTGACCCAGCACCAGCGGGCCCCAGCTCAGCACGTAGTCGATGTACCGATTGCCGTCGGCATCCCAGATGTACGGCCCTTCGCCGCGCTGCACCACGAACGGCTCGCCCCCCACGCCGCCGAACGCGCGCACCGGCGAGTTCACGCCGCCGGGAAAGAGCTGGCGCGCCCGCGCCATGATCGCCTGCGATTCCGAAGTCATGATGCCCGTCGCCGTCATCGTCCAAAGCTCCCGATCGAGGAAGAGGCCATCAACGGCAAGGCGCGTGATGCCTGCGCGCGGGCCACGAGGGCCGGCGGCAGCAGCACGATCCCCGTCGGCGTGGCCTCGAAGTCGTAGTCGTCAATCACGTCGGTGATCACAGCCTCGACCAACGCACCGGCCGGCGCGTCGGTGTCGAGGTGCGTCACGCCATCAATGTCATCGGCCTGCCACGGCGCACGCGCCACCGCCAGCTCGTCGTCGGTGCCGGCGCGGTCGATCAGCACCTGCACGGTGCGACCGATGTGCCGCTCGTAGCGCTCCGCGGTGATCGCGGACTGCACCCGCTGCAGCATGTCCAGCCGCTCGTGCTTCACCTCGTCGGGCACGTCGTCGATCATGCTGGCGGCGGCCGTGCCTTCCTGCGCACTGTAGGTGAACGCGCCGACGCGGTCGAACTGCATCTCGTGCAGGAAGTCGAGCAGGATCTCGAAGTCCTCCTCGGTCTCGCCGGGGAATCCGACGATGCAGGTGGTGCGGATGGTCAGGTCGGGCACGGCGTCGCGGAACCGCGCCACCTTCTCGGCCACCACACGACGGCGCTCCGGGCGACGCATGCGCGTCAGCACCGCGTCACTGCCATGCTGCACCGGCATGTCGAGATAGGGCAGGATGCGCGGGTTGTTCGCCACGACCTCGAGGAAACGCGGCGTGATGCCGGCGTTGTAGAGGTAGAGGTTCCGGAACCACGGAATCTCCGTCTCACGCAGCAGCGCCTCCAGCAGCTCGGGCAGCCCCGTGCCATCGCGTCGGTCACGCCCGTAATGCGCCAGATCCTGCGCGACCAGGCTCACCTCACGCGCACCCTGCAGCTCCAGCAGCTGCGCCTCGCGGATGACATCGGCCAGCGCGAAGCTGCGGTGCTTGCCGCGCATGAGGGGGATGGCGCAGAAGGCGCAGCCGTGATCGCACCCTTCGCTCACCTTGAGGTACCGCACGTGCGGCGCATCGCCGCTGAAGAGGCGCTCGCCGGGATGCAGCATCGGCGCGGCATCGATCAGCCCGCGCTGCTGCAACTGCGGAATGAGCTGGTCCACGTCAGTGGTCCCGAGGAACAGGTCCACCTCCGGGATCGCCTCGGCGAGCTCATGCTTATGGCGCTGCACCATGCACCCGAGGGCGACGACCGCCTGACAGGCGCCGTCGATCTTGTGGCGGGCCGCATCGATGATGGCGTCGATGGACTCCTGCTTGGCCGCGTCGATGAAGCCGCAGGTGTTCACGACGATCACCTCGGCACTGCTGAGGTCGTCCGTGTGCTCGCCGCCGTATGCCGCCAGTTGCGCGAGGTAGCGCTCGGTGTCCACGGTGTTCTTGTCACAGCCGAGCGTGATGAAGCCGATTTTCATGCGGGGAAGTTACCGGGGCATGGGGCGTCGGGAAGCGAACGGCACCGGATGGAGACTGTTGCCGACGGCAATTATCTTTACATGCCAACCGCAAGGGTTGCCCCGCGCACGCTGTTTCTGCCCCCGTTACCATGACGATGTTCGCGCTCGACCAGAAGATTGCCGCTTTCCGCCGATTCACGCGTTTCTTCGGTCAGCGCCTCGGCGCTCTCGAGGCGGGGCCGGCTGGCAGTTCATACTCGGCCACCGAAGTGCGGGTGCTTGGTGAACTAGCGGCGGGCGATCCGCGGACCGTGACGGCGCTGAGTCGCGCGCTTGGGCTCGATGCCGGCTACCTCAGCCGCGTGATCCGTCGCCTGGAGACGACCGGCATCGTGACCAAGGCCGCGGATTCGGCCGACAGCCGGCAGCAGCCGCTGTCGCTGACCGCCGCCGGGGTGACGGAAGTGCGGACGCTGGAAGCGATCACCACCGCTCGCTACGCGTCGCTGGTGCGTCAGCTGCCGGCACACGTCCACGGCCCCGTGCTGGACGCGATGGAGCGGATCGAGGGGGCATTCGGCATCGATGTGCCGGGCCGCGACGTCGCACCGTATCTGCTGCGACCGCAGCGCGCCGGCGACATCGCGTACGTGACGCAGCGCACGATCGCGTCGGTGATGGAGGAGTTTGACCTGGCCGGCCACGTCGAGACGACCCTGCTCGCCGAGGCCGCGCGGTTTCTGCAGGAGTTCGATGCGACTCGCGATTGCGCCTGGCTGGCCGAACGTGACGATATCGTGGTGGGATCGGTGCTGGTGCGTCGCGTGGACGAGCGTGTGGCGCAGGTGACACTGCTGCATGTGGAGTCGCAGGCGCGTGGCATCGGCATGGGCCGGCGCCTGCTGGCCGAGGCGATCCAGTTCGCGACGCGCGCGGGGTATGCGACGCTGCGGATCGAGTTGCTCGATGTGATGAAGACGGCGCGCGTCGTCGTGCATGGCGCCGGATTCACTCACAGCGGTGCGGCACCAATCGCAACGCTCGGCCGGCCGCTGGTGCAGCAGGTCTGGGAGCTGCGGCTGAAGGTCGCCTCACTCGGATGACCAGGCGAGCATTCGGCCTGCAGCGCGCCGAGCCCGTGGGACCGAGCCTCGGCGGCCTGAAGTGGTTCGTGGGTATCAGCACGATCCTCGTGGTGGGCTTGCTCGCCACTCTCGGCTCTCGTCCGCCGGAGATCGGAGTGGACGCGACGAAGCTCACCCTGCACGCCGCGGGGTACGGCGCCACCGTCCTTCGGGCGGATATCGACAGCGTGCGACTGGTGCGCAGGGTGACCGGCATCGGCGCGCGGGAACGCGGCTTTCAGTTCGCGAACGTGTTCGTCGGCCGGTTTCACCTCCGTCCCCTGGGGACGGTGCAGCTCTTCGTGAACCGTACGCGGCCGCCGCATGTCGTGGTGTTCGCACGGACCGGCATCGTCATCGTGACAGCCGCGGATTCCGTGGCGACACGGCGCTTGTACGAGACGCTGACCGTGGCAACAAGGGGTCCATCAAGGGGTCAGAGTCCTTGATGGATGGATGCAGCAAGGGGTCAGAGTCCTTGATGGATGGATGCAGCAAGGGGTCCAGCAAGGGGTCAGAGTCCTTGCTGGATGGATGCAGCAAGGGGTCAGAGTCCTTGACCGGCGCGTCGGCAAATCCTTCCAAGGACTCTGACCCCTTGATGGACCAATGCAACAAGGGGTCAGAGTCCTTGACCGTTCGGTCGTCGGGTTGGCGCACGGTTGCAGCGTCCGTGATCGCCCCTTGGGACCGAGTGCTCCTCCCCTCTCTTCGAGACCTATCCCCCGTTCACCGGCGCGCCGGCAAAGAACTTGACGCCTGCGCTGTCATCCTACGATCATCCGGAGCGCCTCCGGAGCGCCTCCGGAGCGCACCCGGTCCGCGGGAAGGGAGTGTCCCATCCGTCTGATCCGCATGTCGCGCGACACAACCTGACCTTCTTTTCGGGCCCGCCACGCGGACATGGGCCGACACGAAAGGAGGAGTCATGTCCACCACCCGGCCACTGCCGCCGACGCCGAACCTCGAGTTCGAGCGGAAGGACGCGAAGCACCTGCTCCGGCAGCTTCGCGCAGACGACGCGAGCGCGCTCGCGCGCGTGCAGGCGATGCACCCCGACGCACGAGGGGCCGCGGCCGAACGGTTCACACTGGCTGATGCGCAGCTGACGCTCGCGCGCGAGTACGGCTTCGCGAATTGGCCGCGCCTCGTGCGGTACTTCGGAACTGCAGACCGTCAGCGGCATCGCAATCATTCAAACCTGGGATCAGTGGCCGGATACGAACACGACGCCCGGTCGCTGCTCGCCGGTCACGCGAAACGGCGGACGAGAATCGGTCGCATGCTTGCCGAATACATCCCCCGCTTCTTCGGTGTGCCGCTCGATGAGGTCTTTCGTGCGGCAGTGACGGAGGACGAGGCGAAGCATGCACTGGCTCGTGACGCCGGATTCCCATCGTGGACGGCGCTCGTCGCATCGGCGAATGACGCAGTGGAACAGCACGGCGATGCGTGGGCGATCGACCCCGCCCGCCTTGCGATCACCGCGCTGCACCGCGTGGATCTGCCGCAGTTGCAACACGTCGTCCGTGATCATCCCGCACTCCTGCATCCGACGCAGCGTGAGACGGCGCGCAATGGCGGATTGCTGAACTTCGCGCTCGGCGCGGAACGCGAGCGCGGCGTCGATGCCATGCGCCCGATCATGGCGTGGCTCGGGTCGCACGGGCACGACATCGCGGCACGCCGCACTGCGCAGCTGTGCGGAAGCTCGTTCATGAGCGCGGCAGACGTCCGATCGCTGCTCGAACGCGGCGCCGATCCGGCCTGGGTCGCACCGAATGGGCTCTCCGTGCTCGAACATGCGCTGCTGCGCTATCAGAGTGGCGAGTGCGTGGACCTGATTGCGCAGCGGGTCATACCGCCACGCGCACTCTGGATCGCGGCGGGGCTGGGGGATGTCGAACGCGTCGCCACGTTTCTCGATGCGTCCGGCACACCCACTGCCGACGCGCGCGGACACCGGCCGCTTTCACGGCCGTCGGGCCACTTTCGTGGCCGTCGCACACTGACGCCACCGACGAGCAGATCCTGTTCGAAGCCGCGTATGTCGCCGCCAGCAACGGGCGCGTGCCGGTGCTGGAGGACCTCATCGCGCGCGGCTTCCCAGTTGACAGCCTCGCGTGGGACGTCCCTCTGCTGGCAGTGGCGGTGGATCGTGGCTGGGTGCCCGCGGTGGCGTGCCTGACCCCACACGGCGCGAATCCCGACCTGACTGCGCCAGCCGAATCGATGCCGTCGCCGCGCGCCCTGGCCGGCGAGGCATTGTCGCGGATGCCATGGGATCCAGAGCGGCGGCGGATCGCGGAATGTTGCGGGGTGGACGCTGCCAGTGTGCTCGGCGAGCGCGAGCAGCGCGCCGCGCCGACACTCCAGGCGTCGCCGGAACTGCGACGCATCCTGCGTCTTGCCGCCGACGACGCGCAGAGGAACGCGCAGGTGGAAGTCGGGATGGAACACGTCTTCTTCGGCATGTTGCGCGCGGGTGGCAATGTGCAGCTTGGCATCTGCCACGGAAGCGCGCTGGAGTTCAATCGGTTCCGGGACGCGGTGCTGCCACGTGTGCGCGTCACCGAACCAACTGTCGAGCGGGCGGCGCCATCGCTGGCTCCGGCGGCAGCGCGTGTCGTTCACGATGCGCTCGCGCTTGCCAGGTCTCGGCACGACGCGGAGGCGCACGGGGTGCACCTGCTTGCGATCGCGGCGTATCCCGGCAGCGTCGTCGACTCGTGGATCACGCGCTTCGGCGGGAGCCTCGAGCGGCTTCGTGACGTGATCGACGACTGGCTGCGGTTCGACAACGCCGTGTAGGTGCATCTGACGCAGGACGAGTGCCGACGGGACACCGCGACCGGCAAGATCGACAGGCATCTGCTCGCGGCGTCTTGCACGGCGAAGGCGGCATATATACACTTCTGTATATGACGCGTCCTGTCTCGGAGGCCCTTCGACTCACTTCTCGGGGGGGGGGGGGGGGGGGGGGGGGGGGGGGGGGGGGGGGGGGGGGGGGGGGGGGGGGGGGGGGGG
>JANNXU010000095.1:0-85065 GCA_031409715.1 Gemmatimonadaceae bacterium | reverse complement strand
TATGTGGGCGCTGGGGTAGCGGGGTACGACGCTTTCGGGTGTCGGGCCGATGCTTTGCCGGGGCCCTACCCCGCGGCTGGGGGGCCCGCCCCTGTGTCGTGCGCATCGCCGCGACGTCGTCAGACCTGCGGCGACATCCCTCCAGACATCACTGACGAGTCAGGCCGCGATATCGTCCTCCTGCTGGTCATCCGCGCTGGCCGCACCCTCGGCCTCACGCAGCCGTGTCAGCATCGCCTCCGCGTCGGGTTCGATGGCACCGTTCAGCAGGAGTGGAACGCGAATGGCCGAGCTGTGCTCGTCCTGACCGCGGATGCTGAGCAGGTGCGCGATGGCCGTCCGGAGCTGTGCCCCGTTCGTGCTCATCAGCGCGGCCGCATCCTCGCGCAGCACCGCCATGGCGAGCGAGGCCTCGTCTGCGGTCGCGTTGCCGTCGGCCGTGATGTACCAGACTGCTTCGGCCTGGCCGCGATTTGCCGCGGCGAGCGCCCACGCGAGGTGGGTGACCGTGGGATCACCAAAGAGGGTGACCACCTGGTGCCGCGATGCGCCCGGGTCTTTCCCCGGCGCCCACCGCGTCGACTGGGCAACGACCCCGGCTGCTCCCGGTGCCGCCGCCATCCTGACAAAGACATCGATCACGCGCATCGCCTCCCGCGTGCTGCGCACGCGCTGACAGGGACATTCCGCACGGTGGGTCGCCCGACTCCACCAGTTCGACGCATCACACGACGAGACTGTTCCCTCCAGTCCGACGGTGGCAAGCGTCATGCCATCTCGTGGATACTGCGTCGAGATCGTTCGCGTCACCAGCACAGCCTCGTATCATTCGTGCGACGAACCGAGCAGGCGCGCACGTTCGCGCCGGTCCTGGCCGTGGATCGCAGCCATTGCGACTTGCCCACGTCGCCTCCGACCATAGCTTGGGACACATGACGACACCCACCGAGCGGACACGCGCCACCATCCTCGTCGTGGAGGATCGCGCCGAGGTGCTGGAGGTGGTCTCCCGGACGCTGACGGAGAGCGGGTATGACGTGCTCACCTCGCAGGACGGTGAATCGGGACTGGCTCTGGCGATCGACCAGGCACCCGATCTGCTCATCCTCGACATCGGTTTGCCGAAGGCGAACGGCCTCGACGTGGCACGCGAGCTGCGAGAACGTGGCTTTCGCGCCCCGGTCCTGATGCTGACGGCGCGCGTCACGATCGGCGATCGCGTGGCCGGGCTGGACGCCGGCGCCGACGACTACCTGGTGAAGCCGTTCGATGTGGATGAACTGGTGGCGCGCGTGCGTGCCCTGCTGCGCCGCTCGACGCTGCGCGATGAGGAACTGCTGCTGCGCGTCGGCACGCTGCATCTGGACACGGTCTCGCGCGAGGTCTCCCGCGATGGCGCGGCGATCTCGCTGACGCAGAAGGAGTACGCGCTGCTCGAGTATCTCATGCGACACGCCGGCCGTGCCGTCACGCGCGAGCAGATCGCGGAGCATGTGTGGAAGACGGAGTTCGATCCGTCCACCAACATCGTCGACGTCTACATCAACTACCTGCGCAAGAAGATCGACGGCTCCGAGCAGCCGCCGCTCCTGCACACGGTGCGCGGCACGGGGTACATGCTGCGCGCGTGACCGGCATGCGGCGTCGCAGCGCGGTGTGCTGCTCCGCCATTCAGGGCGAGCTGGTGCTGGCTGACGGCATCGCGTCGTCGTGGTCGGCCGTTCGCTCGCGCAGGCGTGAGAGCAGCGCCGGCGCCTCCTTCGTGAGCGTCGGCGTCAACTCGGACAGCAGCCAGTTCGCCGCCCATGGATCGGCGGTGTGCGCGCGCTGCCACCCCTCGGTGGCACGCAGGGTCACAGCCGTCGCATCGCCGATCAGCGCCAGCAGCTCCACCGCCAGGGCGTCCTGCAGTTCGCGCCCCGGGAACCAGCCGACGCGGCCCGCCACGAGCGCCTCGGCTTTCTCGAGGTGCTGTCGCGCCCGTGCCGGGTCGCCCAGCCGCAGCCGGCAGAGCCCGCTGCCGGCGATCGCCCCCACCTCCACGTCGTGGTGGGCGAGCCGCGCGGCCAGCGACGCCGCCACCTCGTAGAGATCGGCGGCGGCGTTCAGCTCACCGCGTTCGCGGTCCAGATGCGCCAGATTGTAGAGCGCCAGCAGCTGACGCTCACTGTTCTGCACGGCGGCGAAGAGGGCGAGGGCGTCGCCGAAAAGCTCGCGCGCCTGCGCCAGGTCGCCGGTGCGCCGTGCGACCACGCCGAGGTCGAGGGCGGCCAGTCCCCACTCGTCCGGGGTGCCGGCGGTGCGCCCGAGATCGATGGCGCGCCCGAGCGCGGTGCGCGCGTCGTTCCACTCCCCGCGCTGCGCCGCCACCACGCCGATGCGATCCCAGCACCGCGCCTGACCACGGGGGTCCTGCAGCTTCTCGTACAGGGCCAGGGCACGCCGGTAACTCGCCTCCTCGTCGGGGCTGCGCTCGCCATCGAGCGCGATGCCTTGTCGCACCAGCGATTCCGCGAGCAGCGCATCGTCGTCCAGGGTGCCGGCCAGCGCGACGGCTTCGCGGGCGGCGGCGACGGCCGCATCACGCGCGCCGAGCCGGAGCTGCGTCGCCGCGAGCATGCCAAGCAGGGCGACGCGCTCGTCGGCGGCGTCGAGTTCGGCCGCGTCGCGCTCGAGCATTTCGCAGGCGGCGAGCGTCTGGCGCGCCGGTTCACCGAGCAGCGCGCGCAGGCGTTCGCGCATGCGGCGCAGCCGGAGTGTCTGGCGGCGGTCCTCGCGCGAGGCAAACCAGTCGAGCGCCAGCGCGCACGTCTCCTCGGCTTCCACGTAGCGGCCGCGCAGCTCCGCCACTTCAGCCATCGCCACGCGCACCAGGGCGAGCGCGCCGGCGTCTGGTGCATGGCGCTCCGCGATGCGCAGGAACTCTTCGGCATCCTCGTGCGCGTAGACGCGACGGGCGCGATCGCTGGCGGCGAGCGCAAAGGCGTGCGCCTGCGCGGCATCATCGGCACGGTCGAAGTGCATCGCGATCTCGGCCACCGACTCCGGGTGCCGCTTGCGCAGCGCCTGCGCGACACGCTCGTGCGACCGCTGTGCACGGCGCTGGTCGAGCGGCTTGTGCAACGCCTCCATCAGCAGCGTGTGCACGAAGACGTAGCGGTCACTGCCCCGGCCGTGTGCCGGCTGGATGACGCTGGCGCGCACGCCACTCTCGATCGCGCCGTGCAGCGCGTCCATCGGGACGCGCGCCGCATCCTGCAGCACGCCGAGGTCGAACTCACGCCCGATGACGGCGGCGATGGTGAGCACGTCGCGATCGGCGGCGCTCAGCTTGGCGAGGCGACGGCCCATCAGTTCGAGTACACCACTCGGCAGCCGGAACTCGGAGACCGGCCGCCAGTGCCAGCGATCCTTGTCCCACCAGATGTCGCCCTCGTCCACCAGTGTGCGCAGCGTCTGCACGACGAGCAGCGGATTGCCCTCCGTCTGGCGGTAGAGGTAGGCGAGGAACTCGCGCTCCACCTCCTGCCCGTAGAAGGCGGCGTCCACCCAGCGTCGCAGCTCGTCGCGCGTGAGGCGCGCGAGCGCCTGCTCGTGGATGCGGCCGCCGTGCGCGAGCTTGCGCATGCGCTCGTGCACGTCGGGCGTGACGTCCTCCATGCGCAAGGTGAGGCAGATCATGACCGTCTCGCCATCGAGCTGCGTGACGATGTGCTCGAGGGCGTCCCAACTTGCCGCATCGGCCGACTGCAGATCGTCGAGCAGGATCACCACCGGCCGTCGCGCGGCCGCCTCGGCGAGGTAGGCCGAGAGCTCGGCCAGCAGCGCGAACTTGCTGCCGGTGGGGATGGGCGTGGTGGTGCGCACCTTCACGCCCGGATGCGCCAGGGCCGGCACGATGCGCGAGAGCTCGGGCCAGCGCACACCGTCGGGAGCGACGGTGGTGGCCGCAGTCGGCGCGGTGGGGAGCCGCATGCCCAGGGGTGCCATGCCGCCGTCAGCGAATAGCGTGGCGAGCGATGCGGCGCGTGCGATGGCGGTGGGCGGCTCGCCAAAGGCGGGCGGCGTACGGCGCGGCTCGTCGCCCGCCTCCTGTCGCTGCCGTTCCAGCGCCTCCACCACCGCGATCCACGGCGCGTACGGCGGCTGCACCGTGATGGCGTCGAGCGCGCGTCCGGCGACCATCGTGCCGCCGCGGAGCCGGATCTCGGGCTCGAGCTGGCGGAGGAGCGTGGTCTTTCCCACGCCCGCCTCGCCGAGCACCGCAACGGTGCGCGGATGGCCACGAGTGGCGTCGTCGAGGAGGCGCACGAGACCGCGCAACTCCTCGGTGCGGCCGACGAAGCGGTCGAGTGCGGGCATCATCGTCGCGCCGTGTGCACCGCCCGAGACGGCGACGCCATCGCGACCGCGACGCTTGACCTGATACATGGCGCGGTCGGCCGAGGCGAAGAGCGCCTCGGGATCGTTGCCGTTGGCCGGAAAGGACGCGACGCCGATGCTGACCGTCACCATCAGCGGCGCGCCGGTCGGATCCTGCAGGCCGTGGTGGCCGCGAATGGCAGCGCAGAGGCGTTCCGCGACATCGCGGGCGCGAGAGACCGGTGCGCCGGGCAGCAGGGCCACGAACTCGTCGCCGCCCCACCGCGCGGCGAGATCGCCTGCCCGCAGGGTGCGGCGCAGCAGTTCGCCGATCAGCACCAGCACGGCGTCACCGGTGAGGGGGCCGTGCGTGTCGTTGATGGCCTTGAACCGGTCCACGTCGATGACGAGGAGCGCGCACTCGCCCTGCGCGGCACGCGCGCCGGCAATGGCGGCAGCGGCGGCGACGACGAACGTCCCGCGCAGGGGAAGTCCGGTCAGGTCGTCAACGGGGTGATCGGTCGTCAAGGGCGCGTGTGTGTCGCAGGTCGAGCGACCGCACGATGGTGCGCGGTGCCGGCTCGTTCAGGGTGGATACTACGGTGAAGCGCCAGCCGCCACAGTCGCGGGGCAGCCGCCCGCAGCAGCAGACGATGCCGCGGGCGCCGCTGTCACGAAATGAGACCCGTGAGGCTCCGGCATGTCGGTGGCCTTAACGTGCGCGGGGCCGCAGCGTCCATTCCATATGACCCATCCCCGGAGCCGGAGCATGTCATCCTGTCGCCGTCTGTTTGTCGTCGCACTGGTCGGCGTGGCGTCGTGCCGAACGGGTGCAACGGCGCCAGCCGGCAGCGCCGCCGGTGCGCCGACGCGCGATGGCGGCAGCGCGGCCGGCACGGCGCGTGAGCAGACCGCGGATCAGCAGGTGCAGCATGTGCTCAACCGGCTGGCGTTCGGCGCGCGCCCGGGCGACGTGGAGACGGTGCGGGTGATGGGTGTGGATCGCTGGATCGCACAGCAGCTCGAGCCGTCGAGGCTGCCGGCACCACGCGCGGCGGCCGTCGCCGAGCGATTCCCCGTGCTCGCCATGTCGGTGCCGGCGCTGCTGGACAGCTATCCGCCGGCACCAGTGCTGCGCCGCCTCGCGATGCAGGCCGCGGGCGGCGTGCGCCGCGACTCGATGCAGGTCACGCGCGAGGACTCGCTCGCCTTCCTCGCCGCCCGGCGCCGGACGCAGGTGGTGGGGCAGGAGCTGGTGGCCGCACGCGTCGCACGCGCCGTGGTGGGTGAGCGACAGCTCGAGGAGGTGCTCACCGACTTCTGGTTGAACCACTTCAACGTGTACGCCGCGAAGGGGCCGTACATGCGGCACTACCTCGTGGCGTACGAGCGGGATGCGATCCGTCCCAACGTGCTGGGCAACTTCCGCACGCTGCTGGGTGCCGTGGCGCACAGTCCGGCGATGCTGTTCTACCTGGACAACTGGGAGAGCGCCGCCGACAGCGGAGCGCAGCGCCTGGTGCCGGAGCGGATGGCACGGCTGGCGGCGCGCCGGTACGCCGCGACTGCGCCGCAGCTGGCGGGCATGCCGGCTGGCCAGCGTGATACACTCGTCACCCGCCTGATGCAGCGGCGCCGCGGCCTGAACGAGAACTACGCCCGCGAACTGATGGAGCTGCACACCCTCGGCGTGGAGGGCGGCTACACGCAGCGTGACGTGACCGAAGCGGCGCGCATCCTCACCGGCTGGAGCATCGTGCAGCCCAACCGGGTGGGCACGTTCCGTTTCAATCCGCTGCTGCACGACGCCGGCAGGAAGACCGTGCTCGGCACGACCTTTCCTGCCGGTCAGGGTGCCGCCGAGGGTGAGCGACTGCTCGACCTGCTCGCCGCGCAGCCCTCGACGGCGCGCTTCATCGCGCGGAAGCTGGTGCAGCGTTTCGTCAGCGACTCGCCGCCGGCGGCACTGGTGGCGCGCGCGGCGGCGACGTTCACGCGCACCAACGGTGACCTGCGCGAGGTGGTGCGCACGATCGTCACCAGCGACGAGTTCTTCTCCAGTGCGGCGTGGCGGGCGAAGGTGAAGTCACCGTTCGAGGTCGTGGTGAGCGCACTCAGGGCGATGGATGCCGCGCCCGACCTCACGCCGCGTACGGCGCTGATCGTGGCGCGACTCGGCCAGCCGCTCTACCAGCACCAGGCGCCGAACGGATGGCCGGAGACCGGCGACGGCTGGATCAACACCGGTGCGATCCTGAACCGCATCAACTTCGGCGTGGCGCTGGCGGGCGGCAGTGTGCCGGGGGTGCGGGTCGCCGCCTGGCCGCTGTACGCGGCGCTCGACACGATGTCGCGCGAGGCGCAGGTGGACGGCGTGGTGCGGGCACTGCTGGCGGGGGACGTGAGTGCCGACATGCGCACCATCCTCGTCAGCGGCGAGCACCCGATGATGCAGCGCGCCGCTGCCACCGACACGTCGGCCGACACCGCGGCGGCGATGACGATGGCGCCAGAACGGGCACCGGCGGCACCGATTCGGGCACGCGCTGGCGCCCCCGTGACCGGGCTGGCGCAGGTGATCGGCCTTGCGATCGGGTCGCCGGAATTCCAGCGTCGCTGACCACGACCTCACCGTCACAGGCAGGAGCAGCAGATGGATCGACGGGTGTTCATGCGATCGGGGGCGATGGCGCTGGTCACGATGGGGCTCAACCCGTCGTTCCTGCGGAGAGCGACATTCGGGATGGCGCTGCCGAAGGCGGCGAAGGGCAAGGTGCTGATCTGCATCTTCCAGCGTGGCGCGGCGGATGCGCTGAATGTGGTCGTGCCTCATGGTGACGCGGCGTACTACGCGCTGCGGCCGAACATCGCCATCGCACGTCCGTCGCTGGCGGCGGGTGACCGCGGCGCGATCGAGCTGGATGGCCGTTTCGGGCTGCACCCGGCGCTGCGATCGCTCAAGCCGCTGTACGATCGCGGGCTGCTGGCACCGATCGTGGCGGTGGGCAGCCCCAGCAACACGCGCTCGCACTTCGATGCGCAGGACTACATGGAGAGCGGTACGCCCGATCGGAAAGGCACTACCGACGGCTGGCTGAACCGCTACCTCGCCGTGTCCGGCACCTGCGAGGCGGGGACGCCCTGCGCGCCCGTGCCGTTTCGTGGTGTCTCGCTCACGGCGCAGATGCCGCGCGTGCTGGAAGGGCCGAGCCCCGTGGTGGCGATGAACTCGCTGGAGGAGTTCACCGTGCGCGCCACCGGCACGCAGGCCGATCGCCTCGAGGCGCTGTATCGCACCGGACGCGCCGACGTGATCCACGCCACCGGCAGCGACACCTTCGAGGCGGTGAAGATGCTGCGCGCGGCGAACCCACAGCAGTACGCGCCGACCAACGGTGCCATCTATCCCACCACCGACTTCGGTCGTCGCCTGCGGCAGATCGCGCAGCTCGTGAAGGCGGGCGTGGGACTGGAAATCGCCTTCGCCGACATCGGTGGATGGGACACGCATGTGAATCAGGGCGGCGCCACGGGGCAGCTCGCGAACCGCCTCCGCGAATTCGGCGATGGCGTGGGCGCATTGGTCACCGACCTCGGCGACCGGATGGAGGATGTGGTGATCCTCACCATGACCGAGTTCGGGCGCACCGCGCGAGAGAACGGCAACGGCGGCACCGATCATGGCCATGCCGGCTCGATGTTCGTGATCGGCGGCGGCGTGCGCGGCCGCGATGTGCATGGGCGCTGGCCGGGGCTCGCGCCGGAGTTGCTGAACGAGGGTCGCGACCTCGCGCTCACGACTGATTTCCGCGCCGTGTTCAGCGAGATCGTGCGCGGGCACCTCGGCGGCACCGACCTCGCGCGCATCTTCCCCGGGTACGGCGGCAGCGAGCGCGAGTGGCTGCAGGTGCTGCAGTCGTCCGCAGCGCGACGCCCGGGATGACGTGACGGCCTGAGGTGCGACAGTTGCGATGACGGACGGCGCTGCACTTGTGGCCGGCACGCCGTCCATCGCCGCGCGTTCGACCGCTTGTGATGCGGGCTATCCTTGGAGTGTGGCGGCACGCCGACGTGCCTGCCCGTTGCCCACATTCGGTGACTGACCCGTGCACGCTGGACGCACACGCTATTCGTTGTTCTGCGGCCTCGCAGCGCTCGCCGGCTGCTCCGCCTCGTCCGCCGCATCCGGCGCATCCGACACGCCGGCCACCATCGTGGCGGAGACCGGCATCGTCGCAGCGGCGTCAGCGCCGCGCGTGACGGAAACCACCGACACGACACGCGGTGCGATCACGCCGGCGAGTGCCGCCTCGATGGGCAAGCTGCCGGTGCTGATGGTGCACCTGGTGGCCGATACCGACGCGATGTGGACGATCACCAAGGCACGATTCCGGCAGACTCTCGCGCTGCTCTACGCGCGCGGGTACCGACCGATCACCGTCGCGCAGATGATCGACCACCGCATCGACATCCCAGCCGGCATGCGACCGGTCGTCTTCACCTTCGATGACGCCTCGGCCTCCCAGTTCCGCTACATCGAGCGAAACGGTGCGCTGGAGGTGGACCCTGAGAGTGCGGTCGGCATCTGGCTCGCGTTCTCGCGTGCGCATCCCGACTGGAAGCCGCGCGCCACGTTCTGCATGCTGAGCGGAGCAGAGGCGGGTCGCAGCTTCTTCGGCAACAAGGGCATCGAGGGGCAGAAGACGGAGTGGCGCTTCCGCAAGCTGCAGTTCCTGCACGCGCAGGGATTCGAGCTCTGCAACCACACGCTCTGGCACGCGAACCTCGCGAAGTATCCCGACGCGTTCGTGCAGGAGCAGATCGCGCGCGGCCAGCTCGCGATCGACTCAGCTGTGCCGGGCTACAAGGTGCGCACGTTCGCGCTGCCGCTCGGGGTGTGGCCGAAGAATCGTGTGCTGGCGCAGCGCGGCCAGTGGAAGGACCCGAAGAGCGGCATCGTCACGCGCTACGACTATGATGCGATTCTCGAGGTCGCAGGTGGGCCGAGCGTGAGTCCGTTCGATCCCACGTTCAACCCGCGTGCGATCAAGCGCTTCAACGTCTTCTTCCACGCCGTGGACTCGCTGGTGGCACGGCTGGAGCGCAACGGGAACGGGTATGTCGCCGGCGGCGGCGCACCGGCGGCCACCGTCCGCTGACTGTCGCGGAGGCAGCACCGGCATGCCGCAGCACCGTGTGACGCGGCAGCCTGACGCCGCAGTGTGACCTGGCCGCCGACCGGCACCGTCAGGCCGCCGCGGTCAGGCCATCCACATCGCGGCCGCCTTGTGGATGGCCGCACGGATGCGCGGGTAGGTGCCGCAGCGGCAGATGTTGCCCTGCATGGCCGCATCGATGTCACCGTCGGTCGGGTGCGGATTCCGCCTGAGCAGCGCAGCGGCCGCCATCAGCTGCCCGCTCTGGCAATAGCCGCACTGGACCACGTCGACCTCAGCCCACGCCGCCTTCAGCGTGGCCACCTGCGGCCCGGTCAGTCCCTCGATGGTGGTGACCTCACGACTGCCGACCGCCGAGATGGGGGTGACACAGGCGCGCGTCGGCTGGCCATCGAGGTGTACGGTGCAGGCGCCGCACACTGCCATGCCGCATCCGAATTTCGTGCCGGTCATGTGCAGTTCACCGCGCAACACCCACAGCAGCGGGGTGTCAGGTTCGGCGCGGACGTCGACTGGCCGGGAATTGATCGTCACCGTCGGCATGGGTGTTCTCCTGTCAGGCGAGCGTCAACGGCAGGCTGCGGAGGCGCTGCCCGGTGAGGGCAAAGAGCGCGTTCGCGACGGCCGGTGCGATGGGCGGCGTGGCAGGCTCGCCCACGCCTTCCGGGTGCGCGACGCTGGCGATGATGTCGGTCTCGATCACCGGGCATTCATCCAGGCGCAACACCGGATAGTCGTGGAAGTTGCTCTGCTGCACCTGACCCTTGGCAAAGCGGATCTCTCCGCCGAGTGCCGCCGACAGGCCAAACACGATCGCGCTCTCCATCTGCTGGCGGATCAGGTTCGGGTTGACGGCGGTACCGCAATCGATCACGCAGACGACGCGGTGCACGCGAATCCGCTTGTCGGTGGAGACCGAGACCTCGGCCACCTGTGCCACGATCGACCCGAACGACTGGTGCAGGGCCACGCCGCGTGCACGCGGGCGTCCATCGGCTGTCGCCGGCAGCGGCGTATTCCAGCCCGAGAGCTCGGCGGCGCGCTGCAGCACCGCGAGATGACGGGGATGCTGTGCCAGCAGCGCGGCGCGGAACGCCACCGGGTCGCGGCGGGCGGCGACGGCCACCTCGTCGAGGAAGCTTTCCGTGAAGAAGGCGTTCTGCGAATGGCCGACGGATCGCCAGAAGCCGACGGGCACCGGCAGGTCCACGGCGGCGTGGCCGATGCGTGCTGCGGGCCACTCGTACGGCTGGTCGAACGAGCCTTCGGCGGTCGTCTTGTCAGGGCCGGCGCCAGGCAGGTCGAAGAGGCGACGCAACGCCTGCGGCAGGATGGCCTGCCCAGCCGACGACGCACGCCAGCCGAGCAACCGGCCCGACGCATCCAGTCCGGCCTTGAAACGCGAGACCGCGGCGGGGCGGTAGAAATCGTGTGTCATGTCCTGTTCGCGCGACCACATCGTCTGCACCGGCACACCGCCCGCATCACGGGCGATGGCGGCGGCCTGTGCGATGAAGTCCACCTCCAGGCGACGCCCGAACCCGCCGCCGAGGAGCTGCACCTTCACCTCCACCTGCGTCGGTGCAATGCCGAGGACCGCGGCGACGGCGCTGCGGGCGAGGTCGGGCACCTGCGTGGCAGCCCACACCGTCGCGCGGCCATCCGCGAACTGCACCGTGCAGTTCATCGGCTCCATCGTCGCGTGCGCCAGGTACGGCGCCCGGTACTCGGCCGCGACGACCGTGGCCGCGCTCGACAGCGCTGCGTCGACGTCACCGTGCCGGTAGAAACCGAAACCGTCGTCCGTGTCGAGGCGCTGCGCCAGTTGGCGGTAGATGTCCTCGCTGGACACACCGGCCGCCGGGCCGTGGTCCCACGTGATGCGCACGGCCTTCACCGCCTTCATCGCGTGATACGGCGTATCGGCGATCACCGCCACGCCGCCGGTGCCGCCGTTGTGGCCGGCCACTGCCAGCACCTTCTGCACGCCAGGCATCGTCGTGACGTCCGCAGCGTCGAAGCTGGCGACGCGGCCACCCATGGTGGGGCACATCTCCACGCTGGCGTATTGCATGCCGGGCAACACGACATCGATGCCGAAGGTGGCGATGCCATCCATCTTCGACGCGGCCTCGAGACGGCGTTGCGGCGTGCCGATGAGCGTGAAGCGCGCCGGATCTTTCAGCGGCACCGCATCAGGCACTCCCTGCCGTGCCGCTGCCGCCGCCAGCGCGCCGAACGATGCGCTGCGGCCGGAGGCATGCGTGACCCGACCCGACGCCGCAGTGCACTCGGCTGCGGGCACCTTCCACTGTTCCGCCGCGGCAGCGACCAGCATCGCGCGCGCCGACGCGCCCGCCTGCCGCATCGGCAACCAGAGGTCCTTCATGCTGGAGGACCCGCCGGTCATCATGACCCCGAACTCGCGCATCAGCTTGCCCGTGATGCGCTCAGCCAGCGCCTTGAGTGTGCCGTCATCATCGGGATGGAACGGCAGCCCATCGACGACCGTCGCGATGTTCTGGTAGATCGTGTCGATCGGCGCCCGCCGGACGCGCACCTGCGACCAGTCGGCGTCCAGTTCCTCGGCCAGCACCATGGCAAGGCCGGTATGAATGCCCTGCCCCATCTCGGACTTGCACATCACGATGCTGATCGTGTCGTCCGCATTGATCGTCACCCAGCCGTTCAGCGCGGACTGGCCGGGGTCGACCGGCAGCGGATCGGCCGTGAGCAGGCGCGGCTTCGCCGGCCATGCCGTCCAGCCGACCACCAGCGCGCCGAGCGCGCCGACCACGGTACCGCTGCCGATCAGGAACGCCCTGCGGGTCACCATGCGAGCCGTCCTCGTGCCACGTCGGTGTGAGCGTGCGCCTGGCGATGCGACACCGCCGCGACGCTGACTGTGCTGAATGTGCGGCAGTGCGACGTCGACCGCGACAGCGCGTCACCTGCGGCGGCGACGCATGCTGATGCTACACCTCCGCAGCGGGCATGCCGCGGCGGCGATGGCGCTCGGCACGGCGCGACTCGAGATACCAGACCCACGTCATCATGACGATCGACCCGAGCATGCCGACCAGTGCGGTGACGAAGGTCGGCGCGCTGCCGAAGGCAGCGGCCAGCGCAACGTAGGCGAGGGTGCCGGCGATGACCGTGATGCCGCCGCGCACGCGGGGATACCAGAAGGCGCGGGTCTCACCGGGAGTCGGCGGCGGCGTGGAATCAGCGCGGGGCACGGGTGGTGTGGCGGCGGGGGAGTGATCGGGGCCAGCTCAGAACTTCCAACCGCGCAGCGACCGCAGGGCGGTGTCGAGCGCTTCGCGCTGCTCGGGGAGCGTGGCGCGCTCGAGGAGTGTCTCGTATGTGTAGACCGCGAGGTCCAGTGCGTCGTAGTCCTTCTCGGCACCGGCGAGGGCGGCGGCGTTGTCGGCGAGGTTGGCCATCGCCAGTTCGTCCTCGGGGAATCGCTCCACGACCTGCTTCCAGCGCATCGTGCGGTCGCGCGGATCGCTCTCGCTGAGCGCCCACATGTGCCAGCCGCCACGGTTGGCGGGGTCGGCGGCGATGGCGCGCTGCGCCAGCTCACCCACCGCCTCGCCACCGCGGCCACCGAGCCAGTAGGCGTTGGCGAGGATCACGAGGGCGCGGGCGTTGTTCGGCTGTTCGGCGACGACCTTGTCGTAGAGCGGCCCCGCGACTTCGGGGATGGTGCGGAACGGCTCGGCGGCCTCGATGAGTGCGTCGGGCATGGCCGAGGCGGCGATGCGATCGAGCGTCGCGAGAAGGGTTCCGGTGTCGGCGGTGGCCTGGTAGTCGGCGACCGCCTGTGCCACGGCCTGCCGGGGATCGCTGGGCATCGTCATGCCGGCAAATGTACCGTCGGAGCCAAGTGTGCCCGGGGCGCCGCATCGACGCATCGGTGTGCGCAGGTCGACGAATGCGCGGGGATGGCTTGCGCCGACGGCATCCGCTGACGATACTCTCAGTCACGTGCTTCTGAATTGGCAGCCCTGCGAGTCCACGCGGGCGTCTTCCCAAGCGCGAGCATCCGAGGTCGGTGTGGCCGATTGCCCGCCCTCCTGAATGCCTCTCACCAATCGCAGTGTGTGGGTTCCGTCGCGGCTGGTGCGTATGTCCCCGATCGTCGTTCTGACGTATCGTCGCAGCGTTCGTACGCAGTGCCGCAGTGCCTCGGGTCATGACCCGGCCAGATTTTTTCATCACGACATTCCCGCTCCCGCGCATCGCAATCGATGGCGTGGTGTGTGAGGTGTCCTGATTGTTCCAACGGGGGTGCCACGCAGGCGCGTGTCCCCCAGCGCGCCGGTGATTCCGCACCGTGCCGTGCCTCAGCAAACCACGCAGCACCATGATCACATGACCGAGCGTCGCCGCCCCGCCACGGGGCGCGGTCCGCGTTCCCCGCGCCAGACAGCGCAGGGGGATGAACCCAATCCGTACAGAGACAGCGGCGATGCGCCGGCCGCGGTGGTGACGGCACCGACTCCCGCGCCAGCCAGCGACGACGCGATACCGAAGAAGCCGCGCGGTCGCCCGAAGAAGACGGCGGTTGCCGAGGTGGTGACCGAAACCGCGCCGCCGCCGCCCGCCCCGGTTGCCAGTGCTCCCGCCGATGTCCCCGCCGTGCGCGACCCCAAGGCGCCGCGCGAACCCCGATCGCCCCGCGCACCACGCGCCGACGCGCGACACGCCGCCCCGACAACCGCCCCTGCCCCTCCAGCCGAGCCGAGCGCCGAGCCGCGCGCGGAGGTGCGCAGTGCACCGCCGGTGGCGGAGATTTCGCCGGCGGATGGCGGTGCCGAGCGCGCCGACCGGAGCGATCGTGGAGACCGCACCGACCGCCCGAACGATCGCGGCGGAGAGCGCCCCGGTGACCGCAACGAACGTCGCGGCCGGTTCCAGCGCCGCCGTGGCCGCGGACGCAACCGCTTCCGCGAGGGCGGCGAGGGTGACGCGCCGCCGGCACCGCAGGCCCCCGCGCCGCGCCATGAACGCGGTCCGCGTCCCGAGCGCCAGGAGCGCGCCGCGCGGCCGGAGCCGCGACAGGAACAGCGTCACGAGCGGGGCCCGCGCCAGGAGCGCGCGCCGCGCGAAGAGCGCCCCGAGACCCCGGGGTCGAGCATCGTCACCGCCGAAGCGACCATCACCGGCTGGTACGATCCCGCCCGTGGCGATGGTGGCTTCATCCGTCGTGGTGCCGCGTCGTACCTGCCGCAGCCCGGCGACCCGTTCATCCCCGGATGGCTCGCCCGGCAGTTCCAGCTGCGGCGCGCCGACCTGATCACCGCCGCCTGGGGTCACGACCAGCGCCGGCGCCCGACGGTCTGCGACATCACGTCGATCAACGAGCTGGCGCCCGACCCGAACGTGCGCCGCAAGGACTTCAAGAGCCTCACGGCGTCCTACCCGAACAAGCGGCTCACGCTCGAGACGGGACGGCCGGCGAAGGTCGGACCGGAGATCACGCGACGCGCCATCGACCTCATTGCACCGATCGGCTATGGGCAGCGTGCGCTCATCGTCGCCCCGGCACGCGCCGGCAAGACCACCCTGCTGCAGGCCATCACCGAGGGTGTGCACCTCAATCATCCCGACGCGGTGCTGATGCTGCTGCTCGTGGACGAGCGCCCCGAGGAAGTGAGCGAGGCGATCTCGTGGGAGGTGGGCGAGGTGATCGCGTCGAGCTTCGACCAGCCGGCGCAGCGCCATGTGGACGTGACGGAGATCGTCACCGAACGGGCACACCGCCTGGTGGAGATGGGCAAGGACGTGGTCATCGTGCTCGACTCGATCACGCGCATGGGCCGCGCATTCAACACCGCCAATCGCGGCACGGGTCGCACCATGTCGGGCGGTCTCGATGCGAATGCGATGGCCAAGCCGAAGGCCTTCTTCGGGTCGGCACGCAACGTGGCGCCGGAAGATGGTGGTGGCAGCCTCACGATCATCGCCACCGCACTCGTCGAGACCGGCTCGCGCATGGACGACGTGATCTTCGAGGAGTTCAAGGGCACCGGCAACTGCGAGATCAAGCTCGACCGCGGCCTTGCCGAACGACGCATCTTTCCCGCGATCGACATTCCGGCGAGTGGAACGCGACGCGAGGAAAAATTGTACAAGGCCGAGCAGGTGCAGGCGATCTACATGCTGCGCCGCGGACTTCAGCAGATGCCGCCGATGGGTGCGATGGAATGGTTGATCAAGCGAATCTCGGCGACGGCGAACAACGACGCGCTGCTGGCTGGCCTTTGAGCGCACCGGTTCGACGCGGTGTCAACGCCCGTCGCGCACTCTGCGCGGCGGGCGTTGTGCTGCTCGGCACGGTGTCGGCCATCTCCGCACACGCGCAGTCGATGACGCGCACCATGACGCTGCCGGAGGTCGTGTCGCTGGACATCGATGGCAACGCGAGCCTCGGTGACCGCGAGCTCAAGGCCGCCATGGTGACCGAGCCGTCGCGCTGCAAGTTCCCGTTCGTGTGCGCGGTGACCAAGCGCTTCGGCCTGTACACGCGCCACCCGCTCGATCGCGCCGAACTGGATCGCGACGTGCTGCGCCTGCGTGTGCTCTACTGGAAGCATGGCTGGCGCGCGGCGCAGGTCACGCCTGTGGTGCGCAAGATCGACGAAGGGCGTGTCGCCGTGCGCCTCGAGGTGGTGGAAGGACCGACGACCACCATCGGCACGCTGCAGCTCGGCGCGCTCGACTCGCTGCTGTCGCCACGTGAGAAGCGGCAGCTCGTCACGCTGCAGGAAGGCGCGACGCTGAACGTGATGGAGCTGGACTCGATCGCGGTGCGCGTGGCAGCGGCGCTCGATCGGAAGGGCTTCGGCGATGCCACGGTCGGCCCCGTGGCGGAAGCCGACACGGCCTCGCCGCGCGCCGCCGTCCGCTTCGACCTGCAGCACCTCTACCGCACCCGTGTCGAGAGCATCCGCGTGGCAGGCACCGAGCTCTTCGACCCGCGGCTGGTCGAGAACACGATGCACCTGAAGGCCGGCGACCCCTACACCCGCATCGGGACGGTGGAGAGCCAGCGTGCCCTCTACTCGGCCGGCTTCTTCCGGCGCGCGGTGGTGCAGGTCCTCCCCGGCTCGGCGGATTCGCTGAAGCGGCTGGTCGCGTCGGTGGAGGAGTTGCCACCGAGATCGATGCGCATCACCGGCGGCGTCAGCACCACCGACTTCGTGCAACTCGACGCGCGCTTCGTGAACACGAACTTTCGCGGCCGCGCCGGCCGGCTCACGCTGCAGGGCACCATCGGCAACCTGCTCGGCACGCAGCTCGTCAATCGCGGCCTGTTCACGAACGTGCTGCCCACGACGCTCTCCGACAGCGCGCCGAAATACCTCCAGCCCACCTTCCAGCTCAACGCCGACATCCGGCGCCGCTCGCTGAGCGACTACCGCAACACGATCGGCTTCTCGCTGTTCGGCTACCGGCGCTCCTCGCCCGGCGTGTTCGTCGATCAGGGGGGCGGCGCCGCGGCGATCTTCACGCGCAACGTCACGCCGTTCATCCCCGTCAGTGCGCAGTACCGGGTGGAGTTCACCAATGTGTCCGCCGCCGATGCCTACTACTGCGTCAACTTCGGCGTCTGTGACCAGCCCTCGCTGGCGGTGGTGCGCCGGACGCAGCGGCTCGCGCCGTTCGTGCTGAGCGCCGTCAGCGACCGTCGCGACAACCCGATCGCCCCAACCCGCGGCCGGTCGTGGCGCGCCGAGGTCGAGCTGGCCGACACCTACACCGGCTCGCAGCTGCGGTACGGCCGCATCGAGCTCGAAGGGGCCACCTACCTCCACCTGAGCGAAAACGCCACGCTCGCATTTCACGTGCACGGTGGCATCGTCAAGGGACGCGCCAATGCCGGCGACCTGGGCCGTGACGTGGCCGTCGTGCATCCGCGGAAGCGCTTCTACACGGGCGGCGCGCGCTCGGTGCGTGGCTACGGCGAGAACCAGCTCGGCCCGCGCATCCTCGTCATCCCGCGCAGCGTCTTCCAGCCGACGCAGGCGCGCTACGACAGCCTCCTCGCCGATCCCACGCAGCGACTGCCGTGCGATCCGAAGACGCCACTGGCCGAGTGCGGCACCGAACCGACTGACGCGGCACGGCCGGCCACCGACTTCACGGACAGCGACTTCACCCCGAAGCCCCTCGGCGCCGAGACGATGGTGGAGGGATCGATCGAGGGGCGGTATCACTTCTGGGGGCCGCTCACGGCTGCCCTGTTCATCGATGCCGGATCCGTCGGCTCGGGGCTTGCCGGGACGACCAGTGTGATCACTCCCGGCTTCGGCATCCGCTATCTCAGTCCCGTCGGCCCCATCCGTGTGGACCTCGGCTACAACCCGCGCCGCAACGACCAGCTGCAGGTCGTGACCGAGCTCGACCCGCTGCGTGACGGCGCGTCGGGGCTGTTCCTGATCAAGAACACGCGCAGCTTCAACCCTGCCAACGGCACCGGCCTTGGCGGCATCTTCAATCGCTTCACGATCCACCTCTCGATCGGCGAGGCGTTCTGAGGATGAAGCCGTCGAAGGTGGCCGCGGCGATCGCGCTCTGCGTGGGCAGCGCGTTGCTGCTGGCCGTGGCGGCGGTCGTGTACCTGCCGCGCACGACGTGGGGCCGCGAGAAGGTCCGCAGTGCGCTGACGGATGCGCTCAACGGCACCTTTGCCGGCCGCGTGTCGATCGGCCGCATCGACGGGCCGATCTTCAGTGGTGCGACGATCCACGACGTCGTCATCACCGATTCGGCCGGCGCCCCGTTCATCACGGCACCGGTGGTGCGAGCGCGATGGAACCTGCGCGACCTGTGGGCCCGTCGCGTGATCCTCAGCGACGTGCGCGCCGAGCGTCCCGTGATCGTGCTCGACAAGCAGCCGGGGCGGCGGTGGAACTGGGACGCCATCCTCTTCCCCGACACCACCAGCAGGCCACGCACGGATGCCGCACGACGGTACGGTGACTGGGTGGAGCTGAAGAACGTGGAGCTCATCGATGCGACGCTCACGGCGCGCAGTCCGTATGTCGTGGACGCGTGGCGCAGCGCGGCGGCGCAGGACTCCGTCCTGAGACTGGCGCTCGCGGGCGCGCTCCGTCCCGTGGTGCGAGCGGTGCCGGGTGGCTACCAGCGCATCACGCAGCTGGACCACATCGACGTGCGTGCGCCGTACGCGCGCATCAAGCTGCCGGGAGAGACGTCGCAGTTGTTCCAGATCGCCAGCGCATCGGGGATCGTGATGCCGTTCCATCCGCCGGCGATCGACCTGCGCAACCTCCAGGGCACGCTGCAGGTGAACAGGGATTCGGTCTGGTTCCGCAACATCGTCGCGACGCTGCCCGCCTCGAATGCGACCGCGTCGGGGATGTACAACATCAACAACGGCACCACACGCATCGAGGCGACGGCGCCGCAGGTGGCGACGACCGACTGGCGCTGGCTCGTGCCGTGGCTGCCCGAGGGTGGCACCGGCGCGATCGACCGCGTGCGGTACGTCTCGGTGGGCACCTCGAGCACGGTGCGCCTCGGCGAGATGTCGCTGGTGCTGGAAGCGGCGCGCCTGCGCGGCCTGGCCGACTTCGGCTTCGAGCGCGACGACCTGCAGCTGCGCGACGTCGACATCGCCGTGGACGCCCTCGACACGCGGCTCGTACACCGCCTCATGCCCGACGTCGCGCTGCCGCGCAGTGGCGTGCTGTCGGGTACACTGACGGCACGCGGACTGCTCACGGCCGCGACGGTCAACGCGAACCTGCGCTTCGCCGACCGCCAGGCCGGGCTGCTGGCCGCGCGTGCGACTGGCGTGGTGGGCACCGCTGGCGGCGCGGTGGTGATGCGCAACCTGCGTGTGGACCTGTCGCCGCTGCCCGTGACGCTCGCCAGCGTCGCACTGCAGCCGCTTGGCGGTCGCATCGGCGGACGGGTGCTGGTGAACGGGCGCACCGACGGCTGGATCGACACGCGCCTGACGCTCGTGCATGTGGTGAGCGGGCTCGACTCGCACATCGACGGCACGATGCGCGTGAACATCGCCGGCCGCGAGCCGGTGGTGGATGCGAAGCTGCGCTTCAACCCACTGTCACTGCCGGCGATGGCGCGCTTCGCGCCGGCGCTCGACCTGCGTGGTGACGCGACCGGCACGCTCACGCTGCGCGGCGCGCTGTCGGACATGGGCGTGAACGCTGCGCTGCGTGTGGACAGCGCCGGCGGCCTGCTGCTGGCAGGGCGTTTCGGCGTGCCCGAGCGCGGCCCATCGCACGCGAACGTGGTGCTGACGGTGGACTCGCTGAACCTGCGGCGCATCACGCCGACGGCGCTGAGGACGAAGCTCGTCGGCTACGCCACGATCGATGTGCGCGGCTCGTCGGTGGAGACGCTCGACGGTCGCGTGGTGGTGGACCTGCGCGCCTCCGAGATCGACCGGCTGCGTGTGGACACGGTGGCGCTGGTGGCCGGTGCCCGCGACGGCCTGCTGACGCTCGACACGTTGATGCTGCGCATTGGTGGTGCGATCGGCGCGGGCTCGGGCACGTTCGGTCTGCGCAAGGATCGTCCGGGCCAGCTCGTCGCGCGCATTCATCTCGACTCGCTGCAGCGGTTGCGGGCGTACCTGCCGGGCGACACGCTGCTGGTGGCGCAGACGCAGGCGACCATCGCCCGCTCGCTGCGGCGCCAGCGTGCCGACTCGCTGGCACTGGCGCGACGCACCGAGGTGGAGCGGCTGGCGCGCGGCCTGCCGCCGATCGCGATGCGCGTGACCGCACCGCAGCCGCTGCGCGCCGACTCGCTGGCCGGCGAGGTGACGATCGCGCTCACGCTGCAGGGCTGGCTGCGTGACATCAGCGGCACCGGCTCGCTCGAGGCGCGCAACCTGTTCGCCAGCGGCACCAGTGCCAGGAGCGTCGCGCTGCGCCCGTCGTGGACCCACATCCTCACCGACAGCTCGGAAGCGCAGTTCGCCGGCAATGCCGTCGGCGTCGTGGTATCGGGCTACAACGTGGATTCGCTGGACATGGCGGCGGGCTATCGCTGGCGCCGCGCCACACTGGCCACCGGCACGGGCACCCTCGCCATCAACCTCCACCTGCTCGACTCGACGGCCGTGACCATCGCCGGTGCACTGCAGCTCGATTCCACGCGCTACGCCGCCCGGGTGGATTCGACCGTGCTGCAGCTCCCGTCATCGCGCTGGGCGAATCCGTATCCGTGGCGCGCCTCGTGGGCCGGCGGGAAGTTCCTGATCGACTCGCTGGCGCTGGAGACGGCCGGCGACGCGCGCCTGCAGCTCGACGCGGCAATCGACACGGCCGGCAGCACCAACGTCACGCTCGCCATCCGCAACACGCAGCTCTGGGACCTGGCCGACCTCGCCCAGTCGGTCTCGCCGGTGGACGGCCGCGTCTCGGCCGACCTCTACGTCGATGGACCAGCGGCGGCACCGAAGATCTCGTTCCTCGCCGCGGTGCGTGACGTCGTCTACGACTCGCTGCCGCTGCCGGAATTCCGCGTCCGCATGACGTACGACTCGACCCGCGCCGAGGCGTATGCCGAGGTGCGCCGACCGGGCCAACAGCCGAACGCACGCGCCACGGCGACGATCCCGATCAACCTCGCGCTCACGGGCAGTCCGACGCGGCTGCTCGACCAGCCGATGCGCGGCGAGATCCGCCTCGACTCGCTGCCGCTGGACATCGTGCCGGCGCTGAGCGCCGCCGTCACCAACCTGCGCGGTGAAACGAAGGGCCTCGTGACCGTGCGCGGCACGTTGCCGGACAAGCTCACCTTCGACGGCACGCTGACGCTGCGCCACGGGGAGATGACGCTGGCCGCCGTCGAGCTTCCGCTGCGCGACATCGCCGGTGACCTGCGCTTCCAGGGCGATTCGGTGGTGATCGATTCGGTGCTCGTGCACAGCGGCGATGGCACGGTGCGCCTGTCGGGCGGCGTGGGGCTGCACCTGCTGACGAATCCGATGTTCGACGTCAAGATGGTCGCCCGCAACGCCCGCGTCATCGATGGGCGCCAGGGTCGCATCAGCGCCCTCGCCGACCTGACGCTGAAGGGACCGTACGACGGCGCCACGCTCGAGGGCAGCCTGCGCGTGCGCGAGGGCGTGTATCGACTCGCCGAGACGACGCGCACCGTCGCAGCACTGAATGCGAACGATCCCGCGGTCCTCGGCGCCGTGGACAGCACCGAGGCGGCGGCGCGCGGCCTGATCGTCGCGCCGTCCAATTTCGTGCGCGGCCTCAAGACCTCGGTCGTGGCACGCATCGACCGCGATGTGTGGGTACGCAGCAAGGAGGCGAACGTCGAGATCTTCACCGACGGCGAGCTGGCCGTCGCGATCAATCCGGTCACCGGCGCCGTCACGCTCGACGGCATCGTCGCCACCGAGCGTGGACAGTACGAGTTCCTCAGCAAGCGGTTCAACATCGTGCGCGGCTCGGCGACGTTCATCGGCACCTCCGACCTGAACCCGCTGCTGCAGGCCGTTGCCGAGATCCCGGTGCGACAGGCGGGGCAGCAGGCGCTGGCCATCCGGCTGAACATCGCCGGGACACTGCTCGAACCGCGCCTCTCGCTCGAGAGCGATGCCCAGCCGCCGATCCCGCAGACGGACCTGATCAGCTACGTCGCGTTCGGCAACAGCAGCGGCGGCCTGATCTCGCAGGGCGGCAGCGGCCTGACCGGCGGCATCGGTGGTGCGGGCGGCATCGCCGGCGCGGCCGGCGCATTCTTCGGGCGACAGATCTCGTCACTGGCGCTGAACGAAATGCTCAACTCCGTCGAGGGCAGCGCCACGCGCCTGCTCGGCGCCGACGTGTTGAACATCACCTCCACCACCAACGCCCCCGAACTCGGCAACTTCGTCAGCGGCGTGAGCGGCTTTCTGCTCGCGACGCGCATCGAGTACGGCCGGTACTTCGGCACCCAGAGCTACGTCGAGCTCTCGCTCAGCCCCACGCTCCGCTCGAGCACCGACAATCCGACGCTCTACGGCACCGGCCTGCGCTGGGAATACCGGCTCCCGCGCAACATGCGGCTGGAGACGTCCTACGGTCCGCGTTTCCTGCTGGAGCGACAGTCCCTGGCGCCGCAGCGGCCGCGGGGCATCGACAACCTCGGCGTCTTCCTCTCGCGCGAGTGGAAGTGGTAGCCTTTCGCGCGCCGGCGCGCGGGATCTCGTTCAGCTGATCGAGATGGGCACACGCCGGGCGGTGTGCCACTGCCCGCGCGGATCACGGCGCAGCACCCGCACCTCCGACGTGCCGCAGGTCGCCCCGCAGGCCACCCGCACATGCACGATCGCCTCGGTGCCGTCCGTCGAGAACGCGGCAGGCGAGAGGATCACGTAACCGGCGGAATTCGGGAAGGCGGCGTTCCAGCGCGCCCAGAACGGATCGCTGCGCGGGTCACGTGGCTGGGCGCGCGCGAGCGTCCGCAGTGAATCCAGCGCGCGCACCGATACCGTGCGCCACGTCGAGTCGGGGAGCATTGCCCCATCGACGCGCGCGCCGCCGCGCCGTTGCGCCGCGAGCAGCGCGGCCACGTCGGCCCGCGTGATGCCCAGTGATGCGACCAGTCCCTCGGCCACGTCGGCATCGAGGCCGTCGGTGGGCAGCAATGAATCGATCACCACGCTGGCGGTGCCGCCCTCGCGACGCAATTCACCCAGCAGCGCAGCGTACATGCGCGACGGGCGCGCGAGGGTAACGGGCGCGTCGGGTGTGGTGCGCAGCGTGCGGTGACAGGCGCCTGTCAGGACCAGCAGTGCCGCGATGGTCAGCAGCGGGCCGGTCCACCGTGCCCTGCGGATCACGTGGCAGCCAGCTCGTCCCAGAGTGCCGCCATCGCGCGCATGCCCAGCTCGAAGTTCTCGACGCTGATCCACTCGTCGGGGGCATGGGCATTCTCGCCCGGCAAGCCGAAGCCCACCAGCAGCACCGGCACATTCAGCAGGCGCTGGAAGTCACCGACGACCGGGATCGAGCCACCCTCGCCGGTGATCACCGGCTCGCGCCCGAACGCGGCCGTGAGCGCACGGCGCGCGGCGTCGAAGATCGGGCCGGTGAGCTCTGCCCGCCACGGCTTGCCGCCGTGCAGGTGCTCCACGGTCACCGTCACGCCGGCGCCGGCCACCGCGTGCACGTGGTCGTGCATGCGCTGTTCGATGACGGCAGGGTCCTGATCGGGCACGAGGCGGCAGCTCACCTTCGCCATCGCATGGGCGGGGAGTACGGTCTTCGCCCCTTCACCGGTGTAGCCGCTGAGCAGGCCGTTCACCTCGCAGGTTGGGCGCGTCCAGAGCCGTTCCAGAACCGTATAGCCAAACTCACCGCCGAGTGCCGACGCTCCCACCTCGGCGCGGAAGTGCTCCTCGTCGAACGGCAGGCCACGCATCTGCTCGCGCACGGCGTCGGGGAACGGGCGCACGGCGTCGTAGAAGCCCGGGATCGCCACCCGTCCGTCCACGTGGTGCAGCGTCGCGAGGATGCGCGCCAGCTCCATCGCCGGGTTCACGACGGCGCCGCCGTACATGCCGCTGTGCAGGTCCGACTGCGGCCCCTGCACGCGGATCTCGAAGTACGCCAGGCCGCGCAGCGAGCTGAGGATCGACGGCTGGCCCGGCGCGAACATCGTGCTGTCGCTGATCACGACGGCGTCGCACCGCAGGCGCTCGACGTGCGCCGCGATGAACGGCGACAGGTTCTCACTGCCCACTTCCTCCTCGCCCTCGGCCAGCACGATCACGTTCACCGGCAGCGTGCCGCGCACGGCGAGGTGCGCCTCGAGCGCCTTCAGGTGCAGGAAGAGCTGGCCCTTGTCGTCCACGCTGCCGCGCGCGAACAGCTTGCCGTCGCGCACCGTCGGTTCGAAGGCAGGGGAAGTCCAGAGTTCGAGCGGCTCCGGTGGCTGCACGTCGTAGTGACCGTAGATGAGCACCGTCGGCTTGCCGGGGGCGCCACGCCACTCGGCCAGCACGATCGGGTGGCCCGCCGTGTCGATCACCTCGGCCGTCGCGAGCCCGATCGCGGTGCACTGCGCCGCCACCCACTCGGCGGCATGGCGCACGTCGGCCGCGTGCTCGCTGCTGGCGCTGACGCTCGGGATGCGGAGGAAGTCGTGCAACTCGTCATGGATGCGCGCCGTGGCGCCGACGAGGAACTGTTCGAGATCGGGAGCGACTGCCGCAGCCATGGTGGTGGACCGGTGTGGGGCGCCGCCCGCGGTGGCCGGCGCATCCCGACGAATATGCGCCGGTACCCTCGGCCGTGCACAGACTCAGCCCTGCATGCCCTCAGCCCTGCATGCCCGCCGTGGTGCCGATCGGCACGAGGCGGATCCGCAGCCTGTGCCGGCGACGGGCGAGGCGCGCCCGCGCCAGCGACCCTTGCGCCGCCCACCGGGTGCCGATCCGGACCAGCAGCGTGCTCCACGCCCACATCACCCAGCTCACCCGCTCTGGCGGCGTCAGCGCACGCGTCACGGTCAGCAGCATCACCGGCACCGTCAGCGCGGCCTGCGGCGCCGTCACCAGCAACGGCGTGCGCCGCTCGACCACCTGCGTGGCGCGACGGCCCGTGGCGAGCACCTGCTCCAGCCGCACGGCAAGGTCGCCGGGCGTGAGCTCGCGCCAGCCCGGAACTCGCACCAGCGTCCAGCCTGTTGCGGTGTTGCCCCATCCATGATTGTCGGAGCCGGCCACCAGTGCGAGGTTCTGCGATTCGGCCAGCTGCAGCAGCTCGGCATGCCGCGTGAGGCCGGTCGTCAGGCCCTTCGGTGCACCGTCGTTGATCTCGAGCGCCGTGGTGCGCGGCAGCGTGTCCTGACCACTGCCGGCGAACAGCGCGAGGTCGAACGGGATCGTCTGGACGATCACCGGTGTGCGCCCGTCGGCGAGGCGCATCGACCGCGTGAGGTGGTCCCCCTCCACGAGATGGACGGTGTCGCCGATGGTCATCGAGAGCACGTTCACGTGCTGCCCGCCGCTGCGCAGTTCCAGTCCCGAGAGCAGCACCACGCCATCACCGGCACGCGCAGCGTTGGTGGCAACGCCGTCCAGTGCACCGCCGAATCGCTTGTGGTCGGTGATGTACGCCACATGAAAGCCACTGCGGGCGTGCCAGTCGCGCACACGGGCCGGGGTCCAGTCCGGCCGGCCGTCGTGCGACGACGCCGTGTGTGCGTGCACGTCCACCACCACCACCTCGGGATCCTCCACCACCAGCCTCGCCATCGGACGCGGCACGAGCACATTCACCAGCAGCACCAGCACCAGCAGCGCCAGCAGCAGCACCAGGCGGCCCAGCTCGTACCGCCAGATCGGCCAGGTGGTACTGCGCGCGAACGCAACGCCGCGCCACAGCGCGAAGCCGAGCAGCAGTGTCGCCACCAGCGCGATGTGCTGCGGCACCGTCAGCAGCGCCTGCATGTCGAGCAGGGACGCGAGCGGTGCGATGATCGCCAGGTTGCGGCTGATGGCGAGGTGCATCCCCTGCACCTCACCATGCGTTGCCGCGTCGCGCAGCGGAACCTGCGGGAACAGCGCCGTCGCCAGAACCAGCAGCGTGATCAGCGCCGGCAGCAGCAGGTCGCGCGCACCCAGCGCGCGGATCCGGCGACGCAGCGCGAGCGCGTGTCGCGTCGCGGGACACAGCGTACGGTGACCGCGCCTGCCGGACGTGCGATCAGTGGCGGCGAGCTTCGGCATTCATTCGGCGGCGCTGGTCCGGGGGACGAGTCGGCAGGCGTTCGCGGCGAGACACCACCGGGCGGCTAGGTTGACACGGCCTACGCAAGCCAGACGCTACCATTAACGCAAGTATTGCTTGCATGACAAACCGACTCGCGACGGAATCGTCGCCGTACCTGCGCCAACACGCGGCGAATCCCGTGGATTGGTATCCCTGGGGTGCCGACGCGATGCAGGCGGCGCGCGCCACCGGACGGCCGATCCTGCTCAGCATCGGCTACGCGTCGTGCCACTGGTGCCATGTGATGGCGCACGAGTCATTCGAGGACCCGGCCACGGCGGCTGTCATGAACGCACTGTTCGTGAACGTGAAGGTCGACCGTGAAGAGCGCCCCGACCTGGACGCGATCTACATGCAGGCCGTGCAGGCGATGACGGGGCGTGGCGGTTGGCCGATGACGGTGTTCCTCACGTCCGACGGCGAGCCGTTCTATGGCGGCACCTACTTTCCGCCCTCCGACGTGCAAGGCATCCCGAGCTTCACGCGGCTGATGCAGAGCGTGTCGAATGCCTGGCAGACCCGCCGTGCGGCCGTCGAGGCCACCGCCGGCTCGTTGCGTGAGCTCTACGCCAACGCTGCGGCGCCGCTCACGCCATCGGGCGACGTCAGCGCGGCGGCGCTGACCGAGGCTGCACGAGTGCTGCTCTCGCTGCACGACCGAGTGGAGCAGGGCTTCGGCACCGCGCCCAAGTTCCCGCAGGCGATGGCCCTGGACTTCCTGTTGCGCCACGGCACGCGCCACGCGGATGACGCCGCACTGGCCCTCGTCACCGAAACCTTCCTCGCCATGTCGCGCGGCGGAATCTTCGACCAGCTCGCAGGCGGGTTCGCACGCTACGCCACCGATCGGGCGTGGGTGGTGCCGCACTTCGAGAAGATGCTCTACGACAACGCGCTCCTCGCGCAGCTCGGCGTGCACCTGGTGCAGTCCACCGGCAGCGAGGAGGTAGAGCGCGCCACCCGCGCCACGCTCGACTGGGTGATGCGAGAGATGACGGGCCCGGAAGGTGGCCTGTACGCGAGCATCGATGCCGACAGCGACGGCGAGGAAGGGCGCTTCGCCACCTGGACCCCAGCCGAACTGCACGAGGTGCTGGGCGAGGACGCTGCGCTGGCGATGCTGGCGTATGGTGTGACGCCGGGCGGCAACTTCGAGGGCCGCTCGATCCTCGTCGCGGCGATGTCGACCGGGATCGTCGCCGCGCGGCTGGAGCAGCCGCTGGAGCTGGTCGAGGCGCGACTGGCGACGGTGCGCGCGCGCCTGCTCACGGCGCGCGCACGTCGCATCCAGCCCGCCACCGACACCAAGCGCATCGCGGCGTGGAATGGCCTGATGCTCACGGCCATGGCCGAAGCCGCACGCGTGCTCGGTAATGCGGCGTATCTCAGGGCAGCGACGCGGCTCGCCACCGTTCTCACCACCACGATGTGTCGCGGTGACCGCGTGCTCCGGAGCTGGATCGAGGGCGGCGCGCCGCAGCCGGGCTTCTTGGAGGATCAGGCCGCGGTGGCCGCCGGATTGCTGGCGCTCTACACGGCGACCGGATCACAGGCGTGGCTCGAGACGGCCCGCCGGCTCGCCCGCGCGATGGTACGCGACTTCTGGGATGCCGACGCACGCAGCTTCTACGATACTGCGCGCGACGCCGAGCCGCTGATCACGCGACCGCGCGAGCTGACCGACAACGCCACCCCATCAGGCTCGGCGCTCGCCTGCGACGTGCTGCTGCATCTGGCCACGCTCGACGACGTGCCCGAGTACCGCGGGATCGTCGATGCGCTGCTGGCAGCGGTCGCAGCGCCGATGCGTGAACAGCCGCTGGGCTTCGGTCACTGGCTCGGCCTCGCCGATCGCGCGGTGCATGGCGCGGTCGAGGTGGCGCTGGTGCCGGGCACGGATGGCACCGGCGACGGCGCGCTGCTGGCGGTGTTGCGACGCGCCTATGTCCCCACGCTCGTCCTCGCACGCGGCGAGGATGGCCCCGGCGCCCCCGCGCTGCTGCGCGGGCGCACGGCCGTGGACGGCCAGCCGACGGCGCACGTCTGCCGAGGGCACACCTGCGACCTGCCGACACGGGACACCACCGTGCTCGCGCAGCAGCTTCGCGCCGCCGTGAAGGTCGTCGTGGGCTGAGCCACCGATGCCCATCGCAGGTAGATTGTCCATATCACATTCGAGTTCACCCGTCGCCCCCCGTGTCATGAGCATCGCAACGCGTTCGTTCACCCGCAGCCTGTTCGCCGGCGAGATCCACGACGACCTGGTCTTCCCGTATCCCGACTCGCTCGAGCAGCGCGATCCGGTCGAGGCGGCGGTGGTGTCACGCATCATCCGTGAACTGAACGCCCTCGTCGGCGACCTGATCCGCCCCGAACAGTTCGACGAGGAGGAGGACATCCCCGAGCCGGTGATTCAGGCGTTTGCGCGGCTCGGCCTGCTCGGCATCAGCATCCCCAGGGAATACGGCGGCCTCGGTCTCTCCACGGCCGGCTACGCACGCATCTTCGCGGCGGTGGCCACGGTGGACCCGTCACTGGCGGTGCTGGTGGGTGTGCACTGCGGGCTGGGTGGCAAGGCGATCGCGCTCTACGGCAACGATGAACAGAAGGCGCGCTATCTGCCGATGCTCGCGCGCGGTGAGACGCTGGCGGCGTATGCGCTGACGGAGCCGGAGACGGGATCGGATGCCCAGCACATCGTCACCAGCGCACGTCTCAACGACGCCGGCACGCACTGGCTGCTGAGTGGCCGCAAGTACTGGATCGGGAACGGACATCGCGCCGGCGTGCTGGCCGCGTTTGCGCAGACGCCGGTGGAGCGCGACGGAAAGATCGTGATGCGCCCGACCGCGTTCATCATCCGTCCCGACATGCCCGGGTTCCACGTCGAGCGCACCTTCCGCAAACTCGGCATCAAGGGCAGCACGCAGGCGGAGCTGCGGTTCGACAACATGGAAGTGCCGGTCGATCACGTGCTGGGCGAAGTCGGCAAGGGCTTCAAGGTCGCCGTGCACGCGCTCAATGCCGGCCGGCTCAGCCTCGCCGCCGGCTGCACCCTCGGCACCCGCAACATCATCAGCCAGTTCGTGCAGTACGCGGAGGAGCGGGTGCAGTTCGGCAAGCCGCTGGCGGACTTCGAGATCACGCAGCGCAAGATGGCCGACCTGGCCGCCGACCAGTACGCCTGCGACAGCATGATCGGCATGCTCACCTCGCTGATGTCACGCGACGACGTGGACGCGTCGCTCGAGGCGGCCTGCGCCAAGGTGTTCGCGAGCGAGATGGTCTGGCGCGCTGCTGACGACATGGTGCAGCTCGCCGGCGGTCGCGGCTTCTGCAAGCCCTGGCCCTACGAGCGCCAGCTCCGCGACACGCGCATCAACCGCATCTTCGAGGGCGCGAACGAGATCCTGCGCCTGTTCATCGCGCTCAACGGCGTGCAGGGTCCGGCCGAGACGCTGCAGGAGATCGGCGATGCGATGAAGGCGCCGATGCAGAACATGGGGCTGCTCAGCGAGTTCGTCGTGAGCAGGGTCAAGAGCCGACTCCGCGTCGGCGACGAGGCGACGCTGGACTTCCCGATGCACGCGCGTCTGCAGCCGCACCAGAAGTACTTCGAGAAGCACGTCGCCGAACTGCGCAGTGCCACCGACGCGGCGATCATGGCGCACAAGAAGCAGCTCATCGACCGGCAGATGCTGGTGGAGCGCCTCTCCAACATGGCGATCGAGCTCTTCGCCCGCGCCTGTGTGCTCAGCCGCACGCAGCGCCTGCTGCGCGAGCGGGGGCTGGAGGCGATGGAGCGCGAGCTGAATCTCTGCGATCTCTTCTGCGTGCAGAGCGGGCGGCGCTTCCGTGACAACCGCGAGAACCTGCAGTCGCCGCAGGACGCCACGCGCCGTGCGATTGCGGCCGACCTGCGCGAGGCGGCGGGGGCGTTCGTGGCGGACTCGGTGCTCGAGGTGCCGCTGGACGTCCGTCGCGAGCCGGTCGTGGTGATGCGGATGCCTGCCGCAGAGCCGGCCGCCGTCTAGCGCTCCTGGCGTTGGTGCGCGCGTTGGCATCGTGAACTCTTTTCACACAGAGGATTGAAGCAGCAGCGGTAATGAGGGTCGGCGCAAGGCTCGGGTGCCGGTGTTTGTGGAGGTATGGTCTGTGAGGTAATGGGTGTGGTTCACCCGCCATGCATAACGAAACGAAATTCCACGGCAGCCAACGTCGAGTGTGGGAACGCACGCCGCACGCCCCGCTTCATCGCTGCTGCTTCGATCCGCTGTGTGAAAAGAGTTGACGATGCCGGCCGCTGTACCGGTCACGGACAACACACCAGCTCAGAGAAAGTCGAGGCCGAGGTCGAGTGCCGGGGCCGAGTGCGTGAGCGCACCGACCGAGATCCAGTCCACCCCCGTCTCCGCAATCGCACGGACCCGCTCGAGCGTGACCCCGCCGCTGGCTTCGACGATCGCCTTCCCCGCCACCAGCGCCACGCACGTCCGCATCTCGTCGAGGGACATGTTGTCGAGCATGATCACGTCCGCTCCCGACTCGAGCGCGCGCGACACCTGCTCGGAACGGTCCGTCTCGACTTCCACCCATGTGCCCGCGGGAAGAATCGCGCGCACCTGCCGCACCGCGGCGACGATGTCGCCACCGACGGCGGCGAGGTGATTGTCCTTGAGCATGGCCATCGACGCCAGGTCCAGTCGGTGGTTGCGGCCACCGCCGCAGCGCACGGCGTACTTCTCGAGGTGGCGCAGGCCGGGCGTCGTCTTGCGCGTGTCGAGGATGCGCGCCGGTGTACCGGCGATGGCCTGCACGTAGGCGCGCGTCAGCGTCGCCACGCCGCTCAGGTGCATCATGTAGTTCAGCGCGACGCGCTCCGCCTGCAGCAGCGCGCGGGCCGGACCGGTCAGGCGCAGGATCTCGTCACCGGGCGCGACCACCGTCCCGTCGGGGCGCACGACCTCGATGCGCACGTGCGGCGACACCTGCGTGAACGCCTCGATCGCCAGCGGGGCACCGCAGGTCACGCCAGGCTTGCGGGCCGACAGCACCGCCGACCAGACGGCGTCGGCGGGAATCGTCGCGAGCGTCGTCACATCCTCGAGGGCACGGTCCTCGAACAGCGCCTCGCGCACCGCCGTGCGGAGTGGAATCTCGCGCAGCGGAAAGGCGAACGGGTCGTGCGCCGGGGCGGTGGTGCTCATTCGCCCGGATCGACGCCGGGGCCCGGGGGCGTGGATGGCGTCTGACCGCCGATGGCCACCATGCGGTCGATCGCGCGGCGGGCCTTGTCGGCGATCGCGCGCGGCACCGTGATGCGGTGCTCCATGTGCTGCAGCGCGCGCAGCACCTTCGGCAGCGTCGTCACCTTCATGTAGGCGCAGCTCGCGCGATCGTTGGCGGCGTGGAACACCTTGGTCGGGTTCTCGCCGCGCAGGCGGTGCAGGATGCCGATCTCGGTGGCGACGATGAACTCGGTCGCCTCGCTCACGGCCGGCCGCTTGATCATCCCCTCGGTGCTGAGGATCTGCAGCTGGCGGCTGCTGACCGCGCCGCTGCTCACGGCATCGAGCACGCTCGTCGAGCAGCCGCACTCGGGATGCACGAGGAACTCCGCATCGGGGTGTGCCGCGCGCATCAGGTTGATGTGCTCCGGATCGATGCCGGCATGCACGTGGCACTCACCCATCCACACCACGATGTTCTCGCGCCCGGTGACGCGCTTCACGTGTGCACCGAGGAACATGTCGGGGCAGAAGAGGATCGTGCGATCGGCGGGGATCGCCTGGATCACCTCGACGGCGTTGCCCGACGTGCAGCAGTAGTCCGTCTCCGCCTTCACCTCGGCGGTGGTGTTCACATAGCTCACGACGACCGCGCCCGGATACTCCCTTTTCCAGGCGCGCAGCTGTTCCGCATCGATCGTCGAGGCGAGCGAGCAACCGGCCGCCATGTCGGGCAACAGGACAGTCTTGTGCGGCGAGAGGATCGCAGCCGTTTCGGCCATGAAGTGCACGCCGCAGAAGACGATCACCTCGGCATCGGTGCGCGCGGCCTCGCGTGAGAGGCCGAGGCTGTCGCCCACGTAGTCGGCGACGTCCTGGATCTCCGGGCGTTCGTAGTTGTGGGCAAGGATCACCGCGTTCTTCGCCTTGGCCAGCGCGCGGATCTCGGCATGCAGGGCCGCATCGTAGTGCGTCTCGAGCACCGTCATCGTCAGGTCACCATTCGATGTGCGTTTCGCGCCACTTGTTACGGGCGCGCGGGAAGTCGCTGCGGTAGTGCCCACCGCGACTCTCCTTCCGAAGCAGGGCAGCCTGCACGATCATGCGGGCGACCTGCACCATGTTCAACTCCTCGGTGGCGCCGCCGGGCAGGCGGGCCTCGATCGTCTCAAGCTCCGCCGCCGCGGTGCGCAGTCCGCGGGCCGTCCGGTCGATGCCGGCGTATTTCCACGTCACGATGCGGATCGCGTCGGCTGCCACCTGCGCGGCGCCACGGTCGCGCAGCACCGCTACCTCCCACTCCTGCAGCGCCGGATCGGGCATGCCATGCGGCTGCAAGCCTGCCACGTCCCGCGACACACGCTCGGCGAACACCAGCCCCTCGAGCAGCGAGTTTGAAGCGAGGCGGTTCGCGCCATGCACGCCGGTGCACGCCACTTCACCGCACGCGTACATCCCGGGCAGCGTCGTCCGGCCATCGAGGTCGGTGACGATCCCGCCCATCATGTAGTGCGCGGCCGGCGTGACGGGGATCAGGTCCTGCCGCGGATCCACGCCACGCGCGCTGCAGAGGGCGAAGATGCCGGGAAAGCGTGTGTCGAAGTCGGTGATCGCGCGCGCGTCGAGATGCACGGTGCCGCTGCGCTCCTGCGCGCGGAAGATCTCGCGGGCCACGATGTCGCGCGGCGCAAGCTCGGCATCCTTGTGCTTGCCGGGCATGAAGCGGCGGCCAGTGCCATCGAGCAGGATCGCGCCCTCGCCGCGCACCGCCTCACTGATCAGCGCCAGCGGGTTCTCGGCCGTTGCCAGGGCGGTCGGATGGAACTGCACGAACTCCATGTCCTGCATGCGGGCGCCGGCGCGGTGCGCGATCGCGTAGCCGTCACCGGTCGCGACGACGGGGTTCGTCGAGTAGCGGAACACCTGCCCCAGCCCGCCCGTCGCCATCACTACCGCCTCGGCATACACCTCGACCGGCCGCCCCTCGACTGCGGCGCGGACGCCGATGCAGCGGCCATCCACCACGATCAGGTCGAGCACGCGCGCCGTCTCCAGCACCTGCACGTTGGGCGAGGCCTGCACCCGCTCGATCAGCGTGCGCGAGACCTCGGCGCCAGTCTGGTCGCCCTGCGCATGCACGATGCGCCGCCGCGAGTGCGCGGCTTCCTTGCCCAGCTTGAAACCGCCGGCGGCCGTGCGATCGAACTTGGCGCCCGCCTCCACCAGTTCGCGCACACGATCGGGCCCCTCGTTCACCAGCACGTCCACCGCATCCACGTCGCAGAGTGCGGCGCCGGCGGCGAGCGTGTCGCGACGGTGCAGCTCGGGGCTGTCGCCCGCGCCGAGTGCGGCCGCGATGCCGCCCTGCGCCCACATCGTGTTCGAGTCGCGGAGCGTGCGCTTGGTCATCAGCATCACCGGACCCTGCGACGCGCAGCGCCAGGCGGTGAACAGTCCAGCCACGCCGCTGCCGACGACGAGCACCCGGGTGTGCAGGCGCTGGATCATGTGCGGCCACCCTCAGCCGGTGCGACCGGAATGATGCGCCCGCGGCGGCGGACGATCGGACCCATCCGCGCGATCCGCACCGCGACCTGCGTCGGCGGCACCGGTTCCGGCGTGGCGATGGTCTCCGGCGCCTCGGTGGCGACGAAGCGATAGAGCTGCGCCGGACGGCCACTGCCGGTCACGCGCTGCTCGCGGGTGGGCCGGACGATCCCAAGCAGCTCCACCTTGCGACGGAAGTTGCGCTTGTCGAGCTCCCGGCCGAGGATCACCTCGTAGACGCGCTGCAGCTCACTGAGGGTGAAGCGCGCAGGCAGCAGCTGGAAGCCGACGGTCGTGTATTCGAGCTTGTTGCGCAGCCGGGCGAGCGCGTAGTCGAAGATGCGGCGATGATCGAGCACCAGCAGCGGGAGGGTCGCGACGGGCCACCAGCGGGCGCCATCGGTGCCACCGCCGGTCAGCACATCGGCGCTGACGAGTGCATAGTGTGCGATGGAGATGGTGCGCTGGTCCGGGGCACGGTGTACGTCGCCGAAGGTGTAGAGCTGCTCGAGCCAGACATCACCGGAGCCGGCCACGGCCGCCAGCGCACGGCGCGCGGTGGCATCGACCGTCTCCACGGCCCGGACGCTGTCGCTGGGCAGGCCCCACGCCATGTCGGCGGGCGCGAGCAGGACGTGGAGCGCGTCGTCGCGAATCGTGAAGACGACGACCTCCACGCCGACCGTGATGGCTGCGACCGGCGCGGACTGACCCATCGGGTTAGTGTCGGGCATACACGATGATAGTCTATGGTGCACACCAAGCGCAATTCTGCGGGCGCATGTGGGCGGGCGTCGTTCACTCGCCGAAGCACCCGCATTGCGGTCGGAAACGACACAGCCGCCGTGCGCACGAAGCACACGGCGGCTGTGACCTCCACCAGCAGCGGCGCTACATCGTGCCGTTGAGGTTGGGGTTCGTCTCGAGCTCCGACCGCGGGATCGGGAAGCACAGCGAGCGTCCCGTCATGTCGTCCGACACCCCAGGGCGATTGAGCGCCGCCCAGCGGCGGAAGTCGCCGAGCCGCCGGGCCTCGAGCCACAGCTCGATGCCACGTTCGCGCTTGAGCGCCACCCATGCTTCGGTGGCGGTGGTGGCCGTCCACGGCGTGAGCGCGAGGGCGATGCGCCGCGCGTTCAGCTTGGTCATCGCGCCGGGGATGTCGCCGCCCACCAGCAGCGCCTCGGCCTCGATCAGGCGCATCTCCCAGCCCGTGGCCAGGTTGATGGATGTCGCGCGATCCGGATACTTCGTCTGGAAGTACCAGCGCACCAGTCCGCCCAGACTCGTGACGGCCGCATCACCGTTGCGCTGGGTGAGGCTCGAGTCGTACGGCACACGCGGGTCACGCGTGGTGCGGCGGTAGTTCTCGTAGAACGTGCCCCACACCGTGTGCGCGCGGTACGGCTGGTTGGCCGAGGCCCAGTACACCCGGTTGTACTGCGCGACGGTGTTCACGTAGTACGGCATGCGGTACGCGAACGTGTTGGCGATCAACGCGGCATCGGCGGTGGCGCCGGCGAGGTTGTTGCGCAGCAGTCGGACCGACGCGCGACCGGCGGTGGCGGCATCACGCAGCGCGGTGTTGTTCGCGGCCGTCGACACCGTGATCGCCTCGGTGAACGCCGCTTCGGCGCGCTCGAGGTAGATCGTGTACGGCTGCTTCGGGCCGCCGTCGATCACGCCGTCGCAGAAGTTTTCCGCGAGGTGCCGATTGGAATAGCCGACCCAGACCAGGGCCTGGGCGAGCGTGGCGCTGGAGCTGGCGGTGGTGCCGAGCACGCGCCTGATGCGCTCGACCCCCGACTCGGCGGTCCAGCGTGCGCGCTGTGCCTGGTTCCACCAGTCGTCGCCGTCATCGTCGGCAAGAATGCCGACCTGCTGGCGCACCGAGATGCCGAAGGCAGCGGTGGAGCCGGCGGGGAGGAGTTCCTTGGTGACGGCGGCGCCGGTGTAGGCGGTGAAGTTCAGCGCTTCCGACAGGTCACGCCCGGCACCGTTCGCGATGGCGGTGAGGGCGGCCGCGTTCTCGAGGAACGAGGCCTGAATGGGCCCAGGGTTGGTGACCTTGAGGTCACAGGCGCTGACGAGCGTGAGCACGGCAACGCAGGCCGCAGCACGCGTGAGGGAGCGAGAAGAGATCGTCATGGTCGCGGGCCTCAGAACGAGATGCGCAGTGACGTGAGGTACATCGCGGGCGCAGGAATGTGCTCCGAGATGTACCGCACACCGGCGTTGAAACCGTCGTTCCCCGACATCTCGGGATCGAACAGCGGCATGCCGTAGTTGCGGCGGAAGGCGTTCTGTGCCGACAGGACAAACGAGCTGCTGGCCGTGCCCGGAATCAGCTTGCCGAGCGGCACGGTCAGGGTCACGTCGCGAATCTTGAAGAAGTCGGCCGGGAAGATGAACATGTCCTGGCGGGCGTTGGCCGGCACGCAGGTGAGGGCTTCGCGTGGCGTGAGCGGCTGGCTGGCGGCGATGGCCGGGTAGGCGCGAGCGCAGGTCGGCCAGAGCACGGAGCGAGAGAGCGCCTGGAACGACGCATCCTCGTCGATGAACGCGCCACCCTGGTATTCACCACGGGCCGAGAGGGTGATGCCCTTCCACGTCGTGATGGTCAGCGACGGCGACAGGATCAGCGTCGGCTGTGATGGGCCAAAAGTGTTGTTGACGGTCGTGTCGATCGGCGCGCCGATGACGTCGGCATTGCGGATCAGGCGACCGCGCAGCACGGGCGCCGGCTGGCCTTCGATCACCCAGCCGAAATTCCCGACGCTGAAGGACGGGGCGCCACCGAGGCTGAGCACCCGACTCTTGTTCGTGCTGACGTTCAGGCCGGCGCGGATGCCGAGATTGCGCCGGTCGAGCAGGGTGGCGTTGATGGCCGCCTCGATGCCGCTCTTCTGGATCTTGCCGGCGTTGCTGAGTGAGCTGGTGAGGAATCCATTCGACGGCACGTTGCGCACGAAGAAGAGCGCGTCGGAGGTGACCGCCTTGAACCAGGTGAAGTCCACCGAGAAGCGTCCACCGAAGAGCGTCTGGTCGAGGCCGAACTCCGTCTCGACGGTGCGCTCGGGTCCAAGGTTCGGATCACCGAGGTTGAGCGGGCGGACGGCGGGCGCCGTGCCCCAGCCCACCGGATCCCAGGTCTGCACGGCCGCGAACGCCGTCGGTGCACGGCCGGCGGCACCGTATGCCGCGCGGGCCTTGAGCGTGCCGAAGCGCTCCTTCCAGAACCCTTCGTCCGACACGACCCACGAGGCGCTCGCCTTGGGGTAGGTCTGGAAGCCGAAGTTCGTACCGAACGCGCTGTTGCCATCGACGCGGGCGCCGAGGGTCAGGAAGTAGCGATCCTTGTAGCCGAAGAGCGCCTGCGAGAACGCACCGCCGGTGACGTTCTTGAGGCGATTCTCATCGGCGTTCCTCAGCGAACCTGATGCGACCGTGGGATTGGTCGGCGCCGGGTAGATCTCCGAGTACGCAACCACGTCACCAACGCGCGAGCTGACGTACTGCGTGCCGGCGGAGAGCGTGGCGCGGAAGTCGTTGCCGACGCGCACCTCGTAGTTGTTCGCCCAGTCGAAGCTCAGGATCTTGTTCTGCCAGATCTGGTTCTGGATGATGCCTGTGACAGCGCCGGGGAATCCGTACGGGCGTACGTTGCGGTTCTCGAGCGCCGATCGGTCGAAGCCGACCACCAGCCGGCTGGAGAACTGCGCGATCGGGTTCCAGGTGGTGGTCGCACCCATCAGCAGCCGGTCGATGTTCGAGTTGAGCTGCTGCCCGTAGACGAGCTTGATCGTGTCGGGGTTGGCGTTGCCGAAGTAGTTGCGATTCTGGCGGAAGGCGTTGAGCGTCACGCCCTGCGCGTTGTTGCCCGCCGGAGTCTGCGTGATCGAGTTATTGGTGTAGGACGTGTTCCAGGAGAACTGCACGTGCTTCAGCGGACTGAAGTCGATGTTCGCGCGAAGCTGGTACTTGCGTTCGGTGTCGAGCTGCAGGACACCGTCGGTGTTGTCGGCGCCGAACGAGAAGAGGTACTTGACGTTGTTCTGCGTGCCGCCGGCCACCTGTGCCTGCACGCCGAAGCGTCCGCCGTTGCGCACGAACGGGTCCATGTAGAGCAGCGGAGCGTCGCCCGCGCCGAACTTCTGCAACTTGGCGAAGCCGGAATTGAACTGCGTGGTCCACTTCGGTGCGCCGCCCGAGCCGCGCTTGGTGAAGATCTGGATCACGCCGGCGGCCGCATCGGTACCGAAGAGGGTCGTGGCGGCGGCGCCCTTCACCACCTCGATGCGGTCGATGTCGTCGGGGTTGATGTCGTTGAGCGGGCTGCCATAGGAGTTGGCGCCGCGCTGGGTGGCACCCTGGAAGATGCCGTTGCGCGGATACTCGTCGGAGCGGGTACGCACGCCGTCGACATAGATCAGCGGCTGGTTGCTGAGCGCGAGCGACGTCGCGCCACGGAGGCGGATCGCGCTGCCGGAGCCGGAGTTGCCGGTACCGCCCGAGATCTGCACACCGGCGACACGGCCGGCGAGGAGGTTCGAGACGTTCGTCGGCACTTCGGGGAGGTCGGCCGTGGTGACCTGGGCGATGGAGTTGCCCACCTCTCGCTTGCGCGCCGAGCCGGCAGTGCCCGTGACCACCACCTGGTCCAGCGAGACCGGCGAGGTCTTGATCACGAAGTCGAGGGAGAGCGTCTGGCCTGCCGACAGCGTCACCGTGCGTTCCGTGGATTCATAGCCGATGGCGCGGGCCCGAATCGTCGCCACGCCTGCCGGAATGCGGGCGATGAGATAGCTGCCGTCGGCGGAGGCCTGTGCACCGAGGGTGGTGCGCAGCACCAGCACCTGCGCCCCCGGCACCGGCTGGCCACCCGGGTTTGTGATCTTGCCGCGCACCGTCGCGGTCTGGGCCTGAGCCTGCCCTGTGAGCGCCGTCGCCAGTCCTGCCATCATCGCGACCGCTCGTCCCACCCTGCTCAACGCACGCCACTGGAACATTCGCACCTCTCCGATTGGTGGTCCGACAGCACAGCCCCGCCGGACAGCGGCGGGCATGAATAAAAATTCGCATCGGTGGCGCGCGACAGGCGCAGCGCTCAGCCGACAACGAGAGTGCGGAGAAATGGCCGTTCGCGAAAATGTTCCATCGGCGCCCGGTGACGAGCCCAACATGTAACAGGGTGCGAGCGGGGGCAAGCGATCCGAGGCGAGCGCGGTGTACGCCCGGCGACTATTCCGGGGTGCCGGGGCCCTGCCCCGTGGATGATCCCCCACGTCCCCAGATGCTGCGGAACGCGAACAGCACCACGCCGGCGAAGACGCCGGCGACCCCTGCCGCCGCGCCGATGCTGCGGCGCCGGTTGATCGTGCGCTGTTCGATCCCCTCCAGCGCCTGCGCCGGCACCGCGAGTGCGCCGCGTCGCCACGGGAGTGCATCGCCATCGAGCGTGGTGACACCCGAGGGCAGGATCACCAGCGCACCGTCGGCGCGCCGCTCCTGCAGCCGCCCCTCGAGCATCCGCAGTCGGAGGCCGGCAGCGTCGGTGAGGGCGGTCGCACCATCGCTCGTCAGCCGCACACGCACCTCGGCGCCATCGATGAGGGCACCGGGCGGTGCGACACGATACGTGTAGCAGCCGGTGATCAGGCTGCACAACGCCAGTGGAAGCAGCGCCGATCCGCGCGGCAGGAGCGGCGTGCGGCGGGGCTGAACGGGCATCATGACAAGGCGTGTGGGAGCGTGACTGTGACCGCTGCGATCGCTCGATCGCTCGATCGCTCGCCCCGAGCGTCGGAGTCCCAAGCTGGGTTGCAGACGCGTTGCGGGCAAGCCCGCGTGCGCACGGTCGATGCAGGGGGACGCTCGGCATGGTGCAGGCTATTGACAGTTAACTGACTCTGTGTCAGTGTTATGACATCACTATCGCCGGCGGCTGCTGGCGACCTGCGAGCCGACCGTTCACCACCACCTCGATGCCGCCCACCTCACCTGCTCCGAGCGCCACGACCGCCGTCTCACCCGAGCGCCGGCGCAGCGGAACCTCCGCAACGGCCGCCCGACCGGGCCTGTTGCCGGCGAATGCCCCGTGGTGGCTCGCGGCGATCACACTGGTCACCGTCGCCGGCTTTCAGCCGACGATCCAGAAAGGTCCCGCCGCGCTCGATCTCGCGCACGCCGTGCACGGCACGGCCGCGCTGGGGTGGTCGATCCTGCTGGTGGTGCAGGCCTGGCTTGCCGGGCAGGGGCGACGGGACTGGCACCGGCGCCTGGCGGTGCTTGGTGTGGCGTGCGCGATCACGATGGTCGCCTCGTCGATGCCGATGCTGCGGGCACTGGCCGGCGCGGCGGCGGCAAGCGAGCGCTTTCGCCCGCTCGCACATCGGCTGCTGGTCATGGACGTGCTGCTGCTCGCGCTGTTCGTGCTGTTGTTCGCCGTCGCAATGGCCAGTGTCCGCCGCCCGCGGACCCACGCGAGGGCCATGGCCGCGACGGCCCTGCTGGCGCTGCCGGCAGGACTCGGACGCGGCTACATGCGCCTGCTGTCGATCGATCCGGTCATGGCGTCGTACCTGGCGCTCGCAACGGGCGCGATGCTGGTTGCCGCGCTGATCGCTGCCGACCGGCGCTCAGGGGTTCGCGAGCCGGTCCTGCCGTCGGTGCTGGGCGCGCTCGTCGCCATCTGGCTGCTGATGGTCACGCTGCCACAGACCCCTGTCGCGACGGTGATGATGCGCACTCTCGCCTGACCTCGACGGGATCGCGTCGCGCCAGGCGCGCGACGCGGATGCACTCGGCGCAGGTTCGACGCGTTCGCTTGCCGCACCCATCCACGGTGGCGACCTTTCGCCGCTCATGCGCCCCCTCATTGCCGCCCTGGCCGCCCTGACCCTGGTCCACGGCGCCCTGCTGTTCGTGCACCCCGCCTCCGTCGCGTCAGCGGAGGCATCGGGCAGCGGTCCGACGGTCGGCGTCGTGTTCGACATGGGCGGCCGCGGCGACAAGTCGTTCAACGACGGTGCCTACCTCGGCGCCGATTCGGCCATCCGGGCACTCGGCGCCCGTGTGCAGTTCATCGAGCCAGGCGACGGCTCCGACCGTGAGGCGGGCCTGCGCCTCCTCGCTGCCGAGCGTCGTGACCTGGTGGTGGGCGTCGGGTTCATCTTCTCGGACGACCTGACGGAGCTGGCCCGGGAATACCCGGACGTGCACTTCGCCGGTGTGGACTTCGCGCTGTCGTTCGACGGCAAGGGGAACGTCATCCCGCCACCGCCGAATGTCGCGGCACTGAAGTTCCGCGAGGAGGAGGGCGCGTTCCTCGTCGGCGCGATGGCGGCGCTGGTCGGCGGCTCGAAGAAGCTCGGCTTCCTGGGCGGCATGGACATTCCGCTCATCCACAAGTTCGAGGCGGGCTACAAGGCCGGCGTGATGTACGTGTGCAAGGACTGCACGGTGATCGCGCAGTATGCCGGCGTGACACCCGAGGCGTTCCGCAACCCGAGCAAGGGCAAGGAGTTGGCGCTCTCGCAGTACCAGCAGGGGGTGAAGGTCATCTTCCACGCCAGCGGTTCGACGGGGCTGGGAATGTTCGAGGCGGCGCGGGCGATGGGCCGGGGGCACTACGGCATTGGCGTGGACGCCGACCAGTACGCGGAGGCGCCTGGCTACGTCCTGACGTCGATGGTGAAGGGGGTGAGCACGAGCGTCTTCGACACGATCCGCCGGGTGCAGGGGGGGACGTTTCAGGGCGGGATCTACTCGTACGGCCTGAAGGAGAAGGGCGTCGGGTACATCTATGACGACAACAACCGGGCCCTGATCCCGCCTGCGGTGCGGGCTCGCCTGCTCCAGATCGAGGCGGACATCGTGGCGGGCCGGATCAGGGTGCCGAGTACGCGCTCGTGAGCGGGGCCGCGACGGGGACGGTTGCCGTGCGGATGCGCGGGGTGACGAAACACTTCGGGCCGGTGGTCGCCAATCGTGATGCATCGCTGGACGTGGGCGCGGGCGAGATCCACGCGGTCGTTGGCGAGAACGGCGCGGGCAAGAGCACACTGCTGCGCGTCCTGAGCGGGATGTTCGCCCCCGACGGCGGCACGGTGGAGGTGTTCGGCCGCGACGTCACCGGCTGGAGCACGGCCGACGCGATCGCCGCCGGAGTGGGGATGGTCCACCAGCATTTCATGCTCGTCCCGACGCTGACGGTGGCGGAGAACGTGGTGCTGGGGCGCGAGCCGATGGCGGGCCTGACGTTCGACCGGGCACTGGCCGAGCGGGAGCTCGAGGCGCTGAGCCGGCGGACCGGGCTGGCGTGTGTGCCGTCGCGGCTGGTGTCGGAGCTGAGCGTGGGTGAGGCGCAGCGGGTGGAGATCCTGAAGACGCTGTATCGGGGTGCGAAGCTGCTGATCCTGGACGAACCGACGGCGGTGCTGTCTCCGCCCGAGGTGGACGAGCTGTGGCGGGTGCTGCGGACGGTGCGGGATGGCGGGGCGACGATCGTGCTGGTGACGCACAAGCTGGACGAGCTGATGGAGGTGACGGACCGGATCACGGTGATGCGGCATGGGGCGACGGTGGCGCAGTTGCGGACGTCGGAGACGACGCCGGCGGCGATCGCGACGGCGATGGTAGGGCGGGCGGTGCGGCTGGATGCGCGCGGGATGCCGGTGGGAAGCGGGTCGGCTGGGGCGGCGGAGGCGGTGGGGCTGGGCGCGAGTGAAAACGATGATCGCGCAGCGGAAACGGCGGGGGCGCCCCCCGATTCCATGATTGCCTCCAGTGCCCGCGATCGCATCACCAGAACAATCCCTGCCGCCATCATTTCCTCCCCAGCCCCCGCCCCCACCTACACCGACGCCCCCCGACTCCGCATCACCTCCCTCACCGTCCCCGGCCCACGCTCCCCCTGCGCCGTCGACGGCGTCTCCCTCTCCATCGCCCCCGGCGAGATCCTCGGTATCGCCGGCGTGGAGGGCAACGGCCAGACCGAACTGGTCGAAGCCATCGCCGGCCTCCGCGCCGCCACCGGCGGCACGATCGTCGTCGATGGCACCGACGTCACCCGCTTCCCCATCGGCAAGCGCCTCGCACACGGCATCACGCACATCCCCGAGGACCGCCACGCCCGCGGGCTGGTCCTCGACTACTCCGTCGCCGACAACCTCATCCTCGGCCGGCAGAAGCAATTCTCCTCCAGCGGCGCCATCAATCGCGCCCGCACGCTGGCCTTTGCCGAGGACCGCATCAAGGCGTTCGACATCCGCCCCGCCGACCCCACCCTGCCGGCGCGCGCCCTCTCCGGCGGCAACCAGCAGAAGGTCGTCGTCGCCCGCGAGATGCCGCCCGACCTCCGCGTCCTGCTCGCCGCCCAGCCCACCCGCGGCGTGGACGTGGGTGCGATCGAGTTCATCCACGACCAGCTCCGCGCCGCACGGCGCGCCGGCAAGGCCATCCTGCTGGTGAGCGCGGAGCTGCACGAGATCCTCGCCCTCAGCGATCGCGTGGCCGTCATGTACCGCGGCAAGATCGTGACCGAGATGCCACGCGCCGACGCGAGCGAGGATGTGCTCGGCCCGTGGATGACGGGTGCCACCTCGTGAACCCGACGACCACCGCCGCGTTCGAGGAGGGCGTCCTCCCGACGCTCACCGCGCTGATCGTCGCCCTCGTCGCGGGCGACCTGTTGATCCTCTCGTACGGTCAGGCACCGGGCGAGGTGTGGCGCCTGATGCTGACCGGCACATGGGGCAATGCCTACGGGATCGGCCAGGTGCTCTACAAGGCGACGACCCTCGTCTTCACCGGTCTGAGCGTAGCCATCGGCCTGCGCGCCGGCCTGTTCAACATCGGTGCCGAATCGCAGCTCGCGGCCGGGGGATTCTGTGCCGGCGCGCTCGGCCTGCTGCTGCCGGCGGGGATGCCGCCATGGGTGGCGATCCCGATGTGCCTCGGGGCCGCGATGGTCGGTGGCGCGCTGGTGGGGCTGGTCCCGGGTGTGCTCCGCGCCCGGTTCGGTGCGCACGAAGTGATCGCGACGATCATGCTCAACTTCATCGTCCTCGCGCTGCTGAACTGGGCCATCTCGGCCACCGGGCTGGCCGTGCCCGAGACGCTGCACACGCCGGCGGTCGCGAGCACCGCGATCCCGCGACTCGCGGCGTACCTGCCCGCCTTTCACGGGTCGGCGGCGAACCTGACGATCGTGCTGGCGCTGCTGGCCGCGATCGTGGCAGCGTGGCTGCTCTTCCGCTCGCGCTTCGGCTATGAGTTGCGCGCGGTGGGGCTGCAGCCGCTGGCGGCGGAATCAGGCGGGATCCGCGTGCCGCGCATCTGGGTCCTGTCGATGGTGCTGGCCGGCGCGGTGGCCGGCCTCGGTGGCACGAACTTCGTGCTCGGCTACAAGAACTACTTCGAGGACGGTTTCTCCGGCGGCGCCGGATTCCTGGGCATCGCGGTGGCGCTGGTCGGACGCAACAATCCGTTCGGTGTGCTGCTGGCGGCGCTCTTCTTCGCCACGCTGAGTCAGGGCGGCCTCGCCATTCATGCGCTGGTGCCGAAGCAGATGGTGGAAGTGCTCGAGGGCATCGTCATTCTCGCCGTGGCGGTGAGCGTGCCCGAGGTGCGCCGCCTGCTGCGCGCCCGGCCCGTGCGCGCGGCCGCGCCCGCCGTGGTGCAGGGGTGAGCCGATGAAGATGTTCAGCCTGTTGCTGCTCCAGACGCTGCGCATCGCGATTCCGTACCTCTTCGCGGCATCGGGCGGCGTGCTCGCCGAGCGCGCGGGGATCGTGAGCCTGACGCTGGAGGGGTTCATGCTCTCCGGCGCGTTCTGCGCCACGCTCGGCAGCTTCTATTTCGGCAACCCGTGGATGGGGCTGCTGCTGGGGCTCGCGGGCGGGGCCGTCTTCGGAGCGCTGCACGCCGTAGCCACCATCCGGTTCAGGGCCGACCAGATCGTGAGCGCGGTGGCGATCAACCTGATGGTGGTCGGGCTCACGCGGTTCTTCCTGCGGCTCGCGTTCGACAGCTCCAGCAACTCGCCGCGCGTGGCGGGCTTCGGTGGCGACGGCAATGCCGGCGTGCTGGCGACCTTCGCCAACCCGCTGGTGTGGCTGGGCGTCCTGGTGATGCCGGTGCTGGCCTGGGTGATCACGCGCACCCGGTTCGGGCTGCGGGTGCGGGCGGTGGGCGAGAAGCCCGAGGCGGCGGCGACTCTGGGTGTGTCCGTCCACCGCATCCGCTATGGTGCCGTGATCGCATCCGGTGCCCTCGCAGCGCTGGGCGGCGTCTACCTTGCGCTGGACCAGCACCAGTTCACCGACCAGATGACCGCCGGGCGTGGCTTCATCGCACTCGCGGCCGTGATCTTCGGGCGCTGGACGCCGCTGCGGGCGGGGGTGGCCTGTCTGCTGTTCGCGTTCGCGGAGGCGGTACAGATCCAGGTGCAGGGCGCGGGCGTGCTGCCGTCGCAGTTCGTGTCCATGATTCCGTACGTTCTCACTCTCGTGGCACTGGCCGGCGTCGTCGGCCGCGCGGTGCCGCCGGCAGCCCTCGGGCGCGCCGAAGGATGATTTCTTGTTTCTGATCGAAGTCGCAGCGCCGTCGTTTTCCGACGCGGGCGTGCCACTCTGGATCGTGTGGGCGGTCGGGCTGACACTGACCACGGCCACCGTCTGGCAGCTGCGCAACGTGCCGCGCGAGCTGGTGATCCTGATGATCACCGCCATGATCGACATGATCGGCGTGCTGATGATCCTGCCGCTGCTGCCCTTCTTTGCGCAGCGGCTTGGGGCGAGCGGCCTGATGGTCGGCCTGCTCGTGTCGAGCTTCTCGCTGGCGCAGCTGGTCAGTGCGCCGATGTGGGGGCGTCTGAGCGACAAGTGGGGGCGGCGGCCGGTGATCATGGTGTCGCTGCTGGCGAGCGCGTTGTCATACATCGTCTTCGGCTTCGCGCACTCGCTGGTGGTGCTCTTCCTTTCGCGCATCGTGCAGGGCGCCGGCGGCGGTACGGTCGGCGTGATCCAGGCTTACGTGGCCGACGCCACCAGGCCCGAGGAGCGGACCAAGGCACTCGGCTGGCTCTCGGCCGCGACGAATTTCGGCGTGGCGATCGGCCCGGTGCTGGGTGGCTACTTCGCCACGATCGGCAAGCAGCAGGTGGCGGCGGGGAACTGGGCGCCGTGGGGTGGTGACGCCGCGCCCGGACTGGCAGCCGCCACGCTGTGCCTGCTCAACATCGGCTTCGCCTGGAAGTACCTGCCCGAGACGCGGGTTCGGGCGGCGGCACCCAGCGGCCAGCCGCACCCGCCGCGGAAGGGTGGCACCAGCCTGGCGGCCGTGTCGCGCGTGGTGTCGCATCCCGGCGAGGCGCCGTCGCGCCTGATCTGGATCTACGCCATCGCGATCGGCGCCTTCCAGGGCCTGACGTCCATCCTCGCGCTGTTCCTGCACAAGAAGTTCAACGCGAACGAGGCGACGATGGGTCTCCTCTTCGCGTACGTCGGTGTCATGAGCGTGATCACGCGCGTCTTCGTGCTCGGCAAGATGGTGGACTGGCTTGGCGAGGCGAAGCTGTCGCGACTTGGCACCGTGCTGCTCGCCTTCGGCACTGCCACGCTGCCGTTCGCGCCGAGTGTCGGGTGGGCCGCGCTGAGCATCGCCTTCTGGCCGCTTGGCACCGCGTTCACGTTCCCGGCGGTGACGGCGATGCTGAGCAAGATCATCTCGAACGAGGATCGCGGGCTGTACATGGGTGTGCAGCAGACCTTCGGCGGGATCTCGCGCGTGATCTTCCCGATCTGCCTGGGCTGGGCGTTCGATCATCTGGTGGCGGGTGCGCCATTCTGGATCTCGGCGACGCTCGTGATCCTCACGCTGACGTTCAGCCTGTCGCTGCCGCCGAGCGTGACCGCGCGGAGAACGTCGGCACCCTGAGGGCCGCCGCACGAGTCTGCTCGGCGCGAGCCGTGACCGCGGGGCGAGACGAACCCGGCGCGTCTCCTGAAACGTGCGACGACAGTGACGATCGATGCCAGTGACGATCGCTGCCGGTGACGATCGCTGCCGGTGACGATCGCCGACAGTCACGATCGCCAGAAAGATGCGCTCGCTTGCACAATGGCGCGCACCGTTCATTAATGGCGTCCCACGGCATTCGTGGCGGAATGCCGGATGCGTCACGTCGTGGCATGCGGGGCACAGGCGTGGCGACACCTCATTCATCCCGCGACAGGTCGCTCACATGAAGCAGACTTTCGCCTCCGCAGCCGCCCTCGCGGCCGCATTGCTCGCCACGGGCTGCGCCGATCAGGTTTCGACGGCACCACCCGACGTGTCGGCTGCCGTGATGCCCGCAACGGCGGTCGGCACGGTCGTCCTGTCAGGACTGAACGCGCCTCGTGGCCTCGCCTTCGGACCTGAAGGTGCGCTGTACGTCGTCGAGGCCGGCACGACCGCGAAGAACGGCCCGTGCGTCACGCTGCCGCGTGGCGTGCAGTGCTACAGCGGCACCGGCTCGATCACACGATTCTTCAAGGGCAAGCAGGAGCGCATCACCACCGGGCTGCCCTCGGCCGTGGCCGAGGGAACGAACGAGATCGGCGGCCCATCCGATGTCGATTTCCATGGTCGCGGCAACATGTTCGTGACGCTCGGCCTCGGTGCCGATCCTGCCGTCCGACCGCTGTTCGGACCCAGTGGTCCCGACCGGGGCACACTGATCCGCGTCGCGCCGAACGGATCATGGAGCCGTGTGGCCGACGTGGCCGCATATGAACGCGCGGCGAACCCGGCGGGCGGGCCGTTCGACAGCAATCCGTTCGGCGTCCTGGCTGAGCCGGGCGAGGAGTTCGTGGTCGATGCCGGTGGCAACTCACTGCTCCGCATCCGCAAGGGCGAGGTCAGCACGGTCGCGATCTTCCCGGCGCTGCCGACACCGCCGGGCACGAAGCCGCCGGTGCCGTTCGCCGAGGCGGTGCCGACGGCAGTCGTGCGTGGCCCTGACGGCGCGCTGTACGTCTCCGGCCTGACCGGCTTTCCTTTCGTGCCGGGGCTCGCCCGCATCTATCGTGTCGTGCCAGGGTCGGCACCGACGGTGGCCGTTGGTGGCCTGTCGTTCGTCGTCGATCTCGCCTTCGGGCCCGACAAGGCACTGTACGTCCTCCAGTACGCCACGGGCCCGGGCTTGAGCGGCCCGGGCAACGTGCTGCGGCTTGGCGCAGACGGCAGCCGCACGATCGTCGCGGCAGGGCTGTCCAACCCGATCGGGATGACGTTCGGGCCGGACAAGGCGCTCTACGTCACGAACAAGAGCACCAAGGCCGTGGTGGGTGAGGTGCTCCGCTTTACTCCCTGATCGCCCATCGCTTTCGCAGTCCCGACCGATGGCCGCGGTGATCCTGCCGCGGCCATCGGTGCGTCTGGTGACCGGCGCCGCTGGAATGACGACGTGCACGGCGCGAAGTTGGACCACGACCCTTCAACACCGTGATGATGATGCTGCTGCGACCGACCTCCATCCTGCTGTGCTCCTGCCTCGTGGCGCGTGGCCTGCTCGCGCAGCCCGGCGGCGGCGGGCGTGGCACCCCGATCGGCACCGGCGAGGCCTGCCCGGCCGGCATGACGGAGGTGCGCCCGCGCAACTGTCAGGCGCCCACGCTGCCCCCGCCGAGCATCGTGGACTATCGCCCTCGCAGCACGCTGGTCGCGCCGGCGCATGCCGTGCCGAAGGCGAAGTTTCCCGCCATCGACTTTCACGGTCATCCGACGAACCAGCTCAACTCCGAGGCGGCGCTGGCCGAGCTCGGCACCCAGCTCGACGCGCTGAACGTGCGGATGATGATCGCGGCCAACAACACCTCCGGCGAGTCGCTGGTGCGGCAGATGGCGGTGATCCGCGCGTCACCCACGATGCGCGACCGTGTGCGCATCCTGACGGGCGTGAACTTCGGGGGGGTGGGCCCGGGGTGGGCGGCACGCGCGGTGGCGCAGCTCGAGGCAGACGTGGCGGCGGGTGCCGTCGGGATTGGCGAGATCGGCAAGGGCCTCGGCCTCTCCACCCGCAAGGCCGACGGAACGCGCCTGAAGATCGACGATCCCGACCTGAAGCCGGTCTGGGAGGCCGCAGCCCGCCTCAAGCTGCCGGTGTTCATCCACACGGCCGATCCGCAGGAGTTCTGGCAGCCGATCGACAACGCCAACGAGCGCTGGCTCGAGCTGTCGCTCTTTCCCGGCCGTCGCTATCCGCCCGACCAGTATCCGTCGTTCGAAACGTTGATGACGGAGCGCGACAACATGCTCCGCGCCAATCCGCGCACGACGTTCGTGATCGCGCACCTGGGCTGGCACGCCAACGACCTCGGGCGTCTTGGAAAACTGTTCGACGAGCTGCCGAACGTACATGCCGAGGTGGGCGCGGTGCTCTACGACATCGGCCGCCAGCCGCGCGCCGCGCACGACTTCTTCATCCGGTACCAGGACCGCATCCTGTTCGGCAAGGACTCGTACCAGCCCGAGGAGTATCCGTACTACTGGCGCGTCTTCGAGACGCGCGACGACTACTTCGACTACTATCGCAACTATCACGCGTACTGGAAGCTGTACGGCATCGACCTGCCTGACGCGGTGCTGAAGAAGGTCTACTTCGGCAATGCGTTGCGCATCACATCACAGCTGCCGACGGCGGGCTTTCCGCGCTGATCTGCGGTTCGGTTCCGTGCGCAACGGAAACGCCAACAGCAGAACGCAACGGCGCAAAGGCGCAATGCTGTCGGCCCGCACGATGCGTGATGATGCTGCCCGACGCAGTCATCGTCGGACGACTGCAGGAACTGCTCTCGCACGCGCTGTTCCTGAAACCTTTTCGCTGTTCGTGGCGCTTGCGTCGAGCCGAGCCGAGCCTCACCGAGCGCGTTGCGTCTCCGCGACTTTGCGACTTTGCGTCCTGCTTTTGCCGTATCCGCATGTGCGCCGCGCGTGTCAGTCGCGAACCGCAGCTGCGCTGCATGACGGGCAGGACGCAGGCAGGTCGGCGGCGAGCGTGGATGGCGGCGTCTTGCTGCGCCAGGCGGTGGGCGCGAGGAGCGGGGCGCCGCAGTGAGGGCACGGCAGCGTATGCGTGCGACGCAGTTGTTGTTCGCGCCGCCAGATCGCCACGACGGCCCAGAGCAGGATCGCCCAGCCGGCCAGCAGGCAGGCGATGTCCAGCCATGCCGGGAGCGCCAGCAGCGCGCGGAGCACCACCAGCGTCGGTCCGCCGATGAGGCCGAAGAATCCGATCGCGATCAGGCGCAGCCGCTCGGGACCGCGGCTCTCGGTGCGGTAGCGCGCCACCGTCGCGGCGATGCCGGCCCGGGTGAGCGGGGGGTGAACTGGGGTGGGACCGTTCGGCGCGTCACGCAGCATGAGAAGCGGGTGGGGATGTCATCGGGCGCGTCGGTCGGCGTGCCGGCCCGGCGTGAACGATACCCGCCCCGCCGGAGCGCAGCGCACGGGCTGGTCGTGATGACACCGCCGACGCCTCCTGCCCGAACGATCGCAACCACCCGTCCCGCTTGCCCGGATCACGGCACATCTCGATACTTGCTCCGGTCCGCGCAGCGCCGCCGATGGCGGGGGAGAGTGCAATGATGATCAGATCCGGACTGCGTGCCGTGGCACTCGGTGTCGCGGCGCTTGCGTGGGTCGTGCCGGCGGCGGCACAACCCACGGTGCCGGCGGTCTCGCTGCGCGGCGGACTGTCGGGACGGCAGCCCCTCGAGGTGCGGGTGGTGCGACCGTCGTACGTGACGGTCTTCGCCGTCGGGCGTAGCACGAATGGCAACCTGATCCAGCTGCTGTCATCTGCGCTGGGTGAGTCGCGCACTCCGAAGGCAGGTCGCCGGTTCACGCCGCGTGCGCTCACGGACGAGGAGCGGCAGCTGTTCGCCCTCACCGATGAAACGGTGGTGATCGCGATCGCTTCGTCGACGCAACCTCGTCTCGACACGTTCCTGCATGCCGCAGACGCGCCGGACCGCTTCCTCCTGCTGCCGGATTCCATCGTCTCGGACGGCAATCGCCTGATCGGCAGCCTGGCGGGTGAGCTCTTCGCTGCGAACACGGACTATGCGGCCGTGATCCGCCAGGATTTCGTTCCATACGTGCCACCGAGCATTGCGGCATGGCCGGTGCTCACGCGCGAGCCGGCCGAGAGCTGCGCGCCGGGCGGACTGACCAGTGGCTTGTCGATCGGCGACCTGCAGCAGGCCAACTCGATCGGCACGAACGCGTTCTCCCGCGCCCTCGACATGTTGTCGGGGGGCAACCCGTACGACGAGTCGACGGGCACCGCCTGGAAGGTTGCAGGCACACAGCTCCGCAACGGATGCGCGGAGTTCACGGTGATCCCGTATCCGATCAGGCGCAAGGATCCGCTGCGCCCTGTTCCCGACGCGTCCGCCGAAACACGGCGCACGACGGTGGAGTCTGAGCCAGCGCCTGAACAGCGAAGCGCTCCCGTCACGTCTCCCACCGCCGAACCCCGCCGCGAGCGGTACGACGGTCAATCACAGCCACGCCGTGACCGGTACGAGGGCACCGACGCGCCACGGCGCGAGCGGGTGGACCTGCCCACCAAACCGCGCTGGGAGCGGCAGGAAGCTCCAGCGCCGCCGCGCCGCGCGCCGGAGGTGCCCGTCGAGGCCGTCCGCATGCCCGTCTCGCAACCCGTGTCACAGCCGGTCGCCCAGCCGGTTGCGCCTCAGCCGGCACCGGTGCGAGTGGACCCGGAGCCGCCGAAACTCCCGGTCGAGCCTCGGATTCCGTGACCATGACAGCCTGACGTCAGGCACGCGCAGCGACGAGGGATGGGCTGCCCACGTGTATCTCGGCGTTCGCGCGGCAGCGGGGGGCTCAGTCAGGCGTGCGTCGTCGCATCACACCATTGCGGGCGTCGTCTCCGTGCACGACCAGACGTCGCGACGCACCATGTCCTCGGATGATTCGGTGCGCCGCAGCAGGCGCGTGGTGCCGTCGGCGAACACCGCCACCACGCCCGGCTGCGCGAACGAGAAGCTGCTCGCATCGCTGATGAAGTAGGCGCCGGTGTCCATCATCACGAGACGGTCGCCGCGCGAGAGCACCGGCAGCTCCCACGCCAGGCTCGCCACGTCGCCGAGGTGGCAGATCGGCCCGACGATGCGGTAGACGAGGCGGTCGGTGTCGCCAGCGCTCGCGCGATGCGCCACGCCCATCTGGTGATACTCGTGGCACGCCCCCGGCGCGACGGCGGTGCCGACGTCCGTCACGGCGTAGCTGAACGGGTCATCGGTGCGTAGTTCGAGCACGGTGCTCACCAGCGCCTGCGCATCGGCACTGAGCGCACGACCGGGCTCCATCACCACCTCCGGCACCGGCATCCCGTGCTGACCACAGAACGCCGCCACGCGATCGCAGACCAGTGCCGAGTACTGCGCCGGTGTCAGGGTGGCCGCCAGGTCGGGGGCATCGGCGGGAACGCCGAAGGTGCGCGCGAGTCGTCCGCTGCGGCCGGCCAGGGGTGCCACCGACGGCACCGCCAGCGCACCACCGACGTCGAGCATCGCGCACTCCCAGCGCAGCACGTCGCGCAGCCGGAGTGCGAACGCGAGCATCGGCTCGATGTGACTCGACACGTCGGCGGCAGTGCGCATGTAATTGCCGCGGTGCCCGTGCAGGCTCACCAACTCCAGGTGCGGCTCCTGCATGGCCTCGCGGATCACGTCGATCGTGGCGGGATCGTCCATCGGGAGGCCGAACTGTCCGGCCACACCGCTGCCGGTCACACGGAACCCGACGCGCACGCGGCGATCGAGCCGGCTCGCGATGGCGGCCACGCGCTGCAACTCCTCACGGTGGTTGAGGTGGATCGCCTTGATGCCATGCATCACCGCCCACTCGAGCGATGCATCGGACTTGGCGGGACCATTGTAGATCACCTGCCCCGCCCCAAGCCCCAGCTGCCGCACCATCCAGAGTTCGTGCTCCGAGATCACCTCGGCCTGAGCCCCGTGCTCCATCAGCAGCGCCAGCATGCCTGGCACCGGATACGTCTTGACGGAGCAGCAGACCGTCGGGGCGATGGTGGTGCCGCCGGCGCGGAAGGCGGCCAGTGTGCCGAGCAGCCGGGGCACGTTGAGGACGTGCAGCGGCGAGCCGAACTCCCGCGCAAGCGACTCGAGCGACACGCCGTGGAGCGTCATGCCGTCTGGCTGCATGGCGTAGCCCCAGTGCGACCAGGGGATGCGGCGCGGCGGGCGCCGCTGCGTGAACCACGCGTGCACCTGCGCGCGCAGCCAGCGCTTGGCGACCGCCTTCACTGGAACAGCTCGCGGTAACCGGAGCGCGGATGGCGCACCCAGCGACGGAGGTGACCGCTTCGGTCCGCGACGGCCGGAGCCGGATCGTCAGCGGCGCGCACGCTGTCGAACACCTCGCCGTGATTCATCCAGTGCAGCCACTCCGCATGGCGCTCGGCCGGCAGCCGGCCCGCGAGTCGCTGGGCGCGGAGCAGCGACTGGAACAGCCACCGGTTGCAGTAGCGCTGTCCCACGGCGTCGTGCGTCCGGAGCAGGCGCGCCGATGTGGCACAGAGCTCGTCGACCTCCGCGTGGCGCCCGTGCGCGGCTGCGTACGCCATCCGCGGCAACGCGAGGCCTCGGCTGATCTCGAACTGCATCTGGCCGTAATAGCGCGGATTGAAGTCCATCAGGTAGTAATGGTCTTCGTGCACGACATGGATGAACTCGACCTCGCAGACGCCGTGATACCCCGTGGCGCGTGCGATCTGCTCGATCTTGGCCACCTGCCGATCGAGCAGTGCGCGACCCTCGAACGCCACACCGACGCCGATGCGCACGGGTATCTGGAACACCTTCACGGACGCCCGCGCGGCGCGAAGTGTTCCCGTCTCGTCGATGAAGCCGGACACCGAATAGGTATTGCGTTGCGCGTCAGGCAGGTACTGCTGCACCAGCGGCCAGGTGATGTCGGCGTCAGCGGTGCGAAGGAAGTCGGCACAGTAGAAGCCCGGCTCGCGCATCAGTGCCACACCAGCGAGCAGCTCGGTGGTGCTGGTCGCAATCTGACCCTTCACCTTGTTGCGCAGCCCGGCCTGCGTGCGCGGCTTGAGGATCACCGGGAAGCCGTCACGGGCACACAGCTGTTCTCCCAGCGCGGCCACGGCCTCGAGCGAGGTTGGCGCATGGGTGGTGGGATACGGGACACCTGCGCGCTCGGCATGCGCGTACAGCCGTGACTTGTCGAGGAGCGCGAAAGTGGCCTCGGCCGGCGGCTGGAAGAGGCGGAAGTGTTCGCGCAGCGCCTCCTGGTGCGTCGCCACCAGCCACGCCATGTCGTCTGACGTGGGATACAGGAACGTGCCGTCGTGCGCGCGGCCGTGGCGCAGGAGAAAGCTCAGGCGCGCACCGGAGTGGGCCGCATCGGGCGCCACGACGCGTCGCCGACAGAAGCGGCTTGTCGCCGAGCGCGAGAGTCTGCCGCCCTCGTCCGCGACATGGACGGGCACACCGGCGCGCCCCAGGTCACGCACCGCCGCGAGTGAGCCGTAGTAATCCGGGTCCGTCAGCAGCGTTGGTGATTCCAATCCGCTCACAACACGTCCAGGGGGCAGGGACCCGAGGCATGCCGACTGCCGATCACCGGTCCGGCGCGGTGGATCCTCGTGAGCGTGTGGTGCATCCGAAGCGTGGGGTTCGTGCGGGCGAGTGGTGACGCCGTGGTCGCGAGCGCCGAGTCACCGCCGGGACGCACGTACGGCATGACGACGCCGTCGCCGTCACCGCAACCGGCGGAAGCCGGTGACGCGCGAATTGCAGCGCCGTCGCCGCAGGCATCACGCGTTCGCGGAAAGATACCGAATCCCGACCAACGCACGGCATGGTCGCGTCGGCGCTGCCGCGAGAATGCACCGCATGCGTCACGACGAGGGCGCGATCCCGGGCTTCTTCTTCGCTTTCGGCAGCGGCAGGTCGCCAGCCACAGCGCGGAGCAGTGCGATGGCGAGGTCGCGGTCCTCGAGCTGTTCGTCGATGACATAGTGCGGCTTCGCCCCCGGGTATGGGCTGCCGGTGGCCGCGTCGCCCAGCATGGCGATGCTGCCGGGCGTCCGCTTGAGGAAGCACTGATTGTCACACACGAGCGCGACGGTCTTCCCGCCGAGGTAGAGCGCGTACTCACCGAACATCCGCCGCAAGGTGACCTCACCACTCGACGAGAGCTGTCCCAGGACGTAGTCCACGTACGACGCGTCGGTTGCCATGGCGGTGCTCGAGCAGGGTGAAATTCCGTGCGGCGTGGCGCTGGAGGCCGGCAGCGCGGCGGTCGGCCGCCATCAACGAAGGCCAGTGCTCATGCATACTCTTCCGTCGGTATCGGCGCCATCCGAATCCGGCGACGCGCCGGTCTCACAAGATAGTCACCCCACTCCCCGCCATCCCCATGCGCACGCCACGTCCGATTTTCCCTGTGCTCTTTGCCGGCCTCATCGCACTGCTCGCGGCCCGGCCCGTCCTGGCACAGGACGATGATCCCCGCCCCACCGCGCAGCGCATCGTCATGGACTCGGTGCGTGCACGCGCACTGTACGTGAGCGCCGACCCGAAGGACCATCCGACCGCAAACTACGATCGCGCCATCGCCGGCAAGGCGGCCACCGACAGCATCTTCGCCGCGCGCAGCGCCGGGGTCATGAAGTACTCGAAGGTGAAGTACCGCAGCGCCGTGGACGGGATGGAGATCCCGGCCTACGTCTTCGAGCCGCTGACATCGCGTGGGCCACGCACGCAGCCGGCGCTGGTGTGGGTGCACGGCGGGGTGCATGGTAACTGGGACCAGAACTATCTGCCGTTCATCATCGAGGCCGTCCGTCGAGGCTACGTGATCATCTGCCCCGACTACCGCGGCAGCACGGGGTACGGCAAGGCGTTCCACGAGGCGATCGACTACGGCGGGAAGGAAGTGGACGACGTACTCTCGTCGGTGCAGGTGTTGCGTGGCATGCCGGCCGTGGACACGACACGCCTTGGCGTGATGGGCTGGAGCCACGGCGGCTACATCACGGCGCTGCTGATGATGCGGCACGCGCGCGAAGTGCCGTTCAAGTCCGGCGCGGCGATCGTGCCGGTGACGAACCTGCTGTTCCGCCTCTCGTTCAAGGGCCCGTCATACCAGCGCCAGTTCTCGACGCAGGCCGGGCTGCACGGCCTGCCGTTCGAGAATCGCGCCGAATACATCCGCCGTTCGCCGTACTACTGGGTGGACAGCCTGCGCGCGCCGCTGCTGGTGCACATCGCGACGAACGACGAGGACGTGAACTTCGAGGAGGCGCGGCCGCTCGTCGACGCGCTCGTGGCGCGGAAGCCGGCGCTGGCCGAGACGAAGATCTACGTCAACCCGACGCCGGGTCCGGCGAGCGTGGGGCACACGTTCAGCCGCCGGGTGAACCGCCAGACGCTGCAGCTCGATGATTCGACGGAGCAGATCGATTCGTGGAACCGGGTCTGGGCATTCTTCACCCGCACGCTGCCGACGCGCTGACGGCGAACCGCTGACGGACACCCTCCGTCGCACACGGCCCGTCCGGTCGGCCCAACCTGGGTCACTGGGCGGGGTTCAGTGGGCGGGGTTCACTGGCGGGGATCACCGGCCGGGCGCCGCCGGAGGCGCTGTCGGCGCCGGCACGAGATCCTCACGCATGACGTTCACCCGCTGCCGTGACCACACCTCGTCCAGCCGCGTGCCGGCAGCCGGAAGGCGGGTCACCCCGCCTGGGCCGCCGAGGTTCGACAGCAGCAGTTCGCCGGCGGCCGTGTAGACGAAGGTGCCGAGCCACTGCTTCTGCAGCGTCACGAACTTCGCGACGCGGACGCCGCCGCGCGCGGCGATCGTCACCGTCCAGTTCAGCCAGGCGCCCTGACCGTTGGCGAGCGCATAAATCGAGAAGCGGTGCGGCTGCGAGTCGGCGGGGATCGTGAGGAGGGCGGGCACGATCGCGTCCTCGTAGCCATCGAGCGCCAGCGACCAGGGGTGTTCCGGCGTCGCGAGCTGTGCCTCGGGAGCGCCGGCATCGCGCAGGTAGCCGCGCGTCACGGTGAGCGGCCGGCGCGTGACCCCCGGCGGCTGGGTGGCCGTGCCGGGTTCGGTGAGCAGGCCGCCCGCGAACTCCGATCCACGCCAGACGGTGCGCAGCTCGTCACGCCAGCCGGTGCGCCGGAACTGCCGCAGCACGAGCGTATCGCCGCGCCACTCGCGGTAGTGCAGCGCGACCGTGTCGCGGGGGCCGGCGCTGACGCTGCGTTCGCCGCGACGCGGCATGGCGAGCATCGCGGCCACGTGTACCGAATCGACGAGACGCTCGATGATCGCCGACTCGACGCGCAGCGGCACGGTGTCGGTGACCTCATGCGGCGGCACCCAGCCACGCCCCGCGAGCTGGCGCGAGCGCTCGCGAAAGACCACCGCACCGTCACGCACGCGCACCAGTTGGCGTTCGGTCTCCACGCCCTCCATCCGCGTCCACGGATGCACCGTGTCCGGCGCAGCCTGCCCGGGCACCTGTCGCAGCATGTCGCCGTCCGACGTGTCCGCCACGAGCCGCTCGGCGGAGAGCGGCACGACGCGCTCGCCGAGGGTGTCGAGTGTGGCGCCGATCGCGACCGGGCGTGCCGGCACCGATCGGGTCGTGCCCCGCTGGATGACGGACCGGATGATGTCGACGCGGCCACCGGCGTCGGCGACGGTGCGGCCGCGCTGCAGGTCGGCGCAGGCGGCCACCGTGAGCGGTGCGAGGTCGTGCTGCTGTCCCTCGGGGTCGCCGGTGACGCGCACCACCCGACCGTCCGCCGCGAAATCGGCCACCAGACTGATGGCGACGTCGGTCAGGCCCAGGCGCGTGCGGGTGATCTCCATGCGGTAGCCCGTGGCGGCGCGTCGCAGGAGGCGTCGGTCCACGAAGTGCCGCTCGAGCACGACGCCCGATTGCCGCTGCCCCGAGCCGCTGATCTGCAGGAAGCGCGTCGCACCGACGAACCACACCGGAACGTCGAGACGGAGGCACGGGTCGGATGTCGTGACCGTGCCGGCAGCGGCTGCGCCGGGCGCACCGGTGGCGAACAGCGCCACGAACGCTGCAGCGCGAATGCGTCGATTCATGGCGTCCCGCCCTCACACTGCCGCACGGTCATCTCCCTGCCACCGGAGTGTTGTCGACACATCGGGCGACTGCCGACGACGGGTCGCATGGATTGCTCGAAAACAGAGAAGGGGCGCGCCGTCGGCACGCCCCTTCCCCTTCGCTGCCGGACCCTCAGGCGACGGCTTCCGGCTTCTTCGCTCCCGGCTCGCTGTCGATGACCGCCTGTGCGATCTGCGACATCGGGACGGAGTTGTCCTGCGAACTCCGCTGCATGATGCGATACGCTTCCTGCTCGGTGCTCCCGGTGCGCCGCATCAGGATGCCCTTCGCTCGCTCGATGAGCTTCCGCTCCTCCAGCTTCTGCTTCCAGAAGGCGGCGTCCTGCCGGCTCTCCGAGAGTTCGCGGGCGCGGGCCACGGCCAGGCGCAGCGTGCTGTCGAGGATGCCCGGCGGGGCCGGCTTCGGAAGGAAGGCGATGGCCGCCGTGGCGCGCGCATCGTCTGCACTGAGCGACACCGACTGGTCGCCGCTGAACAGCACCACGGCCGTCGGGGCGCCGGTGGCCGTGATCGCCTTGGCCGCGTCGATGCCGCTGCCATCGGGCATGTGGACATCGAGGAGGACGACGTCGGGCAGGACGTCCGCCGCGACCGCCACCGCATCGCGGCCGGTGCCGGCCTCACCGACGACGGCGTACCCCATCGACTGCAGCAGCTCGCTGAGGAGCGGCCGCGCGTGCACATCGTCATCCGCGAGGACGACACGGATCGGTGAGTCAGCCATGTAGGTAGCAGCCTTTGCGAAAAATAACAGGAAGAGAGAAATCGGGTGCGGCGAAACGCCTGACGGAATGTAGTGCAGCGGGAGGTGCGCGCAGGACCCCTCCCGGTCAGCCGGCCGAGACCTGCGCCAGCAACTCCTCGGCCACCAGCGGCTTGCGCAGCGAGAAGTGCGCGTCGGCCATCGCCTCCGGGCGCAGCTCCCAGCCGGTGATGACGCCCACCCGCATGCGCGGGAAGCGGCTCCGGATGCGCGTCGCGAGTTCGGTCCCGACGCCGTCCGGGAGCCCGATGTCGGTCACCACCACGTCGAATGGCGGATCGACTCCGGCCAGCATCGCCTCCGCCGCCGCCATCGTCTCCACCGCCACCACCGCATGCCCGGCCATCTCCAGCACCTGTGTGACCAGCTCGCGCCCGTCGAGATGGTCCTCGACCACGAGAATGCGGCGTGATTGCGGTGCACGCGCCGCGACCGCGTCGAACGAGGGCGGCGTCTGGGTGGCAGGATCGGCGAGGGGGAAGACGAGGCGCACGGTCGTGCCGCGCCCCACCTCCGACTCGATCTCCACTCGCCCGTTGTGCCGCTTCACCACGCCGTAGACCTCGGCCAGACCGAGCCCGCTGCCGTTCGCCCCCTTGGTGCTGAAGAACGGCTCGAAGGCCCGCTCGACGACCTCGGGACTCATGCCGATGCCGGTGTCGTGCACCTCGACGATGGCACTGGTGCGATCGCGGCGGACCGAGACGCCGAGCGTGCCGCCGCCCTTCATGGCATCGAGGGCGTTCTGGATCAGGTTGAGGAGCGCCTCGCGCACCTCGCCGGCCACGGCGCGCGCCATGACGCCGTCCGCCAGCGAGCGGTTGAGGTGGACCATCCCGCCACCGACGCGCTCCGCCCAGATCGGGCGCGTCATGGCGATCACCTCGTCGGTCACCTGCGAGAGGTCGATCATGGCGCCCGGCGCGAGGTTGATCGGGTCCTGGCGCAGGAAGCGACCCACGCGCGAGGCCGTCGCGGCGCCCGTCTCGGCGGCGCGGGCGATGCGGATGGCGTAGTCGCGCACCTTCTCCGGATTGTTGGCGTGCAACTGCAGCAGGTGCGCGGCCGCCACGATCGGGTTGAGCGCGTTGTTCACGTCGTGCATGACGCCGGCGGCGAGCTGGCCGACGGCCGCGAGGCGACGCTCGCGGTTGCGGGTCTCCTCGAGCCGCGCGATCTCCGCGGTGCGTTCACGCACCTGCCGCTCCAGTCGCTCGGCCTCGGTGGACACCACCGCGTACAGCTCGTTGGCGCGGCGCACCTGCCCGGCGAGCTCGCGGGCGAGGCGGGCACGCTCGGTGACGTCCCGCTCGACCGTGACGGCGCCGACCACCACCGCGCTCGCATCGCGCAGCGGGTTCGAGTTCACCTCCACCACCTGCTCGCCACTCTCGCCGCGGCGGACGACCATCGTCTCGTTGCGCACCGCCTCGCCGCGGAGCGCGCGCGCGGTGGGATGCTCGTGCACGAACAGCGAGGTGCCGTCTGCCCGTCGCGGCAGGTCGGCGCGCCAGAGTTCGCGCAGCGAGGCCAGATCCTGCGAGGCGTGATCCGCCTGCGCGGCGGCATTCTCGCGCGTGACGACCCCCTGCTGGTCGAAGACGCGCACCGATTCCGGCAGCACGTCGAAGATCGCCTCGAGCTGCGCGACGCTGCGCGCCAGCGCCTGGCGCAGCCCCTCGATCTCCGTCACCTCGGTGCCCACGATCAGCAGACCGCCGGAGGCGAGCGGCACGAATGTGAGCTCCACCATCTGCAGCGCGCTGGCGGTGTTGCGGAAGGCGACGCGTCGCGTGCGCGATTCCTGCCGGAGGGTGGCGGCGTCGATCTCGTCGCTCAGGTCCGCGAGCGCATTGGGAAAGGCGTCGTAGGCGGTGGGTCGCCATCCCGCCGGCACCAGTGCCCCGATCAGGGTGCGGTACCGCAGGTTCGCCCGCATCAGCAGCAGGTCCGCGTCGAACTCCGCGACGGCGAGTGGGAGCGCATCGAAGATGTGCTCCAGGCGAGCCACGGTCGCAACGGGCGACGCAGGTGGCTCGAGGATGCTCGTGGTACGCGGCAGCGCCATGATGTGAGGCTACGGGAGCAGTGCGATCGGGTCAATCACGCCGAGCGTGTCGGGCGAGTGTCCGGATCGCGCTGTCTGGTGCTCAGGCCATGCGGGCGCCGGCGTCGGACGCCTGCATGGTGCATACGCAGCCGCAGCGTCTCAGGCGGCCTCGCGCCCGGGGGAGTCCCCGTGCGCGCGCGCCTGTTCACGTTCACGACTGGTCTTCAGGAGGCGGTGTGCCGTGGTGCCGGTGATGAGGCGCACACCCCGCTGATAGGTAAAGTACTGGTACGCCCACTGGACGAACACCGTGAGGCGGTTCCGGAATCCAGCGAGGTACATGATGTGGACGAAGAGCCACGTCAGCCACGCGATCACGCCGCGCAGGTGGACGGTGCCGATGGCCGCCACGGCGTGATAGCGGCCGATGGTGGCGAGGTCGCCCTTGTTCACGTAGCGGAAGGGGGTGCGCGACCGGCCGGCGAGGTCGGCGATGATGCCGCGGGCTGCGTGGGCGCCCATCTGGTTCGCGGCGGGCGCGACGGCCGGCACCGGCGTGCCGGCTGGCGTCTGCACCGAGGCGATGTCGCCGATGGCGAAGACCTCGTCATGCCCCGGCACCGACAGGTCACTCTCGACGATCACCCGACCGGCGCGGTCCAGCGGCACACCGAGCTTGCCACCGAGTGGCGAGGCCTGATTGCCGGCACCCCAGAAGATCGTGTGCGCGAGGATGCGCTCACCGCTGGCAAGCGTCACCCCGTCGTCATCGACGCTGGTGACGATGGTGTTCAGGCGCACCTCGACGCCGAGTTTCTGCAGGGCGGCGAGGGCGGTGGCGCTGAGGTCTGCGGGAAACTGGGCGAGGATGCGCGGACCGCCTTCGAGCAGCATCACCCGGGCGGTCGCGGGATCGATCCGCCGGAAGTCCTCGCGCAGCGTGCGATGCGTGATTTCCGGAATCATGCCGGCCAGTTCCACGCCGGTGGGTCCGCCACCGACGATGACGAACGTGAGCAGCGCCGCCCGCTCGCCTTCCGCACTGGTGCGCTCGGCGGCTTCGAAGCTGAGCAGGAAGCGGCGGCGCATCTCGAGGGCATCCTCGATGCTCTTGAGTCCCGGCGCGTGTGCCTCCCAGCCGGGATTGCCGAAGTAGGCGTGTCGCGCCCCGCTGGCGACCATCAGGTAGTCCCAGTCCACCGTGCTGCTGCCGCCGTCGAGCGTGAGCGTATGCGTGGCCGTGTCGATGGCGTCCACCTCCGCCATGATCACCGTGACGTTGGCCTGCGTACGCAGCAGCCAGCGGATCGGGACCGTGATGTCGGCAGGATTGAGCACGGCCATCGCGACCTGATAGAGCAGCGGCTGGAACAGGTGATGATTGGTGCGATCGATGAGCGTGATGCGGACGTCGGCGCGGGCGAGGGTGCGGGCGGCGCTGACACCGGCGAAGCCGCCGCCGATGATCACGACGTGCGGGCGAGGATCACTGGCGTGCGTGCTGGTGATGCGGGTGCTGGTATTCGGTTCGGACAGCATGGCGTGCGCTCCTCTGCCGCGGGTCCGCGGAGAGCGGGCGTGGCGGCGCTGCAGGAAGGCGCGCCATCGTCCCGCGCGCTTGTGAAATATTTCACAAGCGCGCGTCGGTCGCAAGCAGTCGCAACTGTGTCACCGACGGCGCACGCAGGCGAGACGCGCCTGCGCGATCCCGGCCGCGAAAAGCCAAACGTGAACAACAGACATCATCATCCGAAGTTCCGCCATGGCACTGCACACACGCGAAGCGCACACGTGGCTGAGCTCCCACACACTGGCAATGCTCGAGCACGGCACAGGACTTGGCCCCGAACATGCACGTGCTATTGTAGACGCACGAGGTCGAACGTCTCCCGATGGATGCGCCGCTGCGACGAGGCAGCGGTTCGTGTCTGCCGGGACTGACATCGCGGCGACGACGCTGCGGGACCAGGAGACTCCCCGACATGTTTTCCAGCTACACCCGCGCCGGTTCACCGGCGCTCGCCGCATCTGCCGCACTGACGGCTGGCGGCACTGATCGACGCAATGAGAACGCCGCCGGCTGGGCCGTGCTGGCCCTGAGTTGTGTCGCCGCGCTCCTCTACCTGCGCCCTGAGCTCGCATCACTGTCGGGACGAGACGTGGTCGAGGATCAGGAACGCCTCGAGTTCGCGCACTGGGGCGTTCGCCACAACATGGGCGACGGGCAGTACCGTGCCATCTCCTGGGGCGACCTCAAGGAGGTGACGGTGCTCACCACCGACGGCAGCGACGATGACGAAGACATGTTCATCGTGCTGCGCGGCGCCGATGACCGCGGCATGGTCGTGCCGCACATGCTCGCCGTCGAGTCGGGACTGCTCATCGAGTTGCACCGCCGCCTTCGCGGCTTCGACGACAGCGCCTTCATCGCTGCGATCGCGAGCCACACGAACAGCGTGTTCGTGCTCTGGCGTGCCGGTGAGCATGGCGCCGTTGCACCGGTGCGCGGATGGTCGGCGGGGTTGAACCAGATGGGCCTCGCGATCTGACCCGACCGGCCCGCACCGCGCGCGGCACAGCGCGGCGCGAGGGCGGGGGCATCGTGAACGACGGGGGCATCAGAGGCGCAGATACGACCATTCCTTCGTGTACGGAATGGAGCTCATCAGCACCCCGCGATCCTTCGTCACCAGCAGGCGGTCACTCGGATTGATGCCGATGCCGCGGGCCGCATCATAGAGCCCCGGCTCGACCGAGAAGGTCATGCCCTCCTGCACCACCGTATCGTCGCCGAGTGCGATGAATGGCGGCTGGTGCCCCTCGAAGTTCGTTCCCTGCCCGTGGCCCGGGCGGTGGTAGATGAACTCCTGCATGCCGGCGCGGATCTGGTGCGCGTGCACCTTCTGCGCAATCTCGCTGCACACCGCGCCCGGCTTCGTCTCGTCGACCATGATCTGGATGGTCTCGGCCACCACCTGCCACATGCGATCATGGTACGCGGTGCTCGGCGTGATGATGTAGTTGCGGTAGCCCTCGCCGCCGAATCCGCCGAGCAGGATGTCGCAGTTCACGTAGACCGGCTGTCCGCGGCGCAGTCGGGTGTGGAAGAACTGGTTGGGGTGCGGATAGGCCGTCGCGACACCGGCGCGGACGTAGTTTCCCGTGACCTCGATGCCGACGGCGCTGTGCGGTTTTCCATCGCGCTTCACGTCGCGCATCATGAGGTTGATGCCGTAGCTGCTGAGGGCCTGGCCCACCTGATAGTCGGTGGCGCTGGTGCCGTGCTCCAGGATGTAATCGCGGGCGAAGGCGTGGATCTTGTCGAAGTACCGATAGGCGCGCTGGATGAGCGCGATCTCCTCCGGCGTGCGGATCATGCGCATGCCGAGGCAGATGTCGCTGATGTCCACCGCCTGCGCGCGCGGGAGGATGCGGCTGAAGGTGGCCTGCGCGCTCGGTGCGAGTTCGCGATCGAGCCCGATGGTGGCGCCATCCAGGCCACGCTCGGCGAGCAGCGTCAGCATCCAGGACCAGAGGTCCACACGAGCGCCACGGACGTTCTGCCCGCGGTTGGGAAAGCCGCCGGCGGCGTGCGGGTAGCAGAAATAGTTCGTGTTCTCCGTGCACCACCACGACTGGATCAGGTCACGGTCGATGGCCGGTGAGTACCAGTAGATCGTCTCCGGTTCGTCCACCAGCAGCAGGGCCCAGGTGGTGCGCTCGCCGCTGCCGCGAAAGCAGCCCGAGAAGTACACGAGGTTGGGATCCGTCTGCAGCAGCACCGCCTTCACGCCCCTGGCCTTCGCCGCCGCTCGCAGCCGGCCGGTGGTGGCCTTGTACCAGGCCAGCGGCAGCCGGTCCACGCCGACGGGCGCTGGCGTGCGATGGTGCGGATTGGGCACGAGGAGCTTCTCGGACCCCTGCGGCGGCGCCGTCTCGCCGCCGAGCGCGGCGAGGTCGCTGGCGGCCGCGGCCGTGGCGGCAAGGGAGAGTCCCATCGTGCGGACGAAATCGCGTCGTGTGGACATGGGTCGTGGCTGGGGTTCGATGGGACTGCCTCGCCAAACCTGCATCCCCATTCCCGATCGCGACAGCAACGGCCGCGACGCCGATCCGGGCAGCGCTGCGTGCCGTGGGCATTATGCTGTCGGCAGGGTGCCACACACGCCCACACTTCCATCGTGACGGGAAACATGCAGCTCGGTGCACTCGTATCACTCACCATGTGCGCCCTGCTCGCCGCAGGGGTCGCACCCATCGCCCCACCGGTGCCGAGAGGGCCGGTCACACCGCTCACGGAGCACGTCGTGCCGATGCACGCCCGCGGGACCTTCGAGGTCCAGATCACACCGCTGCCGGCCGACGATGACGCCGATGCCGCAACGATGGGCCGGATGCGCATCGACAAGCAGTTCAGCGGGGACATCATCGGCACCGGCAAGGGCCAGATGATCACCGGCATGGGCACGGTGAAGGGCTCAGCGGCATACTCGGCGATCGAGCGCGTGACGGGCTCCGTCAGCGGCCACAGCGGCACCTTCATGCTGCAGCACACGGGGATCATGCACGATGGCGCGCAGGAACTGACGATCACGATCGTGCCGGCGAGTGGCACCGGTGACCTGACCGGGATCGCGGGCACGTTCACGCTCACGATCGAGGGCAAGATTCACCGGTACGATCTCGCCTACACCCTTCCCGCAGCGCACTGAGGCGACTCGCGTGCCGGTCACCCGCACCCTCACCCGCACGTCGTCGAGCGGCGTGACCCGATCGTTGAAGTCACAGGTGACCACGCTCGGTGCGTCGGTCACTGTGCTCTGGGCGACGTTCGCGGTGAACACGCTGCTGGGCGGCGCGCTGCTTCGCTTCGGGATCGTGCCGCGGACGGAGGCGGGGCTGGTGGGCATCGTGGTTGCGCCGCTGCTGCACGCGAACCTGAACCACCTCATCGCCAACACGCTCCCGTTCCTGCTGTTCGGCTGGCTGGTGATGCTGCGTGACCGGCGCCACTTCGGCACGGTCACGGTGATCGCCGCGCTCTGCAGCGGTCTTGCCGCGTGGGCGCTGGGGCCGCCGTTCAGCGTGCACGTCGGCGCCAGCGGCGTGATCTTCGGCTACCTCGGCTTCCTGCTGCTGAGCGGCTGGTATGCGCGCAGCCTCGGCAGCATCGCGCTCAGCGTGCTGGTGGCGACGGTGTGGGGTGGGATGGTGTTCGGTGTGCTGCCCGGTGCGCCCGGCATCAGCTGGCAGGGACACTTGGGTGGATTCATCGGCGGCGTGATCGCCGCGCGGCGCTTTCGCACCGCGCGGTGACCTGAGCCGGACGACGGCCTGCGTGCCTCAGATGGCAGCGCAGCAGCCGAGGTTGCCGCATCGCGCCCATGCCGGATCATCGAATGGATCGAAGCTCAACCCACTGAGTGTCCCGCTCGGCCCGCCACGGTGCACGCGATCGAGCGCGTCATCGAGAGCGCTGCCGACCGTACCGTGACTCGCGGCGTCATGCGCCGCCTGTCCGCCCGTGCAGCCGATGAAGGCCACCTGATCGGGACCGGTGTGTTCCTGACCACAGAGCACGAAACGACCGCTCTTGATGCGACGCAGGCGATAGACCGGCGCGCCATCATTGCCGGTGCGCATCATGATGCCGTACGCGTCCCACGTGCCGATGTCGCTGTCCTTTCCCTTGCGGCCGCGGGCATCGCCGGTGGTGACGGCGATGAACTGGATCGCACTCGTCCACCCGTTGTCGTTGCGGGAGAATCCGTACCGTGACTCGGCGCAGTCGCCATCACCCTGCACCACCATCACGTGGCTCACGACCTGCCGGCCCTGGGTGCCGTCGTCGGGAAACTCGAGCATCGCTGCCGGTGCGCTGAGGCGCACCTCGATCGAGCCGCAGCCGGCCCTGCGCTGCTGCACCGCCTCGGCCGACTGCATCGGCATCGATTGCAGCTGCGCGAGCAGTCCCGCGAGGTCACCGTCGCGCCGCGAGGTCCAGTTGGCCGGCAGGAGGTTGGAGCAGCCGCCGCCGCCATCCGTGATCGTGCATCCGGCACGGGTGGGTCCGTTCGCTGGCGCCGAGGCGACGGACATCGGTCCCTGCAGCGCTGCCAGACTGACCAGCACGAGCATTCGCATATCAGTGATCTCCACGAGGGGTTCGACCGTTGGACCTGCGTGAGCCTGCGCCTCGGGGCGCGGCGCTCTCCTCAACCGCCGGAGAGTGCCCGCAGCGCATCCCGGCACTTCTCCCGCGACGGCCGAGTGCTTCCGGGGACCGCGATGTCCCCACACATGGCCAGTGACCGCCGCAGACCAGCTCCCTGCGCAAGATCGAACAGGATGTAGTCCAACGTTGCACTGATCTCGTCCAGAGCGCCACCGAGCTGTTCACGCGCGCTCACCGTGTCACCGGCCTGGACGAGCAGCCACAACTCGGCATAGCGCGTGTCCCAGGCGACTGCGCTGGTCGACGCACCATCACGGCCGGCAGCCATGGCGCGGATCGCAGCGCCGGCGCTCGAGGCCTGACCCGACTGCAGCGCCGAGACGGCACGCAGCAGCGGATCGCTCGCCTCGGCCCCCTCAGGCAGTGGTGCAGATGGGCAGGTGATGCGCATCCAGTCGCCCGGCGTGATCCAGCGCTGCACCGCCACCCGCAATTCGGCGCGCGAGTAGTACGACTGCAGCGCGCTGACGGCCGTGGCGCGCAGCGCCGAGAGCGCCGCGCAGTCGCCGCTGGCCGATCCGATGGTGTAGCGCGCGATGGCGGTGGCCACTGCCTCGGGCACACCGTCACTCCGGTTCGATGCGAGCGCGTTGGCGCGCACCAGCAGCGACTCCGCGAGCGCGGCGCGTCCGACGAGCATGGCGATCGAGGCGAGTCGTGACGCGGCGTCGGGCGAGGCGGACGCCGCCTGCTGCAGCAGCCTCGTGGAGACGCTGCGCGCGCCGGCGAAGTCGCCCAGCCGCAGCCGCACACGCATCTCCGAGGTGCCGGCGTCGAGCGAATCCTCGCGGGTGCGTGCGAGCTTCGTGGCGGAGTCGAGGGTCGAGAGTGCCGAGGTGGTGCCGCTGGTGGCAGTGAGCATGCCGCTGTACTCGAGGGCGCGAGCGTAGGCGAGCTGCGCGACCACGCTGCGTGGCGCGCGTCGCGCCAGCGCGGTGGCGAGCTGCAGCAGACGCGCACGACCGGTCCGGATGGCACGCTGGTAGGTGTCGGGGACCTTGGCTGACCCAGCCGTGAAGACCCGCACCGGCATCGGGAAGACGAGCACCGTGTCGCCACTCGCGCTGGGCAGGCCGGCGTACTGCTCGCCATCATCGACCAGCCGCCCGGCGCGCCGCGAGCCGTTGAGCGCGAAGGCGGTCGTGGGCAGGTGGCTGAAGAGGGTGACGAGCCCGTCGGTCGGCAGCAGTTCGATCGCGCGACGATAGGCTTCCGTCGCAGCCCACCACGACGACGCAAAGCGGGCCCCGGTGGGGCTGGTGCGATCGACGATCACCCGGTCGTCGAATCGCAGTGCCTCGCCGAGCGTGTACCACGTGGCGAAGCGGTCGCCGGCGAGGCGGGTCGCTTCGGTGAGCGCAGCGATCCCGTCGCCGATGCGGTCCGCAGCGCGATGCTGCAGGGCGATGGCCAGCAGCGAGTCCGCCGGCGAGAGCGCGTCGCTCCCGCGCGCCGCCTCGGAGGCCACGTCGCGCCAGGCTGCGACCGACTGTGGCTGGCGCCACGAACCGACCAGCGCCTGCCAGAGCGCCGCCTGCGGCAGCGTTGGGGCAGCGCCCGCGAAATCGCGCTCGGCTTCATCGAGATGTCCCGCGCGCAGCTTCAGCCACGCGGAGGCGTACTGGCGCACGGCGGCGGTGGGACGCTGACGGACGCCGTACGGCAACTCGATCGAGTCCGGGCTGACGAGCGATGCGACCAGCACGCGCGCCGCGAGGATCCGGAGCGAGTCCGGATCGAGTTTTGCCGCCAACGGGAAGTGCACCTGCACCGCGCCCGCCGGCTGTGACGCGCCGTCGGGGCGCCGCACCGTCACGACGGCCGTGATGCCACCATCTGCGGGGGTGACACGCGTGGCGAGCACGGTCGCGCCATCGCTCTCGTCGGTGGTGGCCGTGACGCCCTGCCATGCGCCGAGCTCGGCGGCGAGCGCGAGCATGATCGGATCGGTGCGAGTGCGGTCGCCGTCGGCGACGATGGCGAAGCGGCCGGAGTCGGCATCCGGTACGGCCGCGTCGGACGACGTCCGGAACTTCGCCAGTGCCAGGGCTCCAAGAGTCAGCACACCGACCACGGCGAGTGCGCCGGCGATCCAGGCGCGAGGCATCGGACGGCGTGGCATGGCTGCCGTGGTCGCGGTGGTCTCGCCGCTCCGACGGACCGGTCCGGCGGGTGCCACGAAACGTGTGCCCGACTTGAGCATGTCGCTGCTGAGATCCAGCGCGGCAGCGAACTCCGCCATGGAATGGAAGCGGTCGGCGGCGGCGGGCGAGAGGGCCTGGTTGAGGATCTCGTCGATGACGGCGGGCACGCTGGGGCGGTGCGTGCGCACCGGCTGCTGCTGTCCGAGGACGCGCAGTCCACGCAGTCCCTCGGTGGTGGCGGCGACGTGTGGCGGCACCCCGGCGAGGATCTCATACAGCACCAGCGCCAGCGCGTACTGATCGCTGCGTTCATCCACCGGCTCACCGCAGATCTGCTCCGGGCTCATGTAGGCGACCGTCCCGACGATGGCGCCGGTGGAGGTCACGTTGGAAAGGGCGGTGTCCTGGAAGACGCGGGCGACGCCGAAGTCGGTGAGCAGGGCGCCGTCGGCGGTGAGCAGGATGTTGGCCGGTTTCACGTCGCGATGGACGACGCCCTCGCCATGCGCGTAGGCGAGGGCGGTGGCGATCTCGCGGACGATGCGGACGGCCTGGTCGAGGGGCAGCTGGTGCTCGCGCTGCAGGCGGTCGGCGAGGGAGGAGCCGCGGGCGAGAGCGGTGACGAAGTAGGGCAGGCCATCCCACTCGCCGGTGCCATAGACGCGGGCGATGTGCGGGTGTTCGAGGCGTGCGGTGAGTCGGATCTCGCGGCGGAACCGTTCGCTGACGTCGGAGTTGACGAGTTCCGGGCGGAGGACCTTCAGGGCGACATCGCGACCGAGGAGCCGGTCGGTGGCGCGGTACACGATGGCATGGGAGCCGTAGCCGAGCTCCGCGTGCACGGTGTATCGGTCATCGATGTCGCAGGGAAGGACGGGAGGCACGTGGGGTGGGCTGGTGCGGTCCGCAGGGCGCAGGTCCGGCGGCGGAATCGCCGGTCGGGCGTGCTGCGGTGTCGGCGCCGGTGCGCGGTGCGAGGCGCGGCGACGGAGGGATTCTAATGATGGCGCGGCGGTGGGCGTCGGGTGCGATACGCGACCGCGGCGTCCGGTGATTCAGCCGGGCGCCGCGGTTTGGGAGTGCGGGTGGGTGCAGCGGTGGTCCGGGCTGCCGCTCGTGACACGCGGAGGACGCTATTCCGCGGCGCAGCAGCCGAGGTTGCCGCAGCGGCCCCAGGCCGACTCGACGCCCGGGCCCTCGATCCGCAGCTTCCGGAGCAGTGCGGTGTCGGCGACTCTGTACTGCTCCATCAATCTCGCGAATATCGCCACAACGCTCGCACCGGTGACGCTGCTGATCCCCACGACGCCTGCTGCCTTCGTTGCAGAGTCGCTCAACGTGGTCAGCGTGGTGCAATCGATGAAGTTGACTCTGCCCTTCTCCTCCAGATGCGGCGTTCCGCAGCGCACGTATGCACCGCGGCGCAGCTCGTCGAGCATGTAGACCTTCTTGCGTGGATTGACTGGATCCGGCTTTGAATACAGCGACCATGATTTCCAGAAGCCGATCGCCACATCCTCCTTGAGCGGGTCGGTTTCCGGCAGCGTCGCGTCACGGGTTCTCACGCTGATGAAATGAAATTCGCGATCCCATCCATCGTACCGCCTGACCACGCCGTACCGTGATTCCCAGCAGTTCTCCTGGTCCGCCGTCGAGGTCAGAAACCCCGCCACGAGATCCCGCCCTTTCGTGCCACCCTCAGGAAACCGCTGCATGTCGTCTGGTGCCTCGAGCAGCACGCGGACCGTGCGCTGCTGCTGCGCCTGGTCGAGGAGTCGGCATTCAGCACCAGCGACTCGAACGGCGGTGAAGCCTTCCGGTGGCAGACTCTCCTGCAGGGCTTTCAACACGAGAGCGAGCCGCCCGAGCAAATCCTGATCTGCACCCACCTCGTTCCAATTCTCCGGGAGCAAGTTCTTGCAGGACTCGGGGAGGCCTCCGACGGGCTTGCACGGTGTCACGCGTGCCTCCATGGCGTGGGCCGTTGCAGCGGGCCCCGGGGCTGCTGGCTCAGGTCGCTTCGATCCCGCATTACAGCCAGCGCTCGAGCTGATGATGACAGCAAGGGCGGCACATCGCTGGAACCGCATTGAATTCTCCGGGAAGCGTGTGAGACAGCTGTGATCCATCATGAGACTGACTCACGATCAGCCTTTACCGAACGCGGTGGGACGCCGTTGCATGGCACGATGACTCGACGCGTCTGCGGCTACTCCGCCGCGCAGCAGCCCATGTTGCCGCACCGGCCCCAGGCTGGCAATTCTTCGAAGGAGAAGCTTCGCAGGAACGCCAGCACCCCCCACGCACCTGATCGGTCGCGTCGCATGAGGTTCGCGACGTTCCACGAGATGCTCACCACGGAGCCGTCGCCGTAGATCGAACGCGCCGCGCGCGCGCCGGATGTCGTGAGTGAGTCCAGTCCATCGCATCCGTAGAAGCCGAGCGCTGCGGGCTGATACACCTTGTCGTGGTTGCAGCTCACGTAGTCGCCACCGCCGAGCGAATCGAGTGTGTACACGTTCCCCTGATTCTTCGTGAGCGCCCACGCCCGATACGTCCCGATCTTGAACTTGCCCGTGGGATGACCCATCACCGCCTCGGTACGCACCGTGATGAACTGGTAGAGCCGTTTCTTGTTCTTCGGGTCGGGCGCAATGCCATACCGCTTGTCGGGGCAGCCGTTGCCCGCCTTCTTCGACGTGAAGATGGCGACGACGAGATCACGTTGACCGGTTCCCGTCGACGGCATGCGCTGGAGGTCTTGTGGCGCCTCATACGTCACCACCTGCCGATTTGACCGATCGTCGCAGGCTCCGCCTTCCCGCCGCTGCTCCACCCTCGTCAGCTGCAGAAACTTCGCCACATCGTCCATGCTCAGCTCCAGCGCGCGGAGCTCGGTTCCTTCCCATTTGTCCCAGCCTGCCGGGAGCAGGTTCAGGCAGCGACCCGCTGCGGTATCGCTGACCTTGCACTCCGCCCCTTGCACCAACCCGGAAGGCTTGCAGCTCATCACGAGCAGGGGCAGTCCCGCGCCAAGCACCAGCGATCGAATCCGCACAGGGCACCTCCATTGAGAACGTGTGTCCAGCATCACCGCGTCTGCCTGCTCCCTCACTGCCGCCCAGTCACGCGCAATGCGGCCGTCGCATCACGACATCGTTCACCTGGACCTCCCAGCGCTGCGACGTGCATCCGCAGCGCGTCACACATCGCCAGGCTGTTCCGCAGCCCTGCAGCCTGCCCGGGATCGCGCAGGACGTAGTCCATCGTTGCGCTGAATCCCTCCAGTGCACTGCCGAGGGTCGCGACCGCCCCCGCCGTGTCCTGCGCCTGCAACAGCATGGACAGCTCCAGGAAGCGCGTATCCCACGCCATCGAGGCCGCCGAGGCCCCATCGCGCCCGCTGCGCATCTCCTGCAGAATACGCCGCGCCGCCTTGATGTCACCGGCGTTCAGGGCGAGTCTGGCGCGGATGAATGGGTCGGTGGCCGGAGCCCGCGAGGGAAGACTGGCACCGGCGCAGGGCAACCGCGACCAGTCGGCAGCCGAGAGAAACTCGTCCTCCTTGGCGTTGCGCTCCGCTTCCGCGAAGGTGTTCCGCAGCGCGTCAACCGCTGCCTGTCGCTGTGCGCCGAGCTCGGAGCAGGGACCGAGTGCCGCAGACACCCGATAGCGCGCCACCGCCGACGCCGCCGCTGGCGGGAGTCCATCCGACAGTTCGGCACTGACGGCCAGCCCGCGGACGACCAGTGACTCGGCGAGGGGCCGCTGCCCGGTCAGCAGCGCAACGGGCGCCAGGCGCTCGGCGTCGGGTGGGGACGGGTTGCCGGCGGCGCGGAGCAGTGTGGTCGCCACCGACCCTGCCGTGCGGAAGTCGGCGAGGCGCAGGTAGATGCGCAGCATCGCCAGGCGCACACCGATGGAGTCCGTCGGTGTGCGCGCCAGCGGCAGGGCGCGCTGCAACACCGTCAGCGCGGACTCGCCGGGGCCGGCCATCAGCACGCCGGCCAACTCGAACGCATTCGCATGTGTGAGCTGTGCCGCGAGGTTCCGTGGCGCCCTGCGCGCCAGCGCGCCCGTCAACTCCAGCAATCGCGCCCGCAGGCGTCGCACCGCGGCCTGATAACTCGGCGGCACCGGCAGTGCGGCGTCCGCGCTTTCCTGCGGCAAGGGATACACCACCACCGTGTCACCACTCAGCGCCGGCAGTCCGGCATATGACTTTCGCCCCTGATCTCCGGGGAGCATGCCGACGCGCTTGGTGCCGTTGAGCGCCAAGGTGACGGCGGGCAGTCGCTCGAAGAGGTGCACCAGATCGGCCGACGGCAGCCGCGCAATGGCTTCCTCGTACGCCGCCTCCGCCCCCCATCGCGACGTACGGAACCGAGCCCCGGACGGACTCGCCGCGCGATCCAGCACCACGATCGAATCCACCCGCAGGCACTCACCGAGTCCATACCACGCCGCAAACGAGCCCCCCGCAATACGAGTCGCGCGCGCATACGCGTCGCAGGAGTCCGGCATCCGGTCGCTCGCCCGATACAGGAGCGCCTCACCCAGCAGCGAGTCGCGCCGGGAGAGCAGGCGGGCGAGGACCTGTGCATTGGCGGCCGATTCGCGCCATGCGGCCGGAGCCTTCGGCTGCAACCACGATGCGACGGTCGTACGCCAGAGTGCGGCCTGCGGCAGGCTGCCCGTGCGGGCCGCATCGACGAACGCCGCATCCGCCTGCGGCAGGTTGCCGGCGAGCAATGCCACCCAGCCCTCGCCGTATCGGCGCAACGCGGCCTCGGGATGCTCCAGCACGGCATCGGGGAGTTCGACGGAGTCGGGGTCCACCAGCCGTGCCATCAGGACGCGCGCGGCAAGCAGCCGGAGCGAGTCGGCGCGGGGCGCGGCGGCGACGGGCAGCGTGACGTGAACGGTCCGCGACTTGACCGATGATCGCGCGCTGGCCGGCCGGAGCTGGACGGCCGCCCGCATTCCGTTGGGAACCGTCGTCACGCGCGTCTCGAGCACCACCCCCGATTTGGCCGCGGACGCACCGGCGACTGTCGCCTCGATGTCGGGGGACCAGAGTTCGAGCTCGATGGCCAGTGCGCGCGCCACAGCGGTGTCGCCATTGGCGACCACCGTGAAGCTGGTGGAGTCGAACGATGGATTCGCGGCAGCACGCGGCGTGCGCTGCACCACATACCACGCCATCACGCTCCCGGCCACGGCGACCGCCGCGCCCACCATCACCCGGCGACGCACCGTCGCCGCGGCCGCGCGCGCATTGCCTGCGCTGGAGTGCACTGCCGCCAGCGTCGTCGCACTCACGCGATACGAGGCGGAGTTTCCTCCGACGTCGAGCGCCGCGATGAAGGCCGACATGCTCGTAAAGCGGTCGGCGGGTGCGGGCGCGAGCGCCTGCTGAATGGCCTCGTCGACCTGATCGGGCACCGCTGGCCGGTGGGCACGCACGGGGGCGTGCTGCCCGACGATCCGCAGGCCGCGCAGGCCTTCGGCATTGGCCGCCACATGCGCAGGCACACCGGCCAGCATCTCGTACAGCACCAGCGCCAGCGCGTATTGGTCGCAGCGGGCGTCGATGTCCTTCTCGGCGCACAGCTGCTCGGGACTCATGTACTGCAGCGTGCCGACCGCGGTGCCGGCGGAGGTGGCGAGCGTGCCGGGGAGCTGGTCGGTGGAGCGCGCGACGCCAAAGTCGGACAGCAGCGCACCGTCGGGGGTGAGGAGAATGTTCTCCGGCTTGACGTCGCGATGGATGATGCCCGCGGCGTGCGCATGCTGCAGCGCACTGCCCACCTGCCGGGCGATCGCGATGGCCTCCGCAACGGGCAGCTGATGCTCGTGGGCCAGCCGCTCGCCGAGCGTGGAGCCACGCGCCAGCGCAATGACGAAGTACGGCTTGCCCATGAAACTGCCCGTGCCGTAGACATGGGCAATGTGCGGATGCTCGAGCCGCGAGGTGACGCGGATCTCGCGCTGGAAGCGCTCGCTGGCGGTGGAACCGACGAGCTCTTCGCGCAGCACCTTGACCGCCACCTCGCGATCGAGATGGCGATCGAGCGCGCGATAGACGATGGCGTGCGAGCCGTGCCCGAGCTCCTCCGTCAGCGTATAGCGGTCGTCGATGTCACACGGAAGAAGCACGGATCTGGGTTGGGTGCGTCTCCTATGGTACGGCTGAACGTCGCATTACGCCATCATCGACCGCCGCTGTGGTTTGGGGCATCGTGACACAGGGCGACTGACGCCGACCGGTGTCCGAATCGTCGTGACGCGACGAAATCGTTCAGGCCGATACGCGACGCGGCGCCCACCGTGCCGGGGGCGCCGCGCCAGACTGTCACAGCTTGTCCCGCGGCGTGGGCCACACTCAGCGGCGGCGCCCGCCGCCGGTCCGCATACCACCCCCGATGATGATCGGGATGCCGTAGAACCCGGAGTAGTAGGGACGCATGCCGAAACCGTAGCCGTACCCGAACGGGCTGTACCATGGGTCGTAGTAGGGCAGCCCGAAGCCGAGCCCGATGCCGCCCCGACTCTGACCACGTCGCTCATCACGCGACTCGACCGGGTTGAGCGCCGCGACGGCGACCGAGGAATTGCCTTGTACGTCGCGACACTTGCGGCCCTCCTTTTCCGCCTGCGCGACGAGCTTGCCATCCACCCAGAGCTCGAGCGGTTCCTTCGCCTTCGACTCGAGCTCCACCAGCTCGCGACCGGCGAGCGTGAGCGGGAAGTGCTGCGTACCCTTCGCCACGGCGTACTCGAGCGACACCGCCGTCGGGCCGTCGTTGCGAATCACGAACCGGTCCTCGCAGAGATTGCCGAAGGTGAGGTGGGTGACGTCTGCGATGGGACGGCGGGTCACCTCGGTGACCTGTGCCAGCAGCGGCCGGCCCGCCGCGGTGGCGGCGAGCGCGAGGGCGAACATGACGGGGCGATGCGCGTGTGTCGGTCTCATCCTGCGATCCTCCATGGGTTGCCTGCGGCGCGCGACTGGCCCCGCAGCGCGAGCGCCACGGAGCCAGTGAGATGACACGCAGGGGGCCACCGTCCCCCATGTCCGTCACGGCCGCACGGCGTGGCCGCGCTACTGCCGCACGCGCTGCTTGGCCGCGTCCACGATCGCCTTCACTTCGCGCAGGAGCCGCGGCCCGTTGTAGGGGATGCCGTCCTTGATGATCCACTCGCTGCCGAGGGTGCGGACCTCCTTCCCGTCGCGCATCGCGGCGGTGCCGCCGGCATACAGGACCTTGATGTCCTCGAGCGGGTTGCCGTCCACCACGATCAGGTCGGCCATCCAGCCCACGCGCACTCGGCCCAGCCGCGATTCCTCGCCGAGGATGCGCGCGTTGTTGCCGGTGCAGTGCTCGATCACCTTCAGCGGGTGGAAGCCGGCCTCGGCGTGCAGCTCCATCTCGCGCACGAGGGCATAGCCGTAGAGCTCGTAGATGAACCCGGCGTCGTCACCGCAGCCGATCAGGCCGCCCTTCCGCTCGAACGTGCGCAGGGCATTCATCCAGATGCGGTAGTTCTCCTTCCAGTACACCTCGTCGGTGCTGCTCCAGCCGATGAAGTACGACCCGTGGTTCGCGGGATCGGGCTTGAAGTAATTGGCGAGCGACGGGTGGAGGTAATCCTGGAACCAGGGCTGCGTCTGGGCGCGCTGCAGGTCGCGGCTGGCCTCGTAGATATCCATCGTCGGCACCCATGCGACCTTGGCCTTGACCATCGCGGTGAAGAGCGAGTCGAGGATGACGGGATCGGCCTCACGCCAGAGCCGGCCAGCCCAGCGGAAGCGGTCGGTCTCGTCGGAGTAGTTGTAGTCGCTGGGGAAGTTCTGGCGCAGGTTCGGAATCGCCGCGTCGGGGATGCCGTACCAGTGCTCGATGGTGGTGGTGCCGAACTTCACGTCGTCCCAGGCGTTCGTCTCCTCCACGCCGACGTGATGGGCGACGCGCAGGCCGACCTTGTGCGCCTCGTCCATCATGGCTTCCATGAGGTCGCGCTGGATGCCGCCGATCTTGATGCCATCCACACCGAGCTTCTTCATCTGCTGCACGCGCGCCCGGGCCTCGGCCGGCGTGTTGATGTTGCCGCGATCGAAGAAGGGATAGATGAACATGCGCGGCGCCACGATCTCGCCACGCGCCGACCGTCCGCGCAATGCCACGCTCAGCGACTCGCTCTCGGCACCGACCTCGCGCACGGTGGTGATGCCGTTGGCGAGCCAGATCTTGTGGTTGTATTCGAAGCCGTCCAGGGACTGGCCGCTCCGGTTGGACTGCATGTGGGCGTGGTTGTTGATCAGCCCCGGGAGGACGTACTTGCCGGTGGCATCGATCTCGGCGTCGGCAGGGGCACGTCGGCTCCGGCCGGCGCGCAGCGCGACGGGATCGAGGGCGACGATCTCGGTGATGACGTTCCCCTCGACGATGATGTCCACCGGTCCGCGCGTGGGCGTGCCATTGCCATCGATCACGAGGGCATTACGGATGGCGAGGCGCTTGACGCGCTGCCCGTGCGTGACGCCGGTGGTGGGGCTGGCCTGAGCGCCGAGCGTGCCGGCGGTGAGGGCGAGGAGGAGGAGGTTTCGTACGCAGGACATCAATGCTCCGGGTGGGCTGGGGTCAGGGAGACCATGCCACCGCAAACGCACTCGCGCCAGCGGGCGCTGCGTTCCTGTCCCCTGGCCGGCTGGGGTCGACGGTGCCGGCGAGCTTTGGAACGGACTGTCGCAGGACGGTGAGCGCGACGGAACAGCGGAACAGCATATCGCAGAACTGAACAGCCGCAGAACGGAACAGCCGCGGAACAGCTGGAACTGCTGGAACAGCTGGAACAGCAGAACGCAAAAGGGCGAACAGCCGCAAAACTGCGCGGGGCGGCAAGGCGCGGCAGCGGCCTTCGCTCCGCACACGGTCATGCAGGACAGCTGTGGGAACAGCGGTGTGCAGTTGCCGTTCCCAAAGCCTTGGCCGATGTGACGCGCCACGCACACCTCGGCCGGCCACACAGAGCCGCTGTTTTGCGGCTGTTCGCCCTTTTGCGTTGAGCAGTTCAGCAGTTCAGCGTTCAGCAGTTCAGCGTTGAGTAGTCGAGCAGTTCAGCGGCTGTGCCGTTCGGCGGCTGTGCAGTTCTGCGATATGCTGTGTGCCGTTGCCGTTGCCGTTGCCACCCGACGCAAGATCACGGCGTCGGCCGGGTGCGCGGCGCCGCAGTGGTCGCGCCGGCGTTGAGGAGGTTCACGAACAGTCGTGCGGCACCGGGAACGCCGGCGGGGAGCTGCCGGAACAGTGCCAGCGTGGTGAACACGTAGGTGCCCTTGCCGATCTTCGCCGTGAGCAGCGCGTTCGCATTCTCCGGTTCACCGGGATCGTGCATGCCGAGCACCGCGGTGTAGGCGCTGTCGGCGGTGGTGGGCATGTAGGTGGCGCGTTCCTGCACCCAGCCGGCCCAGTCGGTGCGGCCGATGCGGTTGGGCCGCGTCAGCAGCGGGCTGTCGGCGCGGAGCACGCGCACGTCGGCGTCCTCCTCGGTCACGCGTGCGGCGGGTCGCGCGAAGGTCAGCGGGAACGGTGCCATGCCCGGGCGGGCGATGTCGGCCTGCTGGTACTGCACGATCATCGTCCCGCCGTTGCGCACCCACGCCTGCAGTGCCGGCATGCGCGCGGCGAGGGCGGGCTGCGCCTCGAGTGCGCGCGGGCCGACGACGATCACCGAGAATCGCGACAGCGCGGCAGGCGTGATCGTCGCCGCGGGCAGCGTCTCGACGGTCGCGCCGAGCTGTGCGAGCATCGGTGCGACGTTGTCGGCGAGGCCGGTGATGTAGCCCACCAGTCCGGATGGCATCGGAGCCGTTTCGACCGCCTCGAGCGCGATCGCGGCGGGACGGTAGAGCAGCTGCGTGCGGATGTGCGGGTACTCGATGGCCTGATAGCCCATGGCATACGTCACGACCTCGCTGCCGACGCGGGCACTGACGCTGGCACTCAGCACATGGCGTCCGGCGGCGAGGCGACCGCTGACGCGGAAGGGCACCTCGATCTCGTCGCCGGCGGCGATGGTGACGGTGCGCGCGGCGGAGTCGAGCGTGATGCCACGCGGCACCGTCAGCGTGACGGTGGCCGGGCCTGCGAGCGCTCCGTGCGCCGCGACGCGCACCGTGACGACGCGCGAGAACGGCGTGTTGGCACGCACGTAGCCCGCCGTGCCGCCCTCGATCGCCACGGCCACGCGCGGCACGAACAGCACCGGGCTGTCGAGCTGGCCGCGCACTTCGTCGATACGGCGCCAGGTGATGGGTGCGGTGAGCTGCACCTGCACGCCGTTCACCAGTGCCGGCACCGAGGCATGTGGCCGAGCCGCGCGCGTCTCCTCGTCAACGGTGGCGGCGGGCTCGACGAACATGTCGCCGCGGCGCGCGACGGGTTCGACGATGGCGTTGCCGAGTGCGGCGATCGAGTCGTCGCTGCGTCGGTGCAGCCACCACGGGGCCGAGCGCCGATACGACGGCAGCGGGAGGGTGGTCACGTACGCGTCGCCCGGCGCGATCGAGTCCTTCGGCGGCGGCGTTTCGGTGGTGGTCGGCGTGAACACCGCCACACGCGCCGTGAACGGGCTGCGGTTCGTGACACGGATCGTGAGCGAGGCGGTATCGCCCTCGGCCATGAACTTGCGGTTCACCGTGGCCTCGAGCAGCAGGCCGCTGCTGGCGGCGCCGAGCTCCTGGAGTTGCCGGAAGGTGCGCAGGGCGCTGAGGACACGATCGGCCTCGGCGGGAGCGAGTGACGCGGGCACCGGATCATCGCCGAGGCAGACGGCACTGCGCGCTGGATCGCCGCCGGTGCACCAGCGGGTGAGCAGACGATTCGCGGCATCGATGCGGGGCAGCGCATTCCACGGCGACTGCACGTCCACCTGTGTGCGCAGCGTCGCGAGCGCACGCGTGAGGCTGTCGAAGACGGGGCGCAGCGCCGGTGGCGTGCCCGCGGCAAAGCGAGAGAGCTGCGGGTCGATGCCGTCGAAGATGCCGGTCTCCTTCGCGGCATTCGCGACGTCGGTCACGCGCGACGCCTCGAGGCGCACGAAGTCCGCCAGCGTGCCACGCGGCTGCGCGACACCAAAGCCCTGGCTGCGATGCTGGCTGCGGCTCTGTCCCGCGATCTCGCCCAGCCCCTCGCCGCGAATGGGATCGTAGGTGCCGACGTCGATCCTGAGCGTCGCACCAGCCGCATTGAAGCGCGCCGCGCGGTAGAACTTCGAGACGGTCCATGGGGCGCCGTACGTCGCGACGGGGAAGCGCACCGTGTCCATGCTCGACTCGTACACCTCCTTCGCCAGCATGCCCGACACCTGGTGATGCCCATGTCCGTCGCGCGGCGTTCCACTGAACACGGCCACGATCAGGTGCGGTCGGAAGGCGCGCACGATGCGCACGACGTCACCGAACACCGAGTCGCGCGGCCAGTGGCGATAGGTCTCCTCGGCGGTCTTGGAAAACCCGAAGTCGTAGGCGCGGCTGAAGAACTGCCGGGCTCCATCGATGCGGCGCGCGGCGAGCAGTTCCTCGGTGCGGATCGCGCCGAGCGCCTCACCCAGTTCGTTGCCGATGGCGTTCTGGCCACCATCGCCGCGGGTGAGCGAGAGATAGGCGGCATCGACCTTCGCACCGCGTGCGAGCCAGCCGAGGAGCTGCGTGTCCTCGTCGTCCGGATGGGCCCCGATCATCAGCACCCGCCCGGTCGTGCCGAGTGCGCCGGCGATGTCGTGCAGCGCGACGGCGCCCTGCTGCGCGGCAAGCAGCGACGGCGTGGCGAGCGCCGCCAGGGTCACGGCACGACGAACGGTCGAACGCAGGGAGTTCAGCATCGCTGTGGTGGAACGTGAAAGACCGTGAACCGCGGGGACCCATCGCACAGCGGCGCGCCCGTCGTCATGCTGGCGATGGGCGCGCCGTGCAGTGAAGGTACATGCCTCGCGAGCGGACCGACTCAGCGCGCGGCCGACGCCTTCCGTGGCCTACCGGCCGGTGCGTCCGACGGCGGAGTGGCGGCCGGTGCCAGTGCATCGGCGATGATGCGCGCCTGCTCCACCTTGTGCGACGCCTCGTGCCCCTCGGCCGGGCTGGCCCGCTCGGGACGACCGATGTAGCGCAACGCGAGGGCGTTGCCGGTGGCCATGCGCATGCGCGGCTCGACGAACGTCCAGGCGCCGGCGTTCTTCGGCTCCTCCTGCGTCCACACCACCTCGGTGAGGTTCGGGTAGCGGTCGATCACCGCACCGATCGCCGTGTTGGGCCACGGATAGAGCTCCTCGATGCGCACGAGGGCGACGTGCTCGCCCGGCTGTGCCGCGCGGATCTCGTGGTAGATCTTGCCGGTGCAGGCGACGAGGCGGGTGACCTTGTCCTCGCGGCCGGCGGTGGCGGCATCGTCGATCACCGGCCTGAAGCCGCTGTCGGCGAGATCGCCGATCACGCTCATCGCCTCGGGCAGGCGCAGCATCGACTTCGGCTGCATCAGCACCATCGGGCGGCGCGACGTGCGCAGCGCCTGCCGGCGGAGGAGGTGGAAGTACTGCGCCGGCGTGGATGGATACGCCACGGTCATGTTGCCGTCGGCACAGAGCTGCAGGAAGCGCTCGAGGCGGGCCGACGAATGCTCGGGCCCCTGCCCTTCGTAGCCGTGCGGCAGCAGCAGTACGAGACCGTTGTCCTGGTTCCACTTGGCCCGATCCGAGACCATGAACTGGTCGATGATCGGCGCGGCGACGTTGGCGAAGTCACCGAACTGCGCCTCCCAGCAGACCAGCGTGTCCGGTGCCGCGGTACTGAAGCCGTACTCGAAACCCATCACAGCCGTTTCGCTGAGCGGGCTGTTCGCGATCTCCATCGACGCCCTGGCGCCGGGCACATGCTGCAGCGCCGTGTACGTCGCGCCGGTGTTCGCGTCATGCAGCACCGCCTGGCGATGGCTGAACGTGCCGCGCTCGACATCCTGCCCGGTGAGGCGCACATGCACCCCGTCCTGGATCAGCGTGCCGAACGCCAGCGACTCGGCGTGGCCCCAGTCGATGCCCTTCTCGAGCCCCTCGCGACGGCGCTCGAGCGTCTTGGCGAGGCGCGGGTTGACGACCAGATCCGCGGGCCAGGTGAGCAGTGCCTCGTTCAAGGCACGCAGACGGTCGGCGGGAACCGTGGTCGCCACCGGCGCCGGCGCGGGCGGGTTGGGGAGCGGTTCCTCGTGCGTCTCGTCCTGCTTCCGCACCTGATCGAAGATGGTTTCGAGCTGCGTGGCAAAGTCGGCGTCGATCGCGTCGACATCGGCCTTGGTCATGATGCCGTCGGACACGAGCCGGTTGCCCCAGACCTGGCGCGGCGTCGAGTGCGCCTTGATGCGCTGGTAGAGCTCCGGCTGCGTGAACATCGGCTCGTCGGTCTCGTTGTGTCCGTGCCGGCGATACCCCACGAGATCGATCAGGAAATCCTTGCCGAAGCGTGTGCGATACGCGATCGCGATGCGCACCGCCATCACGCAGGCTTCCGCATCATCGGCATTGACGTGCACGATCGGCACGTCGAAGCCCTTGGCCAGGTCGCTGGCGTAGTGCGTGCTGCGGGCATCGATCGGGTCGGTGGTGAAGCCGACCTGATTGTTGGCGATGATGTGCAGCGTGCCGCCGACCTCGAAGCCGCGCAGGCGGCTCATGTTGAACGTCTCGGCGACGACGCCCTCACCGATGAACGCCGCGTCGCCGTGCACGCAGACCGTGAGCACGATGCGGCTGTCGCGCGTGCCGTCGGTGCCGCCAAGGCGCTGGCGGGCGCGGGCGACGCCGTTGATGACCGGGTTGGCGAACTCGAGGTGGGACGGGTTCGGGACGAGCGTCAGGCCGACCGTCTCGCCCGAGGGCACGACTCGCGAGCCCTCGTAGCCCATGTGGTACTTCACGTCGCCCGTCTCGAGGTCGGGGGCGCCGACATGGCGGCCCTCGAACTCCGCGAAGAGGTTCTCGAACGGCTTGCCCATCACATTGGTGAGCACGTTGAGGCGCCCGCGGTGCGCCATGCCGATCACGACCTGCCGCGTGCCGTGTTCGGAGGCCTCGGTGATGGCAGTGTCGAGCATGGGTACGAGGGCATCGGTACCCTCGATGCTGAAGCGCTTCTTGCCCTGATAGGCGCGGCCGAGGAAGCGCTCGAGGCCATCGACCATCGTGAGGCGGCGGAGCATGGCCACCTTCTCGTCGGCGGTGAGCGGCCGGGTGAGCTGCTCCTCGCGCAGGATGGTGCGGAACCAGAGTCGCTCGTTCTCGTCGGGGAGGTGCATGACTTCCAGCCCGAGGCGGGACGAGTAGCGGCGGCGCAGCATGGCAATGACGTCGGCCGCGGTCTTGAAGCGGGGGTCGTCGTAGTAGCCGAGGGCGGCAGCGGGGACACGGGCGAGGTCGGCCGCGCTGATGCGGTGGAACTCCGGCGACAGCTCGGCGGCCCCGAGGGGTGAGGTGCCGAGGGGGTCGATCGCGACGGCGAGGTGGCCGAAGATCCGGATGTTCTGCGCCAGCGAGGCGGCCGAGGCCGCGAGGCGCGGCAGGTCGGGGTCAACGCCACCGGCGGGGGTGGACGCGTGCACGCCGCTGAACTGGGCGGCGAGCCGGAAGAACTGTCGCCAGGACTCGTCGACGCTGGCGGGGTCGGCGCGGAATGCCTCGAACTGCTCGGCGATGTAGCCGTCGTTGAAGGCGCCGGTCGTGATAGGGGTGTCAGCCATCCGGGAAATGTACAGGAGCCGGCAGCGGATTTGCGTTGCGGTCGGAGCCCGGAGGGCACCGGGAACCGGACTTCCGGCCAGCGGCTTGGATGGAGATGCCCCCGAAACGTCCCAACCGAGCGCGTCCCCCGTCCGAGCGGGCGTCCAAGGACTGTGTGGCCTGCGGGCGTCCGTTCACGTGGCGAAAGAAGTGGGAGCGGGACTGGGAGTCCGTGAAGTACTGCTCGGACCGGTGTCGGCGGTCGGGTGGAACGCCGACCGCCTCGCGCTGATGGTGCATTGAGCAGCTGCGGTAACAGCAACGGCAGCGGCAACGGCTACGGCAACAGCTACGGCAAGCGCAACAGCGACAGCAGAACGCCAAGGCGCAGAGGGAACGGAAAGAAACGGAGAGGACTGCTGGGGGAACTGCGTGTGCGGCGTCGGGCGGGATGTGGTGCGGGGCATCGGAAACTGCATGACGCGGCGTCGCGGAAGCGCAAAGGCGCGACGCTGTCGGTGCGCGCGAGTGGCGGATGCGGCCGGTGCGCGCGATCGAGTGCTGGAAACTGCTCCCGCGAGCGCAGTTCCTACGGCCCACACAAGGTTGCGGGTGTGCACGATGCGTCTCGCGCGGGTCTGTCGGAAATTCTGTGTATGAGCCATCACTCTGTATGACGGAGGTGTGCATGGCTCGACGGAAACAAGCGGGACCGGAGACGTTGCCGGCCGGGTTGACGCCCGAGGTGCTGGATCAGCTCGTCGCGGGGGTG